>PDOP01000043.1 GCA_002749205.1 Treponema sp. | reverse complement strand
GATAGACTTCGGTCGTTAAAATCAGGTTAAGCGATTTGTTTGATAAAAATCACTTTTGTGATTTTTATCATTCTCTCCGGTGTTCTGAATAAGCACCCCTCCTTAAAACCGGTTAGTGCATCGATAAGGTTTATGTTGCACGATGTGTTACAGTGTGGGGGGGAGCGGAAAAACAATTGCCATGTTTAAATTCAGGCTTTAGGTTTTCTCTGACGGTTAGGAAGAGGAAACTTTAGCTTAATAATTTACATGGCAATTTTTTGCAAGCGAGGGGGAGTCTCCCCCTTTAAATTTGTCGTAATTTTATTCCAAGTAAGATTCCGATTGCTATCATTGATGTCCATAAAGATGAGCCGCCGTAGGATAGAAGTAAAAGAGGGATACCCATTACCGGCATTATTCCCATTACCATACCTACATTTACAACAAAATGAAAAAAGAACATTGTTAGAATGCCTATACAAATTAGTTTGCCGTACATGTCTTCGGTGTGTTTTAATATTGCTATTATGCGAAAGAATATGAGGGCGTAAAATCCGAAGACAGCAAGGCCGCCTATAAAGCCCCATTCTTCTGAAAGTATGCTGAATATGAAGTCGGTGCTTTGTTCGGGTAAAAATTTATAGTGGCTCTGGGTTCCGCCCAAGAAGCCTCGACCTTTTAGTCCGCCGGAGCCGATTGCCAGAATTGACTGTGTAATGTTCCAACCGGATCCGAGTGCATCTACTTCAGGGTTTAAGAATACAATCAGTCGCATCATCTGATATTCTTTAAGGACTTTTAAGCCGGCGATGCTTGCTCCTATTGAAGTGGCAATTATCGACATGGTATATGAGAGCCAATAGTAATATTTTTTTTTGAACAGGTAATAGCCAAGAATTGAAACTGCTGTTGCGGAGAAAAAAGTTATAAACAGTATTAAACTATAGCTTGTGTTGGTAAAAATTTTTGAGATAATTGATGTTCTGTGTGCAATTAAAGATTCCCACATTGGAAATAAAATGCAAAGTAGGGTACCCAGTAAAGCTAAAATTACAAAGGCAATGTATTTTACGGGAATGCCGGCGAGAAATGACATAACAAGAAAAATAGGTATGTATACTGTTGCAGTCCCCATATCAGGTTGCGCTAAAATTAACAGTGTCGGTATTAAAGAAATAATTCCGGCTTTAACAAATCGCTTGAAGGGAGTTTCATTTTGGGAGCGATCTAAGTAAAAGGCCATGTATAGTATATAAACTATTTTTACGAATTCAGAAGGTTGTATTCCTAAGTCGCCTATTCCTATCCAACTTCTTGCGCCGTGTGAATATTTTCCGAAAAAAACCGTGTATAGTAACAGTCCGATACCGCCAATATAAATCAGTAATGTTCTGTCTTTTATTTTTTGATAGTCATACAATGCAACGATTACCAAAAGTATTAGACCGACAGATGCCCATACAATTTGTTTTTTGTATTCATTTGAAGTAAGAATTCCTTCCGAATTTATACCTGATGAATATATAAACATAATACCAATAATACTCAGGAGTAATGTTGTTAAAAATAATATATAATCAAAGTTGTTTATGTTTCTATTCATTTTGCTCTCTAATTCTTCTTATTTGTTTTAGGTTGTCAAAGCCCAATGCAGTTACTGCTTCATCAAAGGTCTGGTTTTTTAACGCTCCCTGTAAAATAATGTTTGCACAGTACGGTGCCCACCATTCCCATTCGTTTACGGCTTCTACGATTACAGCGACCACGATTGTATCTTCAGGTTTTGCCCCATAAGGACCGTAGGCTACCATCCATGAGTGCCATCTGTCTTGATTTCTTCCAATTTCTGCGGTTCCTGTTTTTCCGGCAAGTTTTATATACGGATTGTTCATAGGGTATCTTGCCTCTCCTTGTGTAGTAACCGCATACATAGCTTGACGGGTTTTAGCGAATACCGATGCCGGTATATCGGCTTTGTGAAGTACTTCCGGCTTAATTGTTTCGATAATTTCGCCGGTGTCGGGGTCAATGATTTCTTTTAAGACATGTGGTTTATATATAATACCATCGTTTACAACCATTGCCACCATATTCGCTACTTGCAGCGGTGAAACTTCGGTAAATCCCTGTCCAATTGACATATTCATTGTATCACCTGCAAGCCACTTTTCATGAAATTTACGCTCTTTCCATACAGGATTAGGAACTCTACCTTTTGATTGTGTGGGTAAATCAATTTGGGCAGATTGTCCGAGTCCGAACATTTCCGCGTATTCGATTATTTTTTCTATGCCAAGATAATCACGGCAAACATTCCAAAAGTATATATCACATGATTTTGCAAGGGCTTGTTCAAGATTTAAGTACCCGTGTCCGGGCTTTCGTATATGGCATCTAAAGGTCCTTCTACCGTATGTTATTTCACCGGGGCAATGCACCTTTTTTTCAGCAGGGAAAGCCTTCTCGTTTAATATTGCCGCAGTCATTATAACCTTAAATGTAGATGCCGGCGGGTATTTTGCGGCAATGGATCTGTTTAGAAGAGGATTTGTTTTATCTTTTATTAGCTTGACATATTGTTGGGATAGCTTTTCTTGCACAAAAATATTTTGGTTATATGCGGGATATGAAACAAGTGCCAAGACTTCTCCGTTGGAGGGCTTTAAAACAACGGCTGCCCCTATTCTAGGTCCCAAGGCTTTTTCTGCTAGTTTTTGAATATTTCTGTCGATTGTCAGTATAAGGTCTTTACCCGGTTCTGCCGGTATAATTTTTACGGTATCATCTATGCGCTTTCCTTTTACATCGACAGTTCTAAACTCTTTACCGGTTTTTCCTTTTAGTATTTCATCGTATTGTTTTTCTATTCCTATTTTTCCGATTATGCTATTAGAGGTATATCCTTTATTGTAGTAGCTTTTTAGCTCGTCACTTGTAATGTCGCCGACATAGCCTATAATATGTGCAAACGATCCTGTTTCTACATAGCTTCTGATGGGTTTTGAGCGCCAAGAAACACCGGGCAGGCTGTCAATATTTTCTGCTATTTTAACTATTGTTTCGTATGGTACGCTTGATTTTACTTCTATAATTCTAAACGATTTTCGTATTTTTGCAGGTAATTTTTTTTCAATATCATGTAAAGGTATTTGTAAAATATTTGCGAGCCTTGCTATTACTGTTGGGAATTCTTTTTTTTCTATTTCACCTGGGGTAATATTTACTGCGAAGGAATCTATATTAAATACCATTGGTAAATCATAATGCCTGTCGAATATCTCGCCTCTTTGTGCCGGAATAATTTTTACCTGCTGAGAATTGTTTTCGGTTTGACTTTGAAATTGTTCACCTTGCAAAATTTGTATGGAAAACAATCTTGCTGTAAACAGCAACATAATTACAATTAATATTTTGTTGAAAATTTTAAGTCGCCTGTTTGCATCAATTTTAGGATCAAACATAATTAAAATTCCTCTGCTTTTAAGGCTGTTAAAAATAAATTTAATATAGCGAATTCTATAGGTGCAAATATTACTGTTACCCCTGTTTGCATCCAAAATTGCCATTTTGAAATATCATATATAATTATATTTTTGCCAAAAATTGAGAGTACAAATACGATTAACACCTTCAATCCAATTGATATTAAAGTTAGGGTAGCCGGTATAATAATTTTATTTAAGTTATATTTCCTGTGTAGTATACCTATAATATATCCAATTAAAGTGAATAAAAAAGAATGCAAGCCAATAGGCGAAAGGGACATTAAATCCAGCAATAGACCCGATATAAAACCGCAACTTGTACCAATAGCCGTGCCATTGTGGATTGCAATGTATATAACTAATATCAGTATAAATTCAGGCCACGCAGTAAAAATCTGTATGTGAGACAATATAGCTGTTTCAAATAAGCAAAAGAATAATGCAATAAGTGATGTCCAAAAAATAACCTTTTTCATTCTGTCTGTCCTGTATTGGTAGTATCCAGTATAAAAACATACTCCAGTTTAGAAAAATCGATAACAGGGTCTACTTTGAGCTCTAAAGATGTTTCATAGTTGCGTATGATTATTTTTGCTATAGTTCCGATTGAAATATTTTTTGGAAAAATAGAACTGTCATCAAATCCTGATGTTACAATCTTATCGCCAATTTTTATTTCACTTTGGGCTCGCTTTTTTATGTATTTCATTGTCAGTGGCTTGTCGTCTCTGCCTGCACCTGTAACAATACCTTTATGACGGCTTAATTCAATCTTACCGGCCACAGAGCATTGGTAGTCATATATTGGAATTATTAGTGATGTGTTACGACTGACTTCAACTACTTTTCCTACTAAACCCATGTCTGAATTTTGAAAAGCGACTACGGGCATATTTTTTCTAACTCCCTGTTTTATCCCTCTGTTGACCAGTATTCCCGAGTACAGATGATTTGGGTCAAATCCAATAATTTCTGCAGGTATGTTTTTAATTGATATTTGCTTTGAAAATCCGAGCAATGATTTCAGCTGCTTATTTTCTTTTAGCATATTTGCATTATTTCTCTGAATTAATTCATAATCAGCAAGTTTCTGCACAGCTTCTTTGTATTTTTGTTTTATTTCTGCAAGCTCTCTAACTGATGCTATTGTTTCACCAATGAATGACGAAGCAGAGTAAACAGCTGATTCGGTTTCCGATATGAACGAAAACCCGACTCTCTTAAAATTCAAAAAAAATCCACCGCCGGAAAAAAACATTAATCCTGAGGAAATCAAGAGAAATATAATTAAGAGGAAAACATCAAGTTTGAATTTTAAACTCGGCTTTTTCATATACTAATTGTTCAAACTATCGTACAGACTTCTACTGATATTCATTCGTTTGTTTACATCATAATACTGTCCTGCCCCTATAGCCACACATTCAAGAGGTTTTTCCGCTAATATTACAGGAACTCTAGTTTCTTGTGAAATAAGTGTTTGTAAACCTTTTAATAAAGCCCCCCCTCCTGTCATAACTATACCGCGCTCAACAATATCCGCAGTCAGCTCAGGTGGTGTTTGTGCCAATGTTCTTTTTATTTCTTCAACAATTTGATTTACAGGCTCTTTTAGAGCTTCACGAACTTCTACCGAGTCAATTTCTAATCTGCGAGGCAGACCTGTAATAGCATCTGTTCCTTTTATTTCCACCTTTTCAATATTCTTTTCAGGAGCCGCATTACCTATACTTATCTTCACTCTTTCAGCCATCTGTTCACCTATGATTAAATTATCAACCGAGCGAACATGTTTAACTATAGCTTGGTCAAACTCATCACCACCAACTCTTATAGCATTTGTTACAACCATATCACCGAGTGAAATAACAGAAACTTCTGTCGTACCTCCACCTATATCGCAAATCATATTTCCTGCCGGCTCGTGGATAGGAATATTCGCTCCTATTGCAGCCGCTTTTGACTCTTCAATAACTTCAACAGCACCTGCACCGGCTTTTAATGCACTGTCATTTACGGCTCGTCTTTCAACATCTGTTATACAACTGGGAATACCTATAACCATTCTAGGTTTTATTAACCTGTGTCTGGGTAATATTTTGGATATAAAGTAGCGAATCATTTTTTCGGTTGTTTCCATGTCTGCGATGACACCGTCTTTTAAAGGGCGTATCGCCATAATATTTCCGGGTGTTTTCCATAGCATTCGTTTTGCATCTTCACCAACGGCCACAACCCTGTTTGTGCCTTTTTCCACTGCAACAACCGAAGGCTCATTTACCACAATTCCTTTTCCATGAACGTATATAAGCGTATTACACGTTCCCAAATCAATTCCAATATCAGTTGAAAATTTACTAAAAAAGCCCATTTTGCCCCCTATTTTAGATCATTATAGCTTTAATTTCATTCGTGTATCTGCATGCAGAGGATCAATTTTTAAAGCCTTTCTCCATTTGGCTCTTGCTTTTACTAAATCCCCTTTGATTTCATATATCAAACCTAATCCATAGTATGCATTTGCGGAATTAGCATTTTTGTCAAGTATTGCTAAATACTCCTGCTCGGCTTTTTTTATATCGCCTTCATCTATGAAAATAGTACCCAATAAATATCTTGCATCAATTTCAAGTAAAATATCCTCTGTCTTCTTTATCGTTTCCGATAAATACATCTTTGCATTGCTAGTATCGTTAATTGCCAAGTAGTTTTGAGCTAATGCAAACAAAACCAAATCCGATGGGTTATCCTCCAGGGCTTCCGTAAAAGCTGATATAGCCTTTTGAGGTAATTTTAACAATGATGCTGACATGCCTCTAAATTCGGGCAAGTCATCAAATTTTTCATCGCCCTCATATGCTATATCAAGATATTTTAATGCAAGGTTAGAATAAAAATACCCCTTGTGGTAATATGCTTTTCCAAGTATATATGATATTCTTTGTTTTTCTTTTTCCGGCACATAAATCAAAGCCTTCCGCAAAGAGGCAATACAATCCGAAAGATATGTATAACCCAAAGACTTATCGGTTTCCTCTGAAAAAAGATAATAAGATGAAAACCCGTGTATTGCCAGAATTTCCGCATTCAAAGGCTCTTTAGCCAAAATTTGTGCGGACGCATCATAAACATCTGCGTACCTTTGTTCATTCCACATATCGGCAATCTCATTTGGGGAAGGTAAACTTGAATGTTTTTTTCGGTATCTCAAAAAAAGAAAAACACTCAAAACTAAAACAGTGAATATAAAAATGATTAACGAAATTCTAAAAGCGTGTTTACTGTTTTTAAAAAAAATATTTTTTCGTTTCATAATGGCTGTCCTTAAACTAAAATATTCCTGTAAAAATCAAATTCATTATGGCGAATTTTTGAATTGCGATTTTTAATTACAGTAACCGGTTTGCCTGTTTTACGCAATTCAAAAAACACTCATTCCACGACTTCGCTTTCGCTACGGCTAATTTTGCACACAAATAGTGTGCAAAATGGATCTTTGAGCCGACTTTTGCAAAAGCTCGGCTCAAATCGTTACAATCGTTTTCGCTCGGCAACGATTATAACATAAAAGCAATAGCTTTACCGGCTGGTTAAAAGCCTAATGCTTTCCGGCATTGTAAAATATAAAAAGGAGACTGATAAGCCGGGTTCTGTATTTTATACCGGAGCCATCTATCTTGTTTACCCGTTTCCCGGTAAATCTATTGCGACCAACCCGTAAATTATAGAATCGGATATTCTTTACTGCTCGGTCTTGCTTCAAATGAGGCTTACACTGCCATTTTAGTTACCTAAAATGCGGTGGGCTCTTACCCCTACCATTTCACCCTTACCACTGAATGGCGGTTTATTTTCTGTTGCGCTAAGCTGTAAATAAAAATACTACTTTTTATTCCCCGGTTATTAACCGGCATTTTTCCGACGAAGCCCGGACTTTCCTCTGCATAAATAATTTAAACAGCGACTCCCTCAGCCCCCTTATTTTAACCTGTTAATTAGAAATATCTAAGTCTACTAAACCTCCTATATTTGCGTCATCAAATGCTGCTTCATTTTCTTCATCTGAAATTTCATGTTGCTCATAAAACAACACCCTACTGCAATACGGGCAGTATTTTAAATCAGTACCGTTTTGAACTTCATTTGCAAACTGTGCAGGCAGAATCATATGACAACCCGTACAGACATTGCCTTTTACCGAAACGATTCCCTTACCTTGCTTGTTTTTTATAATACGCTCAAATTTAAAAAGGGTTTCATCTTGAAGTCCTTCCGAAATTTTTAATTCTTCAGCTTCCAGCTCTTTTAATTCGGATTTAAGGTTATCTATCTCTTTATTTGTTTTTTTCTTACTTTCCAACAAATCATTTTCACTTTGAGCGATAAAGTCTTCCTCTCGTTTTATTTCGTCATCAAGTGCCTTAAAATCATCCATCTGTTTTTGAATTTGTTTTCGGACATTGTTTTCTTCTGCAATCGCATCATTTATTTCCTTTTCAAGAATTTCATACTCTCGTTGCGTATCAACACTATCCATGCCTTTTTCTGCATTTTCTCTTTTGCTTTCAATTTCAAATAAATCTGCTTTTAAGCGGTTAATATTTCCACGCATATCTTCATATTTGCTGTTTTTTTCTACATAACTGGTTTTTCGTTTTGACAGTAGTTCTTCCTGATTGCTCAGCTGCTTTGGTACTTCCGTAATTTGATTTTCTACTTCATTTTTTCTTGACAGTACATCTTGCAGTATTCTAAGTTTTTCAAATAATTCATTCATAACCATAATTCTCTCCTTAGCTATTTAGATGGTCTTTAAGTTTTATACTTCTTTTTGGATGTCTCAATCTTCTAAGAGCTTTTGCTTCAATTTGTCTTATTCTTTCTCGAGTAACATCAAAATACAAACCAACTTCTTCCAGAGTCAGCTGATATCCCCCATCCAGCCCAAAACGCATTTTTAAGACATCTTGTTCTCTTGCAGGTAAAGTTGCCAACACTGTTTCCAGTTGTTCTTGCAATAAACGGTGCTCCGTTTTGCTGTACGGATCTTCAGCACTTTTATCTTCTATGTAATCACCCAAGAACGAATCTTCTTCTTCGTTTATGGGTGTTTCAAGTGATATTGGATCACGAGCTACATTTTTCACCAGTTTTACTTTATCAACAGTCCAACCCAATTGTGTAGCGATTTCTTCGTTTGTAGGCTCCCTCCCCAGTTTTTGCATCATCTGACGGGATTCTCGCGAAACTTTGTTAATCTGCTCTATCATGTGAACGGGAACACGAATTGTTCTGGCTTGATCTGAAATTGAGCGGGTAATAGCCTGACGAATCCACCATGTAGCATAAGTTGAAAATTTGAATCCTTTTCTGTATTCAAATTTTTCAATAGCCTTGATTAAACCTATATTCCCTTCCTGCACCAAATCAAAAAGCTGCAATCCACGATTTACATATTTTTTTGCCAAAGAGACAACTAATCTCAAATTAGCATTTATCAGTTGATCTTTAGCTTTTTTTAACATCTTATGTCCGCGTTGTATTTCTTCGCATAAACTGATTATACCGTCCACATCCGATTCAAAATAATACTCTATTTTTCTTATTTCTCTGATGTACGACTGAATTTGTGTATAGCTTTCTCTGATTTCACTGGCGCTCATGTATAATCTTTTTTCCAGTTTTTCTCTCTCTCTCGGTATAGCTAAATGCTTACCTAATTTGCGTAAATCCGCATAATCTTTTATACCGAGCAACCTTTCCTGCCTTTCTTGCTTATTTCTATACTCTTCAATCAGCTTGGCAGAATCAATGAATTTATTAGACCACAATTCAATTTCTTCAGGTTGCAGCTCTATTTTGGCCAAATTGTTTAAGAGTTTTTTTCTGAGTGTTTTAATCTTGGGTTCACTCAGAAAGCTTTCAATATTCTCTCTGTCATAAAATTGCTTTTTTAATGACAGATAATTTTTCATATCAGGATACAATTGCTTTAACTGTTCTCCGTATGCTTGTTTTAAGCGCTTTTTTTCAGCCATTTCATCATTAAGCTCTTTTCTTGTTTTATTACTTTCCGCCGGATCTGTTCTACTAAAGGCTTTTTGGCTTAAAGTGAAGAATTCAATTATTACAATCCCTGAATTTTTTACAACTTCTTTGATGATATTCTGTCCATTTTCGATTTGCTTTGAAAGCTCAACTTCCTGCTCTGCAGTCAGCAGCTCCTCTTTTCCTATTTCACGGAGATACAACTTAATAGGATCATCGATACTAACATTTTTCGCTGTTTTAACAACGCGTCTTTCTTCCGTGGTCTTTGAGTCTGTTGTATCATTATTTTCTTTCTGCGATGGTTTATGTGATTCTAAGTAATCATTTACATTTTTAATTCTGCTGTTGGAAACATCATAGTCAAGTGAATCTTCAACAAATTGAATGTTTTCCATTTCAAGCATATCTAATACTGTAGTAAGCTCATCTGTAGTAAAAATATGTGTTGGAATCAAATCGGCAAATTCGTCCCAAGTTATCATTTTATCCTTGCCTGCATATACAAGTAAACGAGCAATTGCATTATCAATCGCAATATTTGTCATACTGTTCTACCCTTAAATTTTATAATTTGGTTGTCAATATTTCTAATTTCTAACATAAGTTCATCGGCAAGATTGCTGTCTTCAACATTTCCGGTTACATTCAATAATCTTAATTTACCTAACAAATTTTCTCTCTTTTTTTGTAATATATTAGATTTTACATAGTTAATGCCATCGCTTACAATTTCTTTAGCCTTCATTGTAAACTCTCCCTTGGTAACCGTTTTTGTAATAGCATTTCGCAAACTATCATTTTGACATTTCGCCAATATATTTTCACAGATAAGTGCATCATCTCGATAACACTCCTCCAAAATAATAAAAAGCTCGCGTGCATGAAGATTTTCAAAATCATCTGCAGTTAATTCAGAGCGCATCATCTTAAATAAATCCGTATTTGCCACTACAGCCAGCACAGCCCTCATTTCAGCGTTGTAATCAATTTTGTCGGTTATGTCTTTATCTTGAACTATTGCATTCCAAGTCTGCTTGACTCTGTTTTTGTAATCAGAGTACAGAGCACTTTGACTAATACCCACAGTAGCGGAAATCTGAGCTATTGTCGACTCTCGTTTTATATCCGAATCCAAAGCTTCGAGATAAGGAAACAAAAATCTGCACGCCCTTAATTTTCCGTCAGGAGTAGAGCCAAACCTTGTTAAGGCAATTTGAATAAGATAATCCGCCGTGATTATAGCATTTTTAAATATAAAAATCAAGCCTTCAGCTCCATCTTTTAACAAAATATCAGCCGGATCTTTCCCGTTTTTTATACTGACTATTTTTGTTTGTATGCCCAATTTGGCACAGATATTAATTGCCTTATAGCTTGCGTTTTGTCCTGCCGTATCAGAATCAAATGCTAAATAAACAATGTCGGCAAACGGTCTTATCATCTTAATTTGCTCACCGGTTAGAGCAGTACCAAGTGGTGCCACAGCTATTTTTATTCCTGCTTGATGAAAAGCCAGAACATCCATATACCCTTCACAGATTAGAGCCGCTTTTGATTTTCTAATTTCCTGTATTGCTATATTAAAGCCAAACAGACTTTCTTTTTTTCGGTATTGAGGCATATCCGATGAGTTTAAATACTTAGGTTTTTTTTCGTCATTGGAAAGAGTTCTTCCTCCAAAAGCAATTATCTGTCCGTGTCTGTTTGAGATAGGAAACATAACCCTGTTAGAAAAAAAAGCTATTTCAGGATATTTTTTTGAAAAAAGCCCTGTTTTGCTTAAAAATTCCTTATTAAACCCTTTTTCTTTTAGAAATTCAAAAAGCCATTTTCGGTTTTCGGGTGCAAACCCCAATTTGAATTCTTCTATAATTTCGGGGCTTACATTGCGTGAGGTTAAATAGTCTAAGGCTTTTTTCCCCGTTTTTGTGTTTATAAGAATATGATGCAGACTTTTTGTAACCTTATCGTATAAATCCAAAATATCTTTTTTTAATTTATCCTCACTTGATGGTTTGTAATTTCCGCCATCATACACGACAGGAATACCGGATTTATCGGCTAACCTTGTTACGGCTTCGGTGAATGAAATATGCTCTATTTCCATCAGGAATTTTAAAAGCCCACCACCTTTATTACAACCAAAACAGTGAAAGAGTTTTTTATCGGGTTGAACCTGGAAAGACGGAGTCTTTTCATTATGAAACGGACAACACCCCCACCAAGTATACCCTCGCTTTTCCAGATGAGTATAGTTTTCAACGAGAGAAACCATATCTGTAACATTATTTACCGCATTGATTGTATCGGTACTTATTTTTGGCATCTCTAATTTCCTGCTGATTTTTTTAAGATAAGATCACCACCTGCATTATTATGCTCGCTCAGTGTTTTGGAAAAAGCATGCTTGCCCGTTTCAACATTTATGAGCCTGAAATAAAGATAGTCATGCGTTTGAGGATTAACAGTAGCCTGAAGGGACACCAATCCGGGATTGGAAATAGGTGCAGGCGGTAGACCTGAATACATATAAGTGTTATACGGATTGTCAATTTCCAAATCAATATTGAAAAGCCTATTGGGGTGGGGCTTTTTAAAAATTTCCGTGATAATGTATTCTACCGTAGCACATGATTGCAATCCCATATTGATTTTTAAACGATTGTGGAACACGCCTGCAATTTTTGGAGCCTCTTCTACAATGCGATATTCTCTTTCAACTATGCTTGCCAGTGTTACAGCCTTAAAAATATCCAAAGGATTTTTTGGAAAATTAGGTATTTCGGAAGTCTTTTCAAAGAAATTATCCAAAATGGTTTTTACAACATTTTCAGCTGATTCTTCTTTTCCAAAAAAATAAGTGTCGGGAAACAAAAAACCCTCACAGGTAGCGGATTGTATATTATAATACCCGAGTATTTCAGGTGATCTTGTCAATCTTAAAAAATCGTCTTTTGAAATAATTTTTGCATTGTCTAAAAGTTCAGCCGTTTTACTTAACGTCATACCTTCAGGAATTGTTATCTTCACAAGTTCTTGAGTTCCCTTTGTCAGCTCTTTTAGTATCTCTTGCATTGTCATTGACTTTGAAAGCCTGTATGTACCGGCTTTTATGCCCAATTTTGTCTGGCGGACATATATATACGCCAACTCCGTTGAATGAATAAATCCTTCGTTTTTTAGATTATCCAAAATAAACTTTGTCGATGTCCCCCTCTCTATGGAGAAAATATGCCTTTGAGTATCATTTTTATTGACCGGTTGTAATTTCAACCATATTAAACCGCATGCACTTATAACCAAAACCAACAGAAACAAAACTAACTTAAAAGCAAATTTGTGCTTTTTTCTTCCCATGAGACCTCCGAAACCGGTAAAATAGCTATAAACAAACAAATAAAGCATTTAAAAGGTTACAAAAAAACAAAATATTTTTTTGTATAACCCCGCTCCCTCGCATAATCTTTTAGTCTTTTCAGAAATATATAAACAAAGTCTCAGAATGAGCCTTCTTTTCTTAAAAATATAATCGACTAAAAGGATAGACTTCGGTCGCCAAAATCAGGTTAAGCGTACTGCTTTTCACTCCGGTGTTCTTTATATTTCCCGCTGTATTATGCCAGAATATTTTTCATTTTAACAATAAGAGCTTTTTTTGTACTGTCGGTGTAGTTTCCTGCAAAAAAATCAGGCAAAAATATGTTTAATAATTCTTTCCAGGAATTTTCCTCATTTCCCGGAATGATAGGATAAAACAAAACTCCCGTATCTTCGGCGGCTTTAAGGTCAGACAGAGAATCACCAATCATCATTGTTTTGGAAGGTATATAATCTAACGCAATCAATTTTTTAAGGCATTCTGTTTTTGTTCCGTCTTCTTGGGCAAAGACCAAAGACGGATAATTTAATAGTTTTGTGTTTTTCCATTCGCTTAAAATTGCACTTTTATTTGCAGAAGAAACAACAGCAATATCTGCCGAAACTGAAGCAAATTTTAAAGCATCTTTAACCCCCTTAAAAGCAGGTTTTTCACTTAAGCTTAAATTCAAAATAGCTTCATTAACATTATATGACCATTGTAAAATTTTGTTTGCAAGCGGATTTTTGGAAACTAAGCTGTATTGTTTTAAAGCTTCATTTGAGTACTGCTTTGTGTTTTTTATCCAATTAATATAGTCTGATAGCCCTTCTATTTTTATTCTACCGCAGGTATATTCTTCAATATCCGATAGTATAATTGCAGCTCCTTTAAAACGGTTTATTCCGCGATGCCTGCTAAACAAATTTATTTCGCTCCAGCGTTTTAAAATATATTTTTCATTTTCTTGCAAACCAAATTGATTGACAAAACATGGAGCGAAACATTTACTGTGCTTAACGGTCATGGTGTCCATTGCACAACCGTCTGAGTCAATACAAAGAATAAAATCTTTTGTTCGCTTAAAATTATTAATGTGTTTTTCGCATGTTTTGCCCTTCGGTTTATTCATTATATAAATTCCTTTGTTATATTGATGGCTTCACTTGCAAGCTCGGATATTTTTTCAAAATTTGATGATTTAATTAAGTCTTTTTTTACTATCCAACTCCCGCCACAGGCAAGTACATGCTTGCAAGATAAATAATCCCGTAAATTTTTGTTTGAAATACCGCCTGTGGGTAAAAATTTTATTCCTTGAAACGGTGCTGATAGGGCTTTTATCATGGGTACGCCTCCAAGCAGGTTAGCAGGAAAAAATTTTACAACTTTCAATCCCAGTCTAATTGCTAAATCTAATTCTGTAGGTGTGGCTATACCCGGCATAATGCAAATCTCTTTTTTAATGCAGTATTCAACAAGTGTGGGATTTAATCCCGGTGCTACAATAAATTTAGCACCGTTATCATATGCTCTGTTGACTTGCTCAACTGTCAAAACAGTTCCTGCTCCAACCAACATATCAGGATATGTCTTAGCTAAACAGGCTATTATTTTTTCTGCCCCTTCAGTGCGAAAAGTAATTTCAGCACAAGGAAGCCCTGCATTACATAATGCCGCTCCGACATGTTTTATTTTTCCGACTTCAGCCGTTACAATAACAGGGACTAGCTTTATATTGGAAATAAATTCAAATACATTCATATCCTTATAAATTTCGGCGTGTGAATAAAATGATTAAGGCTTTTTGAGATATGGTAAATAATTTTGTGTCAAAACGGATTATATTATATGTTGCGATTATGAAAAGGTATCGAAGTGAAAATTTAGATTTATTTTTTTTAATTTAGGTGTTTGCTTGTGAGTGACTGGGCTTTGACCTGGCTTTGCACGTGTTTTACTCAAGCTAAGCGTTCCATAAAGGCTGGATATTTTTTGTATTATGTGGTATATTTTTTTCGATGCGAACAAGACTTTTATTGCCTGCGATTTTGTTTTTTTGTCTGGCGGTGTCAGCGGAAGAAACCGATCGTGAGCGGCTTTTTAATGTTTTTAATTCTGTAGATTGGGCTGATAATGAAGTTGTAGAGAATCGGCAACTTGCTATGCCTTATCGACTCTATGAAAATGACGGTTTGGCTTTTGGATATTCGGAATTTTTGACAGGGGAATCCAGTTTTCCTTTTCTTGAAGGCATCGGTGTTTTAGATTATTCGGGTGTTGACCGAGTGGTTTTGAATTTTTTTATATCTGTGGGGCGTGGAATAAAAGCTAAAAATATTGATGCAGGTCTTTGCTCTTCCAAGCGTAGTTTTCTTCCGGATTTAATTGCTTTTTTGCTGAATGAAAAACCTGCGTTTAAAGATGTCTTTTTTTCAATACCTGAATTTTTTGCGGGGAATGTAAGTTGTAAATTCAGGGTAAATGTTAATTCAAGTTCGAGTGAGTATTTTTTGCTGGCAGTTACGGGGAAATTAGAAGACGGAAAATGGGTAATTTGGGAATTTGAAGTTGTAGAGGATGTGGCTCTTGAAAACACCGATGAATAGAATAGAGCGAGATTTTGTTTTTGAACATTTTATGAAGGATAAGCCGGATTTGGTGTTTTTAAATGGAAATCGAATTTTTAATTTAGCTTCAGATGATTATTTAGTGGAAGGTTGTTTTGTGATTTTTGAATGTTTGCAATCTTTTACAGATGGAGAAGTGCAGGTAATATTTGAGCACAAAAAAAGGGCTATGTTCATTTTTGTTGACTTGATTATAACCGGTAATAAGGTTAAGTTTGAATTCCCCCATGTTGTTTTTAAGTATGATGAGACAAATGACAGGGCAAGTGTTATTGCAAATTTAATATTATCATCAGGTGCAAATATTTCTGTTAAAGAATTTTCGCATTTTCCTCTAAATGCGTTTTTTAATGATTTGTTTTATGATAATACTAATACAGACGTTTTACGGCGTATTAAATTTAAATTATTACCGGAAGATGACTTGGCAAATGATTTGGCTGTCTATAGGGTGTATAATTTTTTGCTTTATTATGAGCGTTATAAAAAAAAACAATTCGAGTTTCTAAATAATCTGCTTCTTTTTGTTGATGATAAATTGGCTGTTGTTTTTTTGCCGAAAGGAACGATTGATTTGATTTTTAGTAAAGTCGATTTTAATATGCGGATTCAGATGTATTTTCCCGGAAGGCAAGTGTCTATAGAGGTGGAATCAGTAATTGGGTGTATGGATTTAAATAAAACACACAGCATTTTAGCTTTTTCTTGCGAAAAAGCTAAAACAGAAGACAAACGTTTTTTGTTTGAGCGCGTGTATAATGTTAAATATGGTGGTTAAAAAGCCGGTCTACTTGGCAGGATGCTGTCCCTCGACAGGCTCGGGAACCGCTTGTCGAAGTCGTACGCTGAGCTTGTCGAAGTGCGGGAACCGGTCGAAGCAGGGGACTGCCTGCCGAAGTGGAATGCTAATTGTTATTCAACAGCAATACCGGCTCTTTTTTTTGGGTGTTTTTTAAGCATAGCCACGGCATTTCTTTTATTGTTAAACAAGAAGCCGCCGTTCCAGTATTCAAGTGCCGCAAAAAGGGCGTTACCGCCATCATGGTCATCACTTTGTTGTGTTCTGAATGAAACATAATTTGCCAAATTAACAAAATCTTGGTCGTGCAGACAGCTAAGGCGCTTTCTGTTAAATTCATTCCATTTTTCAATGTCCTGAAAGCCTTCGCCCTCATCTTCAACAATTAAATGTGCATGGGTAGGGCTAAATTCATACCAAACTTTTATTTTTTTGTTTACATCTGATTTATTGCCATGCTTTACGGCATTTTTTATAACTTCACTTATTTGCTGTTCCAGCAAGTTTATGCCCTTAATTTCAAGAGGGGCAGATTGAACGATAAGCAGGGTAAAATATCTAATCTGTCGAAAGTCAGACGGAAATTCTTTGTACAGCATTCCTGTTTTGTCAAACAAAGGACTGTTTTCATCAACACGAAGCTCTTTTAATACAGTAGTTTCTTCAGGCATTCTAATCCTCCATTTTTTGTAAGGCTTCTTCCAAGCTATTTGTAATAGGGAAAAAGCTCATTAGTTTCGTCAATTCTATAACTTTTTTTACAGAGCCATGTATATTGGTTATAAAAAATTTTAGATTTGACTTCTTCATAGTGGAGCAAATAAAAATTAATGCACCAATACCGGAAGAATCTATGTATTCTACTTCTTCCATGTTGATGATCATACATTTTATCTGACGCTCCACCATCTTCATAACAAGGTCTTTCAATTTGTAGGAATTATACAAATCCATTTCACCTGACACATCAATTATAAAGATGTCTTTGTTTTTTCTGGCCTTCAGTTCCATATATGTTCTCCTTTACCGTTTTTACCTGTTTACCGGTTTTAGTATCAAAATTGTTTGGTCATCATGTGCCGGATTCTTGCCCATGAAGCTATTTATATTGTCTTTTACTGCTTTTGCAATGTCCTTAGGCTCTTTGTCAATGTTTTTTACTAAAACCCGAGCCAGATTTTTTAGACCGTATTGTTTGCCGTCGGTGTTTAATGCTTCAATAATTCCGTCTGTATACATTGCTACTATATCGCCCTTGTTAATTTCAATTTTCGTACTTTTATATACTGAACTTGAGTCAACACCGAGTGGGTCTGTTTTATTTTCATAAATATCAACTTTTTTGGTTTTTTTTCTGAGAATAAGCATTGAGTGGTTTCCTGCTGTTATGAATTCTGCATAGCCTTTTTCAGGGTAATACGACAAGAAAGTTATATCCGCAAAGTGGTCTATTCCAATTTTACCTGTAATCCCTTTGTTTAACCAGTCTATGATTGCATCTGTTGTCTGTCTTGTGTTTGTAATAAGGTATAAAAGGGCTCTAATCATACTCATAATGATACAAGATTCAACACTCTTACTTGCAATATCCGCAACAGTTAAAAATATTCTGTCTTTTTGGTTTTGAATTGCATCATAGTAATCACTGCAAACACCGCGAGTCTGCGTAAAGTATACTCCAATATCAAGATTGCCCATTTTTTTGAGTTTTTTGGGCAAGAGCATTTTTTGTATTTGCTCTGTGATATTTTTGGTGTTATTTATATTAACCGCTTCTCTGGTTTCTTTCAATGTTTCTGCAAGGTTTAAGACCGTTCCAGCATAGCTGCATAAAATATCGAGTATTTCTATATCAAAACCTGTATATTTTTCTTTGCCTTTTGCTCTCGCAACACCTATAATTCCGGTAAGTTTTTCGTCAAAGATAATAGGTGCAAAAACCATAGGTCCGTGTTGCAGTAATTCATCTTCACTGTTTGTTACAACAGATGAATTGGTCTCAGGCTCGTTGATTATCCATGTTTTTCCGGTAGAAAGTGCATTTCCAAAAATATTCCCTTTCAGCGGGAATTCGGCGTATTTGAAATTAGTTATGATTCGCTCTTTCTTCATTGGGACATCTTCCGGCAATGTGTAAGGCGGTGGAAAATAACCCGTGTAGCCTGTTACTTTTAGAACATCATCGAAAGCATCAAGTGAGAGCATGACGGCACCGTCTGCGTTTAGCTCTTTTTGAACTGTTTCCGCAACAACTTCCGATACTACCCTTACTGAATCTTCGTCTTTCTGGATAGCTAATACAGAGTTGTGCAACAATAATTGTCCAAGTGGCAATAATTGCTTCATTTTTCTTACTTCGGCTTTAGGTTTTTCAAGTCGGGCTTCCGTTTCTTTTTCTGTTTTTATTTCCTTGTCTTCAGCTGTTTTTCGCTCGACTTTATGCTGTTTTTTTGAAATTAATGTGAAAGCAAAAATTAAAACTGTGCCTAAAAGCAGACCGGCAGGTATTAAAACAGGCATATCCATAAAGAAGTCTAAAGTAACAACTATTAATGCCGTTAGAAGTGCCAAGGTACTGCCAAGTAACAAACTCCCCGCCGACTTGTTCAGATAATCTTTAGATCTGTAAACGAGTAAATAAATAACGACAGCAATGTCAAAAATAATAAAAGCAAAACTTAAATATGCCAAAGTACCCATACTTATCATATTCTATCACTAATTATAAAAAACGTCAATATGCATAATTGCTTATTATTGATTTTTATGTGATATTTTATTTTTACTTAAATAAAAAGAGTTATTTTTATGGTTGAGGAAATTGCACACGTCAGACAAGTTTTGTAATTTCTTGCAAAATGTACCAAAAAAGTGCAATGAAATGAGCTTCTTTGGGAGCAAAAGTAACTAAACTTTTGCAAGAGGCTCTTTTAATCAAAAAATTCCCTGTTTATAATCTATTGGGGTATATAATTTTATCCGGTAGATATTTGCAAAAAAATACCCTTTTAGGGTAAAATTAGAGCATCTATGGACAAAAAAAATTCTTGTGCAGCCTTGCTTAGTTTTAATATAAAGCGACTTCGCAAATTAAGAAAAATGTCACAACTTGACCTGTCTCTGAAATCCAAACTTTCTGTTACTTTTATCAACAGTATAGAAAATGAACAAAAATGGGTATCTGCAGAATCATTGAGAAAGATTTCCGAAGCTCTTCAATCTCAACCTCATGAGCTTTTTTTGCCAATGTATTTAGATGATAACACTGCCAGAAATCTTGCAGATAGCCACCAAAAAATGATTTTAGAAATAAAAGAAATAGTTGAATCTTATGAAAAAAAGTTACCGGATTAATCAAAACTGTCGCTGTCAATTTGGCGTGGTTTTATGCAGAAAACCGGCGTGATAAACATTACGCTTGCACTGATTTTAAGTCTGACGGTATCCTTTGTTCCGCTTGTTATCAATCAGAAAAGAAGGCTCGATTATTGAGACTAAAAGTATCTATCGAGACTTTGATTATTTCAAGCAGTTAAAGGAACAAAGATTTAAGTCAGACGCTGGTTGAGAGCAAAAGCCTTTGAATTGAAGCCTGTGTAAACAGGCTCAATTCAAAGGCTTGCGATAAAATAGATAAAATGCCGGCTTTTTACTCTTTTCAAAATTGAAAAAAATGGTTATAATTTGTTTATGGAAAATAAAAGCGCTTTTGAAGCCAGTCTTGAGTATATTTTAAACAGCTCTACTGCACGGGAAATTGATGTTTTTGAAGCTGCTGTTGAAAAACGAAAAAATAGGCTTTCTAACGGTTTGATGTTAAACGGAGAGGAAGCCGGAAAACAGATGGCGGAAAATATAAATAAGACGATTATGGCAAGTGTGTCGACCATGACAGATACGATACGCAAATTTTCGGCGGATTTAATTGCAAAGGAAGCGCCAAATCTTTCAAGTGAGCAGGCAGAAGCGTTGCTTAATTCATGGATACCCGAAGATATCTCATATAATGGTGATGTTAAGCCGATAACTAAAGGTGATAAGATAAACGGGATACCAAAATCCGTGATGCTTGATATGACTCATCAGTTTGTAAGTTACGGTATAGGCAAAATGTCAGATGCCGAAAATAAAGGGCTTAGAGACGCAATGGGTGATTGGTCTGCCAAGTATTGGGAGAGGTTTCCCGTAAAATTGCAAAAAGCAATTAAGGATTTTATAAACGGAGAAATTGCTTCCGATGAATTTTGGAAAACAGTGAAAGGTCTTTTAAGTTAAGTTGAGGGAAAGATGAACAGTGAAGATATAATTAAACTTTTTGACTCTTTTGGGGGCGGCAGGGTAGAAGACAGTTTTAGACAGTCTGAAGTTCAGGAGCTTGATTTTGAGCAGGTTGATACGGTTTTTGATAAGCTGCATGAAATTCAAAGTGGTATTGTAAATAAGAAAATTCTCAAAATTGAAAAAGATCTTTTACAACTGGAAACTGATTTGGATATATTTTTAGATGATTTTGCTGACTGAAGGAGAGCGTTGTAATTGAAAAATATCGTTAGGATTTTTTGCATAGTTAGTATTTTATTTTCGTTGTCGGTTTCAAATGCTTTTTCACAAATCACTTTTACTGATTTTGATATGAACGATAACGGAGACTTGCTTTTTGTCGTAAAATCTGAAACTTATAACGGTAAAGAGTTTGATACTCTGTTTTTGAAAAATCATAATTCCGCCGGATTTGAACAATTGACTTTTTTTCCCGAAGCGGTAGAATCTTTTGATAACGGGGCAATTCTTCAAATTATGAACCGCTTCGGGCTTTTAACTGTTGATGTGAATACAGGCAGAGTAATTAAAGACAGCGTGTTTTCAAATTTTGACTTAAAGGCAAAATCCAATTCGCGAATGTTTATGCGAATGCAAACAAGCCCTAATTCTCGTTGGGTAAGTTTTGTTGAAGCTAAATCCGGCGTGTTGGGTAAGTTGGTTTTATACGATACAAAAATTAATAAACAATTTACACTTTCTGAAAATGTTCCCTTAAATGCAAAGCCGGTTTTATGGGCTGCGGATTCTTCTGCATTTATTTATGAGGTAAATTCAATTTTATATTTTGCCCGTCCTTCGTGGCTTTCACAAACTAAAACCAAGCCACTGTGTAAATTGGGCGAGGGAAATATTTCTGCAATTAAATGGCTTAAGTCGGGTGATTTTTTGTTTGTTTCAGGCTCATCTGTTTACAGGATAAGCTCTACGGAGATACTTACCCGGGTGTTGTATAACTCATTGGTCAGTATCGGACAATCAATCGGTAATTTACCTTTTGCTGTAAATCCTGCAGACGATGATTTGTTTATTTCGGAAACCGGAAAATCAATTCTTTTTGTACGTAATAAAAGACATGTTTATCTTTTAAAAGCTGATTCTAATTCGTTAAAATTTGCAGCAGGAAATAATATTATTCCGTATTTGCTTTTGCCTGAAACAACGGCGTTTGTTGATGTGTTTTGGAAAAAAGAAATTCCGATTATATCTGTTTCGGGAATTGAATCGGGAAAAAAAACTTTTCAAACTTGGACATTGGGCAAAGACAATTTTAAAAAACTTGAAGAGTTAAACAAGGCGGAAATTTTAAGTGCCAATCCGGCCGGAACCCATATAGCCGTAAAAACCAATAGAGGTCTTGAGATTTATGATATCGGGACAGAAAAAACGGCTACTGTTGTTCATACAAAAAATATAATCTCTTCGTGTTGGGGTAATGACAATATTTTTTTTGCAGGAACCGATAATGCGGTTTTAAAAGTTAATACAAAGACTAACTCAGTAGATATAATCACTTTATCTGAAGTAGAAGATTTTTCATGGGATAAAACAGGTAAAACAGTTTTGGCAGCTTCTGTAGAGGATGCAACCGGAATGAAAACTAATGTCTCTAAAATTATAAAATATGCCGGCGATAAAAAATGGATACTTGCGGATGACAATGAAAAAAAACTAAATAAAAAAAACAGCCGAAGCCTAAATTACAGGGTATATGTAGATTCAGGTTTCGGTGATTTTAAGAATATGATTTTTGTTCGCTCCTTAAACGAAAACAGTACCGTAAGCCTGATTTCGGAAAACATAAAAGCTCCGACCAAAAAAACAGATTTTTCAAAAACAATACAACAGCAAAAAGGTGTGTTTTCCAACGGTAACAGGCTTAATAATAAAATCGCCCTTGTATTCGATGTAATGCAAACTACGGAAGGACTTGCACAAGTGCTTTACATTCTGGATAAATACAACATTAAAGCTACATTCTTTATAAATGGCGAAGCAATTGGAGCGAATCCGAAACTGATTTCTGAAATACCAGCGGCATCTCATCAATGCGGCTCGATGTTTTTTTCAACATGGAATTTCAGCGACAGTAATTACCGAATTGACGGGAATTTTATCAGAGCCGGTTTGGCAAGAAACGAAGATAACTTTTACAACGCAACCGGATATGAGTTGTCTTTGATTTGGCACAGCCCTTTTTATATTTTATCGCCGACAATACTTGAAGCGGGGCGTTGGGCCGGTTATACTTTTATAGTCCCCGATATTCAAGTACCCGACTGGATAACGAGTGAGAATAATAATTCACATCCGAAATTATATAAGCCCTCTTTGGAAATAATAGCCGACATACTTGACACTGTTAAAAACGGTTCCATTATACCGATTTACATAGGCAAGACAGGTGCTCCGCGTGCGGACTATCTTTATACTTCGCTTGAGCTTTTGATAATCGCATTGCTTGAAGAAGGTTATGAAATTACAACCGTTGGAAATTTGATGCAAAGCCAATAAACGACTTATTGAATGAAAATAATTCATTTGGGCGTTGCGGTTTGAGATTAAAAAAATAAAAGTTTTTCTTAAATCAAACCGCCGCTCATTTCGGAACTCCGCTATCGCTTCGGCTAATTTTGCACAATAAATTATTGTGCAAAATGGATCCGTCTGCCGTGTTTTTAAAAAACACGGCAGACGTTCCTACAATCGCTAACGCAGGTCGTGGTTATCAAAAGAAATCCCTTTATTGCCCAATAAATCGTTTAACCTGATTTTGAGCCGGACGATATCCTTTCTTCCGATTAAAATTTAAGAAAAGTTGGCTATACTTAGACAACGATTATAATCATCATATAAGGAAGAAAGATTTAAGTCCGGCGAGGGTTGCTTTAAACATATTATCATTAAGCTACTTGAGCTACTTGCATTTTTTTTTAAAATATGGTATAGTGTCGATTATCCTAAGCCGAGGGGAGGTGATGTAAGAATGGCACATGTTTTAGTTGACGATACTGAAAATTTAGAAAAAGCGTTGAAACGCTTTAAGCGTCAAGTTGAAAAAGAGGGTATAATTCGAGAGTGGAAAAAGCGTGAATATTACGAAAAGCCTTCGACTATCAAAAATCGTAAGCAAAAAGCTCTCCGCCGAAAGCTTATGAAAAAAAGCAGAAAATCCAATAGAAATTATTAAGATTTTAAACTTGGATAGTTTAATGTTGAAAGAGCAGGGTGTTAGTCCTGCTTTTTTTTGTGCTTTTAAAATTGCTTTAACTTTTTTTTAATCATCCCTCTTGACTTAAAAAGAATTTAATGATAGTTTGTTTAGTATTATTTTATTTTTAAGGATATATTTATGAGTTTTATTTCATTATTACAGGGTGCAAGCGGTTTTGGCAGTATATCCATGCTTGTTACAATGGCAGCCCTTTTTGCTATTTTTTATTTTTTGTTGATTCGACCTCAAAAGAAAGAGCAAAAAAGAATGCAACAGATGATCTCCGAAGCCAAAAAAGGCGACAAGATTATTACAATTGGCGGTATTCACGGTGTTATCAGTTCATTGAAAGAAAAGTCGATTATCATCAAAGTTGATGATAATTGCAAAATTGAAATTAACCGCTCTGCTATTGGTTCGGTTGTCAATCCAAAAAATACGACAACAAACACCACTTCTGAAGAAAAAGCTAAAAGTTAATTCAAAACTGAGTCGCTTGCAAAGGTTTAGTTTACTTCGACTGTATTTAAGTAAATCACTTTGGCAAGCTCCTCAATAATATGATTATTCTGTGTTGGAGATTTTTATTATATGAGAAAAACTAGTAGACTGTTTGTCATTATAGCGGTTTTGGGTATGTGTTTTATGTTCTTATACCCGACTGTAAGATGGTATTTTTTAACGGACAAAAAAGATTCTTCTTTGGCTTTCGGCTCAAGAGAAAAAATCAGGGATTATGCAATTAACATGGCTCAAGACGATGTCAACGAGTTGATTGATGCGGCAAAGGCCGGTTCGACTGATTCGGTAGATGAGCAAAAGTACAGTGCCGTGATTAAAAAGGCAAAACAAAACAGAAAAAAAATGAACAAATCAATGCCTGAATCATGGACGGCGATTGATTTGGTTGCATCATTCCCCGCCGGCTCAGAGCAACAGGTTCGAGATGAGTTGCGACCTCTTTTGGAAGATTATTACAGAGAATCAATTTTAAAAACCAAAAGTCATCAGGCAGGGGCAGTAAAGCTGGGCTTGGATTTATCCGGCGGTATGAGTTTGATTATTAAAGCTGATTTGGATTCGATTACTGCCGTTAAAAAAAGCGAGTCGGTTGCTGATGACGGTAAGTCAAAAGAGTCTAAAGACGATAAAGCCAAAACTGTCGATGATAAAAAGAATATCGATGTAGCTCAGGCAAAAAAAGATGCCATGAGTTTGGCAATTGAAACATTGCGGGGCAGAATCGACAAGTTCGGTTTATCGGAGCCTATTATAAGACAACAGGGCGAAGACAGAATTTATGTGGAGTTGCCCGGTGCTACTGATACCGACCAAATTAACTCAATCATTATGGGTCGCGGTCTTTTGGCTTTTCACATAGTTGATAATGAAGCAACTAAAACATTCCGCTCATATTATGCGGCTAACCCCGGTAAAACATTTGATGCCAATTATAATTTGCTCGATCCTTCTATTATCCCTGAAGATACAATGCTTTTGGGTGTTTATAAAAAAGATGCTTACGGTGTTGATGAAAGAAACGAAGACGAGCCTTTTTTGGTAATAAAGAAAAAACCCGGATTGGAGGGCAGATACCTTACCGAGGTAAGAACCGTTACTGACCCTACTACAGGCGAGCCGCTTGTTCTGTTTTCACTTGATTCGGAAGGTGCCGAAATTTTCAGGAAATTGACCCGAGAAAACACGGGAAAGAGGTTAGCTATCGTTTCCGACAATAAAGTTAAGTCTGCCCCTGTCATAAATACAGAGATTGGTGCAAGCGGCTCTATTAGCGGGTTTTCCGCCAAGGAAGCAGAAAACCTTAAAACTGTTTTGAGGTCTGCATGGTTGAATGTTCCATTGAGTTTGGAAAGCCAGCAAAGTGTTGGTGCGACTATGGGAAAACAGGCAATAGATCAAGGTGTTATGGCTTTGTTTTGGGGCTTGATTGCTGTTTTGGTATTTATGCTGGTTTACTATTTGGAGGCAGGTATAAATGCTTGTATTGCACAGGTTTTAAACTTATACATAATGTTCAGTGTTCTTTCAGCCTTTAATATGACATTGAGTTTACCAAGTATCGCCGGTATGATTTTGACTATCGGTATGGCAGTTGATGCAAATGTCGTTATATTTGAAAGAATTAAAGAAGAGTTGAAATTAGGCAAATCGAGAGCTGCGGCAATTGAAGCCGGCTTTGACCAAGCCTTTTGGGCGATTATGGACTCCAATGTTACAACATTTATTGCGGCAGTATTCTTGTCGGTCTTGGGCTCAGGTCCAATTAAGGGATTTGCATACAGTTTATCTATAGGTGTTGTTTCATCTGTATTTACTGCCTTGTTTGTTTCAAGACTTATTTTTGATTTTGGTACACAAACGCTCGGCTTGAAGAAAATAAGAATGAGCTGGAGGAAATATAACTAATGAGCAAAATTTATAAATTTAGCAAATTATTTTTTGTTGCAATTATTTTAAGCCTTGCATTGATTGGTGCAGGCATATTTGGAATGTATACAAAGGGGTTAAACTTAGGTATTGACTTTCAAGCCGGCTATATAGCAAAAATAAAGTTGGCACCTACTGCATTGAAGATAACATATATCGGCCCAAAAAATGTTTCATTTTCGCAGGACGATAAAGGGTTATACTTGGTTATAACCTCTGTTGACTCTGAAAATGAGGTTGAAACATTTTTGTTTGCCGAATACGGCACCTTGGGTAGTTTTGTTCAAAAGGCTTCCGAGCTTGAAGGTTTGTCAGTTACTTTGATAGGCGATGCTTCAGTACAGCTTTCAAGTGTTTTTGCCGGCAGTCAACAATTATCAAGGCTTTCGGAAAAACCGTTTGTACTGCATTATTCAGATGACAGTTTACCTGTTGTATCTGCAGACCAAGTCAGAAATACTCTTGCATCAATCAAAGGTATTTCCGTGCAACAGGTTGGAACTCCTAAAGATCGAACTTTCCAATTAAGACTCAGAGATGACGGCAAAACCGAAAACAGTAGTGAAGTCTTAAACAGAAAATTAACAACGGCTTTGAATGCCGCTTACGGAAATGATAACTTTGCGTATTTGAGTACCGATTTTGCCGGCTCACAGTATTCAAGCTCACTTGTAAGGCAATCTGTCATACTTGTGCTGTTTGCAGTTGTACTTATTTTCCTGTATGTTATGATTCGTTTTAAGTGGGACTTCGCTATGGCAAGTGTTTTGGCTCTTATACATGATGTTACAATAATGACGGCATTCATTGTTTGGATGCAAATTGAATTTTCGACATTGGTTGTTGCGGCATTGTTGACGATTATCGGATATTCAATTAACAACACGGTTGTTCTTTTCGACCGGGTCAGAGAAAACACAAGACTGTTCCCTAATTTAATCGGTGTTGAAATTCTTAATCGTTCGCTTTCGGCTGTTTTGGGTCGAAGTATTATTACGAGTTTAACAACGCTTTCTGCCATGGTTGCATTGTATATATTTACAACCGGCGGAATACAGAATTTTGCGCTTGCGTTAATTGTGGGTATTGTAATTGGTGCGTATTCTTCACTGTTCATTGCACCTGCAATTTTGTCATTTACCTGCGGCAAAAAGAAAGGAACTGCAATTATTAAATTTAAAAAGCCCGGACAGTCTTCAGGTGCAATAGTATAACCGTTAATAAAGGTCAGTTGTATTTTGCAATTGACCTTTAAGGCGGATTACAAATTATTTTTCATACATAAATCTTCCAAAAAGCAGTTTTGACAGTCGGGTGTGCGTGCCTTGCATATATATCTGCCATGCAGTAAAATCCAATGGTGTGCGTGCATGAGATATTTTTTAGGCGTGATTTTAATTAAATCTTCTTCGACCTTAACGGGTGTCTTAGCGCTTGAAAATCCGAGCCTTTGTGATGTCCTTAAAATATGAGTGTCAACGGCAATGGTCGGTTTTCCAAAACCAATATTCAAAACAACATTTGCCGTTTTACGCCCGACCCCCGGAAGCCGTATCAACGCCTCTCTGTTATCGGGGACAATCCCGTCATACTCGTCTTTTATAATTTTACTTAATGCAATAATTCGCTTTGCCTTTGTAGGATAATAATTTATCGTTTTAATCAATCCCTTTAACTTTTCTTCTCCAAGCTCAACCATTGCTTCCGCCGAGTTTGCAACTGCAAATAGCTTTTCAGTAGCTTTGTTTACCCCAACATCTGTTGCCTGCGCAGACATTACAACTGCCACAAGCAGCGTAAAAATATTTGTGTATCGAAGTTCTCCTTTCGGATTTGCATCTCGCTTTTCCCAACGCTTAAAAACTTCGTAAACCTTATTTTTATCCAACAACATAATTAAGAATATATGCAAATTAGAAAAACCTTTCAAGGCTGTTAAAAAAATATTCAAATTTTTTTTAAGAGGGGGAAGCCTCCCCCTCGCTTGCAAAAAATTGCCATGTAAATTATTTACATGAGTTTTCTCTTCCTAACCGTCAGAGAAAACCTACAACCTTAATTTAAACATGACAATTGTTTTTCCGCTACCCCCTCCCTCGACAGGCGGTTGTAAACAAAAATCTCTTATGTTCAGAAAACCGGCCGGATTTTCAGAATACTTAACCTGATTTTGAAGCCTGCCGGTATCCTTTTGTTTTGTGTATTAAAAAGTAGAGCCGGCTCACGGTAGTGAGACGGTGATCGTTTTTAGAAGAAGAAAACAAAAGATTTAAGGCAGGCGAGGGTTGAAATGCAAAAGCGCAAGCGTTGCATAATTTATTATTATATAAGCTTTAAAATCAGTCGCGAAGTACTGGAAATTTTTAAGAAAAAATGATATAATTCGGGGTTATTTTTGATTAGGAGTTTTTGATGTATAAAGATGTGAATTCTAAGGTTAATTTTCCAAAGCAGGAAGAAGAGATCTTAAAGTTTTGGAAAGAAAATGGAATTTTCAAGAAGTCTGTTTCAAATCGTGAGGGCTGTAAAGAATTTGTTTTTTTTGACGGCCCTCCTTTTGCAACCGGTTTGCCTCATTACGGTCATTTTGTGCCGTCTACGGTGAAAGATTTGATTCCAAGATATAAGACTATGAAAGGAATGAAGGTTGAGCGTAGGTTTGGTTGGGATTGTCATGGTTTACCTGTTGAGAATTTGATTGAGCAGGAGTTGGGACTTAATTCAAAAACTGATATTGAAAAATACGGTGTTGAGAATTTTAATAATGCTTGTCGGGAAAGTGTTTTACGCTATGTTAATGAATGGGAGCAAACCATTACGCGGCTTGGACGATGGGTCGATTTTGAAAATGATTATAAGACGATGGATCCTGATTTTATGGAGACAATTTGGTGGGTTTTTAAGCAACTCTGGGATAAGGGCTTAATTTATGAGGGGCATTATATTTTGCCTTATTGTCCTCGTTGCTCGACTGTTTTGTCAAACCATGAGCTTAATTTAGGCGGTTATAAAGATGTGTATGACCCTGCAATTACAGTTAAGTTTAAAGTGAAATTCGCGGTTGATTCTTTTCCGGCTGATGGTGTTTTATCCGATGATGAAATTGCTGATGCGTATTTGCTTGCTTGGACAACAACGCCGTGGACATTGCCGTCTAATTTAGGGTTGGCGGTAGGCGCCGATATTGATTACTGTTTGGTTAAAGATGCTTCTTGCGAGGGTGAGCTGTTTATTATAGCCGAAAGTCGTATTGCCGCTTATTATAAAGAAGATGCAAATATTGAGGTTCTTAAAAAGTTTAAAGGCTCTGATTTGGAAGGCTTGAGATACGAGCCTTTGTTTCCGTATTTTGCCAAGTTGGGTGCAAATAAGGACGGCTCTTCCAAAGATGCAGGACAGGGGGCTTTTAGAGTTTTAATTGGTGATTTTGTTTCAACGGAAGACGGTACAGGTATTGTTCATACGGCTCCCGGTTTCGGTGAAGACGATAACAGGATATTTAAGAATACAGGTGTTCCGACTGTCTCTCCCATTGATGAAGAGTGTAAGTTTACAGAAGAAGTTTCTGATTATAAGGGTGTTTTTGTAAAGTCTGCCGATAAGGCAATAATTGCAAAGCTCAAAGATGAAAATAAACTTTTTAAGCGGGATCAAATTTTACATGCGTATCCTCATTGTTGGAGATGTTCGAGCCCTTTGATTTACAGAGCAATCGGAAGTTGGTTTGTTGCAGTTGAAAAGTTTAAACCAAATCTTTTGAAGGCAAATTCAAAGATTAACTGGCAACCGGCTCATATAAAAGCAGGTCGTTTCGGAAAATGGCTTGAGGGCGCAAGAGATTGGGCAATAAGCAGAAACCGATTTTGGGGTAATCCTATTCCTGTTTGGAAATGTCCGTCTTGCGGAAAAAAGATTTGTATTGGAAGTAGGGCAGAGCTAAAAGAGCTTTCGGGAGAAATGCCGGAAGATTTGCATAAACAGTTTGTCGATAAAATTACTGTTCCTTGTGAATGTGGCGATAAGATGCACAGAGTCTCTGAGGTTCTTGATTGTTGGTTTGAGTCAGGTTCCATGCCTTATGCACAACAACATTATCCGTTTGAAAATAAGGAAAAATTTGATAAACATTTTCCTGCTGATTTTATTTCTGAGGGTTTGGATCAAACAAGAGGTTGGTTTTATTTGTTGACGGTTCTTTCAACCGCTATTTTTGATGAGCCGGCTTTTATGAACTGTATTGTAAACGGTTTAATTCTTGCTTCCGATGGCAGGAAAATGTCGAAGTCTCTTAAAAATTACACCGACCCTGTTGAAGTTATAAATAAGTTCGGTGCCGATGCTCTTAGAATGTTTTTATTGCATTCACCCGTTGTTAAAGCAGATGATTTAAAGTTTTCAGATGACGGAGTGCGAGATGTTTTAAAAGATGTATTAATTCCGCTTTGGAACAGTTACAGTTTTTTTGTAACATACGCAAATATAGACGGATTTCAATCTCCTACAATCTCAACGGCTGAGTTTGTTTCAGAGTTGAATAACCCTCTTGATTTGTGGATTTTATCCGTTACGGAAAAATTGGTTTTAGATGTTACTCAATCCCTTGATGATTATGATTTATTTTCGGCAATTGATCCTATTGTAACTTATATTGATTTATTAAATAATTGGTATATACGAAGGTCAAGACGCCGCTTTTGGAAAAGCGAAAATGATTCGGATAAAATTCAGGCTTACGGAACTCTGTATAGAGCGTTAAAGACATTTGTTTTGGTAGCGGCTCCTATTATACCGTTTATTACGGAAAGCATCTGGCAGAACTTAAAAACAGAAGATGATGCTCAGTCTGTTCATCTTGCGGATTATCCTGAGTACAACGAAAACATCAGAGATGAAGCGCTTGAATTTAAAATGGAAACGGTTCAAAAAGCTATTTCAATGGGGCGCTCTTTGCGGTATCAGTTTAATTTGAAGATAAGGCAACCGCTTAAAGCTGTCGAAATTGTTACCAAAAATTCTACCGAAAAAAAAGTATTGCTTGAAATGCAGGACAGCATTATGGAAGAGCTTAATGTCAAGGAAATTGTTTTTCATGAAAAAGAAGACGAGCTTGTTGAGTATTCCGCAAAAGCTAACTTTAAGGTACTTGGAAAATTGCTCGGCTCATCAATGAAGAAGGCTGCTAAGCTAATAGAGGATCTAAGCTCTAATGATATTCAGAATGTAATAGATGGCTCTGTTTTAAGTTTGGAAGTAGACGGTAAAACTTTTGATCTTAATACCGATAATTTAATTGTAAACAGAATTGAAAAAGAATCTTTGAAAGTAATAAATGATGGTACTTTAACTATTGCGTTAAATACTTATCTTACAGATGAGCTTTTGATGGAAGGATATGTGAGAGACTTAATTCGCGGAATACAGAATTTACGAAAAGAATGTGGTTTTTCGGTTACCGACCGAATAGAGTTGAAGGTATGGGCTGATTCATCTGATGCAGCTTCAAATGAAGCATTAAAAAGAGCTTTTTCGATTCATAAAGATTACATAATGAGCGAAACTCTTTCAGCAAAAGCTGATTGGCTTTCTGCTAAAATTAACTTACCACATTCGACCACAGTTGATTGTGATAATAAATTATGGAGGCTAAGTATTGAAAAACAGCAATCTTAACAAAATTATTGTGGCAATGATTTTACTTGCCTTTTTATCAAGTTGTGCAACACAGAAGATAAAGTCTCACCCTGTTCAGCCATTCGGGGTTATCGGTTCAGATGCTGACTTGTATATGTATCTTCCCGTGAAAAACAACAAAATTTTTATTGATGCATTACTAGGTGATATGGCAGAGGATAAATACATACAAATGGCCATTGACAAAACTGATGTAATCCATTCCGGTTTTTTTCAAAAAAGAAGCGATACGGCAGTGAGGGTTTGTGCAAACGGAACATACCCCGCCGGTTTGACAGATGTGATTTTTAAGCAATCTTACGGGTGGAAGAAAAAAACAACAGTAGATAATCACGAATATTACGAGTCTTATGATTTAGACGTATCTATTCCGCATCCTAAATTTGCGTTTCTTGTCATGGGTGAAAAAAAAGCCGGAGATATGGATATGACACTTGCAAATATAAGCAATCCTGATGCCCCTGATTTTAGCCCTGATTTTAATAAATTTATTTCTTTAGGCGAAAAAAACGGAGTTGCCCTGTTTTCCGCTAATCCTAATTTTATAATATCTAAACTTTTGGGAACGGATTTGGGGCTTCCGGTAAAAACTATCGAAGTGTATTTTTTCAATCAAAAAGATGATGAAATATATACATATTCGTTTATTGCAAAAACAGGTAATAAAGGAACGACAGCAGCCCTTGCCATGATATTAAGTAGAATGCTTGACGGTGAGATAAAGATCGAAGATTACTTGGTGAAAGTTGAAAACGGCAAAATTAGTTATGCTGACCTTGCCTACCTTTTAAAAGAAGTTTATTAAAAAAATGTGGATAGAATAAAATTATCTGTCTAAATTTATGAGGATATAAAAATGCCAACTTACGAATATTCATGCAGTTCATGCAATCACAATTTTGATGTTTTTCAAAAAATGTCTGACGAGCCTACAGCAGAATGCCCTAAATGCGGTAAAAAATCCAAGAGGGTCATTACCAGCTTTTGTGCAAATTTTAAAGGCTCAGGTTTTTATGTTAATGACTCCGCCGCAAAATCATCTTCTTCTGAATGCAGCGGAAAATCTTGCGGCTCATGCAGCGGTTGTAGCTCTTAATGAGTAAGATACCCAAATTTTTTTGTGAATTCTGCGGTAATGAGGTAAAGCGAAATACAAAAATTTGCCCTCATTGCGGCAGGTTTTTTGCGTCTATTAAATGTCCTCAATGTGGATTTACCGGTGCAGAATCCAAGTTTAAAGGGGGGTGTCCAAAATGCGGGTATGCTGTGCATAAAGGGACAAGACAAAAAGAAACAAAAAAGTCAAAAAAACGATTTTCTCTAAGATTAAGCCGAAGCGAAAGAGGTGCTCAAATCAATATTTCCGATGATGAAAGATTGCCTTTATGGATTTATCTGGTTGTATTTGGAATGCTGGTGCTGGTCATATTTTTGCCTATTTTAAAATGATTTAACTTATTATTGATTAGCTTTTTTTCTACCCTTGTAATACCCTCAAATGAAAATTCAAACAAATTCCCGTTTTTATTTGTAACTTTACATTGTGGAGTAAAACGATTTTTTCCGATTTGAAGAAGAGTATTGCTTAAAATTTCACCGGCTTTTAAATTGAATACGGTTTCGGAATTCTCCGGTAAAAATCTGATTGAATTGTCTGCTATGTCGTTTACGGTTCCTGTAACAATTTTATTTGATTTAGGCTCAGTGAATAAAAAATTTATCGCTTTCATTTCCTCTTTTCCTTTTTCTTTGCAGGCAAAAATATGATTTAACTTCTCGTATTCATCAGGCTTTTCGTCTTCGATATTGATAAAAGTATCGATATTTAAATGTGACGCTTTATCAAAATCATCATTTTTGAATGAATTGTTTATAAGTAATATAATCGTCGGATATTTGTACTCATCTACTTTTTTGATATACGTGTTTATATATTGAACTATAACTTTCCAATGTCTGGGAAAATTAATTGCATTTATGATGACAACATCGGGTGAAATTTCTTCTATATTGTCCAATGCCTTCATCGGAAACCTGTAATTTACCAAAGCAATGTTGTGCTTTTCAATTATCCTGATAACTTTTTCACAGCTTTTTATATTTTCAGAAATCAACATTACCTTCATTATTTACCTCAAAGAATATTGAAAAACTTGCAAAACTCATCTGACTTTTGCAAGTAGATCTATTACTCTGTTCCTAAGTTTTCAACAACATAATCGTAAACTGTCCAAATTCCGTCCCGTGATGAAAGATAATATGTAAATCTCTTTTTTTCACGGAAATCCTTGTAAGCGAACCATTCGATAACTCTAACTTCTGCTTCTGTTCCGGTATAGGTGGTTCTTTCAATTTCAAAATCAACCGGAATTGCCACAATATCTTTTTCAATTCTTGCTTGCCTTAACTCGTGGCGGAAATTTTCAATCATTCGGTATCTACCCATTTCCGATTCTGCTTTATATTGCTTATTTCGAGCCGGATTTCTTTCTATCATCCTTTCAATATCCAAATACAAGAAAAACTGCTCCCATCTTGATTTTTGCCTTGCCGCCAAAATGTATGTTATAACTTGATCCGGCGGTATCATTTGTGCTTCTAATACTTCACCGGTGTTTTCGCTTACAGGAATAGAACCTAAACCTGCAGGACCCGGAGCCGGTTTCACTTCAAAACTCAACCTGTTGGATGTATTATGAAAATCAGAGGCATCGGGACTATGCTTTAATTCAGGAAAAAAGTTTGACTGCAAAATATAAACACCCGGTAACTCCAAATGAATATAATCTTTTAAATTCTCAATAAACGAATAAGTTTCACCCGGCTCAAGACTGACTTCCCTAAAGTAAATTTTACGATTTGAATTCTGCTTTCTTAACCAATCTCTTGAATGTTTAACAAACCTATTCTTCGTATCAATTACCGAAAAATCCAAACTAAAAGAATGCTCATCTGCCATCTTAAACCTGAGAGTTGATGCTCCGCTATTCGTAATACTTACACGCACAAGAATAGGCTCAGAGTTCCCATCACCCGGATAATAAATATGTCTGTCATAAAAATTTATAGAAAACTGCAACCCCGAAGAATTAACCGGAATTTGTTGTGCGAACACAGTTATAAAAAAACAAAAAACAAGCAAAACAGTCAAATTTTTTTTCATTTTACCTCTCCAAAATGTTTATCGGCAAAAAGAAACGAAAATTAACAAAAAATTATGTAGAACATTTTATTTAAACTTTGTGCAACGCTTTCGCTTTTGCTGTCCAACCCGACATCTGCCTTAAATCTTTTGTCCTTTTTTATAAACACAATAGACGCTTTTCCCTCCGGTCAAAGGTCTTTTTGCCTGAATTTAATCGGACAAAAGGATACCGGCAAGATGTCCAAATCAGTTTAATCGTTTTGATTACCTTGTTGGGATTTCTTTTTTTATTCACGCAATAATTTATTCATGGTTTACTTTACTTTTTCAATTTCCTCAATTGCAATTTTTTAAACTTTTGTATAAAATCACTTAGGAGGAACTATGCTTGAGAATAATTTACCAAAATTTAATGCCGCAGTTTTAGACGGCTATACATTAAACCCGGGAGACCTTTCATGGAATGAATTATCGACACTATGCGATGTTAAAATTTACGATAATACATCTGAGAAACAAATTTTTGAACATGCTAACGATTGTGAAATTATTTTTACAAACAAAGTTGTTATTTCAAAAGAAGTTATAACAGCCTTGCCTAAATTAAAATATATTGGAGTTTTGGCAACCGGCTTTAATGTTGTTGATATAATTGCCGCCAAAAATGCCGGAATTGTCGTAACCAACATACCGTCGTACAGCACCGACAGTGTAGCACAACTGACAATTGCTTTTATATTTAACTTTATGTGGAATGTTCAAAAACACAGCGATGAAGTTCATGAAGGCAAATGGTCAAACTCAAAACACTTTTGCTATCAATCTTTTCCTGTGTACGAGCTTGTCGGAAAAACATTGGGAATTGTCGGCTTTGGAAATATCGGACAAGCTGTTGCCCGTATCGGTATTTCTTTGGGAATGAATGTTGTTTATTCAAATCGTTCTCGAAAAACTGTTCCCGAATTATCATCGGCAAAACAGGTTGAACTTAACGAGCTTTTTTCCATTGCGGACTTTATAACTTTGAATTGCCCTCTAAATGACGCTACATATCATCTTATCAATTCGAGTACATTGTCTAAAATAAAAAACACCGCATATATTATAAACACGGCTCGCGGGCCTATAGTAGACGAAATAGCAGTATCAAAAGCTCTTAAAGAAAAAACTCTTGCAGGCTACGGAACAGATGTACTTTCGACTGAGCCGCCGTCTGCGGATAATCCGCTTTTAGGCGCTCCAAACTGTGTAATAACCCCGCATTTGGCTTGGCAAACATTTGAAGCACGAAAAAGAATGAGTGAAATTCTTGTTGAAAATCTAAAATCTTTTTTGAGCGGTAACATTAAAAACCAAGTGAATTAAAAAAAAAAGCCGAGATAATGTTTTATCTCGGCTTTTTTTTAATTTACAATTACTTTTTGGTTATGGAAATCTTACGGGGCTTTGTTTCCGGCTTTCTCGGAATATTTATAGTTAAAATGCCCTTTTCAAATTCTGCCTTTACATCTTCAGAATTGATGTCTTCAGGGAGTGTAAATTTTCTTGAAAACGATTGTGAGGTTCGTTCTCGGATTAAATATTCTCCCAATTTTTCATCACTCTTTTTTTCATTTTCAATTATTTTGTTTGAAGAAATTGTGAGAACTTTGTCGTGTAGATTTAATTCCACATCTTTTTCATCTAAACCGGGTAACTCAATATCCATGATGTAAGCATCTTCTGTTTCGCGTACATCTACACTGGGCATTGCTCTTTTTACGGGAGCAAACATTCCAAAACCTGTATTCAAGTCGGAAATCAGCTCATCGGCAAAACCCGGACTAAAAATTGATAATGTGTTTTTCATATTCTTACCTCCAAAATGTAAGTTGTTTGTTGTTTATTAAATAAATAGCAATAATCGTGCCAAGTTTTATATTATAAAATAGGCTATTTACAGCTAAAAATCATCTGTTTTGAGGTAAATTTACGGGTGAAAACTTTAAAAAATACAGTATTAATAAAATACCTGTGTCAATTGTAATAAACTGTGTCAAATTTTCCGGTTAAGTGTGTCAAAAATACTCAAAAAATGTTGAATTTGCCTTGTTAATGAGTTTTTTTGTATTATGAGCCATTTGCAATGATGCGTTATTTATTAAAATCGGGAAATATTTCCCGAACGACATAATCGGCAGATTTACCGTAGTAAAGATTCGCATAAATAACAGCAGTCGCCATTACTCTTCGACCATATCCTCTGGTTTCAGCGAAAGGCATTTTCTCCAAAATTAAATCATCACATATGTTGCCAAATTTTCTTTTCCATCTTCTAACACTACCCGGCCCTGCATTGTATGCAAAAATGGCTTGCATAATTTTATCGTCATGCCTTTCAATCATATTAGAAAAATAAAATGTGCCAAAGTGAATATTTGTATCAGGGTTATTTAAATCATATTTGTCTATCTTTAATCTTCCGGCAACATCTGCGGCAGTTGGTCTCATAAGCTGGGTTAAACCAATAGCCCCCGCATGTGAAATTACACTTGGCTTAAAGAAACTTTCAGAGCGCATCAATGCGAACATAATGTATTCAGGCACATTGTATTTTTTTGTATATTTTCGCACTATTGAAAGCCAAGGTCTCGGGTATGCTAATTTTAAGTGTCTGTTGTTAATTTTTGCTCCTTCAGCTCGCATAGCAAACTGCATACAGCTCATGCTTGAGGCATAATATCCGGCATCGTTTAGGCTTTGTGAAAATTTCATTGCCTCATCGGGAGAAATATTTGGGTGTAAAATTTTCATTTGGCTGTATATGTGTCTGTAAAGTTTATACTTTACATATCCTCGCAAAATTCTCGTAGCTTCGTCTTCCGAAAAGTCCGGGTTAGTTTCTCGCTTTGTCTTAATCGAATAGCCTTTATAGGAAGTAGGCTTGTTTAGAAAATACGATGCCATAACCTTGTAGTATAAAGAGTTATGATTATTTTCAAAGGCGAGTTCAAAATTTTTAGTTTTGTTTTCAGGATTACCTGTTCTTGCAATAATATACGATAGCCGAGCCTTTGCTTCCTGAAGTTTGGTAGCATCGAGAGCATTCTTTAATTCTTGCAATGATACTTCATCTTCTTGTTTTGTAAAATCCACTATCAGACTGTCAACCAAATCTTCGTACCAGTATGAATTTCGCCAAAGATGTGTTGACCTTTTTAATTCAGCAAAGTAATCATTGAAGCTGTCCAATCGCATCGTATCCAGTCGATACCAAAGTGCATTATCATAATCATAATTTGATGTAGCATTTTCTTCAGCTTTTTTAAAATAGTGGATTGCCAGATTATAAAAACTGTTTCCTGATTTTGTATAAAGTCTTGCAGTATAAAAACTTAACACAAAAAGTAAATCGCTTTTTATATTTCCAATCTTTTCTGCTTTTAAAAAAAGTGTTTCAAAAATATTTGCGGCATTTACAAAATCGGTTGCACCATAAATAGCGACTCGCCCAAAATCAGATATAATTTGTCTTGATAGGTTATCAAGACTTTCAGACTCCAGTATTTTTTTTGCAGAAATCCATGCTTTTGGGTAATGTTTTTTGTAAAAAAGAATTCTGGCATTCGTAATATCGAAAAACTGTTCAGGCAAGTTTGTTTTAACGGAAGTGGTTTTTTCCGAAAAACCGGTGAAAGCGGTTATAAGCTCTTCATTCAGTTTTGTCTCTGCAAAAATTATAGGAATTTCTTTTGTAAGATTTTCATACTTACCTTGCTGAAAAAATAATATGTTTAAAACATCTTCCAACTCGGTTATTTTTTCTTTATCGCCGGAGGACTTTGCTTTGTTAAGCCGTTTTTTTAAAATATTTATTTTTTCTTTATCGTCTGTTATTTTATACAAAGCATCTTCGCATAAAAGTTGGTATGGCATTTCGTATTTTTTTGCCCCGTATCTAAAATATTTTATTGCATCTTGAGTGTAACCTCTATCTTGCAGATGAGTGCCGGTATAAAAAAGGCTTCCGTCATTTAAACCTTCCAGCTCTGACAATAGTTTATGCTTAGGATTAAGAAAGCTTGAAAAGTCATTACTGTCAATTGCAGATAAAATTGACTTTCGTATTTGTTGATCGGTTCTGCCCATACAGGAAACGGGGAATACAAAGATTGCAAAAAAAACAAACGTCAAAAAACTCTTTTTGATTGAGTAGAGTTTTGGTTTTAATTTCATAATAAGTCGCCTTTCAATTCTGTTTTATGTGTTATTTAGGCGGAATATTTATATAAGTTCCCGCGATAACATGACTCGGATTTTTTATATTGTTGTAGTCAGCTATTTTTTTATAGTCCCACGGGGTTTTATAAAATGTTTCAGATAAGTCCCATAATGTATCTCCCCATTTGAGTTTATATCTGACCGCACCCGAAGCTGTTTTTTCAATAGGTGTTTTTTTAGCCTTTTTGGCATCTTCAGCTTTCTTGGCATCTTCAGCTTTCTTGGCATCTTCTGCTTTCTTGGCTTCTTCATCCTTTTTGGCATCTTCAGCTTTCTTGGCTTCTTCATCCTTTTTGGCTTCTTCAGCTTTCTTGGCTTCTTCAGCTTTCTTGGCATCTTCTGCTTTCTTGGCTTCTTCTGCTTTCTTGGCTTGTTCATTCGCACTCGGTGTTGGCGGAATGCTTGTTGTAGTATCAGCCGGTTTTGTTGCAACAGGTTCCTTTTTGTTAAGCTCGGCAGCAGGGTCTTTTACTCTACAGCCACGCGTAAACAGCAATACCGCTATTACCAAAGCGGCAATTCCCGCCAACAAAAATAATGCCAAAAGCCATTTTGGCAATCCCGAGCCTTTTGTTTTTTCATTATCTTCATCGTCAAAGTCGGGTGAAAAATTATAATCAAAATCCGTCTGAGTTTCTTCAAGTGAGGCTTGTGAATCAATTAAATCAAAATCTGTATTTTCGCCGATTTCTCCGGCCGGCTCAAGAGAAACCTTTAATGCCTGCTTGGCATTTGAATCCAAATCGACAGCTTCTGCCGAAAGATTATTGTCTTCATCAATGTTTAGGTTTAAGCTAATTGTAGCTTCCCCCGCATCTTTTTCGGCAATTCCTTCAACCATTAAGGAGCCTATATACTCAGGCAAAGCATCATCGTTCTTTCTGAATAAATCAATTTGAACTGTCTCCTGATTATCGCGTACAGTAGTTAATTCAAGCTCTTGGTGGACTGCCCCATTTTCCAGAATGGGATAAAAACTTCCGTCTGCTAATTTTATACCTATTGACTTTGCCATGTGTCTCTCCTATTAAAATATTTTATACTTAAAAATTTAATTTGTCAAGTAAAATATAATGACTTGGCTCTATTTTATTTTAAAGGGGGTGTATCCCCCTCGCTTCAAAAAACTGTTTTTGCAAGTGAAACACTTGCAAAAACAGTTGTTTTTCCGCTACCCCCCAATTTTTATTGACGATTAACATAAAACTGAGGAAATTGGAAAAGTCAGACGAATTGTGTAATTTCTTCCAAAATCTACTAAAAACCGCAATGCAATGAGCTTCTTTTTAAGGCACTTTTAAAAGTAACTCAATTTTTAAAAGTGCCTGAACTGATCGTGAGACATAAGATTAAATTAAAATAGCTTTATTCTTGGTTAGTGGAGTTTATTATTTTTTGTATTGTATTTTTTGAATACTCGTAAGTTGAAGAGCAGTTATGGCAGTATACTTCAACCGGGTCTGGGTTTGTTTTGCAGATATTATTAAGCTCATCTGTAGAAAAACTTTTTAGGTGTCCCAGAAATTTCTCGTAAGAGCAAGGACAGTGAAAAATTACATCGCGGGTTAAAAGTAGTTTTGGTTTTAGTTGGCGAAACAAACCGACTGCAATGTCTTCGTTATCTCCGCCTTCCGAATACCATTCTCCCAATGAAGGACATGCAGAAAATGCTTGCTCACTAATTTGCAGGTCTTCTAAAGAGGCATCGGGCATTGCCTGAAGATACATTCCACCGGCACCGAGTACACGCCCTTCGGTATCAAATTTTATACTTGCATGGAAGGCGGTTTTAGTTTGCTCTGATTTTAAAAAGTATTCAGCCAAATCAAGCGGAATATTTTTGTGAATAATTTCAGTAGTGCCGGTTGTAGGAACTCTTGCACCTTCCGGAAATCGAACAACAGAAACAATTCCGTCTCCAAGAAACGGACTTACATCCCAGGATTCAAGCGGTTTTTCAATTTGGATAGGGTTTTTAAAAAGATAGCCTCTTACCCTGCCTTCGCTAAAGGCTTCCAAGCTAAAACCTGCCACAGGGCCTTTTGTATCGTATCTAAAAACGGTGCGGTCATGTCCTTTCATTGTGGGAATTAAAAGAGCAGTACAGATTCCTGCTTGCCCTAAAATATAGGTTTCCAGAATACCCAAGTTATGTTGCACTCTCATTTTGTTTACAAACAATGTTGCGTCAAAAATTGCACCTCGAATGGTGTTTTCTGCGAGTGTAAAAATTGTCATTCCGTTATTTTTTAGACTGTTTAGATGAGTTAAAAGTTTTTCGTCAGTTATTTTTGCATCTATCATAAATATATATTACTAAAAAGAAAGCAAAAAAACAATAGAAATGTTTACAAAAAAAAGCTGATTGCATTACAATTTTTTTATGTATCAGGCGATTTTAGAAATGATATTTTAAGATTGTTTTTTTTTCTTACTTGTGCTAGAATAATTTTGTTGTGTACAATAATCATTAAGGAACTATTATATAATGATGAAAAAAATTATTCAAGATAAAAAAAACAGTGTCTGTATTTTTTGGTTTAGACGTGATTTACGCTTAGAGGATAATTTTGGTTTATACGAAGCTTTGAATATCGGTTTGCCTGTATTACCGCTTTTTATTTTTGACACAGATATTATTTGCAACTTACCCGAAAATGATGCTAGAATTTCGTTTATTTACGACAGTCTTGTGATTTTGAATAAGGCTTTAGGAAAATACAATAGTGTAATTTATTGTAAAAAAGGGAATGTGCTTGAAGTATGGAAAAATATATTAAATGAGTTTAATGTCAGGGCTGTGTATGCAAATGAAGATTATGAGCCTTATGCAATTATGCGGGATAAGTCAATTTCGGATTTACTTTTAACTCATAACATTCTTTTTAAGTTATGCAAAGATCAAGTTATTTTTGCAAAAAACGAAGTATTAAAAAATGACGGAACTCCTTATACAGTTTTTACGCCATACAAGAATAAGTGGATGAGTATTTTTCAAACTATTGCTCTAAAGGAGTATAATACAATAATAAAAAATGATTTAAACTTTTTTAAATATCCTTTTCAGGTAGAGTATAATTTTCCAAGTCGTGAAGAATTTGGATTTTTAAAATCGGAAATAAAAGTAAAAGATTATAAATTGGATAATTTGGAAAATTATAAAGGCATACGAGATTTTCCGGCTTTAAATGGAACTTCTTATTTATCCGTACATCTTAGATTTGGTACAGTGAGTATTAGAAAAATAATTAAGAGCATAATGCATAATGAGGCTTTTTTGTCGGAACTGATTTGGCGGGAGTTTTTTATGCAGATATTGTTTCATTTTCCAAGTGTTGCTCATGCTTCTTTCAAAAAAAAGTATGATGCGATACAATGGCGAAATAATAGAGAGGAATTTGAAAAATGGAAAAACGGTAAAACCGGCTACCTGCTGGTTGATGCGGGAATGCGTGAGCTTAATAAAACCGGCTACATGCATAATAGAGTCAGAATGGTCGTTGCAAGTTTTTTATGTAAGCATCTGCTTATTGATTGGCGTTGGGGTGAAAAATATTTTGCAGAAAAGCTTTTAGATTTTGATCTTTGTGCAAATAACGGTAATTGGCAATGGGCTGCCGGAACAGGTTGTGATGCGGCTCCTTATTTTCGCGTTTTTAATCCAAGTATGCAGTTGAAAAAGTTTGATTCTAATTTTGAGTATATCAAAAGGTGGGTTCCCGAGTTCAATACGCCATCATATCCTGCTCCCATTGTAGAGCATAAGGTTGCCAGAGAGAGATGTTTAAAAACATACTCCGATGGTATTGCTTTTTCAAAAGTATTTTAAAGGATAAAATGATTTAAAGACGGTGCGTGATGATTTTTCATAAAATCCCAAAATGAAAACAGTACGCTTATTCTGATTTTGAGACTGCCGATATCCTTTTGTTTGATTGTGTTTAGAAATAAAGCCGGCTAATGGTAATTAGACGGCGATTGCTTTTATAAGAAAAAAACAAAAGATTTAAGGCAGGCGAGGGGTGGATGCAAAAGCGTAAGCGTTGCACTTAAAAAATTTGACGCTTGTATGTTTATAAAAATAATGCTATAATTCAAAAGTTGTATGAAGTGTTTTTCAGTAAAATTATTTTCAGTTTTGCTTTTTGTTTTTTTGTTGTTTCCGATACAGGTTTTCTGTGAAGATGATTCGGAAATTGACAGGGTTTCGGAGCCTTATACGAAAGATGAGTTTCCGTTGTGGCAAAGAGAAATTCGCCGTTTTGAGATTTTGACTTTTGGTGCTTTGCCTTTTGTTACTATGCTTTCTTTTTGGACTTATGATATTTCCCGCTCTATAAAATACAGTGGGGATCCTCGTTATTATCCGTGGTCTATGAAAAATGCAAATATATCTGTTTCGCTGACACAAGATGAGCAGATAAAAATATTCGGTACGGCTGTCGGTATTTCTTTGGGCATTGCTTTGTTTGATGTTTGTTATAGAGCGATAAAACGGGATATTGAAGCAAAAAAACTTGAAAGGGAAAATCTAATTCAAGAGGAGCCGATTCAAATTATTCCAATCATTACTGATGAGGCGGGCGTTAAGTTGCCTTCTGAAGAAGAAGCCGGAGAGTAGTTTGTGGTAGAAAACTTTTTTTTAAAAGCCGATGGTCTTGAGGAGCCTGTTCGCCTTGATGTTTTTTGTACCGGTAAAATTGCCGGTATGGTTCGCTCAAAGTTAAAGGCGGGGTTGGTTGAGTTAAAGCTAAATGGTGTGAAAACCAAACTTTCCAAAAATGTGTTTAATGGCGATGAGGTTGAGCTGAAATGGGAAAATCCGATACCGACTGTAATACAGCCTGAAAATTTGAAGTTAAAAATTGTGTATGAAGATAAAAACATAATTGTTGTAAATAAACCCTCCGGTATGGTAACTCATCTTGCTTGCGGAAATTACAGGCATACTTTAGTAAATGCACTTGAGTATTATCGCAGGAATGTGTCGGATTATAAAGACGAGTTTTCAACTATGTCGCTTGAGTTGACAGATGAATCTATAAGACGCGGAATTGTGCATCGTCTCGATAAAGATACATCGGGGTTGATTATTACGGCACGAAATTATAAGACGCAAAATTTTTTAAAAAGCGAATTTAAAAAGCGGTGTGTAAAAAAATATTATTTGGCTATTTTATCCGGTATTCCTGCTATGTCGCAGGGAAATATAAAAACTTCTGTTTTTAGGTTAAAATCAAATGCACGCAAATTTAAAGCTTCATCTGATTTGACAAAAGGCAAGTTTGCATATTCAAAGTACAGGGTGTTAAAAACATTCGGTAAATATTCATTGGTGCTGTTTAGGATTTATACCGGAAGAACACATCAAATTCGTTTGCATGCTAATTTTTTGGGGCTATCTGTTGTGGGCGACAGCCTTTACGGAAAAAAGTCCGATGACGGTTTTATGCTTCATGCGGTTAAAGCTGTTTTTACGGAGCCGGATGCGAAAAAAAAGTTAAGGCTTAAAATAAAAATGCCCAAACGGTTTTTGCATTTTATAAACAAAAATAAATAAGGCTTTTTGATTTAGTTTTTTTAAATCTAAATTAAATGGCAGGCTACAAAATGCCCTTTGCAGGTTTCTTTTAATTCAGGGTAGGCGGATTTACAGATGTCTTTTGCCATAGGGCATCTTTTATAAAACCGACATCCTGTTGGAGGATTGATAGCGTTGCTGATTTCTCCGTTCAGATGAATTCGCCGTTTCATCATGGGGTCGTCTAAATCCGTACTCGGAATGGCGGAAATGAGTGCTTGCGAGTAGGGGTGTAGCGGGTTTTTATATAATGAATTGCTGTCTGCGAATTCGATTATTTTTCCCAAATACATAACTCCGACTTTGTTTGAAATATATTTTACCACCGAAAGGTCATGTGCAATGAACAGATAGGTCATGTTAAACTCGCGCTGAAGTCGTGTCAGAAGGTTTATAATTTGTGCTTGGATTGAAACATCTAACGAAGAAATAGGCTCATCACAAACAATAAAGTCGGGATTTACTGCCAACGCTCTGGCAATGCCTATTCTTTGTCGTTGTCCGCCTGAAAATTCGTGTGGAAATCTGTTTGCATGCTCCGGTGCCAAGCCGACTGTTTGCAATAGAAAATAAACGGCTTCTTGTTTTTCATGTTTTGTTTTAAAAATTTTATGAGCATCCATTCCTTCACAAATAATTTGTGAAATTGTCATTCGGGGGTTAAACGAAGCGTAAGGATCCTGCAAAATAATTTGCATTCTTTTTTTAATTGCGTGTGCTTCTTTTTTTGATGCAAGACTTAAATCTTTTCCGTCAAAAATAACTTGACCTGATGTTGGCTTGTATAAGTTTAAAATACTTCTGCCCAAAGTTGTTTTTCCACAGCCCGATTCGCCGACTATGCCTACAGTTTCGCCTTTTTCGATACTGAAACTGACATCATCAACAGCATAAATGCTTTCTTTAAAATTGAGTTTGAAATATTTTTTTAAATTTCTTACCTCGACAAGCGGAGTTTTGTTTTTTTGTGACCGGGTTAAAATAAAAGACTCATTCATTGATTTTTAAAAGTCCTGTGTTTTGCATTCGGCAATTATAGCATAAGTTGTTTTATTGGTCAATTACGGTTGGCAAAATGTGTCAATGACCAATGAAAATTTCACCCTAAAAAGTATGAAATTGACCAAACAAACAAACAAACAAACAAACAAACAAACAAACAAACAAACAAACAAACAAACAAACCCTCTCTCCCTTCTTTTAATATTCACTCTATTTTTATTGCTGTTTTCCGGCTGTAAACTGGAGCTTGAAAACCCGAACGACCTTACCCTGACCCTTTCCGCCGGAAGGAGTATCACCGAAGGGCATGCAGTAATTCCTAACCTTACGGATGCAAATGCCGTAATTTTAAAAATTAGACAATACACAAACGAAGTTAAAACATACAAAAAAGAAGATTTGGTTATATCGAAAGATTCGATAACAGTCCCCGGCGGAATAAAATCGGGGCAGGGTTTTGACATAGAGCTAAAGCTTATGAACTCTGTTTGCACATATATCGCAAGGGCTAAGGCCGTTACAATTGAGCAGTATACAAACAGCGTGATTACCCTTACAGTAGAAGATATAAAGCCGCATATAATATTGCCGGGTGAAAATCTATCCGGACCTCCTAGTAAACATACTTTTTTTGCTGTTGCAAACCCCGAAAAAAAGGACGGTCTTGTTTTTAAAAATGATGGTATATGGAGACAATCTAGTATGTGTGAAATTTTATTTGATAAATACGGTAGACTTTTGTATCTTTCTTATGATGGTACCCCTCCAGGGGGGATGTATATTGCCGACTATGGTTCTTCATTAAAAATGAAGCTTCATGATCAAACTACAAGTGCTTGTATTGACACTGAAGAAAATATGCTCTATTACATCGACAATAAAATTCTTACAAAACAGCCCGTTTTTTGGGAATCATTCGGCGAAAAAATGCAGGGAGCAACTTTCCCTTCTTACATGAAAGAAATATCCGTGGGTAATAACTATATTCTTACCTACAATAGAACAACGACCAATTTTGATACGATTCATATTTTTTACTGTATAGACAAATTTGATATAAACAGGGTTTTAAAAAAGTTTGTCATTACTAATGAAAGCGGTGGCTATATGGTTAGAAGCGATTTTATAGTTGACGGAGATATAGCGTATGTCCTTTTATCATCTTTTGGCATGTCATCTACAAATTGGTCTAAAATGCAAATGTATTCGCTTCCCGATTTTAAGCTGCTTAAAACGGTTACGGGCTTTTACGGGCCAAAAAAAATTTTGGGAAAGCGAGACGGTAAGCTTTACATACTCGATATGTATGGCAATAATAGCACCAAACGAAGGCTTGGAATATACGACATCCTTACAGGTAAACTGAAATTTATTCATGTAAAAAAATTCAGTGATGAAATAGAATTTGATTGGTGGTAATTTTTTTGATTGTGTTAAAGCATTAGTGGATATCTTGTCCGCGTTTATACATTAGCCAGCATGCAACCGAATGCTCTCCGCCAACATTAAACTCAAGGGGGGCGTGCTTTAAGCAAATTTGCATGCACCTATTGCATCGGGGAGCAAAGGGACATGATGTCGGCTTTTTTAACATATCAGGATGCGAGCCTTCCGGTGCGTAAAGTGCATTGTTTTTTAATTGCGTCAATGAGGGTACTGAATTCAACAATGCTTGAGTGTATGGATGAGAGGGGGCTTTGAAAATGTCTTTTGCACTTCCGCGCTCTACAATTTCGCCTGCATACATAACTTGAATTCTGTCGCCAATTTCTGCGGCAACGCCTAAGTCGTGTGTAATTAAAATAACTGCCGTGTTTGTTTCGGTTTTGAGGTTTTGAATTAACTCAAGTATTTCTGCTTGAATTGTTACATCTAAAGCGGTTGTAGGCTCATCGGCAATTAGTATTTTCGGATTACAAGCCAAGGCTATTGCAATCATTACTCGCTGCCTCATACCGCCTGAAAATTCATGTGGATACTGTTTTAGTCTTTTTTGCGGGCTTGAAATTTGTGCAAGCTCTAAAAGTCGGAGCGCTCTTTTTTTTGCCTCATCTTTGCTTACATTTTGATGAATTAAAATGCTTTCCATAATTTGCTTGCCGATTTGCATAGTCGGATTTAAATAGCTTAGAGGGTCTTGGAATATCATTGAAATTTCATTGCCCCGTATTTCTTCCATTTCGTTTTCGCTGAAATCTAAAATATTTTTATTTTCAAAAATGATTTGTGAATTTTTACTGACTGCTGTTTTTTTTCCGGGAAGTAATCTCATTATAGATTGTGCAGTAACTGTTTTTCCACAGCCCGATTCTCCAACTATGACCAGTGTTTCGTCTTTATGCACATCGAATGAAATTCCGTTTACGGCATAGATTGTGCCGGCGTAGGTTTGAAATGTTACGGCTAAATCTTTTATTTGTAGAATAGGCATTATTTATTTTTCCTTAAATGCGGATCCATGGCATCACGAAGGGCATCACCTATAATGTGCAAAGACAGAATAGTTAAGCTGATAAATAATGCCGGAAAAAATAGTTGATACGGATAAAACAACATTGCTCCTTGTGCATTTGCGGCAAGTACACCCCAGCTTGTATGAGGCGGTTGAATACCCAAGCCAATATAGGATAAAAAAGCTTCGCCGAAAATAAAAGAGGGAATATCGAAAGTTAAAGCAATAATCATAATGCTGACTGTGTTGGGTATTAAATGTTTTAAAATAATCTTTAAAGGTTTTGTGCCGAGTGCTTTCGCCGCCAAAACGAAATCCTGATTTTTTATTTGAAGGATTTGCCCGCGAACAAGTCTTGCCGTAAAACACCAACCGGTAATAGTCATGGCAATTATAATTGAAAAAATACCTTTACCGAAAATTAAAGAAATCAAAACAGCAACAATTAAATACGGTATGCTCGAAAGTATTTCCACAATACGCATCATAATATTGTCTACAAGGCCGCCTGCATAGGCTGCAATACCGCCGTATATCAAGCCTATTGTCATATCGATAACAGCACCGAGTATCGCAATTAAAAGTGAAACCCTTCCGCCTAAGCAAACCCGTGTAAATAAATCTCTGCCTAAATCATCTGTGCCAAACCAAAATTGTAAAGAAGGGCTTATGTTTTTTAATTGCAAATTTGTTTGAGAACCTGAGCTTCCTTTAATAATCGGGCCGATTAAACAGATAAGCAAAACAACTGACAGCACAATAACAGAAAACCAAGCACGCTTACTTTTTTTTAATCTGCGTCCAACATCTTCCCAAAAGCCTATGCCTGCTATCGTAACTTGCAGGTTGCTTTTGTTGTATTTAACCGGCTGAAAATCCTCTTCTGTCAATTCAAGAAAGTCAAGGCAGGATTTTGTTTCTTTTACATTGTGCATGGTTTTTGTTTCCATCGTATTTGTCCTATTTATATTATTTTTTCTACCTAGTCTTACCGGTTATACCCGCTTTAATTCTTGGGTCGACCAAGGCATAAACAATATCCACAATAATCAACGAAGTAATATACAAAAAAGCGATAAACACTGTTTGTCCCATTACCATTGTATAATCTCGCTCTGAAATTGAGCTTACAAAATACGAGCCCAAACCCGGCACGGAAAATATACTTTCTATAATGAATGTCCCTGTAAACGCAAAAGCAATTTGAGGTCCAAGCATCGTGATAATCGGAAGGGAAGCGTTTCGTAAAATGTGGCTCCGTATTATTCTGCTCTTTTTTGCCCCCTTTGCCCGTGCCGTTAAAATATAGTCCTGATTTATAATATCCAAATAGCTTGAGCGCATATAGCGGGAATACTTTGCAATAGGCCCTATCGCCAATGCCAAAGACGGCAGTACCGTATATTTAAAACTGCCCCAACCGGTTATCGGCAAAATGTTATACTTAATGCCAAAGTAATACTGCAACAATTGTCCCATTACAAAACTCGGTACGGAAATACCTATAATTGCAATTAAAATCACGGCGTAATCCAACTTTCGCCCCTTATTTGCCGCTGCGATAATACCGAATACAATACCGGTTGTAACTCCGAACAGCAATGCCTGCAAACCCAATTTTGCGGAAACGGGCGCATGTGTCAAAATCACATCGGTAACCTTTCTGCCGCGATAATAAAGCGAGGTGCCAAAATCGCCTTTTGTGAATATATTTTTTAGAAACATTGCATATTGTGTAACAAGAGGTTGATTATATCCGTACTGCTGATACAACTCGGCACGCCTGCTTTCAGGTAAATCCTCCGCAATCGTTTCAATCGGATTTCCGGGAATAATGCGCATTAAAAAAAAAGTAATACTTGCAACCGTGAACATCGCAAAAAACCCGTACAAAAGCCGCTTCAAAATAAATTTCAACATAACGGAAGATTCATCCTTGTCTTAAAAACTTCATACAGCTTAACATAAATTCAATAAAAAGTGAAGTGGATAAAATATTTATCGCTTGTGAAATCTTGAAATTGTCTAAAAGTCAATTTCAAGATTTCACGCGGACAACCCGAGCGGCTCGCATAACTTTTTTGTCTTTGGTTAATATATTAATCGGTGTTCTTCGCTCTTTTCTCAGACCACCTTTTTTGTTTTTTTTAATCGACAAAAAATGTAGACTTCGCCGCTCCACGCACGCGATTAGCGTACTGCATTGCACTGTGGTATTCTTTTTTTTCTTCACGTTCCGGCTACGGTTTGTTTTTTTAAGAAAACCTGTTTTCAATCAGAAAACCGGCGGAAAAAGTGTTAATTATAGGCTGATTTTAAGAAGTGCGGTATCCTTTTTGACGCTTATAAAAGCTATCTGCAAGGTTTGAAATGGAAATGGAAAAACTTGCTTATAATGCAAAAGTAAAGTCAAAAAGATACAAGCACTTCGTGGGGTTGGAAGGCAAAAGCGAAGCGTTGCACAAAATTTGATAAATTGCATAAAAAATAGAAAATTTCTTCTAAAATTTAAGTTTTTTTGTGTTATTTTTGATTATTGTAGTGAAATTTTGAGATTTGTATGATATAATCTTTGTTGTAGTGATACATTTTTAAACTATGAGGAGGCAAAAATGTTTAAAAAGATTATGACCTTATTGGTACTGGTTTCTTTTATGTTCGTTGCTTGTAACAAAGACAATGCTACGGATTCAGGTTCAACTTCTGCATCAAGTGGTTCAAGTATGGAAAAACCATGGAAGATCGGTATTATGACCGGTACTGTTGCTCAGAACGAAGAAGAGTATCGTGCCGCACAGAATGTATTGAAAAAGTACGGTGATGAGCATGTTATTCTGATGACTTATCCTGATAAGTTTCAAGATGAGCAGGAAACAACTGTTGCTAACCTTGCGTCAATGGCCGCAGACCCTGATGTTGGTGCTTTGATTATCTGCCAAGGTGTTCCCGGAACATCTGCCGCAATTGATAAAGCCAGAGAAATTAATCCTGATTTGTTAATTTTGGTAGGAACACCCGGTGAAGATCCCGGTAGTATTGCCGCAAGAGCTGATATAGTATTTGCGGCTAACGAATTGGCAATGGGACATACTGTAATAGAGCAGGCAAAAAAAATGGGAGCAAAAACTTTTGTTCATTATACATTCCCACGACACATGTCATACGCTTTATTGGCGGCAAGAAGAGATTTGTTCAGAGAAAACTGTGAAAAGAACGGTATTCAATTTGTTGACGCTACAGCTTTAGACCCAACAAGTGATGCAGGTCTTTCAGCCGCACAGCAGTTTATTCTGGAAGATACTCCAAGGTTGATTGAAAAATACGGAAAAGACACAGCGTTTTTCTCAACTAACTGTGGTCTTCAAGTACCTCTAATCAAGGCTGTATTTGAAGGAAAAGCAATTTATCCACAGCCATGTTGTCCATCACCATATCACGGTTTCCCTTCTGCTCTTAATATTAAAATCCCTGAAACAAAGCAAGGTGATATTCCTTTCTTGGTTGATGAAATCAGAAAAGTAACAGCCGCAGGTGATATGACAGGCAGAATGTCTACATGGGCTATTCCTGTTGCCATGATGTTCATTGAAGCAGGTGCTGAATATTGTAAGGGTTATATCCAAGGCGATTTTACGGAAAAATTTGATATGGGTAATATTAAGAAATACTTCGATGAATATGCAGGTGTTAAAGTTGAGTATGAACCATTAAATGACAATGGCAAGTTATACAAAAACTACATCTTCGTGTTAATCGATTATGTTAATTTCTAAATTTAGTAAAAAGAACAAAGTATAAAACAGCGAGGTTATCTTTTTTTTAGATAGCCTCGTATTATTGTAGGTGGTATAATTGTGAGTGAATATGTTCTTGAAATGAAAAATATTAAAAAAGATTATTACGGTAATCAAGTTTTAAAGGGTGTTGATTTAAAAATAAAGCCCGGTGAAATACACGCAATAGTCGGCGAAAACGGTGCCGGAAAATCAACATTGATGAACATCTTGTTCGGAATGCGAGTAATTCATGATACAGGTGGATTTGAGGGAGAGGTTTATATTGACGGAAAGCAAGTTCATCAAAAGGGTGCAACTGATGTTATGAACTTGGGTGTCGGTATGGTTCATCAGGAGTTAATGCTGATAAAGGATTTTTCCGCAACCGAAAACATTAAGCTTAATCGTGAAAAAACAAGACCTAACTTCCTTGGTAAGATATTTAAAAACCCAGATTTTGAATTTTTGGATAAGAAAATAATGGGCGAAGAAGCCAAAGCCGCTATTGAAAATGTCGGATTGAATATTGATGAAGATACTTTGATAAAAGTACTTCCGATAGGGCATAAGCAGTTTTTGGAAATAGCCAGAGAAATAGATAAAAAAGGTATAAAGCTCTTAGTTTTTGATGAGCCTACTGCTGTACTTACTGAAAGTGAAGCGGCTGACTTGTTAACTACTATGAAAAAACTCTCGAGTACGGGAATCGGTATTCTGTTTATTACACACCGTCTTGATGAGGTTGTATCGGTAACGGATAACCTGACTGTAATACGAGATGGCGAGCATGTTGATACATTGAAAACATCTGATGTAACAGTTGAAGATATTGCCGCATTGATGGTTGGCAGAGAAATATCAATACAAAATAAAGACATGGGGCAGGAAGATAAATTTGCAAATGCGGAAGATGTCTTGAAGATTGAAAATTTCTATGTTGATATGCCCGGTGAAGAGGTTAAGGGTATAGACATTGAAATTAAAAAAGGTGAAATCTTCGGTTTTGCAGGACTTGCAGGACACGGAAAAATAGGTGTAGCAAACGGTATTTTAGGACTTTATCCTGCAAAGGGTAATGTTATTTTTGAAGGTGAGCCTTTAAAACTCGGCGATACAAAAGATACGCTAAAACGGGGCGTAGCTTATGTCTCTGAAGACAGAAAGGGTGTAGGACTTTTGCTTAATGATTCAATTGAGAATAATATTGTCCTTACTAGTATGCAAATAAAAAACGGGTTTTTACGCGGTATTTGGGCTAATGGTGCCGCTATAAGAAAGCATGCCAACGATATGATAAAACAATTGGATATAAGATGCACGGGGCCTACACAGCATACCCGAAGGTTAAGTGGCGGCAATCAACAAAAGGTTTGTTTGGCGAGAGCTTTAACATTGAAACCAAAATTATTGTTTGTATCCGAGCCTACAAGAGGTATTGATATAGGGGCGAAAAAACTCGTTCTTGATTATTTGGTTAAGCTTGCTAATGAAAATAACACTACTGTTATTGTAACTTCAAGTGAGCTTGCGGAGTTGAGGTCTGTTTGTGACAGAATTGCAATTATAACTGAAGGCAAATTGGAAGGTATCTTAAAACCTGATGCACCTGATGTTGACTTTGGGCTTATGATGTCCGGAGATTACAAGAAAAATAAGAAGAAGGGGAACAAATGACAAATGTTAATGAATTTGTAAAAAAAGTCGGGTTGCCTCGAATAATTATCACTGCATTTTTTATTCTGCTTTGGGTTCTGGCGATTACAAATAAACTGCCGATCAATTCATTGGTTTCTGATTCTATTGTCAGAATTGGTATGAATATGTTGTTGGTTTTGGCAATGGTACCTAGTATTAGATGCGGTACGGGATTAAATTTTGGTATACCCATTGGTATAATTGCGGGGCTGTTTGGAACACTTTATACGGTAGAGCTTCAAGTAGCCGGTTTTTATGGACTTATGGTAGCTTTAGTAATAGCTGTTCCGTTGGCTATTGCCTTCGGAATTCTTTATGGACTACTTTTGAATAAAATCAAAGGCTCGGAAATGCTGGTTTCGACTTATGTCGGATTTTCAATTGTCTCCCTGTTTTCGATTATATGGATTGTGTATCCTTTTGCATCCAATGCAATGCGTTGGCCTATGGGTAGAGGGTTAAGAAATGTTGTGTCGGTTGAGTCTTCAATAGGGCAGGTTCTTAATGACTTTGCTGCATTTAATATTGGTGGTGTAACCATACCTACAGGGCTTATATTGTTTGTAGTGTTTATATGTTTGTTGTATTATGGTTTTTCCAGAACAAAATTCGGATATGCTATGAGGACAGTCGGAGAAAATCCTCTGTTTGCAAAGTCGTCCGGTTTGAATGTTGATAAATATAGAATTCTTGGAACAGTACTGTCAACAGTATTTGCGGCTATAGGTATAATTGTATATTCCCAATCATTTGGATATGCTCAGTTGTATCAAGCACCTTTGATGATGGCTTTTCCTGCTGTTGCCGCAGTTCTTATAGGCGGTGCAGATGCACGAAAAGCAAATATTTCACATGCCATTCTCGGAACTATTTTATTCCAAGGTATGTTGACAATTGCTTTACCTGTAGCACAGAGTTTTATAACAGAAGGCAACTTATCGGAAGTAATCAGAATGATAGTACAAAATGGTATTATACTCTATGCGTTGACACAAGGAAAGGAAAGTAAGTAATGGAAAAATTGAATAATAATCTTGACAAAAAAGCGAATATAAAAGATTTCTTGATAGACAATATAGTAACTATTTTGTTTTCAGTTATATGTGTTTTGGCTATAATTGCTTCAAAAGAGCAACCGTTTATGTTAATATCGGCTGTTACAGAGCGTCTTACCAGAAATTCTTTTTTGGTTCTTGCTTTGTTAATTCCTGTTGTAGCGGGAATGGGACTTAACTTCAGTATAACAATTGGTGCGATGGCCGCTCAGGTCGCAATTATAATAGTTGCGTATTTTAAGATACCTACTTTTTTAGGGCTTGCAACTGTTTTTGTTATTGCAACACCTCTTGCTATACTTCTGGGATGGCTAATCGGAAGAATGCTGAATAAAACGATAGGTCAGGAAATGATTGCTTCGATGATAACCGGTTTTTTTGCTGACGGTATTTATCAGCTTATATTCTTGTTTTTGGTTGGTACTGTCATACCTGTATCAGGAGCGTTGGTTATATCAGGAGGCGTAGGTCTTAGAAATACTATTAACCTGAATGTAAAAAATGATGCAGGAGAGATTGTTGGAATAGGAAAATCACTGGATCACATTATTCAGTGGCCTTTGTTTACAATGCTTTTGGTAATATCTTTATTAGCCATAGGTTTTTATGTATATCAGCTAATAAAGAAAAAGGGTAATCAAAAAAAGAATATCTTTAATCTGGCTATTTTGATAGCGCTTTGTGTATTCAGTGCAGTGGTTGTGTTTTCGGGAAAATCAATGCCAAGATCTATACTTATGCTTAAAAGGGTTAAAATATCGGTATTTACGGCTCTTATAGTTGCGGCTTTTGCTGTGTTTAATATTATATTCCTAAAAACAAAGCTTGGGCAAACATTCAGAGCGGTCGGTCATAATATGCACATAGCTGAAGTCTCCGGTATTAACATAAAGCGAGTTCGGGTTCTTGCAATTATACTCTCTACAATGTTTGCTGCATGGGGGCATATTATCTTCCTTCAAAACTTTGGAACGCTGAACACATACGGCTCACATAAACAGGTGGCATTGTTTGCCGTTGCCGCTCTTCTTATAGGTGGAGCGTCTGTTTCAAGAGCAACAGTAGGACAAGCTTTCTTAGGTGTGTTGCTTTTCCATACATTGTTTATTGTATCGCCTAAAGCCGGTTTGAATTTGTTTGGAGACCCCCAATTGGGAGAATTCTTTAGAACTACGGTTGCTTATGGGGTAATAGGTGTTTCGCTCGGATTATTTGCGTGGAAGCAAATAGTTATGAACAAAAACAAAAAGGATAAATAAATCCCCGTAGAATAGAATAAATCAAGAGCCTTTCCACACAGGAAAGGCTCTTTTACTTATCGCTATCTTGTTTTATCTGACTTTGAAAATAATCCGGTTGTATTATCTCGTGATTGGACAATGATGCTTGTATTCATATCTTCACGGGTGTTTATTCCTTTTTGTATGAACTGATAGATTTTTGTCATTTCACTTTGGTTTTTGTCAAAAATTAAAAGCAGAGAAGAATCCTTAAATTCATTCATCATATAAAAGTCGCCGTCACTGTCTCCTGCTATTAAGACAGGTGGCTTGCTTTTATGTTTTTGCATAATGCAATTTTTAATAGTTTCCGCCTTGCCGGGTCCGTGTGTGTAACCTAAACTGAAATCGTCTTCTACGGTAATTATATTGTTTTTGTCAATTACCCGTCTTTGTCCAAAAACATTTTCGGGTTTTATATTATACCCGTATTTTGGAAGGCTTGCGAAAACTCTGATATTATCGATTTGTGATGCCGTGCAAATATAGGTTTCTATTCCGTTTTCCTTAAAAACTTTAATTAAGTTTTGTATTTCAACTTGTGAGCGAATTCCCTCTTGTCGTCTAATACTGCATTTGCCCGCATTGCCACTGTCGGTTGAAGCAAGAAAAGCCGTGTCCAATTTTGCCTTTAAAGCAAAGTCTATTGAAGACTCTGCAATTGCATTGTATTCGTCTAAATTAAAGCCTGTAGAAACAAGTTGTCCAATATCTACTTTTGCAACACGATGTCCCCCGCACATCAGTAAAAAGAGCTTGACCCGAAAGTCATTAAATTCCGGCATATTTTTGATTTCAGATAAAGGCAAATTCCCGCCCAGCCCTTCAAACCGGTGATATAAAAATTCGTAAAGATAGTCCAAATCTTTTGATAAAAGCTCGGCAGTAAGCTCTTTTCCTAAATCGTTTTGCAGTCCAAGCGGTTTATCCTGAGGGATATTATGCCTAATAACCTTTGAAAATCGAGCCGGAGTTAATTTGAATAAAAGATTATCAGTCTGATAAATAAACAGGCTGTCCTGTGTATCATAAAAAACACAGGTATAATCCCAATCCAAAACAGCGTAGTTGTCTTGATTTGCATTTTCTGCAATCATTTTATTAAGTCGCTCTCTGTTAAAAGGTAACCAGTTAAGTTTATCTAAATTCATAAGTGAGAGTATGCAAAAAAAATTCGTTTATGTCAATAAAAAAAACAAAACTACAAAAAAAAAGAGCCGGTTTGAAACAAACCGACCCGCCCATCAGGCTCTCGACTACCGGAGGGTGGGAGGGGAACCGGTCGCCGATATTTATGTATCGACTTAAAAACAAGAAACTTAACAAAATTATTGAATAGTTGTAAATTTTTTTTAAAAAAACTAAATAATAATAAAAAAATATTGTCGCTATCGCTCTGCAACCCGCGCTCGCCTTAAATCTTTTTGGCTTTTTTGATTATTTTGATTTGCCGTTCTTCTACCGGCGACCGGCTTGTGTTATTATTTTAAACGCCAAAAAGGATAACGGCGAGCTTAAAATCATGTTAAACAAATTTGGGTAACTCTCTGGTATTCTGATATCCTCTATTGCAAAACAGGGGATAATGGTTTATAATTTTAAGTAATCAATCGGAGGGAAAATGATAAAACTGATAAATGACGGAAATAAAGTAAATTACGGAGTAATTGATTCTTTAATAGACTGGAACTATAAAGATTTTAAATTATACAATCTTTTCGGTAAAGAAATAAAAGGTCTTAAAAAAAAGTTTAAGTATCATCAGTTTAACTATATTGGGTTTTCTTCTTCTGATTTTGTTATCGGAATTGGAATAGTAGACCTTTCATACGCAAAAAATATCTTTACTTTTTACTATGACCTTAAAAAAAATCAGAAATATTATTTTAACAGGCGATTTATGCTTCCGACAAAAAAATTGCAATTTGACAGAAATCCCGATGATTATATAATTAACTTCAAAGACAGTAAAAGCGAATGTTCTATTATAAAATCGCATAATAAAAAAGAGTTTAGCATAAATGCTAATTTTGAATCGAAGTTAATAATTAAAGCATACTTTTCATACAGTTTAGATGATGAGCCTTTGAGGGTGATAAATCCTGTTACGACTACTGCGTGGATGTTTACGGAAAAATACCCTTCTTTGAAGCCAAGTAAAATCAAAATTACATTCAACGGAAAACTCCTTTCTGATTCTGAGAATGATGTTACTTGTGTGTATGACTGGAGTGGCGGTTATCCAAAGCGGGAAACAAATTGGTATTGGTGCTGCTTCGGGGGATATAATTCAGAAAAATTGCCGATTGGTGTTAATTTTGCAACCCTTGTAAATGAATCTTTTTATCCTGAAAATGCAGTTTGGATAAACAAAAAACGAAAAAGACACTCTTGCATTATATTCGATTTTGACGCTAATGATCCGTTTAAGACATGGACAATTCATGATGAAGGAAAGCGTGAAGTTTGTCTTAATTTTGAGCCTTCAGGAGAGCATAAAGAGCAACTTCATGCAAAGCCAATTACTGAAATTGCTTTTAGGCAATTTGTCGGATATTTTACAGGTTGGATGCTTGATGCAAACGGGCGTAAAGTTGATATAGGACGAATAGCCGGTTTTACGGAAATACATAATTCGATTTGGTAAAAATAAATAATTCAAGATAAAACTAAAATTTTTGGAAGCCGTGATTTTTATAAGCATACCGGACTGTTAGTCAGTACGATAGTGCGTGCGTGGACGGGCTTAGTCTACACTTTTTGTCGATTGGTACATCAGATAAGAGCGGTCGAAGCGAAAGCGTAGAACAGCGATTGGAACTAAACGGTAGAGACAAAAAGGTTATGCAAGCCCGTCGGGTTGCACGCTTGAAATGTTGTAAGTATTTATCAATCCTTTTGGGTATTCAATTAACATTTCAAGCGTTTAAAAATTAAATATAAAGCCGGTTGAATATTTTTTTGTTTTTTGTTAAGTTATTTTTATGGATACGATAAAGGAAAACTTGGCGGTAATTCGTAAAAGAATGGCAAGAGCTTGCAAGAATGCCGGACGGGAAGTTGATGAAGTGCGGTTGTTAATGGCCACAAAAACTGTTGAGCCGGAGCGTATTTTGAAGGCTTTTTCGTGTGGCGAATTTTTAATTGGCGAAAATAAGTCGCAGGAGTTGGTGGAAAAGTACGAGGCTCTTTCGCCGGTTCCGCATGAGAGCCATTTTATCGGGCATTTGCAGAGTAATAAAATTAAAGATGTAATTCCGCGTGTTCAATGTGTTCAATCGATAGACAGGTTAAGTCTTGCAGAAAAGATAAATCGGCGATTGGAAAGCGAAGGTAGGGTGTTGGATATTTTGGTTCAGGTAAATACATCTGCCGAAGAAAGTAAGTTTGGATGTAAACCTACTGAAGCGTTGGACTTGGTTTTTGAAATTTCAAAGATGCCTCACTTGAATATTAAGGGGTTGATGACAATTGGGCTTTTTACCGATGATTCTGAAAAGGTAAGAAAGTGTTTTAAGCTATTGCAGGAAGTGCGACATGATATTATTGACAGGCATTTTAAAAATGTCGTTATGGATGTTATGTCTATGGGAATGTCCGGCGATTTGGAAGTTGCAATTGAGGAAGGCTCGACTTTAATTCGGGTTGGGACTGATATTTTCGGAAAGCGAATTTATCCTGATTCTTATTATTGGAACGAGTAGATTTTGCATAGTTTTTTTTACAGGAGTTTTTATGAAAAAAAATATTTGGGTTTTGGTTCTTTTGTGTTTGTTATTTATCGGTTGCTCTAAATCCGCTGATTATAATTCAGGCGGAAATATGGCAAAAAGTGAGGCGGGCTTTGATAACTATGAAGAAGCTGAAGAAGTTCGCAGTTTAGATGATGATATGGGGGAGCCGGCTGTTTATGTGGAAAAGAAGTTAATTAAAAATGCTTTTTTGACATTTAAAACAGATGATGTAAAGGCATCTGCCGAGAATATCAATCTGGCTATAAAAAAGCATAAAGGTTATGTTGCAAATGAATCATCGGAAGACCGTGGCGGGCGTGTTGATGTTTCCATAACTGTAAGAATTCCTGCTAAATCGTTTGATGCTTTTATTGCGAGTATTTCAGAGGGTATTAAGCGTTTTGACAGAAAGGAAATATCGACAGATGATGTTACAACTCATTTTGTTGATATGGATGCCAGATTGCGGGTAAAGAAAGAAGCTGAAGAGCGTTATTTGCAGATTTTAAAGCAGGCAAGGGATGTAAAAGATATTCTGGAAATTGAAAATCAAATACAGATGCTTCGCTCCGATATAGAATCACTGGAAGGGCAACTCAGGTATTTGAGTAATCAGGTTGGCTATAGTACAATCAATATTAGATATTATTACTATGGCGAAAGTAGTACAAATACCGGTTTTTTAAATGATGTTTTGTATGCTTTAAAAAAAGGTGCTCGCGGATTTTATAATCTTTTGATAGGACTTATAACAATTTGGCCTGTGTTTATTATTGCCGGAGTTGTATTTTTTGGATTACGAGCATTTTTAAAAGGCAGAAAAATTAATCGAAAAAAATAGCCCTTTTTTTGTTGCTGTCTTGATTATGATTGATTTTTCACCTTTCATTTATTTTGGTTTTGTGATATACTGTAGAGCGAGGGTTGCGCATGGTTCAAAATAGTTTTTTGCAAAAAATGGAATTTCATATCAATGCGGATATTCGTAAAAAATGTAAAATCGATAATTCACTTTTTTCCTCAACAGGTAATGTAATTATTCGTGATGTTGTTGAAATTCATAAATTTGTTTACAATTTTAACCAGGTATTAAAAAATGAAGGCATTGAAGAAGAAGGAAGAGCGACTTCATTTTTAAAATCAGGCGAGCTTAACGGTATGGGCTTACTTGATGAAATTTTTCATTATGTTTGTAGAATTTATCGAAGAGATAAAAATCCTCAATTTTTTGAAAATGCGTATAATTATATAAATGAGGAGTTATTAAAAAAGTCAGATTCTGAAAATCCTCTTTTTGATTTATTACTTGTTTTTTGCAATGAGTTCCCGTCTGTAGAAGTATATAAAAAAAATATTTCCGCCAAAGATTGGCTAATGGGTGTAGATCCTGCTTCCGGTGTTGAAAATAAGTTAATTGCTTTGGAAGAGCTGTTGATGCTTAGATTGGCAAATGATAATCCTGCTTTTGAGCCTTTTTCTCTTCTTTTTAATGAAAATAATTTACGAAACGAAAAAGCATACTCTAAGTTTTGGAGAGCATTTAAAGAATTTTCAAGTGAGCAGGTGCTTGGGAATGAAAACAAAGATTTAATTTCATTTCTTAAAGCCCCTGCTGAATTTTCACCCTTTAGTATAAAAGGTCAGCTAGAGTATGTTTTGCAAAACTGGAAAGATTTATTGGGTGAATGGCTTACTCTTCTTTTAAGCGGACTTGACTTAATTGCGGAAGAAGAAAAACTTGGTTGGCTTCCCGGAACACCTGAAAGTACTCCTGTTTATCACTTTGAAAATATATTGGAAGAATATGAAAAATTTTCAGATGACAAAGATTGGATGCCGAATGTTGTTTTAATTGCTAAAAGCACACTTGTGTGGCTTGACCAATTGAGTAAGAAATACGCCAGAAAAATAACGCAACTGTCACAAATACCTGACGAAGAGTTGTTGGAGCTTTCATCTGCCGGGTTTAATGCTTTATGGTTAATAGGTCTTTGGGAGCGATCTAAGGCAAGTGCCAGAATTAAGCAAATATGCGGTAATCCTGAAGCGGCAGCCAGTGCTTACAGTTTGGCTTCTTATGAAATTGCTGAAGAGCTTGGTGGCTGGTCATCCTTGATTGATTTAAAAGAGCGTGCAAAAAAATACGGTATTCGAGTTGCCGCCGATATGGTGCCTAATCATACCGGTATGGATTCAAAGTGGGTTATAGAGCGTCCCGATTTGTTTATGCAGGTTAAAGATGCCCCATTTCCTTCTTACGGCTTTTCATCTGAAGACCTCTGTCATGATGAGAGGGTAGGGGTTTATTTGGAAGACCATTATTATTCCAAGCAGGATTGTGCTGTTGTTTTTAAGCGGGTTGACCATCATACAGGCGATGTACGATATATTTATCACGGTAATGACGGCACGGGATTGCCGTGGAACGATACGGCTCAACTTGACTTTCTTAACCCGCAAACAAGGGAAGCTGTTATTCAGGAAATATTAAATGTTGCTAAAAACTTTCAGATTATTCGTTTAGATGCGGCTATGGTACTTGCAAAAAAGCATATACAGCGATTATGGTATCCGCAACCTGGTGTAGGTGGCGATATTGCAAGTCGCTCAAGGTTCGCATTGACTAACGAGGAGTTTAATCAGAAAATTCCTGTTGAGTTTTGGAGAGAGCTGGTTGACAGATGTACAGCCGAGTTGCCCGATACATTACTGCTTGCGGAAGCTTTTTGGATGATGGAAGGCTATTTTGTTCGTACTCTTGGAATGCACAGGGTATATAATTCCGCATTTATGAATATGCTCAAAAAAGAAGAAAATGAAAAATATCGGGCAACAATTAAAAACACAATGGAATTTGACCGTGAAGTTTTGAAACGCTATGTTAATTTTATGAATAACCCTGATGAAGATACAGCCCTTGCCCAATTCGGAACAGGTGATAAATACTTCGGGGTATGTACTATGATGATAACAATGCCCGGTCTTCCAATGTTCGGACATGGCCAAATTGAAGGATTTGAAGAAAAGTATGGTATGGAGTATAGAAAGGCATACTATAATGAAGAAGCAAATCTTGGACTTATTGAAAGGCATAAAAAAGAAATATTTCCATTAATTCGTCGCAGGTATATTTTTTCAGGTGTTGAAAATTTTTTCTTGTTTGATTTTTGGAATAATGATCTTGTAAACGAAAATGTATTTGCTTGGTCAAATTATTGCCATGGGCATCGTTCAATAGTTATTTACAACAATACTTATGAAAGAGCTTTTGGTTGGATACAAATGTCTGCCGCCTATGCAGTAAAAGCACCCGGCGGAGAAAAACAAACCGCACAAAAACGACTTTTACCGGCCTTGAAATTAACGGAAAAAGAAAATTTTTTCACTATATTCAAAGAGCAACGAACACAAAAATGGTATATTAGGAGTAATAAGGAGCTGGCAACTAAAGGTTTTTATGCCGCATTGGACGGTTTTCAATGTCAAGTTTTTTGGGATATATATGAAGTAGAGGATACAAAAGAAAAAACATACAAAAAACTTTATGAAAACCTTGCCGGAGCCGGTGTTGAAAACATTGACAACGCTTTAAAACATCTTGTTTTTGCAGAGCTTCATAAGGTTCTTGCAGATTTTTTGGATGATGATTATTTTAACGGGATTGTTGAAATACTTAATGATGCTGAATTAAAGGGAAAAACGGAACTTGTAAAGGAGAAAACTAAAGCCTTTACTCAAAAAATACAATCAAAGGTGATTGCATTTTTTGAAACAGCCTGTAAATTTAAAAAAGAAGTTGATACGGAAAAAGCAATGATTTCGCAAAAAGTTAAAATCGAAGAAATTTCGGCTGAGGAAATTTATACGGAGTTTTGCAGGATAATGAAATGCTTTATGGCTTTTGGAACCGATACCTTTGCCGTATCCACAAAACTTACATCAAAAGAAAATAAATACTTGAAAGCAATAAAAACAAAACTGTTTGCTGACAGAAAAAATATTATGGTATACAGCTCAAGCGCTGTTTTATACGCACTTAAAAGCATAACGACTTCGGGTACAGGAAAGGATACGGCAAATCTTATTTCCTACTGGAATTTGGACGGAGTGCTGGTTAAAATCATAGAAGAAAAGGGGGCAGTACCTAAACAGTCTTCTCAGATTATATACCTAATTAAAAATATGCTGACACTTGAAGACACTCGCTTAAAAAAGAAAAGCCTTAGTGCTGTGATTCATGCTTGGTTTGCAGATCCTTATTTTGCCGGATTGTTGAATGTCAATGAATGGGAGGGTGAGTTGTGGTTTGAAAAAGAAGCCATTGAAATGCTTACCTTTGTTTCCACAGTTTCCAACTTGATAGTAAACTTTGAAGGCGAATGCCAAACCGAAAACCAAATAGAAGACTTAAGATTTTATGCCAACATGTACTATGAAGCCTTGAATCTACAGGAGAAGTCAAAATATAAAAAGGAAAAACTGTTTGAATTGTTGGAAGAAACTTCCGTTTAAAACCTGGGAAAAAGCTCCAAACCACATTACGGCCACGCAGTTTAGAGCGGTACATTAAACCAGCAGCTTAAAAAATTAGCTTTGCTCTGCATTTTCATTAGCATAAGCTTTAAATTCATCTTCACTCATCTGGTCTGCGAACATCGGATATAAGGCCATAATCAGCTCTTCCATTGTTTCAAATTTCGCGCCATTAAGTTTATATGCCATCTCACCACCTCTTTAGTATCAATTATACAGTATATTATATCATATTTTCAGGATAGTGTTTAGTGCTTTTTTAAAAAAAATCAATAATTTATGGATTTTTTAGCTTTTTGATGGAAATTTTGCATTATTTTTAAATTTTTATCGCTATTAAATCTTGAAGGATTTGTAAAATCCTTCAAGATTTAATGCTCTGCAACCGGCGCTCGCCTTAAATCTTTTGTTTTTTTCTGCCATAATAATCAGCGTCTCAAAATGAGCCGCTTTTAACTGAATAAACCAATCAAACAAAAGGATAACGGCGAGCTTAAAATCAGGTTAACCGAGTTTGTATAGCACGCCGGTATTCTTCTTAATATCTCGTCTTAAAACTAATGAGAGGAAATTGGAAAACTAACCCGGCTTTTGCAAGCGACTTAAGAGTATATCGTGCCCTTTATGTAGCACTATAATGAATCGTTGGGGGGTAGCGGAAAAACAATTGCCTTGCTTAAATTTATAAGAAATCGAGGCTGTAGGGACGAAGACTCGATATAATTTAAAAAAAGAAAAAAGGCAATTTTTTGCAAGCGAGGGGGAGGCTCCCCCTCTTAAAATAAAAAGTATATTTTTGCACTTTATTAAAGTTTGTTTTTAGTGTATAATTCGGTTTTGGTTCAAGGAGTTTTTATGGTGGAATTATTGGCGCCCGCAGGTAGTGTGGAGGCGATGAATGCTGCGGTCAGTGAAGGTGCTGATGCCGTTTATCTTGGTTTGAAAAGTTTTAATGCCAGAATGCGCTCTTCCAATTTTTCTTGGGCTCAGTTTCAGGCGACTGTTGAGGCATTGCATAAAAGAAATAAAAAGGTTTATGTAACCGTGAACACAGTGATTACCGATGATGAAACGGCGGAGCTTTTTTCGCTATTGAAATTTTTGAATTCAGTCGGACCTGACGGGGTTATTGTTCAGGATTTTGGCGTTGTAAAAATGATACGCGAATATTTTCCTGATTTAAATATACATGCTTCAACACAGATGAATATTGCAAGTGCAAAGTCAGCCAATGCGATGAGCCGTTTCGGGGTCTCCAGAGTGGTTTTGGCAAGGGAGCTTTCATTAAACGAAATCAGAGAGATTAAGCAGTATACATCATGCGAGCTTGAAATGTTTGTGCATGGAGCTCTTTGTATAAGTGAGTCGGGGCTTTGTATGTTTTCAAGTTTTTTGGGCGGTAAGTCTGCAAACAGAGGAATGTGTACACAAGCATGCAGGCGGATATATAACATAGACAAAGGCGATAAAAAGCAGTCGGGCTTTTATTTTTCGCCCTATGATTTACAGCTTTTGGATTATATTCCTGAGCTTATAGATGCCGGTGTAAATTCGTTTAAGATTGAAGGCAGAATGAAGAGTGCCGAATATGTTGGTACGGTTGTGTCTGCCTACAGATATGTTATTGATAATTATCATTCTGATGCAAAAGCCGCTATTGAGCATGGAAAAAGAATTCTGGCTAATGATTTTGCTCGCTCAAAAACTTCTTTTATGCTTGTAACTAAAAAACTTGATTCTGTACTCAATCCAAAACAGGCTGCCGGCACAGGTTTGTATTTAGGAAAAGTTTCTGAAACAAAAAAGTTTGATATTCAAGAAGTTTCCGCAAAAGGGGAGGATAATTTAAAACGCAAGGTTCATTATGCTTTTTTTACAGGCGGCAGTGGGTTTATCCCCGTTATAGGCGATTCGCTTCGCTTACATTCAAAAAACGATACGGTGCGTGAAAGTTGGAAAATACAAGATGTCAAAACGGCAAACGGTAAAAGCTGGATACAAATACCGGTACAGTTTGGGATAGACGATAATGTTTATCTTTTACAAACTAAAGCGATGACAAAAAGATATTCGAATATATTGCCTAAGAGTTTAACGAAGTATAAAAAACGCCCTCAAAGAGCAGGCATGCCCGATATTGAGCTTGATTTAAACTCTGCTCTACAAAATGATGATAAAAGAAATGAAAATGGCAAAAAGCATCGCTCAAAAAAAAGAGGAAACAATCCTTTTCCTGACGGTTATTATGTTCAAGTTTCATCAATACGCGATGTTCATGCGCTTTTAATTGATAAACCGGTGCGTGTAATTATAAATCTTAATGAAGATACCGAAAACGCTCTTTTATCCAATAATACAGCCGCTATGATACCATTTGCAAGGTCAGAAGTTTTGATTTCACTTGATCCTTTTTTGCCTCAGGAAATCGAGTCGGCGCTTTCAAAAAAGCTTAATTGCTTGATTGAAAACGGGTATAAGCAGTTTGTTTTAAATAATCCGGGGCATATTTCAATGTTGCGAAACAAGAGCCTTAATTTAATTGCAGGTCCTTATCTTTATTCGTTTAATAAGTGGTCGGCTTCCTGGTTGACAGAAAATGGTTTGAATAAGTTTGTTTCGCCCATTGAGAATTCACAAGATAATATTGAACAAACATTTAAATTAAAAGACAGAAGCGAAGTTTTATGTCCCGTTTTTGCATATCCTGTTTTGTTTCGTATCAGGCAAAAATTACCGGAAAAATATGACTTTTTATATTTTTCAGATAAAACCGGTGAAGAATTTAGAGCTTTTTCGACACCTTCTGCGGCTTTTGTGTTACCGGAAAAGCCTTTTTCAATTACGGAAAGAACAGGGCTGCTTGCAAAAAAGGGGCTGAAAAAGTATTTAATTGATTTTTCTCATACTTCGGTGGAACGGCATAATTATCGGTTAATTCTCAATGCCTGTAAAAATGCCATGCCTTTACCGGATACATCTAAATTCAATTGGAAAGAGGGTTTTTATAATCCACAAAAAATTGAAGCTTTAAAAAAGCATTCTAAAAAGCAACAAGATGAAAGGCAAAAACAACGCAGGGCAGTAAATACAAAACACACCCGAAAATAACATTCTAATTGTGTTTAGCTGTCTTGGCTAATATTTGTTTTACCGAGTTGTCCGCATGCCCCTCCAATTTTTTGTCCCCGACTTAATCGTTTGGTTACATTGAGCCCTGCATCGGTAAGATATTTTTCAAAATTTAAAAGCTCGCTGTGGGTCGGGCTTTTGAAATTAAGCTCAGGAATAGGGTTCCATGGTATTAAGTTTATATGTACATTTAAGCTATCGGTAAAATCAATGATTTTTTTTGCAGATTTAAAACTGCTGTTTACATTGTGCATCAATGCAACTTCGAGAGTTACACGCTTTTTTGTTTTTTGATTATAATATTTTATTGCTGTTTTTAATTCATTTAACGGGTTGTTTTTTTCAACCGGCATGAGTTTTGCTCTGAGGTCTTGGTCTGCTGTAGTCAGTGAAACGGCAAGCTTAATTTCAGGTAATGTATCTGTTAGTTCGTAAATTCCCTTTATGACTCCGGCTGTTGAAACTGTGATACGCCGTTTTGAAAAATTACGCCCTTTGGGGTGGGATAGTATTGCTATCGCTTTTTTTAATTCGTTTAAATTAAGTAATGGCTCTCCCATACCCATAAAAACTATGTTATCAAGTTTACCAACGGATTGCTCCAGATAAAAAAATTGTTCGACTATTTCACTCGCATCAAGATTTCTTGAAAACCCCAACTGCCCTGTTTTACAGAATGAGCAGGCAAGAGGACACCCTGCTTGTGAGGAAAGGCATGCTGTTTTTCTTTTGGATTTATCTTCTAAAAGGACGGTTTCAACTTTGTTGCCGTCATTTAAGTTTATAACAAGCTTTACTGTTCCGTCAGGGTCAATTAGTTTGTCCTCAACAACTGTTTCTCTAACTGCAAATTTTTCAGAGAGTCTTTCGCGCTCCTTAATGGACAGGTTTGTAAGCTCTGAAATATTTGCAACACCCTTTGCGATGTTTTCAAAAATTTGTTGCCCTCTGAAATTTTGTTTTAGATTACATTCATTAACTATCTCTGTCGGAAGCATTCCCGAAAGTGATTTGATGTTAGTGTTGTTCAAAACATGTATTCCTCAGGGCTATAAAAGCGAATCATACAGCTCGTTTATTGCTTGATTTCTAATTCCAAATTGTTTGAATGTTTTTAATATATTGATTGCATCGCTTTTTCGGTTTGTTTGAATATAGCAATCTGCAAGCTCTAAATAAACACGATAGTTTTTTCTATCTGCTTGTATTAGTTGTAATAAACTGGTGATTGCTTCTTCGTACATACCCTGTCGTTTTTTTAATATTGCCAATCCCAGCATAGCATAAGAATCATAAGCAATGTCCAATGCTCTTTGATAGCACTCTTCTGCCTTTTTGTATTCTTTTTTGTTTCTGTAAGCATCTCCGACCCTTGTCAGTATAACCTTGTTGTTTGGATCCTGCTCCAGTATTCTGTTCCAGTATTGTATAGACTGACTTTGCTGATTTAACCCTCGATAACAATCGGCAAGTCCGAACAAAGCATAGAAATTATCCTCGTCGCGTTTCAAGGCATCTTGAAAGAATGGAACGCCTTTGTCGAATTGTTTTATTTTTCGGTAACAGTTGCCGATTGAGGTTAAGATTCTAATATCTACATGATCTCCGCTTATTTCAAGCACTTTTTGCCAATATCCCAAGGCTTCACGGTATTTTTTGAAATCATAATAAAGATGTCCTAAACCTATTAAGGCATAGGAGTTTTCTTCTGATAATTCCAGAACTCTTTGATATAACCTTTTTGCATTGTCAAAATTTCGGATTTTTCGATAGGAGTCTCCAATTCTGGTTAAAACTGTAATATTTGTGTCATCAAACTTTAAATATTTTTCCCAAACTTCAATCGCCCTGTTGTATTGTTTTAGGAATTTATGACAATCTGCAAGTCCAAAAAGTGCATAATTATTATCAGGATGATGAGTTAAACACTCTGTGTAGTATTTTATGGCATCTTCGCATTTATGTTCTTTTCTGGCTGCATCTCCCAAGCCTACCAGTGCATAGTTATTATGCTCGTCTAATGTCAGTATGCGCTTAAATTCTATAGTTGCATTAGCCGTGTCGTTTTCTTTTAAAAATGCATAGCCTTGTTTTGAGATTTCTGCAATTTGGTCAAGAAGTTTTTCTTTTTCTGTTTTTTCATTTTCAGGTTTATCGCTTTTTTCAAATTCCGGTGTTCCAACCATGCTGAAGTCATCTTCTTGCTTTGTGATTAAACCTTCTTTATTTTCAGATTGTGCTTTATTTTTTTTATTTTTCCAATCAAAGCCAAACATATTTTCTCCTAATTGTTAATCATGACTTTTATTAATTGTGCAATTTCTTCAACAATTAAATCTACATTCGCTTTATTATGAGCAAGTTTGTAATATTTTAATGCAGTCAGCTTTTCATTTTTTAGCATGTAATAATCGCCAATTCGAGAAAGCCCATCAGAATATCCGGTTGTCATAAAAATTCTGGCAGCCGAAGCAATATCACCTGAATTAAAGTGCTTATTGCCTTTTCTGTTTAATTTAGCCTTTTGTTCACGACTTAACGACTCAATAGGCACATCAGAAGTTTTTATGAAAAAATTTTCATCTTTGTTTTGCATAAAAATCAATAAGTAGTCATATTTTGAGGCATTTTTTAAAATGCTCAAAAAAAAGCAGCTTATTTACTTACTTTACAACCACAAACAACTTTAGCAGATTTTTAAAAAAGATGCAAGTGTTTTATTTGAATATAGTCGTTTAAATGAAGTTTTTTTGATAAAAACCTTTAAAATACAGATGTTTTAACTGTTTTTTGGGACTTTAAACTTCTTTAAGGACAACATTTTGAAACGGGATATTTACGCTTTCTGTACGGACATTTAATTTTTCGTTTAGCATTTTTTTTGATTTCAGTTTAATATTATATTCAAAAGCAAGCTCGGGAATTATTATATGTGTGTAATTAACGGTATTTTCGAGAACTATGGCTTCATAGGTTATATTCGGGTTTTGCTGCATGTATACAAGCGTCCAGTGCAGTTTTGAAGAGCGGGTGGCTAGTATTGCCTGTCGTGTAGCCTGATCGCCGAGTGCAATTCTGTGCAGAAAATCATCTTTTGGAATTAGACTTTCACCGTCAATAAATTTTAGTAATTGCTGATGAGAAACCAAGTCTCCGTATCGTCTAAGCGGGCTTGTAACCTGTGCATACATACTTATACCTAAAGCGGCGTGTTTTGACGGAGTTGTAGATACGGTTCTGGATTTCATAGACTTGCGTTTTTTATATTCACCGGCGAGTCCTTCAGGCAAATCATTTGGGAGGGTAGGTTGCTCCTGACTTACATATTGAAACGGTATTCGGTTTTTGAATGCAAAAGTTGCACCTGCCTCACCTGCTATTAGCATCATCTCTCTAATCATAGCCTGTGAGCTAAGAATTGCCGAAGGCGTAATACAGACCGTTTTGTCCATTACCCTTATGTAGACCTCAGGCATTTGAATTGATACTGCTCCATTTTTTATGCGTCTTTCAAAAAGTGAATTTGCAATATCAAACAGGGGTTTTAATTCTTTGCTGTCTTTTTTCGCCTCCGCTTCATCGTATGTCATTCGCTTTACGGTTATTTTTGTACGCATAATTTCGGTATTCTCAATTTCAAAGTTGTCATTTAATTCAAGTCTAAACGATAGGGCATAACATTGTTCGGTTAATCCTAAGGCATAATATTTAACGGCATCAGAGCCGAGCATTCTTGCCGTGCCATCAGGAATGTATAGAGTTACCCCTCTTTTTCGCGCTGATAAATCGCTTGTAGAATCGCAGGTTACGGTTTCTGCCGGATTTGCGACATGAATCCAAAGATATTTTCCGTCATAACAAACAGCATCGTCAGGATCAGTACTGCCCCGGTTGTCTATTGCATAGGCAGTCAGGCTTGTTAAATCCAAAAAAGGTTTATTAAAATCAGGTGGAATAATTTTTTCTTTTGAATCATTTACCGAGCAGCCGTATCTTGCAGGATACGGGTTTTTTTCGATATTCCAATATCCAAGTTTAATTAAAACATCATGTGCGTTTTCAGGGGTTTGTTTAACTTTTGCATCGGAAAGAACTTTGGATTTTTCCATTTTGCCCAATGCAAACGATTCAATTTCCTGTAGGAATGACGGGAATTCTTTTAAAAGCAATGTTGAATTAAAATCATCTTCAGTTTTTTTTAATTGCTTTTTTAGCACATCAATAAATTTTATATATTTTTCTTCATGATTGGCTTTTTCTTCTTGTTTTGATTTTAATTCATCAATTTCGGATTGGTTTCTTATTTTAATGGGTGCAGTCGGTATGCTTGTTTCAAAATAAACAGAATCGGAAACAGTTTGCCAAATTTTCCAAATTTGCTCCGGTAAATACTTCCCCCAAACTAATTCGACAATTTCATCAAAGGTCGGCTCTTCATTTTCAAAAAATTCAAACACATCGGAAAAGTCAGGCTCGCTTATTGTAGCATTTAATAAAGCTTTTAAATTTGTTACCGGAAACTTACTTAAAATTTCAACATCTTTATTTCTAACTTTTTTTTCTCCATCTTGTAATTCAATTATAATTTTATCTGCCACTGATTCTTTAATGACGGCAGGTTTATTTTTATATAAAACAACAAAACCTTTTTGCATAATGCAAACTAACATAAATAATTTTTTTTTTCAATAGATAGCGGCACTATTTATTATAGGGCTTCTGTCATTTTATATTTAAGTTTATATTGAAGTTTTATGAAAAAAACATTTCGCTTTGTAATAGTGTAGTGTATCGTTGACTTTATGTATAGCTGTCTTTTACTTTGGGGGGTAGCGGAAAAACAACGCCGTTAAAAAAAACATAACCGGAGCCACTTGCAAAAGACCGGCGTTTTTTGGAGCTAGGGGGATACACCCCCTTTCAAAAATTTTAAATGGTTCTTGACAGAATTGAACAATATGTTATAATAAAATTAGATTACATAATATTTTGGAGGTATTTATGGATAGTGTAAAACTTAACCGCATGAAAAATGACAAAGGTTTTATTGCTGCACTTGACCAAAGCGGTGGAAGTACGCCTAAGGCTTTGGCGGCTTACGGTATTTCGGAAAGTGCATATTCAGGTGAAGATAAAATGTTCGACCTTGTACATGAAATGCGCACAAGAATTATTACAAGTGAAGCATTTAATTCAGACAGTATTTTAGGTGCCATATTATTTGAACAAACAATGGAACGGGAAATCATGGGAATGCCTACCGCAGACTTTTTGTGGGAAAAGAAAAAAATTCTGCCATTCTTAAAAGTTGACAAAGGGCTTGCCGATTTGAATAACGGTGTTCAGCTTATGAAGCCGATTCCAAATTTGGACGCAACTCTAAAGCGTGCCAAAGAAAAGAATATCTTCGGTACAAAAATGCGCTCTGTTATAAAAGAGGCAAATGCAGAAGGTATTAAGGCGATTGTCGACCAACAGTTTGAATTTGGCATTCAAATTGCAAAAGCGGGTCTTGTGCCAATCATCGAGCCTGAAGTGGACATTAAATCACCCGATAAAGCAAAATGTGAAGAAATCTTAAAAAAAGAGCTTGTCGCACATCTTGAAAGTTTGCCTAACGACTTAATGGTAATGTTCAAACTTTCGATTCCGACTGAGGCTAATCTTTATCAAGAATTCACAAAGCACCCTCAAGTTGTACGCGTGGTAGCATTGTCAGGCGGATACCCTCGAGCAGAAGCAAACGATTTACTTTCAAAAAACAACGGAATGATTGCAAGTTTTTCGAGAGCACTCGCCGAAGGTTTAAATGCAAATCAAAGCGACTCTGAGTTTAACACAACAATTGCCGATTCAATCAAAGGAATTTATTCGGCATCAATTACATAAAAAAATATAAAGTAAAGTGTTGAAATGAGAAACAGTATTAAATTGTTGTTTCCACAACACTTTACTTTGCAACCCGCTCCAACCGCATAATCTTTCGTCCTTATATGTTTTTCTTAATCGGTGTTTTCCGCTTTCGCTACAACCACCTTTTCTTTTTAAATTTTGAGCGGACGAAAGGATAGACGGTTTTCGCCACGCACGCGCAACGATATTAGCAGCGAAGGAATGAAGTATTTTCAAAAAATACTTCATTCCTTTCCCTTAGCAGTCCGGTTTTCTGTTTCTTTTTTCGAGCTCAGACTAACTCTTAAGTAGTATAAAAAACCATACATAAAAATATCTTTTTCCTGTTTTTCAAGCTCTAATGCGTCTACAAAATCATACATGTTAAGAACTGTTTTGGATTTATTTTAAAATTTTTTATTAAAATGAGCCGCTTGCAAAAGGTGAGTTACTTTAGCAATTTCCTCAAATTTCTCTTTTTTTTTTGGAATAAATTTTGTATACTGTTTTTATGAAAAAGTTTAATGTCCCCTATAAATTAAAAGAAGTTGCTTCAATTTTTCATGGGGCAGGATTTCAAGTATTTTTGGTTGGAGGTGCTGTTCGCGATTTTTTTCTTGGTAAAAAACCGCCGGATTATGATTTAGCATCTGATGCAAAACCTGAAGATGTTATGCGTATTTTTAAAAAAGTGTTACCGACAGGGATTGCTCACGGAACAGTTACAATTCTTTATAAGGGATTAAACATAGAATGTACAACTTTTCGAGCCGATGGAGATTACAGTGATGCAAGACACCCTGATAATGTAAACTATGTTGCATCAATCGAAGAAGATTTATCCAGGCGTGATTTTACTGTGAATGCAATGGCTGTATCTTTGCCAAAAGGTAATATTGTCGACCCGTTTAACGGAGCATCTGATTTAAAAAAATGTATAATTCAAACAGTCGGAAACCCTGATAAACGCTTTTCTGAAGATGCTCTCAGGTTGATGCGGGCAGTAAGATTTGCAACAAAATTGAATTTCCAAATTGAAGAAAAAACCTTTGATGCCATTTCTAAACTGCATGAAAATATTAAATCTGTATCAATTGAAAGGGTTAGAGATGAATTTTCCAAAATATTGCTTTCGGAAAAACCTATAATAGGGTTAAGGTTGTTGGAGTCTACGGGGCTTCTAAAAATTATTATACCTGAATTGTCCGAATGCAGGGGTGTTGAACAAAAGGGTATGCATCGCTTTGATGTTTTAGATCATAGTTTTTTGGTCTGTAATCAAACGCCCCCTGAGCTTCATTTGCGTCTTTCAGGATTATTCCACGATATTGCAAAACCTCAAACTCGGGCGCAGGACAGTTACGGGAATTTTACATTTTACAGGCATGAGGTCAAGGGGGCTAAGCTGACAGGTAAAATTCTAAAGCGTCTTAAATTTCCAAATCGGCTGATAGATAAGGTTGTGCTGTTGATAAGAGAGCATATGTTTCACTATGAAGAAAATTGGAAGAGCTCTACAGTCAGGCGATTTATTGCGAGGGTTGGCAGGGAAAATATTGATGACCTATTTGCTTTAAGGCAGGCTGATACTTTTGGGCTTCAAGGAGAACCGGTTCCCCCAATTTTGCTTTCAGAATTTGCTGAGCGGATAGATACGGTTTTGAGTGAAAGTAATGTCTTGGGCTTAAAGGACTTAACCGTGAACGGTAATGATTTAATTAAAATAGGCGTGCCAAAGGGAAAGATGGTTGGAAGAATTCTCTACGATCTTTTGCAAACAGTCTTAGATGACCCTGCACAAAATAATAGAAAACAGCTTTTAGAAATTGCCGGTAAATTAAAGGAAAAATATAGATGCAATTAAATTTACCGACAGACTTTACGTTATTTTGGCATGTATTTTTTAAACTTTTTTATATCGCTTGCTGTTTTTAAATCGCCCATTCTGTCAATTTCAAATACACAAGCAGGCGGGCTTGAGTTTTCTACAAGTTTGCCTAATCTTAAAACCTTGAATCGTGGTGAAGATTCGGTAGCCAACTGTCTTCCGTATACATTTGGTGCTTTATATATTAAATTTATGTCATTTTCAATTCTATAGGCATTGTTGATATAAAACTGAAGCATATATATAAAGTCGATGGCAATGTTTTTCATCATATTGTTGAACGGAATGTCCTGTCCGTATTCACCTAATATTTTATCTCCACGCAGTTCTTTGGTGCTGTCATCAACAAGCATTGTGAAAATTAATTCATCTTTTGTTTTTAGATTTATCCATCTAACCAAAAAGGCCTTACTTTTCCCCGATTGTTTCGGCAAGTAGGTAATGCCTGTATAATAGACTTCTCCTTCATCACGGCGGTCAAAAAAATAGGCATATTCACCCGGCTTTAAAAAATCCAAAGAGCCTGCAACAAGTTGAAAACTTAAAGTTACAGCCAATAATGATAGCAAAAATATTTTTTTCATAAAATTCCTCCAAAACTAATATATTGATATATAAATATTAACATGTATACAACAAAGCAATACATAAATAGTTACTTTTTTTTAAAATTATCTTTTTTAAGCAGGATACCGGCCTTATTCGCAAAATATTTAACCTGATTTGGACGGGCTTGTCTATCCTTCTGTCCGATTTTTATTTAAGAAAAGTCGGCTCTGTTAGAGACGATATTTTTATTTTTCAGTAAAGGACAGAAGATTATGCTAGCCCGTCGGGTTGTAGAGCGGGAGCGATAAAAAGTTATTTTTAAGATACAGAGTTATACTTTCTTTTTTTCGTCTGCTTCTTTGCAAGCAATGCACTTTAATGCGTATGGCAGTGCCTTTAATCTATCTTCAGGAATATATTTTTTGCATTTTATACATCGGCCGTATTTGCCGTCTTGTATACGCATTAAAGCTGAATTAATTTGTTGTATTCTTTTCAAATCTTGTGAGCCCATTACTTCAAGGATTTGTTGATCTGTATACGATGATGCAATATCAGCAAAGTCTTTTGGGGTATCATTTTTTATAATTTCTTTGAAATCATCGTTTTTTTGGTCAAGGGCGGCAAGAATTTCTTTTTTCGTATGTAATAACTTATTACGCATTTCATCAATAAATTTTTGATCCATATCAGCTCCTTCATTGAATATGACATAGTTTTTATAAAACAGGTAATGTAACCCGTTTAATTAAGTTTTCTATATCATATTGACAAAAATAGAAAAGTAGCTATAATTATACAATGAAATTATAAAAAATACAATCGGTTTTTAAAAATTGATTAGTATTTTTTAGTTTATTTTATGGAGGCTTTGTGGAAAAAGAAGAAGCAATTGAGGTTGAAGGTAAAGTAGTGGAAGCCCTACCTAATACGATGTTTCGTGTAGAGCTAAAAAACGGGCATGTAATTCTTGCTCATTTATCAGGAAAGATGCGCAAGCACTATATTAAAATTGTCCCCGGTGATAATGTAAAAATAGCATTATCTCCCTATGACTTAAACAGGGGAAGAATAATTTTTAGAGAGCGATAGTTTCGGTTTATCCCTTTTCACCTTTTAGAATTGTCCATGCTTTTGAAATGCGGGTAATACCACCTGAAATCAACAGGAATGAAGTAGCTAGTCCAAAAAAACCGAAAAATATCAACAATCTAAATGATATTAACCCTAAAAATACCATAACGGCACCTGCTAACAACATTGACAGAGCATCGCTTTTTGTATATCTGCGATTTTGTTTATTTGTATTATATGCTGTTCTTTGGTATTCGTTCCAAAATGAGCGGAATTCTTCTTCAAATTCGGAGTTTGTGTTACGGTATGTTCTCTGTGATGTGTAGTCATCTCTGTACCCGCTAAAATCGTAGTCGGAGCGCTTTTGAGGATCGGATAATACGGAATAAGCATCATTTATTTTTTTGAATTTATCTTCTGCATCTTTATTGCCCTGATTTTGGTCAGGGTGATATTTTTTGGCAAGGTTTCTGTACGCTTTTTTTATTTCATCATCACTTGCATTTTTGGGAACGCCTAAGATATCGTAATAGTTCATTTTAGCTTATTTTTGTACCTTCAAATTTTTTATTATTCAAAATAGCTTTTAAGTTTTCGATGTTTTTACCTGCGGCACATATTACTTCTAAGCCCATTTTTTTTGCTCTGGCACTTGCAATGGGGTCAAATGGAAGATTTTTACCGGGTATCCAATCCGTGCCGACAATTTTGATAAAATCGTCCCAAGATATAGAATCAATTGGTTTTGCATTCGGGTTAGTGTTAGGATCATCAGTGTAGACTTTTGCAATGTTTGATAAATTTACTACTCTGTCTGCAGAAAATCTTTCAGCCAGAAGTACTGCATCATTGTCGGTAGAAAAACCCGGCTTCCAGCCTGAGGCAACTAAGACTTGACCTGAAAAAATACTTACTTCCGTGGGATTATATACTACGGGATTGGGGCATAGGTCTGAAAAAATTGCTTTTATAAGTTGTGCATTTAAGTATGTTGCTGTGATGCCTATCCAGTCGGCCTCATCATTGATGCTTTCGGTTGAAAATGCTTTGCATACTTCTCTGTAGGCTTTTTGGTATGCTCTTGCAGGGCCGCCTCCGCCTATTACCAGTATGATTTTTCGTGTTGAGTCTTCTTGCAACCATTCACGAATTACTTTTGAAAAAGATGTTAAAAATTCAATATCAGGTTTTTCGGGTGCTACGATAGAGCCTCCAACAGATAAAACAGTTACCATATTTTCCCCTTTATAAAACAGCTTTAGCACATTTATTTAAGTGCTAAAATTAATAAATTGTTATTACTTTTGGTATTCCCCAAAATGAGGTATACGCTGTAATTTTTGATGTTTCTTCAAAATACTGACGCAAGGCATAACTTCTTTGCTTGCGTACCATTTTTCCTCCCGGTGTCATCTGGGTTTGTGGCATTATTCCGCGGGAAAATGCTATATGATACCCGTCAAGATAACCAAAAGTTCTTGGTAATTTCTCTTTTGCTGTGGCAAAAGGAAGTCCTAATGACAACGCAGGGTCAACAGGAATCCAGCCCAAGCCGTCAATATAAAATTCCGCCCAAAAATGCGTGTGTGACTTTTGATTTAAGTCTACCATAATTCCTGCAATTGGTACGGCAGGAATATTTGCGGCTCTTGCAAGGGCACAGAACATTATTGCTATATCATACGAATCTGCAACCTTTTGTTCAATAGCCGACAATAAAGAAGTTTCAAAATTAGTTGTTGTTGATAGTGGTTTTGGCTGTATATTTTTTATAATGTATTCGTGAATAAGTTTTGCGTTATTGTATGGGTTTTTACGCCCCTTTATAATTTCTGCAGAGAGTTTTTTTATTTCTTCATCATTTGATGGAATGTACATATCAGGCTTTGTATAAATCAAAATTTCAGGCTTTAACTTTATTCTTGCATGCACATTAACCGGATTGACCTTCGTTGTAACATCGTAGGTATCAATACTGTATTCTTGATAAATGGATATTTTTGATTGAGAGTTTAGGTTTTCAAATTTATGTATAATTCCACCTTGATAATTAAGGGCAAAGGCTTGGGGCTTGGTTGTTAAAAGTTTGACCTTATTTTGTCTATAACTTACAGGAGGAATAGGTACTGAAACAAATAAATTGTTGTTTTCTTTACATTTGAAATTAGAGAAGGTTGCTTCTGAAACAAGAACATAGGTTCGTTTATTTGTAAGCTCTTTTTTTCCTATTTTATTTGAAACCATAAATGGAACAGGATTACTCATTGAAAAACCTGTTACCACAACTATATTACCTGTTACAGCTGCATCGGGCACTCTTATTTTTATTTCTGAATCAGACCATTTTATAAAGTCAAACTCGGATTCGGAGCATGATGCTCCTGTAAGTCCCGAAATCCCCGTAGATTTTAGAATGTTTTCAGATTGTTTTGTAAAAATAACTTGTGAATTTTCTCTGGAGTTTCCGAAACCGCTTCCGTAAATACTCAGCAATGTGCCAACCGTTCCTCTGCCTGCACTTAATGATGTTATTTCGGGTGCTGCAGAAAACTGTTTATTTTCGGAAATAACAGGTAAGCGATTTTTTGCTGTCAGCATAACCGGTAATGAAACCTTTCCTTTTACGGATACATCTAAAAGTGCCGTATCAAAATTTTTTGGTGTTTTAAATACTATTTCGGTATCTGACCAAGAAGTGCAGTTAAAAGATGAAATGAATAGATTTCCAATATGTAGAATAGATTCATCTTCTTTGTCTCCAAAGTTAATGCCTTTTATTTTTACAGTATCATCATCTGAAACAATATGAGGTGTAACGGATATAATCTCCGGAGTTTTTCCTGTTGTAATTTGAAGTAAAAAGTATATTATAAAAGAAACAATTCCCAAAAAAATCCAAAAACACAGGAATCTAAACAGAGATGATTTTTTAAAATAATACGAAAACCAATTCATTATTCTGAGGGTTCTTTAGTTGTGATCGAAGTTTGCTCATCGGATAGTAAAGACTTCAAATCTATATTGCCATTTAAGGTATTAAGTTTTGATGACGGTATTTTTATGATTATAATATCCTCTGATTCGTTTGAAGACGGCATATACATATTCGTAAATTCACGAATACTTGAAGAAAACCCTCCTGTATTCATGGCAGGATTTGATGTTTCAGAAACATTATAACCTGCTTGTGAAGAAGGAAAAAATGGCGGGTAGTTTTGAGCAAAAAACTGTTGTTTCCCTATATTTTGGTTTTTTGACACAAAGAATACAGTCGGTAATAATACAACTGCCAATACAGCGGCTGCAATAGCCGGCAGGGGTAGTTTAATTGAAGATTTCCAAAAAGATTGAGACCTTGTTTCCGGTATATATGTTGTATATCCTTGTTTAAATTTAACTTTTAATCTTTCGTAAGAAGCATCAGAATCAAAATTTTCTGATACATCATCTGAGTGCATTGCCTCACTTATCATTGTAAATTTTTTCAAAGTTGAGTCGCAATCCGCACATTCTTTAATGTGCTTTTCCATTTTTTCTTTCCATGGAGATGGAAGCTCATCATCTAAATACTCGGAATAAATAATTTTATCAGGACAAATAGACATCTGTTTCTCCTATCAGCTTTGATAACTGCTCACGAGCTCTAAAAACCCGTACCTTAACATTACCCTCGGTAATACCCAATATGCGACCAATTTCTTTATAATTTAAATCGGTATATTCTATTAGCTGTAAAACTACACGAAGCTTTTCGGGTAGAAGGTCTACAGCCGCTCTGACGGTTTTGATTGTTTCGTCTTTCAATAATGTTTCCTCGCCGGTTTCAACCTTGCGAGTGTCCTCTTTGAAAGCTCTGGCATAGGCCTTACGCTCCCTTCCGGTTCTTTTCGCATGGTTTAGCGAAGTATTTTTTACAACCCTTATAAGCCAATACTTTGCATCGTTTATCGAAGGGAACTTCATTTCCTTTTGTGTCATTTTAATCAAAGCATCATGGCACAAGTCTTCAGCTGCACTTTCATCACGAACAATGTTATAAGATACCCTGTACAGGGTCTTCATTGTTTCTTCGTATATAGTTTTAAAGTCATTTTCCGATGTTGCATCCAACATCTTCATATCATCAAACAAAAAAACCTCCAAAATGTTACAACCCAAAAAAAATTAAGTATTATTTTTATATTTTTTTCCATTTTGTTCCGTTTGGGCTGTCCTCCAGAACAATTCCCCTTGCTTTAAGCTTATCACGAATATCATCGGCAAGTTGGTAATTTTTATTCAGTTTTGCCTCATTACGCAATTCAACCAAAGCATCAATTTCAGGGTCAACAGTATCTTCATTTTTGGCAATTGAAACAGCTGTTTCAATTAAATTTAATCCCAGCACTGAATCGCATATAGCAATAAAGGTTAGTATTTCATTTTCCTGCATGTTTTTGTCTTTTATGGCAACTTGCAATACCGAAATAGCCTTAGGTGTCGAAAGATCATCTTTTAAAGCGTCAAAAAACTTTTGTATGTATTCTTTTCCGGCATTTGTTTTCATTGTGGATACGGCATCCGTAAACTTGATGTTTTTAAGTTCTGTTACGCTTTCTAAAAAGGAAGGACCGGCATTTCCAACAATGCGCGCAATTCTTTGCAGAAGGCTTTTTCGTGAATTCTTGGCTGTTTCCATTGCAGCCCAAGAAAAAGCCAGCTGGCTTCTGTAATGTCCGCCTAAAAGCAAAAATCGGTAATCCAGCGGGTCAAAGCCTTCTTGAATTAAATTGTCCAAAATCAGAAAATCACCGGCGGATTTTGACATCTTGCCTTTTTCCATTACCAAGAATTCATTGTGGAGCCAGTAGTTCACCCATTTTTCGCCTGTAGCTCCTTCGGACTGTGCAATTTCGTTGGTGTGATGCACCCTGATATGATCAATACCGCCGGTATGAATATCAATTCGGTTGCCCAAATACTTCATACTCATTGCAGAGCATTCAATATGCCAGCCGGGATATCCTCTGCCCCAAGGGGAATCCCAAAGTAGGGCATGGTTTTCAAATTTACTGTTTGTAAACCAAAGCACAAAATCGTAAGGGTTTTTTTTGTTTTCGTCAATTGCAATTCTCGCCCCTGCCTTTAAATCATCAAGGTTGATATTGGCAAGCTCGCCGTAAGCCGGAAATGTTGAAATATCATAGTATAAATTACCGCCGGAAAAATAAGTATGCCCGTTAGTTTCGATTTTTTTTATAAGCTCAATCATATCGGCTATGTGGTCGGTAGCCTTGCATACAATGTCGGGGCGATTTATATTAAGTCTCTCGCAATCGTAAAAAAAAGCACGCGAATAAAAATCGGCAATTTCCAAAACAGATTTGCCCCGCTCTTTAGCCGAGCGCAACATTTTATCTTCACCGTCATCTTCGTCTCCTGCAAGATGACCTACATCGGTAATATTCATTACATGAGTCGTATCATATCCTGCAAAATTCAAAACCCGCTTTAGCGTATCCTGAAAAACATAGGCACGCAAATTTCCTATATGTGCATAATTATAGACAGTAGGGCCACATCCGTAAAAACCGACCTTATTTTCACTTACAGGCACAAATTCTTGAATACTACAACCTAATGAATTATACAATCTCAAGCCCATGCAACCCCCTAAGCACAGTAAAATTACAGATAACTATACTAAAATAACCAAAAAAGTTCAATAGAAAAATGTCTTAAAAGAAAAATGTCTTTAAAATTTATATTGAGGGGGTGTCTCCCCCCCCCGCTTCGGCTCTTAAAAGATTTTTTTAATAAAAAAATCTTTTAAGTATCCTACGCTCCCCCCCAAACTAAACTCATCGTGCGACATAAAACTTGAACGTGATACTAAGCAGAAAACCACCCTGGAATGCAATTCGTTTAACTCGTGCGTGGCGACCGATGTCTATCCACGATATTTCTTAAGATATCCCTATCGGAGGGTAATAATCACCCGTCCTGTGTGATTATTACCCTGCCAAGTTTTGGCAAAAGCCAAAACTTGCTAAATTATTTTCACGAAACATC
>PDOP01000042.1:10494-57741 GCA_002749205.1 Treponema sp. | reverse complement strand
ACTTGTAGATATTTCTATTATAACAAAATCGAAACACGATGTTTCGTGAAAATAATTTAGCAAGTTTTGGCTTTTGCCAAAACTTGGCAGGGTAATAATTACACAGGACGGGTGATTATTACCCTCCGATAGGGATGTCTTAAGAAATATCGTGGATAGACTGCGGGCATCAAAATCAGGTTAATGCGAATTGTATTCGTCTGCAGGTATTCTTATAAAACTTCCCGTTTTAAAATCGCTTAGTGCATTGAATAAGTTTTATGTTGCATGTTCCCTTACTTTGGGGGGTAGCGGAAAAACAATTGCCTTGTTTATGTTTTTAAGTAATCGAGGCTGATTGAAAAAGAAGACTCGATTTTATATCCATTCATTCATAAGGCAATTTTTTGTAGCGAGGGGGAGGCCCCCCCCTCATTATTTTGTTCTTTATATGAAGTAATTATCCTTGACTTTTATTTGAAAAAGTTGTACAGTTTGAGTGCTAAGTGATCGTTGTTTGCATTAGGTATCAGATATTTGTCGTATCATAATAAAAATAGGGACTCATAGCCCTGCTCCGTATGGATGCAGTATATTACCGATGAGGTAGGTGGAATATGTCTCATAAAATTTATGTGGGAAATTTGAATTATGGTACAACCGAGGGGCAACTTTCCGAGTTGTTTGGACAGTATGGCGAGGTTGTTTCTGTTGCGATTATTAAGGATAAGTTTACCGGAAGGTCAAAGGGTTTTGGTTTTATAGAAATGGCTGAAGGCGATTCGGCTGAAGCTGCAATTTCCGAGTTAAACGAAAAGGAATTTGACGGCAGAAATCTTCGTGTTAATGTTGCGCAGGAAAGGTCGCGGGATCGTTATTGATGTTTAAGAGCCGTCTTCTTTTAAGCAGGGCGGTTTTTTTATAAGTTTTATAATATGTAAAATACAGAAGAACAGTATGCTTAAATGAACGGTGAAAAATAGTAGGGTGTTTAATCTTGTAAGGTTGTAGGTTATGTGCAATAAAATCAAAGAAGCGACAATTGTAATCCGTTTGTTTTTTTTGCGTATTGCATCTGCATAAAAGACGGCCACTCCGGCATGAAACACAGTTGCAGTCATACAGCGAATTATGATTTGCTCGGGGTCGTTGATGGCGTATGCAATGTTTTCAAAGGTTGCAAAAAATAAGGCGAACAGTACGGCAAAGATTTTTAGTTTGTATTCGGTGTCTGTTTGTTTGGTTTGCTGTGTTGTTAAGTAATTTGCTGTAAGAATCGAAATATAAAAAAATGTTATTTTGAAAATCTCTTCTATTACGGCGGGTATTATTGAACCTGATATGGCGTAGTTTTCTGTCGGTATTTTTTCGATAACTGAAATTAGGATTGTTTCCGATACAACTGCGGCAAAAACTGCAAGCAACGAAAATACCAAAATCGAAAAATACAGTTTTGGATTGACCGGTATTTTTTGCCTACAGATTATGAAAAGCAACCACAAGAGTATCGGAATAAACAATATAATAAAAGTTATCAAAAAAGCCTTCTATTTAAAAAATTCTATAAAGGCTTTTGTGATGTATTCTTGATCTTTTACACCACCGAGCTCTTTCACCGAGTGCATTGACAAAATGGGGTTTCCTACATCTACACTCTTTATGTTTAAGTTCGTCATTGTTATGGGCCCGATTGTAGAGCCTCCACGCATATCCGAGCGGTTTACAAAAACCTGACATGGAACCCCTGCTTTTTCGCAAACAGAGCGGAACACCCCGGATGAAACCGAATCACTTGTGTAACTCATTGATGCCGCATTTTTAATTGCAGGCCCTTTGTTCATCATAGGGAAGTTTGTAATGTCATTTTTTTCAGCGTAATTTGGGTGCAGTGCGTGTGCTTGGTCAGCTGAAATTAAAAACGACTTTGCCAATGACTGTTGAAACAATTCAAAACCGCTTTCATGGTTTTCACAGCAGGCTATTCGTTTTAGCGTGTCGCTTAAGAAAGGACTTCCCGCACCCGGTGCAGTTGAAGAGCCTACCTCTTCGTTATCGAAAACACAGGCAACCTGTGTGAAGTCGGCAGGTTTGGCTTTTATCAATGCCTGAATTGACGGAAACGCCATGCCGAGGTTGTCGATTCTGCTTGCCGAAAAGAATTCTTCATTTGCTCCGACAAAACTTGATTTTTGACAATCATACAGATACAAGTCAAAGTCAAGTATTTCTTCGGCAGAAACTTTTAGCCTGTCTGCCAATAGGTTTAATAAAAAGTTTTTCGGCTTAAAATTTTCTGTTTCGCTTGCAGGTAGTGCAATTAACGGTAGAGTATCTTTTTGCTTGTTGTACTTATATCCATCATTTATTTCACGATTCATGTGTATCGCCAAATTTGGAATAATAAGCATCGGTTTTTTAAAGTCTACAAGTTTTTGTTCCGGTTGTATCAAATTATCTGATTTCAGTACCACTCTTCCTGCAATTGAAAGCGGTCTGTCAAACCATGTTGACAGTATAGCACCTCCGTATACCTCTGTATTCAGTTTAATGTAATGCCCTCTTTCAAGTATTTCCGGATGGGGCTTTATTTTAAAAGTAGGACTGTCGCTATGACTGCCTATTATTCTAAAACCGTTTTTTACTGAAGTTCCGTTTTGCCATGCAATTAAGGAACTATTGTTATTTGTTAAAAAATATTTGCCGCCGGCTTTTAATTCAAATTTATCTGAAGCTGCCAATGCGGTAAAACCGTTTTTAATCAATATTTCAGCCAAGTTTTTAATAGCGTGAAACATAGTAGGGGAAGCATCAATGTACTCCATTAAGTCTTTTGCGTGTGTATTCATAATTAGACTATAATACAAATATGAGAATTAGTAAAGTACTGAGAGAATTTTTTTAATTTGAGGCAAGCTACTTTTAAAAACTGATTACAGGTTTCGCCTTTTTTTTATCTAAATTGCAAAACTATTTGATGGACTTTAGGTAGTTATAAAGTTTTTTCGTTGTATCAACGCTTATAACATGCTCCATTCTGCAAGCCTCATCGTCAGCGATTTTGGGGTCGACCTTCAAAACATCAACCAAAAATTTTGCCAAAAGATCGTGTCTTTCCCGAATTTCTTTTGCAATCTTTTTGCCTTTTTTTGTTAATGTGATTTTGCTGTAAGGCTCATGCTCCACAAAACCTGCTTCAACCAAACCTGAGAGTGCCTTATTAACACTTGCCCTTGATACGGAGCGAATGCGAGCTACATCGACAGATTTAACCTCAGGAGACTTGCTTGACAAGTCCAAAATCGTTTCTAAATAGTCTTCTTGCGACATTGTTGTTCTGATACCCATAGTTTAAATATAACATATTTTTTATTATAAATCAAGACAATAAATAAAAATTAAAATAATGAATTAAAATTTTTCGGGAAAATTTTTGCATTGCGAATTTGAAAACACAAGGATTAAATGTTGTGATTAACGCAATGCAAAAAACGGGCTATCCGCTCTAATTTTAATGTCTTTGCTTGTTACATGAGTAGTGTTTTCCGTTACACTCCAACCACTACAATTGCTGTTTTAAATCGACATTAAAATTCCGCTACTATCCCTTTTTCGGCTGAACCCTTGCAATTTTAAAATCACGCAACAGTTACAAATTGTGATATACTTTATGATTGACTTTATTCTGTATTTTTACTAAAATGTTTTATATTTTAGGAGGTATAAAATGAAACACAGTACAGGTAGAATAGTGTTGCAAGTTGCACTTTCATTTCTTTTATTTGTCTTGGGTATTTGGGGCCTGTGGGGCGGAGGCGAAACTCTTTTTCCTGCAATTACAAGTATGTTGACAGGCAGTATGGAAAGAATAGCAATTATTGTCATTTCAATTGCCGCATTAATTGCCGGAATTTCTTTGATTTTACAATTGTTTACTCGGGGCATTCCGCTTACGGATATAATCCTTTTGGTATTTATGATTTTATGGATTATTCAAATCGTGATAACAGTTATAGCTTCAATACAAGGTGCGTTTACAGGTGGAGCGGCGTTCTTGAGCTTCTTGTACACTTTGTCCAGACAATTGTTGGTTTTAGGCGCTTTGATTGTTGTTCAAAAAAAAGTTGATTAATTTTTTTTGGGGATTTAAGTCACTTGCAAAAGTCAGGCGAGTTTTGCAAGTGACTCATTTAACTTATTTTAAGAGCTTGCCGTATTTTATTACGGCAAGTTTTTTTTATTTATTATAGATATATGATATAATTAAGGAGCAAGATATTTTATTAAATTTAAATTTTTCTATTTCATCAAATGAAAAATATTAATTCTTGGTGCTAATGGCTCCGGGAAAACTACTATTTCAAAACTTATTTTAGGACATCTAATACCTTCTACAGGTGAAATTATTATTAATGATGATTTATATCAAAATTATACTTTAAAATATTTAAGAAAAAAAAATAGCCATAGCAAATCAGCAAATATATTTATTTAACGAATTTATCTTATATAATATTACTCTTTCTCATGAAAAGATAAATGAGAAATGTGTAAGGGGCTTCTTGTAAAAATAGGTTTAGATGAATATTTTGAAAAATTATTTTCTAATGGTATTTACACAAATGCAGGTGAAAATGGCTCAATGTTATCCGGTGGACAAAGCAAATAATTGCCATTCTTAGAATGCTGTTTTTAAATCCGGATGTGTTTATTTTTGATGAATCATTTAGTCAAATTTACTTTACAAATCCTCAACTTCTAATTAATTATTTTAACAGTCTGGAAAAATTAAAAAAAATTATTTATTTAGCACCAATAAAAAAATCATTTTTTAATTATTCAAAAATTATTAAATTGTGATGTTTGAAAATACAAATACTGTGCCTAACATTGTATATCAGCATGTGTTTTTTTTCTATTAGAAAAATTACACACTTTGCCTGACGCCAAAGAAAACACTTTTTTTACACTCGGTTCGTTATTCGTTTTTTGTTTTGCTAAAATTTTCGTTTAAGCTTTTTTGAGACAGCCCAAATTGCTCTGCATATTGTTCACCCATACCGTAAGGCTCGATATGAATAACAACATCATATACATTTTTTAACTTAATATTTATATTTTTTGCAACTTCTTCTGAAATGTGGTGTGCTTCCAATACGGTTAAGTCTTTGTCTACTTCAATGTCTAAATCTATATCCAAGAGGTTTGACATTTTTCTGATTCGAGCCTTATGGGGATTTTTCGCCCCATCAACTTCCAAAACAGCCTCAAACAATTGTTTATATAATTCTTCATTTTTATTTCCGTCCATTATTTCGGAATTAAAATCAAGGAAAATTTGCACGGCTGTTTTTACGATAAACAATGATACGATAATAGCAATCACAGGATCAAAAAACGGCAACTCAAATATAACCGAAACAACGAGTCCTGCTAAAACCGAGGCTGAAATTAAAACATCGCTTGCCATGTTTTTTGCATTTGCAATTATCATTGGGCTATTTGCTTTCTTACCCATAAGATGTTGATTAAAAGCCAGAATAAGTTTCATAACTATTGATGCAATTGTTACATAAATTGCAAGTTGATGTGGAAGTATACCAACTTCTTTGCTTCTAAACAGCGTCATTAGCTTATGCACCGATGTTGAAAACAACTGCAAGCCTGCGATGAAAATTATAACAGAAAGTATGATTGAGGCAACGGTTTCTGCACGGTGATGCCCCCAAGGATGCTCTTTATCGGAGGGCTTTGCCATAACAAAACTGACCGCTAAAGTAAGGATAGAAATAACAACATCTGTAGCCGAATCTATTCCGTCTCCAATTACAGAAAGGCTGCCTGAAAAAAAGCCAATGAGCAATTTTGCCCCACAAATTACCAGGTTTCCGGTTATGCTGATTGCCGATGCCAGGCGAATAATTTTATATCTGTTACTTTCAATATCTTTTTCCATGTTAGTTCTCTTTCAATATAGACTTAAATTGATTATATAAATTTTTTTATTATTTTCAATAGTACGGGATAAACTTAAACCGGGTAAATTTTAGGCGTTGAATATTTTTTTAAAAATTGATATAATCGTATTTTGTTGTATATATGGAGTAAATATGTCAAATTATAATTTTACCGAAATTGAAAAAAAGTGGCAGGACTATTGGGAAAAGTCAGGAACATTTAAGACTTATGAAGACGAAAATTTTCCCAAAGAAAAACGGCATTATGTATTGGATATGTTCCCGTATCCTTCAGGCAGTGGCTTACATGTAGGCCACTTAGAGGGTTATACCGCTACGGATATTTATTCCAGATTTTTACGCATGCAAGGGTTTAATGTACTGCACCCTATGGGGTTTGACGCATTTGGTTTACCCGCCGAAAATTATGCTATCAAAACAGGCATTCACCCGAATACGGTTACCCAAGAAAACATAACAAGATTTCGCTCTCAGATGAAGGCTATGGGGCTTTCGTACGATTGGTCGCGGGAAGTGCAAACTTGCTCTCCTGAATATTATAAGTGGACGCAGTGGCTTTTTTTGAAATTGTTCAAACGGGGTTTGGCTTACGAAAAAGAAGCCCCAATCAATTGGTGCCCGTCTTGTAAAACAGGGTTGGCGAACGAAGAGGTTAAAGACGGAAAATGCGACCGTTGTGGCGAAACAGTCGGGCGGAAAAATCTGCGTCAGTGGATTTTGAAAATCACAGCCTATGCCGAGCGTCTTTTATCGGATTTGGAAAAACTGGATTGGTCTGATTCTTTAAAGCAGATGCAACGAAATTGGATTGGCAAAAGCTCGGGTGCGGAAGTTGATTTTGAGTTGTTTAATAGTAATAAAGGGAACATTAACGAAAAATCGGGTAAAAAAATCAGGGTTTATACCACCCGCCCCGATACGCTTTTCGGAGCGACATATATGGTTTTGGCACCGGAACATCCGCTTGTTGCCGAAATTACAACAGACGAGCAAAAGGGCGATATAGAAAAATATATTGAGGCAAGTTCCAAAAAAAGCGATTTAGAGAGAACCGATTTGGCAAAAGATAAAACAGGCGTGTTTACAGGCGCTTTTGCGGAAAATCCCGTAAACGGCGATAGGATACCGGTTTGGATTTCGGATTATATTTTATTGACCTACGGTACGGGCGCCATTATGGCGGTTCCGGCTCACGATGAGAGGGATTGGGATTTTGCCAAAAAGTTTGACTTACCAATTCGCCAAGTTGTCGCTTCTGAAGATGAATTTAGCCAAAAGACAGCCGAAGACGCTTGTTCAAAAACACCTGAGGCTTGTGTTTCTGCAAGCGGTGTATCCGTCAATTCAGGTGAATTTACCGGATTAAAAACACCTGAGGCGATAAAAAAAATTACTGAAATGCTGACTCAAAAAGGTATAGGCAAGGCTGCGGTAAACTATAAACTGAGAGACTGGGTTTTCAGTCGTCAAAGATATTGGGGAGAGCCGATACCTATTGTACATTGTCCAAAATGCGGGGCTGTACCTGTGCCCGAAGAAGAATTGCCTCTTACGCTTCCTAAGGTTGAAAGTTACAAGCCCTCAGGCACGGGTGAAAGTCCTCTTAGTGCAATTGATGAATGGGTTAATACAAAATGTCCTGTTTGCGGAGAAAATGCAAAACGCGAAACGAATACAATGCCTCAGTGGGCAGGCTCTTGTTGGTATTATTTGCGATATTTAGACCCGAATAATGATACAGCCTTTGTTGACTCTGAAAAAGAAAAATACTGGTTGCCGGTTGATTTATATGTCGGAGGTGCCGAGCATGCTGTTTTGCATTTGCTTTACGCCCGTTTTTGGCATAAGGTTTTTTATGATGAGGGGCTTGTAACGGAAGACGAGCCATTTAAAAAGCTGGTTAATCAAGGTTTGATAACCGCCTTTGGGTATACGAGAAAAAACAAGAGCTTGGTGCCTGTCGATGAAGTTACTCAAAAAAGCGAAACAGAATTTATTGAAACGGCAACCGGCGAAAAGTTGACTCAGATTGTTACTAAAATGTCGAAAAGTCTTAAAAATGTTGTTTCGCCCGATGAGCCTATCGGGAAGTACGGAGCTGATGCTTGCAGACTGTATTCGATGTTTATGGGACCTCTTGAAATGTCTAAGCCTTGGAATACTCAAGGTCTCATCGGGGTGTTTAGATTTTTGGAAAAAGTTTGGGCTGTTTTTGAAAAAGAAGCCTATGATGCGTCCCGTAACGATGTGTCAACGGAAGAAACGGCAAAACTGACTTCATCGTTGCATAAAACCATAAAAAAGGTTACTTGCGATACAGAGACACTGAATTTCAATACGGCTATCAGTCAGATGATGATTTTTATAAATGAAGCCGGTAAGTATAAAAAATTGCCTAAATTCCTGCTTTTGGATTTTGTAAAACTGCTTTCGCCTTATGCGCCTCATTTGGCGGAAGAGCTTTGGCAGAAGTTGGGACATGATAAATCGATTGCGTATGAACGTTGGCCTTCTTATGAAGAAAAGTTTTGCATCGATTCGACCTGTACAGTTGTTGTTCAAATTAACGGCAAGGTGCGCGATAAGTTTGAAGTAGAGCTTGATACTTCAAAAGACGAGCTTGAAAAGATCGCTCTTCAAACGCAAGGGGCTAAAAAATGGACTGAGGGCAAAACAATAAAGAAGATAATAGTTGTACCGAATAAGATTGTCAATATAGTGGCGACTTAGTAAAACCGTTGTTTTAAAAAGGCAGTCGCTTTAAGGCCTAAAGAAGGCTCTTTAGAGCTTTTCATTGCTTGTTGGTTTTATAAAACTGCAACTTTTAAAGCCCATTGCGAAAGGGATAGAAGCGGAATTTTAGTGCCGTTTTGAATGGCATTAGCAGTGGTTGGAGTGTAACGGAAAACACTGCGCCTTAAAATTCAGTAGAGGCGTTAAAATTAGAGCGGATAGCCCGTTTTTTGTATTGCGTTAATGGGGACATTTAGTTCTTGTGTTTTCAATTTCGCAATGCAAAAATTCGCCCGAACTATTGCTTTTGTATCGTTGACAAAATGCCGAAACTAAAGTATAATCACTCTATATAAGCGGGAGAAAAAACTTGTTACAGCTTTCATTTGTAAAATTTAAAAAGGGCTCATATATTCTCATTGAGGGCAAGAATAATACCGATTCGTTTTATATCATTCAAAACGGGCGTGTTCAAATTGCCAAGGAGTCTGAAGTGGTTGCCGAAGAGGAAGGAAATGTTCTCGGTCCCGGCGACTTTCTTGGGGTTGTAGCTTGTATGTCAAGGCATAATCATATTGAAACCGCCATTGCCTTAAGTGATGTTGTTTTAATCGCCGTTCCTTACGGCCAGTTTCCCGCTCTAATCGAAAAAAACACTCCTGTTGCTATGAAGATAATTTATTCGTTTTCACAGAAGATGCGCTATCTTGATGAGGCTTTGACCAGAATAACCTTAAAAAAGAATGTTTCAACGGATATTTCACACCTTTTTACCATCGGCGAGTATTATATGCGAATGTCTAAATTCCATCTTGCCGTATATGCTTTTTATCATTACCTCAAATCTTCTCCTGACGGAAAGAATGCTCTTGAGGCAAGAAAACGCATTGGTGCCATAAAAGCTATGGGTGTTCAGCTTACTACCGAGATGCTTGAGCCTAAAAAAGATTCCACAGTGCGTGTTTATAACGGTGAGGCTATGGTTTTCTGTGAATGTCAGATGGGTGCTGAGCTTTATATTATACAAAAAGGGCATGTTAAGATTACCAAGATTGTTGATAATAACGAAGTATTGCTCGCAGTACTTAACGAGGGCGATATGTTCGGTGAAATGGCTCTTCTTGAAAATAAGCCTCGCTCTGCAAGTGCAATTGTTACCGAAGACGGTTGTCAACTTTTGGCAGTAAATTACAAGAACTTCAATTATATGGTTTCGACTCAGCCACAGCTTGTAGCTCGTCTTACCACCACTTTTGCAGAGCGAATTTGGACTATGTACAGGCAGCTCGCAAATACAATGATTCGAGAGCCGATTGAAAAAATGTACGATATGCTTGCATTGCAATTGGAAAAAAACAGAATAACCCCCGTTGCCGGCAGTATGTATACCTTCAATTTTGGCATAGTCGAGTTGGCAAATATGTGTGGTATACCAAAGGATAAAGTCTCTTCGGCGGTTGCGGACTTCTTGCAGGAGCCTATAATAAAATCTAACGGCTCTAAAGTAGAGATAACCGATCAGCTTGAATTAACAAAACAAGCCGCATACTTTAAGCGAATGCAAAAAATTGACACCATGAGAAAACAAGCTCGTGCTAAAAACGGTGTTTATTGGTAAATAGTTACCGTTGATTAAAAAGGACATTGCCCGTGATGAAAAAACTTTTTTTTAGAGCATTTTTTGTGTTTTTTTTCACCTTTGCGTTTTTTTCCATAACTGCCGAAGATGCAGACAATAGTGATAAAAATCAATCTTTAAGTGATTTGCCGACATCGTACAGGGGAATTTCGCTTGGAATGGATATTGAATCTGTGAAAGATGTTTTACAGTCCGACCCTCTTTTCGGCTATCGCGGAGAAAGAGACCTTTCGCTACTTCCAACCTTGAATCGCTCTTCAATCGAAACCGCAGGGGTTTCTTTTGTCAGCAGGGCTTGGTTTCAGTTTCATGCCGAAACACTTTATACGATGATTCTAAAACTCAACACCGATAAAATAGACTACTATTCAATCTATTCGCATTTTGAAAAAAAATACGGACAGCCTGTAAAGTTAAACCCGCAACGGGCAATATGGGAAAACGAAACAACCAGAGTTATCATAGAAAGACCTCTTTCCGTAAAGTATATTGACCTTACTGTTTTCAATGAGCTTATCGAGCAGAGTAACACGGAAAAAGCGGCATCGGAATTGAGGCGAGAGAGTTTTGTAGATGAATTCTAAATTAACCTACAATAAGATTTTCCGTAAAGCTGTTATTGCGTGCCTTATTCTATTGTTTTTATTCGCTACTTTGTGTACATGCAAAAAAGACGACACGCAAAATAGCAAGCTCGAAAAAATCAACCTTAACATTAAAAAATCTGACGGCACAGTAGTACCGGTTAAAACAGAGCTTGCAAAAACAAGAGAAGAGCAGGCTAAAGGCTTTATGCACCGAAAAAATATACCGAGCGGAACCGGAATGCTTTTTATTTACACAAAAGACACAAAACTCGCCTTCTGGATGAAAAACACTCCAACCCCGCTTTCAATTGCATTCATAGACAGCACCGGCAAAATTCGAGAAATCTTTGATATGACCCCATTTAGCACCGCTTCGATAAAAAGCACCTATTCCGTGCGATATGCACTTGAAGTTCCGAAAGGCTGGTTCGCCGAAAATGACATAACTTGTGGTGACATTTTAGACATATCAAAATTAAAATAACCAAGATATCAAAATTATTTTATATAAAAATTTATTGGCAATGTTGATTTTGAAAGCACTAGGCAGTGAATAATTGTAACAACATTGCCCGATTTCAACCCCCGTTCGCCTTAAATCTTTTTGGCTTTTTAAGATGAATATAAACGCCGTTCTTCTGCCGGCGACCGGCTTTTAAATACTGCTTAATCGCCAAAAAGGATAACGGCGAACTTAAAATCAGGTTAAGCGATATCATTTACTTTCCGGTTTTCTTTGTAAAATCACGCACCCCATACATACAGCAATTACAAATTCTTACTGTAAATTCTTTGCCATAATGTATTGACATAATGCTTTTTTGTTTATACAATCCCGTTATGAGTATCAAATCATTTAAAGGTGGAGTCCACCCACCTGAAAAAAAGGCGGTCGCACCCGATTTGCCTGTTGTGAAGGTTTTCCCTTCAACAAATCAAGTTAGGATACCTGTTACACAAGGTGGAGCCCCAAACGAGGTTTTGGTTAAAGTGGGTGATAAGGTTGCGCGAGGACAAAAAATAGCGGCATCTGACAAATTTATGTCAGCTCCGGTTCATTCGTCTGTATCGGGAACCGTAAAGAAAATCGAGAATCACTTAGTGGTTGGGAATAAAGACGCTCTTTGCATTGTTATTCAATGCGATGAAGAAGAGCGGGAAGAATTTTTGCCTGTTTTGGATCCATTTACATGCACTCATGATGAGGCACTTGCCAGAATTCGAGAAGCCGGTATTGCAGGAATGGGAGGCGCCTCTTTCCCTGCACATGTAAAGTTATCTCCTCCAAAAGATGCCAAAATTGAATATGTTTTGGGAAACGGTGCTGAATGCGAGCCTTATCTTTGCACTGATGCGGCAACTATATATCATCATGCGGCAGATGTTGTTGACGGTATGGCAATTGTCATGCGTATTACAAATGCAGAAAAAGGCGTTGTAGTTTTAGAGGAAAACAAAAAAGACTTAGTGCCTGTTTTGCAAAAGGCAATTGACAATTTAAAAGATAAACCTGTGGGAGCCGGAGCGTACGATATTTCAGTACAGCTTTGCAAAACAAAGTATCCTCAAGGTGGCGAAAAAACGCTTACGACTGCAGTTCTTAATCGTGAAATACCTTCCGGCGGTTTGCCGTTTCAAATTGGTTGTGTTATTCAAAATATTGGAACTTTAAGAGCAATTTCCGAAGCCTTTAGATTAGGAAAACCCCTTATTGACAGGCCGTTTACAATTTCAGGCGGGGCTTGTGAAAATCCGCAAAATGTTGTTGCCCCAATCGGCACATCTATAGGCGACTTAATTCCATCAGTAATTACGCTTAAAGAGGGTATAGTTAAAATTATTTCAGGCGGACCTATGATGGGCTTTTCCATGAAAAATGCTAACTTTCCTGTGCAAAAAAACACCTCAGGAGTTTTGTTTTTGACAGAGCCGGAAGTAACACTTGCTGAAGAGACAGACTGCATTAACTGCGGAAAGTGTATCGGTGTTTGTAGTTGTAAACTTTCTCCGGTGCTTATAGTCAGAGCTCTTAATCGAGGCGATTTAAAAGAAGCGACCAGATGCGGTCTTCTGGATTGCGTTGAATGCGGAACCTGTTCGTTCACTTGTCCTGCAAGAATTCAATTGGTACAGCGATTTAAAGTCGGAAAGATGATGGTTCGTGAAGCTAAAATGAAAGAGCAGGCGAAGCAGGAAGCAAAAAAAGCTAAAGAGGAGGTTGCAGGTTAATGAGTGATACAAAAATAAAAAGTGATATGAACGAAATATTTCTGGCTCCTGCCCCTCATGTAGTAACACCTGTTTCTACACATAAATTGATGCGGAATGTTGTAATAGCATTGGCACCTATTGTTATTTATAGTGTATACTTGTATTCTTGGGCGGCAGTGATAAGAATTTGTGTTTCTGTGTTGGCAACGGTTTTGTTTGAAAGTCTGTTTAGAATGATACTTCACAGAGATGTTAGAGTTAAAGATTATTCGGCAATTATAACCGGTTTGCTTTTAGCACTGGTAATGCCGCCTGCTTTGCCGATTTGGATGTTAATTGTATCATCTTTTTTTGCAATAGTTGTCGGCAAGGAATTTTTTGGCGGATTGGGACAGAACATATTTAACCCTGCATTGATTGGTAGGGCTGTTGCATTTATGAGTTTTGCAGGGCCTATGACCTCATGGACGTCTACTCGACAAAGCGGTTTTTTTGGGGGGCTGTCCGGTGAGTTTCAAAATTCTTTAACAACAGCATCCGCAAAGACTGTAGATGCACTTGCCGGTGCAACACCACTTTGGAGCATCAATCCCATAGACGGTGTTATTACTTCAGCGGCAGATTTAGCAACAAATTTGGGTTTTGATTCAAAGTTTGAGTTTTATTTATCCTTACTCATCGGTAATCACAGAGGTTCATTAGGAGAGTCTCCTGCATTGCTGATTTTAATTTCGTTGGTTTTCTTGTTGGTAACAAAAACAGTAAACTGGAGAATACCTGTTTCTATGATTCTTTCATCGGCAATTTTTGCTTGGATACTCGGTATTGACCCTGTGTTGACTGTTTTATCCGGCGGTCTTTTACTTGGTGCTGTGTTTATGGCAACGGATTATGTAACTTCACCCGTTACGCCTATTGGGCGTATTATTTTCGGTGTAGGTTGTGGTGTTCTTACTGTTGCGATGCGAGTATTCAGTTCATTACCGGAAGGGGTTATGTTCAGTATTTTAACCATGAACGCCGTAACGCCTTTCTTAAATAAAATTATACCAAGAAAGTACGGTTATGTAAAAGGAGCAAAAAAATGAAATCAGCATTGAAACTCACATTTGCACTGACAATGTACAGTGTAATAGCTTGTACCGCCTTAGCTGTTGTAAATTCATTTACGGCTCCGGTTATTGCCGAAAGGCGAAGTAATGAAATTCAAAAAGCGTTGAATGATATATTTCCACAAGCTAATAAGTTTGATGATGTAATATCTGAAGTTAAATCAACAGAAAAAACAATCAAATTTGACAATGCCTTTTTGGTAAAAAAAGACACTGAATTATTAGGTATGGCTATTATTGCGAGTGGCCCTACTTTTAATGAAGCAACTATAATGGTTGGAATTGATAATTCAGGGAAGCTAAAAAAAATAAGCTTTATTGAATTAACAGATACAAAAGGTATTGGAACGAAAGTTTTGAATGACTCGTTTAAGAATCAGTTTAAAGGCAAGGCTATTTCCGATAAATTTTTAGTCGGTAAAGATGTTCAAGGTATTTCCGGTTCAACAGTAAGCTCAAAAGGGGTTAGCAAAATTGTCAGTGTGGCAAGTAAGATTGCTAATTCATATTTAGAGGGGGTAAAATAAATGCAAAATAAATGGCAAATATTTTCAAAAGGAATTATTCGCGAAAATCCCCTTTTGGTGTTGATGATTGGTTTATGCTCAGGGCTTGGTATCACTACAGAAACAATTTCAGGGCTTGGAATGGGCTTAGCCATGACATTTGTATTGGTGATGAGTGAAATAATTATCAGCACCTTCAGAAAGCTGATTCCCAACGATGTGCGAATTCCTATTTTTATTATAGTAATAGCAACATTTACTACAATCGTAAAGTTGGTTGTTGAAGCTTATTTTCCTGCATTACATAAATCACTTGGATTATTTATTCCGCTGATTGTTGTAAACTGTATTATTATGGGACGCGTTGAAGCATTTGCTTCCAAACAAAGCATTCAGTACGCTTTTTTAGATGCTTTAGGTATGGGTGTCGGGTACACCATTGTGTTGGTTACCATGTCTGCAATTCGTGAAATTTTAGGGAATGGTGCTTTTCTAGGTATTGAGTTTATACCGGAGGCATATAGAATGTTGTTCTTTGTTACACCCGGAGGCGGTTTTTTGGTATTCGGTCTTTTAATTTCCGTTAATGTAGCAATAAAGAATGCGTTGGAAAATCAAACTAAAAAAAGGAAGGTAGCGATTAATGGGTAATTTTTTAAATATCTTTTTTGATGCGGCTGTTGGAAACAATATAGTCTTGATTGCCTTTTTAGGTTTGTGTCCCTTTATAGGTATGTCAAGTGATGTTAATAAGTCAATAGGTATGGGTGCTGCAGTAACATTTGTAACAATGCTTGCAACAATAGTAACATATCCATTATATAAATATGTGTTGATGCCTTTTAATATTGACTTTCTGGAAACGCTTACATTTATTTTGGTAATAGCTAGTTTAGTTCAGCTCGTAGAGTTTTTTCTTAAAAAATCTGCACCGGCTTTGTATAGTTCAATGGGTGTTTATTTAGCATTGATTACTTCTAACTGTGCAATTTTATTTGTTACATTGAATGTAATCAAACGAGGTTATTCGTTTATTGAATCTTTGGTTTATGCTCTTGGTGCCGCAACAGGTTTTGTTATCGCATTATTATTATTGGCAGGTATTAGAGAAAAAATTGATCATACGCCGGTTCCCAAATTTTTAAAGGGGACACCTATTATGTTTATAGTTTCGGGACTTATGTCTTTGGGCTTTTACGGAATCGGTAAAATATTTTAAGGAGAGCTACTATGACTATAATCTTATTAAGTGCAGGCGTTGCGTTAGTTCTTGCATTTTTATTAGGCGTTTTACTTGCTGTTTTTAAGAAACTTTTTTATGTTGAAGCAGACAAAAAAGTTGTTGAAATTAGAGAAGCTCTTCCCGGTGCAAACTGTGGAGCATGCGGTTTTCCCGGTTGTGACGGGTTTGCACAGGCTGTTGCTGACGGAGATGCACCGGTAAGCGGTTGTCCTGTTGGTGCAGGACCTGTCGCAGAAGCCATTGGCAAAATTATGGGGGTCTCTGCATCTTCTGAAAAAAAGGTGGCGATGCTTCTTTGTCAAGGTACACATAATGTCTGCAAAAACAAAGCCGGATATATTGGTATTAAAACATGTGTTGCGGCAAAACTTTCCATAAACGGAACAAAAAACTGCGATTGGGGTTGTATAGGTTTGGGCGATTGTGAGGTTTCTTGTCCCTTTGATGCGATAAAGGTACAAGATGACGGTTTGCCTTTTATTGATGAAGAAAAATGTACCGGTTGTGGTATTTGTGTTGAGCAATGTCCGCAGAAAATTTTACAACTTATGCCTGAATCACTAAAAGGTGCATTTGCTCTTTGTTCGTGTCATAATCCAAAGAAAGCCGTTATAATGAAAGACTGCAAAAGAGGCTGTATTAAATGCGGTAAATGTGAGCGGGTTTGTGAGCCCGGTGCTTTGAAGTTAGTAAACGGCATTCCTCAAATTGATCCTGAATTATGTACTTCATGCGGTAAATGTGTTGAAGGCTGTCCTACTAAGGTGCTTATACTGGCTCAAGACAGGGTAAAAGTTTTACCTACTGTTGAAGTATGTGCAGAAGAGCAAAAAGAAAAAGTAAAACAAGAAGAGCCGGTAGATGCCTAGTGAATATAAAAGTGGTATTGTAACTATTATTGGAAGGCCTTCCGCCGGTAAATCAACATTTTTAAATGTTGTTTGCGGGGGGAAGGTTTCTATTGTTTCTGCAATGCCACAAACCACTCGTAATGCAATACGGGGCATAGTCAGTTTGGAAGCCGGTCAAATTGTTTTTATCGACACACCCGGCTTACATAATAGTGAAAAAAAGTTTAATCTTAGACTTCGAACAGTTTCGACAGAAAATTTAAAAGAAACAGATGCTATATTATATATCATTGATTCAACTCGCTCGGTTGGAGAAGAAGAGGAATTTATATTTGATTTATTGTCAACTTTTCAAGAAAAACTTTGTATTGCGATAAATAAAATAGATGACAAAAAATCACAGACGGGGGTGTTAAAGTTAAGCCTAAAAACTGCATTCCCGGATTTGCCCGATAATCGCATTCTTGAAATATCGGCAAAAACGGGTGAGAATAAAGATACGGTGTTATCTACATTGATAAAAATGCTTCCTGAAGGTCCGGAATTATATCCAACCGATTTTTATACAGACCAAGAAGTTAGGTTTAGAATAACCGAAATTATTCGAGAACAGGCAATATTAAATACCCGTGAAGAAATTCCTCATGCCATTTATGTAAAAATAGATGATATTAGTCTTAAACGAAACGGTAAGGAGCTTTTTGCTCGTGCTTTTATATATGTTGAGCGCGAAAGTCAAAAGGGAATGCTTATAGGAAAAAATGCAAAGCTAATTCGCAAAATTAAAGAAAACAGTTTGGCACAGTTGCGTAAAATATTTTCGTATCATATAAATCTTAATTTGCAAGTCAGGGTTGATAAAAACTGGAGACAAAACTCTAAGAAGATAAATTTTGTTACCGGCGGATAATTTTTTTAAATAAAACAACCGCTATTTTTCAGGGTTAGGCATATTAAAAGTTGCTCCTTGTGTTTTTAACACAAGGAGCAAGATCCATTTTGCACAAGAATTTCTTGTGCAAAATTAGCCGAAGCGATAGCGCAGCTTTTAATACGCCGGCGGTTTGCTTTTTAATAAGCTGGTTGAATTCAAATAATGTCAAACCGCAACCCCCTAAAATTTAAATTTAACTCTTTTTTTATTGTCTTGATAGATTTTAGTTTTTTTTGTATATTATATCGGGGGTAAAAATGTATAAAATTTTAAAAAAGGAAGAGTTATCTAAAAATGTTTTTTTTATGCGTGTGCGTGCACCCGAGATTGCAGAAAGTCGAAAGGCAGGGCAGTTTGTTATTGTTCAGGTGGCGACTGAGTACGGGGAGCGCGTGCCTCTGACTATTGCCGATGCCGATGCCGATGAAGGTTGGATTGAGTTGGTCATTCAGGCGGTCGGTGCAACAACGATTAAGATTTGTCAAAAAGAAGTGGGCGACCATTTAGGTTCTATTTTGGGACCGCTTGGTAATCCGAGTGAGATTTTTAAGGCAAAACATGTTGTAGCTGTTGCAGGCGGAATTGGGGCTGCCCCATTGTATCCTATTGTTGAGGCGCATAAGGAGTTTGGAAATAAGGTTACTGTGATTAGTGGGGCAAGGACTAAGGAGCTGGTTATATTTGAAGATAAAATGAAGGCTATGGCTGATGATTTAATTTTGATTACAGATGACGGCTCTTATGGCAGGAAAGGGTTGGTTACAGAGCCGTTAAAGGAACTTTGCGAGTCAGATGATCCGCCTGATTTGGTAATTGCTATTGGACCTCCTATAATGATGAAGTTTGCCGCATTAACGACTAAGCCTTTTGGTATTCATACAATTGTATCTTTGAATACGATTATGATTGACGGTACAGGCATGTGTGGTGGGTGTCGTGTTGAAATTGGCGGTGAAACAAAATTTGTTTGTATGGACGGGCCTGAGTTTGACGCACATAAGGTTGATTTTGACAGTATGATGAGTAGAATGAAGGCATTTAAAAAACGAGAAGAAAAAGATAAACATAAATGTAATATGGGTTTTCATAGTTAAAACGGAGCAGTTGATGGCAGAGCATAAAACATATCAGCAGTATGCTGACGAATCAAAAAAGTTATGGGCAGAGTTAGAGGGTAAGGAATTAAAAAACAGAGATAGACTTGCAATTCCCTGTCAGGATATGCCGGCGTTGGAACCGGATTTGCGTAAAACCCGGATGGGTGAAGTTGCACTTGGCTATACGGTTGAGCAGGCAAGAATTGAAGCACAGCGATGTTTGGATTGTAAAAATAAGCCTTGTGTTAAGGGGTGTCCTGTGGGGGTTTTAATTCCCGATTTTATTTGTGAAATTCAAAAAGGGAATTTTCAAAAAGCTGTTGAAATTATAAAAAAAACAAATTTGTTGCCGGCAGTTTGCGGACGGGTTTGCCCGCAGGAAAAGCAATGTCAGCTGGCTTGTACTGTCGGGAAGTCGTTAAAGTCGGTTGAAAAGGCTGTTGCAATCGGAAGGCTTGAAAGGTTTGTTGCTGATTATGAACGAGAGCATGGTGAGGTGAAGATTCCTGAGGTTGCTGCAGAAACGGGTAAAAAAGTTGCCGTAATCGGCTCCGGCCCTGCGGGGTTGACTGTTGCTGCAGATGTAAGACGGGCAGGCCATTCGGTTACTATTTTTGAGGCCTTTCATAAAGCAGGTGGTGTTATGGTCTACGGTATTCCCGAGTTCAGATTGCCTAAGTCCATTGTTGCCGATGAAATTGAAAATTTGAAAAAAATGGGCGTTGAGTTTCGTCCTAATTTTCTTATCGGACGCACAAAAAAATTAGATGAGCTTTTAGAGGATTACGGTTTCGATGCTGTTTTTATTGGAACAGGTGCGGGGTTACCCAGATTTTTGGGTATTGAAGGTGAGAATTTAATTGGTGTGTTCAGCGCAAATGAATATTTAACGCGTGCTAATTTGATGAAGGCTTATGAAACGCAAAAGTCCGATACTCCGCTTTATGAAGCAAAAAATATTGCGGTAATTGGGGCGGGAAATGTTGCGATGGATGCAGCACGTATGGCATTTAGACTGGGTGCTGAAAAAGTTTACTGTGTGTATCGGAGAACCAGAGCCGAAATGCCTGCACGACTTGAAGAAGTTGCTCATGCTGAAGAAGAGGGTGTGGAGTTTTGTTTTTTACAAAACCCTACAAGGATTATTGGCAATGAAGACGGTGCGGTTTGCGGAATAGAGGTTTTAGACCACGAGCTTGGAGAACCCGATGAATCCGGCAGACGGCGGCCTGTTCCAATACAGGGGACGGAGCATGTGATAGCCGTTGATGCTGTAGTTATTGCTCTTGGAAACAATTCAAATCCGTTAATGGCAAGAACTTCGGAAGGACTGGAAACTACAAAAAAAGATAATATTATAGTTGATGAAAATCAAAAGACCAGCATCCCAAAAGTATGGGCAGGCGGAGATATTGTTTTGGGTGCGGCAACGGTTATACTCGCAATGGGTGAAGGCAGAAAAGCCGCCGCAAGTATAAACGAGTATTTGGCCGGAAATTAGATAAAGAGGCGTGAGAACCCTCTTAATATAAATTAAAGGCAGGATTTACAGCTTCTGCAGTTGCTCAAGCTATTGTTGCCGAATAAGTCTTTCTGTATTTTTTTGCCTGTTGGTGTTGTGGCAAGTCCGCCGTCTGCGGTTTCTCGAAGTGCCTGCGGAATTGCACAACCGACTTTTTTCATGGCTAAGACAACTTCGTCCGCAGGTATGGCGGATTTAATGCCGGCAAGGCTCATCTCTGCCGCCGTAAATGCCAGCGTAACACCTGAAGCATTTCGCTTAATGCAGGGTACTTCTACTAAACCGGCAACCGGATCGCAGACTAAGCCCAGTATACATTTAATTGCAATGGCGACAGCGTTAATGCACATTGTCGGAGTGCCACCTTCTATTTCAACAATTGCCGCAGCGGCCATAGCAGAGGCTGTCCCGCATTCTGCCTGACACCCGCCTTCGGCACCTGATATGCTTGCGTTATTGGCAATGATGAGCCCTATCTGCCCTGCGGTGAATAGGGCTTTGGTGGCAATATCTTTTGAAACCCCTTTTTCCTGAATTAGAGCTCCGATTGCCGCAGGTAAGATACCGCAAGAGCCGGCTGTTGGAGCAGCGACTATTTTACCCATAGATGCGTTCATTTCAGAAACTGCAAGAGCCATTTTTATGGCGTTGGAAAGAAGTGAGCCACAGACCGTTTGATTTGCATCAATTTGCTTTTGCATTTTGTATGCACTGCCACCGGTTAAACCACTTGCGGAAGATATATTTTTTTTACAGCCTTTTTTAATTGAGTCAAGCATAACTTCAAGATTTTTTTGCATTTTTGCATAAACTTCTTTTTCGGGAATTTCCAGCAGAGCTGATTGTTTTTGCAATGCAATATCGGAAATTTTCATTTCGCAACTTTCAGCAATTTTTGCAAGGTCTTCTAATGTGTTAATCATAAATTATTCTCCGATTTTTAATAGGGCTGTAAAATAATTACATTTATAACATTATCTATTTTCATCAAAACATCACGGATATTTTCATCGACAGCTTTTCCGTCAAGCTCCATAGTCATAATGGACTTGCCGCCTTTTTTTTCTCGTTTAATGTTAATTTGAAAAATATTGTATCCGTTTTTTCCTGTCATGCGTGTTATATTGGCAATCGTACCCGGAACATCATTATGCTCAACAATAATCGTAGGCGAGCGACCGGAAAAGCCTATTGCCTTTCCGTCAATTTTGTTGATTTCGATATTACCGCCACCGACTGAAGAGGCTTGAACGGAAATTTTTTTACCGTTAATTCCTGTCAAAAAAATTGCAACAGTATTCGGATGGGCATCGTCTATTTCAACATTTTCGAATTTCACATTTAGATTACGAGTTTTGGCAATTTCAAAGCTTTCCGGCAATCTTTCATCATGAGGCTTCATTCCCAAAAGCCCTGCAATAATCGCTTTGTCTGTTCCGTGTCCGCTACCTGTATTTGCAAAAGAGCCGTGAAGATATACTTTTGCATCGAGAACATCTTCATTTAAAAGAACTCTGCTGATGTATCCGATTCTTGCAGCTCCTGCAGTATGAGAACTTGAAGGGCCTATCATAACAGGACCGATTATGTCAAAAATATTCATTTATAAACCCCATTTATATTTTAGCCATTTGTAAAAATTGGCTAAATTTTTATAATTCGGCAATAAGCATTCCGTTTTTACCCGCAGGAAGCTCATAGAGTGTTTTACCGTGATGCCAGCAATACGCTCCGCCTTTGGCTTGCCCTTCTTCAATGCAATAATTATTGCAGAATAAAACGGGCTTGTCCAATATGGCAGAATGCTCGGCATACTCTTTTTTTATTGCCTCTTCCCATTCTTTAATATTATAATCACAATGAACAGGCCAGAGAAATATATCTGTCTTATTATCAAACTTTATAATTTCGGGTATCAAGTGGTCTTCCCAAAAGTCTCCGCATAAAACAACAGTGAATTTTTTTCCGCCAAGTGTAAATGTGCCAAAAGATGTTCCTTCACGATAATCTGCACACGCATTCCGTATTCGCCAGCCAACCGAAACTCGTCTGTAATTGTATACCGTGTTGCCTTCGCTGTCTAAAATGATATACGAACTGTAAATTATTCCCTTTGCATTTTCCAAATAACCAAAGCCGACAGCAACTTTATTTTTGCGTACGACATCTCTTATTTCCGAGATTTCTTTTCCGCGTTGAAAAACTGCGACATTTATATCCCTGTTGTAATCGAATGTTAACGAGTCAAAGCCCTGCAAGAATGCCTCACCAAACATAATTAAGTCAGCATTTTTAGCGGAGGCTTTTTCGGCACAGCTTTTTATTACGGCAATATTTTTTTGTAATTCACCATTGAAAATGTTTGCATTAAATTTTTTTTCGCTCGCCGTATTTTTATTTAATTCCGCACAAATTCCTATTTTCATTTGAATACCAGAATAATACAAAAAAAAAGAAAAGTCAATTATTGATTTTAATTTTAAGCCTAAAGGCCACCCCATTTCCGCCGCATAATCTTTTGCTCTTTACTTAAAAACATAATCGGCGTCTCAAGTTTTATGTGGAGCGTCTTATGTGGACAGTATGTCCGGTTAAAGTAAACAGACGCAATGTTTTGAACTAAAGTTCAAAACTTGTAGATATACTGCGGGCATCAAGTCAGGTTAAGCGAAATGAGTTAATTTTGCCGGTTTTCTTTTTTGCTTCACGCTTTCCGTAAGTTGCTGATTTTCTGCGTTAGGCACATTGAGTGGCATTTCAAAAATTGTAATTTTTGAAATGAAATAAAACCGCCACGTTAATATTATAGTGGCGGTTTTAGTCGAAGCGATAGCGCAGCACGAAATACGCCGACGGTTTGCGAGAGTTAAAAATATAGATTTAAATTTATCCCAAACCGGAACGCCCAAATTTTTTATTTAAATAATTTGTTATCTTTCCAATTTTCGATAAATTGCCCGATGTGGAGTGTCTGCGTCTTTGCCCAGTTTTTCGCGACGCCATTTTGCGTATTCCGTCCAGTTGCCTTCAAACCAGTTGACTGAGCCGTCTGATTCGTATGCTAAAACATGAGTGCATATTCTGTCGAGGAACCAGCGGTCGTGGCTGATAACGATTACGGAGCCCGCAAAGTCTTCTAAGGCTTCTTCTAAGGCTCGCAATGTGTTGATGTCAAGGTCGTTGGTCGGCTCGTCCAGCATTAAAACATTTCCGCCTTCTTTGAGCATCATTGCGAGGTTTAGGCGATTTCGCTCTCCGCCTGAAAGCACGCCGACTTTTCGTGATTGGTCTTGACCTGAAAAGTTAAACCATGAGCAATAGGCTCGTGAATTTACTTCACGCACGGAGCCTTCTTCTGAGCCCAGTTTGATAATATCCTGCCCGCCGGAAAGCTGTTCCCAAACGCTTTTGTTTGCATCCAGTTTTTCGCGTGTTTGGTCAACATAACAGAGTTTGACGGTTTCGCCGATTTTAAGCGAGCCTGAGTCGGGTTTTACAATTGTTGACTTTTGCTCTTTGCCTTCGGGTGTTTCAAATCCTGCCGCACCTACAATCATTTTAAAAAGTGTTGTTTTACCGGCACCGTTAGGCCCGACAATACCGACAATTGCACCGGCGGGAATTGAAAACGAAAGGTTGTCAAACAAAATTCTTTCGCCGTAGTTTTTTGAGATTTTGTCGGCTTCGATAACAAGGTTGCCGAGTCGTGGGCCGGGCGGAATTGTAATTTGGGAGTCTTTGATTTTTTCTTTGCCGCTTTGGGCAAGTAGTTTTTCATAGTCGTTGATACGAGCCTTTCCTTTGGCTTGCCTTCCTTTTTGTCCCATGTTAATCCATTCAAGCTCGCGTTTTAGAATTTTTTGGCGGTTGCTTTCGCCTTTTTCTTCTTGGGCGAGGCGAGTTGATTTTTGGTCGAGCCAACTTGAATAATTTCCTTTCCAAGGAATTCCTTCTCCGCGGTCAAGCTCTAAAATCCAGCCTGCAACATTATCCAAGAAATAGCGGTCGTGCGTAACACAAATAATAGTGCCTGCATAGTCGTGAAGATGCTTTTCAAGCCATGCAACCGTTTCGGCATCCAAGTGGTTTGTAGGCTCGTCCAGCAAAAGAATATCTGGCTTCTGTAATAGGAGGCGACACAGAGCAACACGGCGACGCTCGCCACCTGAAAGCACATCTACAACTTGGTCAGAAGGAGGACATCTCAACGCCTCCATTGCCAAGTCCAATCGGCTGTCCAACTCCCAAGCATCGCATGTATCAAGTTGTTCTTGAATGCGCCCCTGTTTTGCCATGAGTTTATCCATGTCCGCATCGGGGTCTGCAAATGCTTCGTTGACTGCATCGAATTCGGCAAGCAAATCTATAACTTCCTGAACGCCTTCTGAAACAACCTCACGGACAGTTTTGCCGGTTTCCAATTGAGGTTCCTGCTCCAAGTAACCAATGGTGTAACCTTCTGATTTTGTGATTTCACCGTTATAGTCTTCATCAACGCCTGCCATAATTCTCAGTAGGCTGGACTTACCGGAGCCATTTAAACCTACAACACCTATCTTCGCACCGTAAAAATACGACAGACTAATGTCTTTTAATACTTGTTTTGTTCCGTGTACTCGTGAAACCTTGTACATCGAATAAATGATTTTTTTATCGTCTACTGTCTTTGCCATGAAAACAGTGTATCAAAAAAAAGATTAAACTTCAAGTGGAATAAAGTTATTGTTATTTGCAAACAACGAAGCAGATATTAAATGCTGATTTTATAATTTTTTTATTTATTATCTGTAAACCTTGTTGTTCCAAGAATTTAAGGAAACCGCTTGAATCCCATTTTGTGTAAATCGGGAATTTTCGCCTTAACATAATCGTCTTTTTGATTCGACCGAAAAAATTCATTTCTTTCCATAAAAATGTTGGTGCAATTATAATTCCGCCTTTGCGTAAAACTCGCTTTAGCTCTTTTATGATTTCTTCGGGGTTTGGGACAATATGTAATACATTTGCAATAATTACCGCATCGAATGAATTATCTTTGTATTCCAAAGAGCTTGCATCTTGTACTGCATATTCTATATTATCTGCATTGTTGAGTTTTTTTGCTTGTTCAATCATAGCATCTGAAAAATCTGTTGCAACCACCGATTTTACTGAGTCGCAAATTTCTCTTGCAATTAAACCCGGTCCCGTTCCTACTTCCAATACAGTCATGGAGCTATTGAGGTGTTCGGAAATTAAGTTATACATTGTTCTGTAATTTTTCTTTTTGGCAAAAATAAAATTATAGATGCCTGCTGTTTTATTCCAAAATAGTTTTTCATTGCTCATTTTGTACCTCCCAAATGATTTATAAATTGTATGATTAAGTGTAAAAGCATATTACAAAACACTAATCGGGATATTGTTTATCTTGGAGGATTATACTCGCCGATGTATTTTTTGAACATTGCTTCGTCTACAGCTCGTTTTTGAATTAGCTCTCTGTAAAATTCCCCGCTTTTTTTGATTTTTCGCTCTTGGGTTTCGTAGTTGCAGTGAACAATACCGAACCTTGCAGATTCTCCTTCCTTCCATTCAAAGTTGTCGATAAAGCACCAATGACAGTATGCTTCAAACGGTAATTCGGAATCGCTTATTTTTTTTAAGTGCTCAAAAATGTATTTGCTTCTAAAGCTGTCTTGGTTATCGCAAGTGCCGTTTTCGCTAATTATAATCGGCATTGGTCGACAAGCATAACATTCTTTTGCGCATTCTATTATACCTTCAGGATAAATTTCCCAGTCCAAATCGTTTCGTATTGTATTTTCAAAGGCAGAATAACTAAAACCATTTACGGCTTGCCGAGAATAATAATTAATTGCAATAAAATCGGCATATTGTTTTTTTTCAAGTTTACAGTAATTCTTAATCGGAAATTTGAATTCTCCGTTAAAGCATGCGTGCATTAAGGCATCTTGAAAAAAATGCTTAAAAAATTTTACACCAAGTTTATCAAAAAAAGAGGTCTGCTTTTTTGGATGAAATGCTTGCATGTGATGGGCAAAACTTACTCGCGTTTTTTTTGCTCCCTGCGACAATTTGATTTTATGTATTGCATTGTATGCCAAACAATGGCATGCCACAAAAATACTCATAACTTTTAATGTCGCCGTCAGTGATTTTTTTTCAGGCGGCCATAAACCAAAAAAATAGGATTGTACTGCATATACATTCGGCTCGTTTATTGTGATGTAATCATCGCAAAGGTCGCCAAGCTCTGTTATGCATTTTTCAACAAAGCGTAAAAAAATCGGAATGTTATCTTTTTTTGTGAAAGCTCCTTTTTTTTCAAACCACATTGGGTGGCTGAAATGATAAAGAGTCATCAGTGGGGTAATGCCTGCTTCTTTAAGTAAAAGAAGCTCTTTTCGATAATGCTTAAATGCTGTATTATCAAATTCGTTTTCTCTCGGTTCCAGTCTTGCCCATTCAACCGAAAATCGATAGACTTCTATTCCCAGTGATTGAAGCAATTTAGTATCTTCCTGAAATTTTTCATAATGCATATTTGCACGAGCTGCATTAGAGCCGTCTGAAATCATACCTCGGTCGGAAAAGTCATTCCAGTTTGAGCCGACTCTTCCGCCTTCGATTTGCGTAGATGCGGTTGCAACTCCCAGTTTAAATCCCTCTTTTAATTTCAGCATATGCGTTGCCTCCCAAACATTTACAAACAGTTTAGACGAATAAGATAAAAAAGTCTAGTGAATGAATTAAATCACATTAAATCTAATTTGAAAAAAAAACTACATTATCATTATTATATGATAATGCAGCCTGTTATTTTATTTTATGAAACCGTTTTTGGTAAGACTTCTGGCAATATATTAGTGAAGATTTTCGAGAACTTTGTCCTGACTAAGGATAATTATTGTGTTATCTTTATCTATAGGTAAAGATATGTACGGAACATCATGTAACCATTTATCACCCCATTTAGCTTCGTCTTTGTGGCGTATTTTATTAAAAACAGCATCTACTTTGTAGGTTTCGGTTAAGTCTTCACCTTCAGGGCCGATAGCTTTAATGACTTTTTTGATATTAAAGCCTCTAAAACCGAAAGATGGCTTAAGCTCTACTTCAATATTCAGTTTGGTTTTGTTTTCTATGCTTTTTATAATAAGTTTACCGTTAGAAAACCAGCCGGGTTTTTTGACAAATACTTGAACCATGTCTTTAATAACATAATCAGTAAATATAAATTTTGGACCGTCATTTGGTTTTGGCATATAGGTATCTTGTGTTTTAAGCCAAGTGATACCTTTGTCTGCTTCTTTTTCAACTCTGATGTAACCATCGAGTATTTTAGGCTCTGTTGATGTAGTATTATTTTCTGTTGAACTGCTTTCAGATGTAGTATTGTTGCCGCTTGTTGTAGTAGTATTGCTGTTTGTACCGGTGCTATTTGGTTGCTTGCACGCAAAAGCCAATGTCGATACAATCAATAAAGTATATATAATTTTCTTTTTCATATTTTGCCTCCTTGCTAATATGACAAGTTAAATCGCTTGTTTCTATTCCTTGAAACAAATCTAACAGTATAAGTATACACTTTTTTTTCAATTTTGTCAAATTTTATGAATCATTCCTAATATTAGACAAACCTGTATACCAAACACATGTATCGGCATGAGGAGTAGAATACTTTAATATCTCTTATCTAAACTTTTGATAAAATTACGGCATTATCGACAATATCGCTCATGCTGTTTGCATAATGCTTGAAAATCAGATTTTCTTGTTTATCCAAAAGAAGCTGACTTGGCATTCTGCCCAATTTTAAGACTTTAACTTCTTGCCCGTATTTGTCAGCTAGAAGATGGTCGCTGTCGACAATTAAATCAAACGAAAGCGTGTTTTTTTCCGTAAATTTTTTAATTGAATCAAGTTTATCGGGACAAATTACAACTCTCCTGATTTTCTTTGCTTCAAATTTTTGTATGTCTTGATGCAACTGCATCATGTGCTTGGCACAGAAAGGTCATTTAAAGCCTCTGTTAAATACAAGGTACAAATAATCGTAGTTTGCGAGTAATGCTTTTGCATTAAAATCATTGTTGTTAAGTATTTTACCCATTTTAATTCTCCCTTTCGATTGAGTAATTTAAGTGTTTATTTTCAAGTTTTTATCAAATGGTCAATCCTATCCCGTAAAAGACTTTTTGTTTCAATAATGTTTTTCACTTCATCAGAAATAGTGTTTATTAGGGTGTAAAATCATTATTCCTTACACCATGTTATCTGCCGTTATTCATTTTAATAATTTTTTTATATAAATTATTAAAATTTTTAATAGTATTTTTATCTTCTGATAATTCAGTTAAATAGTTTTCAACAGAGCTATAGCTGGTTGTTAAAAACTCATCAAAGAATGTCTTACCTCTTTTTATATTGGTACCTTCAGGAACATAAATATTCCCTTTCATTTTTTTATTGTTAAAGAAAAACAAAATAGGAACTAGAGAATCATAATTTTTTAAATTAAACTCATTTAATAAATACGCATATGTTTTTATAAATTTACGATTTATATCAACAAATTTTCCTGTGTCATGATCATCATTATATTTTATTTCTAAATAATAAATTTTGTTTGTTGTTTTATCCTTAAATAATAAATCAATATCATGTTTAAATGTTATAAAGTTATTTTTTATTTTTTTATTATTTTCAAAAATTGTCTTTTGTAAAATAACAAATTCATTATCAACATTTATATTTTGTGTTTGACATTTTGTAATATATTTATCAATTAATTGCTCATTAATGTTTGATAAAGAAAAAGTATTATTTTTCTTGCCTGTATAAGTTTTCAATACCTCATATTTTTGTTCATTATCAATTAAATTTTTCATTAAAACTTCAATAAAATTTCCAAATTGAATATTCATACTTTGCAATATTCCACCAAGAACTCGATATTTTGTAGGAATAAAATGGATTTTCTTTTCATGCTTCTGAACTAAAGCTGTAATTTTTTTATCATTTGCCGAATGTTCAATAATTTCTAAAACGCTTTTATTTATAAGTTCATTAATATTATTTTGCATTTTGTTCCTCATTATAAATATACCTTAATTCATTAAGTGGAATAAATGAATTTTTATAATTGACATAAAAATAATTCCAGCCATTATAATTAGTTTTATTTAAAATTTTTGCACTCATTTTATGGATGGATAATACATCTTGTTCATCTTGAACATTTCCTGTTTCCAAAATTTTACATTTTTTTTCTTGTTTAGGAGAATATAAAAAATCACCTTGTTTTAAATAGCTTTTTTTTAACAAGGCTGTCATTGGTACTTTTGGTGGTTTTTTTTCTAATGTTAAATTCGTGATTTCATCACTTTCATTTTTTATCTTAGCGAGTCTTTTTCTTGCTTCAACAATATATTTTGATTCTCGCTCAATTCCAATATAATTTCGTCCAATTCGTTTTGCAACTGCTCCTGTAGTTCCTGTACCAAAAAATGGGTCGAGTATAATATCGTTTGGTTTTGTCGCTGCTAAAATTATTTTAAAAAGTAATTTTTCTGGCTTTTGAGTAGAATGAATTTTTTTACCTGTTTTGTCTTTCAGGCGTTCATTTCCGTTGCAGATGGGCAATGTCCAAACCGATTTTTCTTGCTTACCTTCGTTTAAATATTTCATTGTTTTATAATTGAAATTAATTTTGCTGTTTTTATTTTTACTGCACCAAATCAGAGTTTCGTGAGCATTACAAAGTCTTGTTCCTGCAAAATTTGGAACGGGATTATTTTTATGCCAAATAATATCATTTATTATCCAAAAACCTAAATTTTGCATTATATAACCTAGCCTGAAAATATTTTGAAATGAACCTATCACACAAATACTGCCGTCTTTTTTTAATACTCGCTGACATTCTTTAAGCCAGCTTTCACAAAAACTATCATACTCGGTAAATGAATTAAATTTATCCCATTCATCATCAACGCCTGCAAATTTTGTACCCTCAAAACGAATCAAATCACCTTCCGTTTGCATAAAATAAGGCGGGTCTGCAAATATAAAATCAATGCTATTATTAGGGATCGTTTGTAATTCCAAAATACAATCACCTTCAATAATTGTATTTAAAATTTTTTTCATTTTTTTACTGTTATGCTCTGAAAATAAATCTTTTTGTATCGTTTTATCATCCATAAGTATTTTAATTATATAAAAAAAATCCTTTTTTGGCTATTGGGTAAGAAAATTTTGTTTTACTGATATATAATAGGGTGGAAGACCATTACTTCTTGTATAATGTTAGGTGGCATATCTAATATTTTTTTATCATTTTTTTGCCTAATACCAAAGAAAGCTCAGTTTTGACATCGGCGCAAGTTTCCGTGATAGCGGAAAATTTGCGTCTTACGGTGCAGTGAAGTTTATCAGAATACCGGCGTGCTAAACAATTTCTTTACATCTGATTTGGCACCCTCCGTCTATCCTTTTTGTCGTTTATAATTTTCAGAAAAGGAAGGCTCTATTTGAGACTTCCGATTTTATTGTGCAGTAAAGACGAAAAGATTATGCGGAGGGTGCGGGTTAGCAGGTAAATGTTTGCAAAGCAAACATTTACCTGCTAAATTAAATCTTAGTATCTGATGACAAGGCTTTGAAAAAACTATATAATAAAAACCGATAATATTGCAGTTTAGATTTTGAGGGAAAAATGACAGAGACAGACAGAATTAAAGAGTTGGAAAAATTGATTAGCCGACATCAAGAGCTTTATTATAATGCCGAGCCGGAAATTAGTGATGCGGAATTTGATGCTTTGTGGGACGAGTTGCGAGAGTTAAGCCCGAATAGCAGTTTATTTAAAACCGTGCCTGAAGATAAGGCGGACGGTTTTCCTAAGGCGGAGCATATTATTCCTATGGGCAGTCAGGAAAAAGCCGCAAACCCCGACAGCTTTTTGGATTGGGCAAAGAAAAGCGGTGCAGAAAATGCGGGCAATTTAATTGTGCAGTATAAATTGGACGGAGCGAGCCTTGAGCTTCAGTATGAGGACGGTATCTTTACAAAAGCGGTTACCCGAGGCAACGGAAGGGTTGGCGATGATATAACCTGTAATGCGAAAAAAATGCAGGGGCTTGTGTTTAACTTAATGAGTAAAAATAAACCGGTGCCGTTTACGGGGGGCATTCGCTCTGAAGTTATAATGACAAAGAATGTGCATGTGCAGTTTTTTTCCGATAAAGCAAACTGCAGAAATGCGGCAAACGGTTTAATGAAACGAAAGGACGGAATGGGTTGCGAGCATCTGACCGTGATTTGCTATGATGCCGTTGAAGGCACTGTCGGAAAGCCGTTTACAGGCAAGAAATTTTTTGAAACCGAGATTGAAAAAACACAGTGGCTTTCCGAGCTTGGTTTTAAAACCGTACCGCAAAAAATATGTGCAACAGCGCAGGAAGTCATTGATTACAGAAGCTCGGTGATGGATATTCGCCCGACACTTGAATACGATATTGACGGCTTGGTTGTAAAAACAAACGAAATAGATGCAAAAGATTTAAGCCGTGCAAGGCCTGAAAAACAGATTGCGTTTAAGTTCAGTTTGGAAGAAGCTGTTTCAACCGTGCTTGAAATCGAGTGGAGCGAATCGGGAGCAACTTATACACCGATTGCGATTATTGAGCCGGTGCATCTTGCCGGTACAACCGTTAGGCGTGCAAGCCTTGCAAACCCCAACATAATAAAATCGCTTGGTTTAAAAATCGGCAGTAAGGTGGTGATAACAAAACGGGGCGAGATTATTCCGAAAATAGAAAGCCTTGTTGAAAACCCTGCAAGTGCAACCGAAATCGTTCTGCCCGAAAAATGTGTGGTTTGCCAAACCAAACTCTTGGATGAGGGAACGCGGCTTTATTGCCCGAACCCGAATTGCCCGAAATTGATTCATCACAGAATTGAAAAATGGGTAAGCACTCTTGATATTCGCGATTTGGGGACGACCTTAATTCGCAGGTTGTTTGACACAAAACGCCTTAATTCAATTTCGGATATTTACACTCTTACGGTTTCAGAGCTTGCAGAGCTTGACAGAATGGGGCAACGCTCCGCAGAAAAAGTTATCAATGCGATAAATTCAAAAACCGAAATCAGCCTTGCCAAATTTATTGCGGGGTTTGACATTGAAGGTATTGGCGAAGTGATGGCCGAAAAACTGATTGCAAGCGGTTACGACACTTTGGAAAAACTGCTTGACGCAAGCGAAGAAGAGCTGTCGAATGTTTATCAGTTTGGCAAAATACTCGCAAAGACTCTGAGCGAAAATCTTGAAATCTTAAAACCGGAAATGACGGAACTTGTTAATTCAGGCAAACTTAAAATTAAACCGCCTGTCGCTGATGCACCGCTTAAAGGGTTGAGCTTTTGTTTTACCGGCGAGCTTTATACGATGAAACGCGCACAGGCACAAGCCCTTGTTAAAGAAAAAGGCGGGGCGGCGAAATCTTCGGTTGTAAAAGACTTGACCTACCTCGTTACAAATACTCCCGAATCAGGATCGTCAAAAAACAAAAAAGCACAGTCATTAAACATTTCGATTATCACCGAAGAAGAATTTTTAAAAATAGTTAATGGATAAAAATTTGGGCGTTGCGGTTTGGAGATTGAATAAATTTTAAATGCAAAATCGTATCAAACCGCCGTGCCCTCCGTAACTACGCTATCGCTTCGACTAAAAAAACGGCTTGTAATTTACGCCGTTTTTTTATTTGCATCGCGGGTTTTTGAAAAACCCGCTCGCATTACTCCGACCACTAACGCTTTTTGCTGGATTTTGAGAAGAATTTACAAAACTTCTCCGACTTTTGCAATCTCCTCTGTTGACTTTGTTGTTAAAGATTATTAACTTAATAATGGTTTTATATTGACAATTGTTTTATTGAGGTATAGAATGGCATTGGTGTTTTGCTTAAAATGTGGAACACTGAAAATAGGAGTTTTTATGGGCAATCTATTAGATATAAAAAATATGAGGGTTTCGGTTGAGGATAATGTTATTCTTGACGGAATCAACATGAGCATGAAAAACGGTGAGATTCATGCTGTTATGGGGCCAAATGGAGCGGGTAAATCTACTCTTGCCGCAGGAATTGTCGGCAACCCCGTGTTTAATTTGGATTCAGGTGAAATATTTTTTGGCGGAGAGTGTATAAACGATTTATCCGTACATGAAAGGGCAAGGAAAGGGATTTTTCTTTCGTTTCAAACACCCGAAGAAATTCCCGGGTTGAGGCTTGAAGAATTTTTGCGTGCATCAAAAGAAGCTGTGTCGGGCGAAAAAGTGTCAATTGCAAAATTCCATAAAGAATTATTGGCTCAGATGAAGGATCTTGAAATACCGGTTGAATATGCAGGCAGGCATTTGAATGTAGGTTTTTCAGGCGGCGAAAAAAAGAAGAGCGAGATTTTACAGTTGGCTATGCTGAAACCTAAACTTGCTATACTTGATGAAGCGGACTCAGGGCTTGATATTGATGCAACCAGGGTTGTGTTTGAGGGGGTTCAAAAGATACGCACTTCCGAAATGGGTGTGTTGATAATTACCCATCATAATAAGGTTCTTGATTACCTTAAACCCGATGTTGTACATGTTATTGTTGACGGTAAAATTATTAAGACCGGAGATTTATCTTTGGCAAAGTACATTGAATCTCACGGTTATGCAAATATAAGAGAAAATTTATGAGTGAAAAAAATATAAGTGAAGAAGGTTTTGAAAAGCGAAAAAAAACTTATGTTTCCGATATAGAGCGTGGCATTTATGATATTAAAGATTCTGTTGATTATGAATTTTCAACAGGGCTTGGTTTAAATGCAGATGTTGTAAAAGAAATTTCAAAACGCAAAAATGAGCCGGACTGGATGCTCGACCTTAGATTACAGTCTTTGGAGCATTTTAACAAAACCGATATGCCCGATTGGGGAGCGGATATTTCGGATTTAGATGTTCAGGAAATAATACACTACATTGTTGCCGGTTCAAATTCGATGGCGGAATCTTGGGAAGATGTCCCCGATGAAATTAAACAAACTTTTGACAGGCTTGGTATTCCCGAAGCAGAGAAAGAATCGCTTGCGGGTGTCGGTGCACAATACGATTCAGAAGTTGTGTATCACAGCTTACAGGAAGACTTAAAAAAGCAGGGCGTTGTGTATCTTGATATGGAGACCGCCGTAAGGGAGCATGAAGAAATAGTCCGTGAGCATTTTATGAAATTGATAAAACCAAACGACCACAAATTTGCATCTATTCACGGTGCGGTTTGGTCGGGTGGCTCTTTTGTGTATGTGCCAAAAGGTGTAAAGGTTGAACTTCCTTTGCAGTCTTATTTTAGATTGAATGCAAATCAATCGGGTCAGTTTGAGCATACATTGATTATAGTAGATGAGGGAGCTTACCTTCATTTTATAGAAGGTTGCAGTGCTCCTAAGTATTATAAAAATGCGTTGCATGCAGGTGCCGTTGAATTGTATGTTAAAAAAAATGCGACCCTAAGGTATTCTACGATTGAAAACTGGTCTCGTAATCTGTATAACTTAAATACAAAGCGGGCGATTGTTGATGAAGACGGCACTATTGAATGGGTTTCAGGTTCTTTTGGTTCTCGTGTTACCATGTTGTATCCGATGAGTATTCTTAAAGGCGACCGTTCTCGCTCGGAATTTACAGGCGTAACCTTTGCTTCCGCAGGGCAGTGTTTGGATACGGGGACTAAGGTTTTGCATCTGGGTAAAGAAACTGTTTCGGAGATGCACTCAAGGTCTATTTGTAAAAGTGGCGGTGAAGCTAATTATCGAGGGCTTTTACACATTGGTGCGGGTGCTGACGGAGCTAAAGCTGTTGCGGAATGCGAATCTTTAATGCTGGACAGCGATTCAAGGTCGGATACAATTCCGATTATAGAAGTGCATAATAATAATGTTGATATAGGACATGAAGCAAAGATTGGTCGCATTAGTGATGAAATGGTGTTTTATTTGATGCAAAGGGGTATCGATGAAATGACTGCGAAGTCTATGATAATTAAAGGCTTTGTTGAGCCCATTTCCAAGGAGTTACCTTTAGAATATGCTGTTGAGTTAAATAATTTGATTACTATAGAGCTTGAGGGAACTATTGGTTAGTAATTTATCGAGGCATTGTAATATAAATTTATTTGTTAATGCCTCTTATAAGGATATGAAGTAAGTTTATGAAAAAAGATAATTATTTCAAAAGGCTTGGATATGTAAAAGAAGATATTCCGACAAAAAAGTTTTCAAACTTTGAAATATCGGAACTGCCTGCACAAGCTATATATACGGGGATTGATAAATTTATTGAAGGCAATAAGGGTGTTTTTGATTATGATACAAATCAGCGTCAAAAAAACTGCGGATTAGGAAAAGCGTATACAGAAGAGGTGCAGGAAAAATGTAACTCAGGGTTTTATTTGAAAATAAATCAAAACAATGTTGCTGACGAGCCGGTAAATATTTCGGCTAGTTTTAAGCTTGATGAAAAAAACGATGTGCTGTACGACCAAAGTTTTATCGAAATTGCCGAAAACACAAAAGCTAAACTGTCTGTATTTCTTGAAAGTGATGAGTGCAGTCTTAAACATAATTTTTTTAGAAGCGGTTTAATGCGGATAAAAGTGAAAAGCAACTCCGAGTTGAACTTAATTAAAGTGCAGAATTTAAATAAAGAAAGTCGTAATTTTGAAACACTTAAAATAGATGCAGATAAAAATGCTGTTATAAATATTTATGATATTCAACTTGGTGCAAAGGTGAACGGAGCTTCTACTTCGACTTATATTCACGAAGACGATGTTGAAGTAAATATTTTTCCGCTATATTTTGTTAATGAGCAAAGGCGAGCGGATTTTGAGCAGAATTTTATTATTAACGGTAAAAAAACAAATGCAGTTATATCTGCTACCGGTGTTCTAAAAGATAAGTCTAAAAAGATGTTTCGCGGAAATTTGTTTTTTAACAGGGGTTGCAGCGGATCATTTGCACGCTTTTCGGATAATACAAATATGTTTGATAAAGGTGTTGTCGGTATGACAATTCCGACAATATTTTGTGATGAAGATGATGTTATTGGAGAGCATGCCGCAAGTTTTTCGGCGATTGATGATGACCAGTTATACTATCTTATGACACGAGGATTTGATGAGCTGAGTGCAAAAATACTTATGGCAAAAGCCGCTTTTTTGCCGATTCTGAATATTATCGATGATAAGGCAATGAGGGATAAACTTATTGATGAGCTTAATATAAATCTTAATGAAACAATAGAGGCAAAAATATAAAAATGAAAAGCTATAAAGAGGACTTTCCGCTTTTAATGCAACAACCTGATACACATTATTTGGATTCTGCGGCAACTTCTCAGCGTCCGAAAGAGGTGATTGATGCGGTTAATGAATATTATTCAAAGTTTAACGGTAATGCAGGGCGGGGTTCACATAAGTTGGCTGTGCAGTCATCTCAAATAGTAGAAGAAGCACGAAAAAAGGTTGCAGAATTCATAGGCGCAAAAACATCAAAAGAAATTGTGTTTACAAAATGTGCTACAGAGTCTCTTAATATAATTGCGTATTGTTATGGCTTGTCAAATTTAACTGCCGGTGATGAAGTTTTAATTTGTGTTTCAAATCATCATGCGAATATTGTACCATGGCAGTATGTTTGTAAACAAAAAGGTGCCGTATTAAAATATGTTTATTTAAATCCTGATGGCAGTTTTAATATGCACGACTTTAAGGCAAAGCTAAATTTAAAAACAAAGATAGTTTCGGTTTCTGCGGTTGTAAATACAACCGGTGTTATAAACCCTGTTAAAGAAATAACAAAGACGGCACATGCTCATGGGGCAATTGTTGTGATTGACGGGGCTCAATCAATTCCGCATTGTAAGCAAAATTTATCTGAGCTTGGTTGTGATTTTTTTGTGTTTTCCGGCCATAAAATATTTTCTTTGCTTGGTGTGGGTATATTATACGGGAAGACTGAGCTTTTGGAAAAAATGCCGCCTTTTCTTTATGGCGGAAGTATGATTTCTTATGTTACCGAAGAAGAAAGTCAATTTAAAGATGCACCTGAAAAATATGAAGGTGGTACAATGAATGTGGAAGCGATATATTCATTGCACAAAGCAATTGAATATATCGAAAGAATCGGATATGATGAAATCGAAAGGGTAGTTGCCGAAATTTCAGACTATGCATTATCTGAATTAAAAAAACTTGATTTTGTCGAAACATATCAAACAGAGTTGAAAGAAAGGGTGGGCGTAATAGCTTTTAATGTAAAAGACGTACATTCACACGATACTGCGTTTATACTGGATCAATTTGGTGTGATGGTGCGTAGCGGACATCACTGTACTCAACCGTTAATGAATTATATAAATGTGCCGTCATCGTGTAGGGCAAGTTTTGGAATATATAATACAAAAGAAGATGTTGATAAGATGATTATTGCTCTTAAAAAAGTAAACACCGTTTTTAATGAAAGTTGATTGGATAATTTAGGCATATAAAATTTAAGGGAAAACTTATGGAAATTGATTCAGTATACCAAGATATTATTTTAGAATACTCTCGAAGAAAGGATAATAAAAAAGAGCTTTCAGGTGATGTAAGCGCCGAAAGAGGTCATAATCCAAATTGCGGAGACGATTTAACATTGTTGATAAAGCATAAAGACGGGGTGGTAGAAGACGCTTCATACTTGGGAAACGGTTGTGCAATTTCGACTGCTTCTACAAATATGCTTATAGACTTAATTAAGGGTAAACAGCTTGAAGATGCAAAAAATAAAGTAGAAGTCTTTTTTAAGATGATGTCATCATCGGAAGATATAACGGAAGAACAAAAAGACGAACTTGAAGATGCACAGATGCTGGAGTATTTTTCTAAAATGCCTGCGAGAATAAAATGTGCAACATTGAGTTGGCATTCCGCAAAGGTTATTTTAGAGCAACAAAAATAGTTTGTTTTATCGTATATGTCGCGTACTTTTGTTTTAAAATCATTAATTTAGTTCATTTCTTTTTTTTATAACAGGTTTGTATTTAAATGTTGTTACTCAATTTTTTTTACAGAGACAAATATAAATATTGAGTATCGTGAAGTAAAAAAGAATACCGGAGTGCATGAGAAAAATCACTTTATTGATTTTTCTCTTTCATTTCGTTTAGCCTGATTTGGACGGGCTTAGTCTACACTTTTGCCCGATTAAATTTTTAAGAAAAACCTTTCGACAGGCGGAGAAACGGTTTTGATGTTTTAAGAAGAGGGCAAAAGGTTATGCAAGCCCGTCGGGTTAAGAGCGTTTAGCGATTATTTAAAATATTTTAATTAGGTTGACAGCTTTTTAAAAGTGATGTAAACTGATTTTGAGGGGAAATTTAAATATGGGAAATGCAAATCCTGCGAGAGCAAAACGGTTATTAAAGAAGACTCTTTATTCGCATAAAGTATCGTTGCAGAAAATTCGTGAGGAGTATGACAGTATTTTTTTTGAGCCGTCAATTCCGAATAGGGTCGATGTGAAGGAAGATGAGTTTCGCAATATTAAGATGGATTTTTTGCATCCGTTGATTGCGGGGATTGGGCGTTGTTTGTTGTATGTGCATGGTGGTTGGTTTGTCAACGGTTCGAGGAAGTCATATCGAAGTTTTGCCGCATCGCTTTCAACTGCCTCCGAGAGTATGCTTGTTTTGCCTGAGTATAGGCTGTCGCCTGAGTTTCCGTTTCCCGCCGCCCTTGAAGATGTTTATAATGTTTATTCCTATTTGTGCGAGCATAAAAATATTTCTCCGTCTAAAATTATTTTATGCGGTGATGGTGCAGGTGCGGCGATGGCAACGAGTTTGGTGCATTATTTAAAAAAGAAGGATTTACCGATTCCGGCGGGGTTGGTTTTAATTTCTCCTTGGCTTGATGTTTCACTTGAAAAGTTGGAAGGACATCGGAAGAAAGATTTGTTTTTAAATACGGAAATTTTAGAGAATGTTGCATCGTTGTATGTTGGGGAGGGTAATACTTCTGACCCGCTTATTTCGCCGTTGAGAGGTAAGGTTGAAAAATTTCCGCCGGTTTTTATTCAGGCATGTGTGAATGAGATGCTTTATTCGGATGCGAAGCGATTTGTCGAAAAGTTGGAAGCCGCAGGTGTTCCGTTTGAAGTAGATGAATGGGATAAGCTCTGGCATTTTTTTCAAAGTTTGCCTGAGTTTGCTCCTGATGCTCATATTGCGGTTGGTAATTTGGGAAATGCAATTATGCGAATTTTTAACAAATCTTTTACCGAAGATTTTATGAAGAGGTTTTAATGGAACTTTTATCTCCTGCCGGTAATTTACAAAAATTACATTACGCTTGGGCATACGGGGCAGATTCTGCTTATATAGGATTAAAACATTTTTCGCTTAGAATTAAAGCGGATAATTTTTTTGATGATGAGTATAAGGTTATAAAGAGTTTAAAAGAAAAATATGCAAAACAGGGGAAGCCTAAAAAGCTATTATGTGCTTTAAATATTTCATTTCATAATGCTGATTTAAGGGCGTTGGAATCTGAAATTGATTATTTTAAAAATTATCCTATAGACGCTTTTATTGTGCAAGATGTAGGTGTTGTCGGTTTGTTAAAAAAACATTTTCCGAATACGGCTCTTCATTTGAGTACGCAGGCTAATTGTATAAATGTACAAGCTGTTAAGGTGTATTCGGATATGGGGTTTTCTAGAATTGTTCTCGGAAGAGAGGTCGGGTTAAACGAGGTTGCTGAAATTAAATCTGCTGTTCCTGAAATGGAGCTTGAGTGTTTTGCTCACGGGGCAATGTGTATAGCGTATTCGGGGCGGTGTTTAATCAGTGCGTATCTTACGGGAAGGAGTGCCAATTCGGGTTTTTGCTCGCATTCTTGCAGATGGAATTATCAGGTTGTGCAGAAAGATGGAGGTGCAAAAGAGTTGTTACAAACCGAAGAGTTTGGAAAAACCCTTGCGGTTGAAGAGCAGGAAAGAAAGGGTGAATACTTTCCGGTTGAGGAGGGTGAGAATTATACTGCTCTTTTTTCATCGAAAGATATTTGTATGATTGACTATCTTTTTGAAATGCAAAAAGCCGGTGTTGATGCAATTAAAATAGAAGGGCGGATGAAGAGTTTGTATTATACTGCTCTTGTTACTCGTGCGTACAGAAAAAAACTTGACCTTCTTGAAGGAAAAATTTCAGAAGATGAAGCTCGCCCTTTTATTGATGAGCTTTATAATACTGCACACAGGGAGTTTAGTACCGGCTTTTATTTTTCGCCCGATGATGCCAATAAAACAACTGTCGGTAAGTCATCGTTTTCGTATGTGATGATGGGGACTATAGGCAAGAAAATTGCGGAAAATAAATTTGAGTTTATTTCCATGAATAAACTTACTGCAGGAACGCCGATTGAGTTTGTCGGTCCTGATACTCACCCGATTGAAGACAGTAATTATATTCTGAAAAATCCTGAAACAGAAGAAACAAGGGATTGGGTTTGTCACGGGCATGGTTGCGTTATTATAACAGACAAGCCTATAAAGGAAGATTTTATAGTGCGTGTTAAAGCGGTGGAGGATAATAATTAAGATGGACATCAAAAAGAAAATAGGAATAATCGGTGCAGAAAAAAAAGAGATAGCTTTGTTAAAAAGGCATTTTTCCGGTGAGTCGGTTAAAGTTGGCGGGCTTATTTTTTTTGACGGCTATATAGAAAAAACGCCTGTGTGTATTGTTTGCTCGGGAATCGGTAAGGTAAATTCCGCAATGTGTACGCAAATATTGATTTCACAATTCGCTGTAACGGAAATTATAAATACCGGTACTGCAGGCGGTCTTTCACTTGAGGTGGATACATTTGATATTGTTGTTTCTACAGATACTGTGCAACACGATGTTGATGCCACTCATTTCGGTTATGCCTTGGGGCAGGTGCCCGGTACAAAAACTCCGTTTAGAAAAGCATCTACAAAACTAAAATCTAAGGTTACAACGGCATTTAAAGCCATGCAAAAAAAAGCACTTGTTGATGAAGGCGTAAAATTGGTTGAAGGACGAATTGCTTCGGGTGATGTTTTTGTTTCGGACAAGAAACTCCGCTCGCATATAATTAAAAACTTTAATCCTGAATGTACCGAGATGGAGGGGGCGGCTGTTGCCCAAGTTTGTGCATTAAATAAAATACCGTTTATTATTTTGAGAAGTATTTCGGATAACGCCGGAAAAACAAAATCAGCAAAGGTTTCGTATGATGAGTTTTCAAAAAAAGCGGCTCACACTGCGGCAATGTTGGTTTTGGAAACATTGACTTTGTTGTCTTAACGTTTTTTTGTGGAAAACCGGAGAGGCTAATCTATTCCTTTTTAAAAGTAACAGCTTACTTGGATAAATTAAAATTTTATGATTGACAATTTTACTTTTTTTTATTAAAATGGTTTCTAACCTTTTAGGGAAGTTGATGGGGTCTGGTGGCTCCCTCGGTCTTCAAAACCGATGACTGCATAATTCGCAGTGGCAGGTTCGATTCCTGCCTCTTCCGATTGGAGTTCAAAATGTCAAACCCCCTTTCAAAAATACCGCAACTGGAAAAATTGTTAAGTCATTCTCTTTTATCTGAATCAATCGTGAAGATAGGCAGGCCTGTTGTTTCTGAAATTGCTTCGGCGTATTTAGATGATGTGAGAAATGCTTTTAAAAAAAATATTGATGCTTTTGAACCGCCAACTATTTTAGAATGTGCAGAGGCGGTGCAAAAAAAATGCGAAAAAACAGTTCGAAAACGAATCACGAATGTTATCAATGCGACAGGGATTGTTCTGCATACCAATATGGGCAGAAGTCCTCTGCCTGAGCATGTTTGGGAATCTGCAGGTAAGGCGGCTTCGGGCTATTCGACAATTGAAATGAGCCTTGCTGACGGTAAGCGCGGTAAACGGTTTGAGTTTTTAACAAAATGTATGTCGCTTATTACAGGAGCTGAAGAATCTTTAATGGTAAATAATAATGCCGCCGCCGTGTTTTTAATGCTTAAAGCTCATGCGGAAAACAGGGAAGTTATTGTCGCTCGAGGGCAACAGGTGCAAATTGGCGGTGGTTTTAGAATTCCTGAAATATTGAAGGCGGCGGGGTGTAAACTTGTTGAGGTCGGCACTACCAATATTACAACCACAGATGATATATTAAATGCAATCACAGAAAATACCGCAATGGTATTGTGGGTGCATACATCTAATTACAGAATACGGGGATTTACAAAAGAGCCGGCTGTTCGTGAAATTAAAAGTGTTTTGCCGGAGGATATTATTCTTGCCGTTGACCAAGGCTCGGGAAATATAAATTTAAACATTCCCGATGAGCCGACAGTTTCGTCTCTTGTAAAAGAAGGGGCTGATATGGTTTGTTTTTCGGGTGATAAAATTTTAGGCGGGCCTCAGGCAGGTTGGATTGTAGGTAAGGGTGAGTACATAACAAAAATTGCAAAGCATCAATTGATGAGAACGTATCGTGTCGGGCGGGCTGTTGCAAGTTTGATGGAAGCATGTTTGGTGCATTATTTAAATAACGGAGAGAGTGTGGCCGGAAAAGCATTACATTGTAATCTTGATAAAATAAAAAACAGGTGTGAAAACATTGTAAACGCGCTTCCTGAAAATAAAGCGAGTGTAGAAAAACATTCATTTTCATTGGGTGGAGGAAGTACGCCCGATACGAGCTTTCCTTCATGGGCTGTTAAATTAAATACGCATAAACTTGCGGATAAGATAAAAACAGATTTGCGTAATTTAACCCCTCCGATTATTGCTGTCGTTGAAGACAGTGCGGTTTTTTTGAATTTGACGACAGTTGATGAAAAAGACGATGCTTATTTGAAGGTATCGATAAATGAGGTATTAAAATAAATGGCGTATATATTAGGCACAGCAGGGCATGTTGATCATGGAAAAACAGCTTTAATTAAAAGACTTACAGGAATTGAAACATCTCATCTGCCTGAAGAAAAAAGGCGGGGTATGACTATTGAGTTAGGCTTTGCATCATTACAGGATATTGAGCTTGGGACTGTCGGCATTGTTGATGTTCCCGGTCATGAGCGGTTTATACGGAATATGGTTGCGGGGACTTGGGGGCTTGATGCAGCTCTTTTGGTTGTTGCGGCAGATGACGGTTGGATGCAAATGACTACCGATCACTTGAGGGTTTTAAAATCAATGCAGGTTAATTCTATTATTGCAGTTATTACAAAATCTGATTTAGCTGACGATGAAACTCTTGAAATTTTGAAAGAAGAAATATATATTAACTCATTAAAATTGCTTGACAGAGAATTGCCTGTAGTTACTGTTTCTGCATTAACAGGCGATGGAATTGAAAATCTAAAAGAAAAAATTACCTGCCTTCTGAAAGAGTCAAAAAAAATTGAACCTGATAAAAGTTTTTTGTATGTTGACAGGGTTTTTACTCTCAAGGGAATTGGTACTACCGTTACAGGTACTTTACGCGGAAGCAAAATTTTAATTGGTGATAATCTTAAACTCTATCCAAGTGGTGTAGACTGTCGAATAAAAAGCATTCAATCGCATCATCAAGACTTGCAAGAAATTGATGCAGGCTCGCGAACCGCCTTAAATTTGAAAGTGCCGGAAAAGATTGAAGTCAAGCGGGGAATGCTTTTGGCAAAAAAAGAAAGCTCTCCTATATTGGTTGGCTCGGAATTGTTAATCAGAATAAACGAATTTTTTTATGAAGACGGCGAAGTAAATACATTTAAAAATCACACTGAGTTGGAAATAGCCTTGGGGAGCGCTCATGCAATCGGGAAACTTCATTTGAATAATTTTGATAACAGTCTTGGTCGGCTATCCCTTAAAGAGCCTGTATCATCTGCATGGAATCAAAACGCTGTTTTAATTCGGCACGGCGGAAGTTCAATTATTGCATCATGTCGTGTGCTTGCAAGTTTTACTTCGTATAATCGCAGTACATTTAAAGAAGCGTTTAAGATTTATACTAACCGAGAGTTGCCGTCTTGGAAAAGTTATTTGTTTTATGCTGATGGAGCTATCGAAAAAAGCAAAGCATCACTTGATGAGCTTACACAAGACAAAAAAGATGTTACTGCTTGTGGTGAATGGTTTGTATTAACCGAAAAGCTGAAACTCTGGGAAACTAAAATTTTAGAGCTTGCAAAAAAAAGTCAAGCAGGCTTTACTGCGGAAGAGGTTGACATCAACATTAAACAAAAAGCAAAAACAGCGATTTTAAAATATTTATGCGAGATTAAAAAACTTGAACAAAACGCTAATTTATATAATATCTCAGGACAAACCGGTGCTTGTCTTTCTAAAAATGCAAAACGCCTTTTGGATATGGCACTAAAAGCGGATACTGCAGGGGTTGACATTGACAAAGTGAACATACCGCAGGTGCGTAAGGAAGCCCGCGACTTGGTTAAATTGAATGAGCTTGTTTTATTGGAAAATTCGCTTTACTTTCATAAAAAAGTTTACGAAAACACTGTGGTAAAAATCATGCAAGACAGAAAAACCGGCGACTTGATTTCAATATCCGATGCTCGTCAAGCGACTTCACTATCCAGAAAATATATAATCCCTATTTTGAATTGCATGGAAAAAAGCGGAAAAGTAAAACGAGAGGGAAATGACAGAATTGTTTTATAATTTAAATTTTTATTTGGGCGTTGCGGGCGAAGCCCGCCGGCGTATTAAAAGCTCGCGTCTTCGCCTCCGACTAAAAATGTTGCGAAAATTATCGCAACATTTTTATTTTGTGCCGACTTTTGAAAAAGTCGGCACAACTTTTAATGTGCCTAACGCTTTTTGTTTTAAACAGTAAACTTATTTACTTCGACAGATAATGTTTTTATACTTTCTTTATTCTGTTTAGTTAAATCGTTTACCTCTTGAACGGCTTGATTTATTTGCGAAGCACCTACTGCCATTTCATTCATAGCTTCAGAGATAACTCTCGTAAGCTCATCAAGTTTTCTCATTTCAGTTGCAACTTGTTCACCGCCCTTTAGCATTTCTGTTGAGCCGTTTTTTACCTCACTGGTTATTCCGTCTATATTTTCGATTAGATGTAATAATTTATCGCTTTGCACTTGTCTTGTTTCTGCAATTTTCATTATACCTGCACTTCGTTGTTTAACTTGATTTACCTTATCGAAAATTGACATAAAACTTTCACCGATGTTTGATGAAGCGTTGGATATACCTTTAATTTCGCTGCTTAAATTTTTAAGTGAAGCCGTTATCATTTTTGCTTGTGAGCTTGACTCCTCTGCAAGTTTTCTGATTTCATCAGCAACAACGGCAAAGCCTTTTCCGGCATCGCCTGCGTGGGCGGCTTCGATTGCCGCATTCATAGCCAAAAGGTTCGTCTGGCTTGCAATGTTTTGAATGATATTACTTGCTTCTAAAAGTGTTCCCGATTCGTCTAAAATCTTTTTTACTTCATGCTCAGAGTTAGTAATAACTTCTTTTCCTCGTGCTGACTCATTTACAAGCCCCGCTATAAGCTCATTATTTTTATTGAGGATATTATGTGTTTCTCCTGTAGTTGTATTACTTTCTTGAATGATGGCAATAAGATTTTGCAGGGTTGTAACTTGTTTTGCAATTCGACTATCGAGGCTGTGAATAGTACGAATTATTTCTTCCATAGTTGCAGAGGTTTCTGTTACACCGGAACTTTGACTTAAAATTTGCTCTTTTACACCGTCAATATTTGCACTGATTTCGTTTATTGAATTTGCGGTTTCACTCATATTATTTGAAAGTTGTTCACCATCGTTTGAAAGAGAGGTAGCATTTTTTTGAATAACAAAAATAAGATCGCGAATATTTTTAACCATCGTATTTAAATTTAACGACATTGTGCCTATTTCGTTTTTGGATTTTATGTTACATGTATGGGTTAAATCGCCATCTCCCAGTACCAATAACAATTTTGATATTTTTAAAACATGTCTTAATATTGCACGATAAAAGAAAACAAGCATTATAATAAAACTTATAATTACTATTATCATGAATATAACGGCAAGGCTTTCTTTCCATACCAAACTTTTTTCTGTTTTAAGAATAATATTTTCAACTCTTTTATGAAGTAACGAATGAAATTGATTTATTGGTTTCATAATTTTTGCAACTTCAGCATTATAATTATCATCGTTTATTATTCTATTTGCGAAATTAAAGTAGCTTTCATTTTCACGAATTTTATATACGCCTGAAATATATGCTCTTTTCTTAATTGTATTGATTGCCTGCATTTCAATCGAAATAAGTTTATTGCTTAATTCACTTGACTGCTTTAAAAGATTTAGCTCTGCTTCTGTACAACCAAACTCTTTTAAAAGCTCAATTTGACTAATTTTTCTTTCGGGAAATATTTTTTTATCAAGTGTGTCTGGTCTTGGTATTTTCCCTGAGCGCCAGTCAACAATGTAATTATATTCATCAAGATATTTTTGTTTACCTGAGCTTGCTACAAAAATACGGCATAATCTTGTTAAGTCTTCGCTGCATTGTTTTAGCTCATCTGCAACTAAAAATAAGCGCTCTTTTTTATCCTGCAATTTAATAATTGTTTCGCTGTCTTCCTTGACTTGGAGAAAAAGAAATATTGATGCAACAATAAAAACAACATTGATTATTGCCATCGCAAAAAATTGAATTTTTAAGCTTTCTTTAACCTCCATTTTGCTCTCCATTTTTCGGGGGGGGGGGGGGGG
>PDOP01000042.1:0-10475 GCA_002749205.1 Treponema sp. | reverse complement strand
GGGTACTCATTTTTTAACACTCCTTGAAATAAAAATTATTTATATTTTTAAATATAAATTTTTATATAATCACTAAGCTCGTTTGTAATTGTATCAGTTTTTTTTTAATCTGTCAATTCTTGATTTTTAAATTTTTTATTGGAAAAAATATGTTTTTCCTGCTCTTGCTTTTTTTTAAAATATATGTTAGTTTTTACGCGGAAGTGAGGGACGGATTATGAAAGCTGTTACTAAGGCGGAAGCTCTTAACGGGTTGTCCGAATTTATTTTGTCGGCATCGGGTTGGAGAAAGGTTTTTGCGAAATCAGGAAATGAGGAGGACGCAACGGCTGAAATTTCAGAAGTTGACAAATGGCTTTTTTATCTTGCGGCTACTTCTTTCTGCGAATTTTTAAAAGAAAATCAAAACACTAAAAATATCTCTGTTATAGTACTTGGGCGGGATAGCCGTCCTACAGGCACAATGCTGGAAAAAATCGCTTTTTATGCATTGAGTTCAGTTTTTACGGTAAAGTCTGTGGGGGTTGTTTCTGCACCTGAAATTATGGCTTATGCGAAAAAGCGTGGTTTTGCATTTATGTATATTTCTGCAAGTCATAATCCTGTTGGGCATAACGGCATAAAATTCGGCTTACCCTCAGGCGGTGTTATTGGCTCAGATGATGCAAAAAAACTGATTGCTAAATTTACCCAAAAAGTAAAAACAACTGAACCGGAGTATTTTGATTTTTTGCAAACTGTTTTAAACTATGAGAGTAAGAAAGAGGCGTTTAATGATTATGTTACTTTTTCAAAAGAAGTTATTTCAGGTTACAGTGAGCCGGGTTTACAAAATACGTTTTTTGATGAGCTTGGGAATATAATTAAAAACAGAGAAAATCCTGTTACGGTAGTTTGCGATTTTAACGGGAGTGCAAGGTCTGTTTCAATTGATAAGGTTTTGTTTGAAAGTGTCGGTATTGATTTTTTCAGTATTAACAATGAGTGCGGGAAAATAGTGCATGGTATAATTCCTGAGGGCAAAAACTTGCGCTTTTGTGCAGACGAAATGCGCAGGCTTTCCACTTCGGGGAAAGCCCCTGTGCTTGGATATATGCCGGATTGTGATGGAGACAGGGGAAATATAATATATTGGGATAATTTAAAAAATGAGCCGATTGTTCTCCAAGCACAGGAAGTTTTTGCCCTCTCGGTTATGGCAGAATTGAGTTATATCCGAGAAACTGAAAAACCGTTGGCTGTTGCGGTAAATGCTCCAACATCATTGCGAATTGAAAAAATTGCCGAAGCCTTTGGGGCAAAAGTTTTTAGGGCTGAAGTCGGCGAGGCAAATGTAGTGGGGCTTGCAGATAAATTGAGAGAGGAAGGTTATGAAGTGCGTATTTTGGGGGAAGGCTCAAATGGCGGAAATATAACTTATCCGTCTTCGGTCAGGGATCCGCTAAATACGGTTTTTGCAATTCTTAAAATTTTACTTTTGGATAGTAAGTCAAAAACCTCTTTGTTTAAATTGTGGTGTAAAGCATCGGGACAGCAAAAGAATTATAAAAATAATTTTACTCTTTCAGATGTGATGAAAACTTTGCCTGAGTATACTACTACGCCGACACAGGAAAAAAGAGCTTTGCTTAAAATTAAAACAAACGACCACGGAAAATTAAAAGCGATGTATAAATCTGTGTTTGAAAAGGAGTGGAGTTTAAAACAAAAAGAATTGAATAAAAAATACGGGATATGCACATATAAGGTGATGGCAACTAACGGTGTAAAACAAATTGAAGGGCTTGATGATTTTAGTCTTTCAGGGCGAGGCGGTTTGAAAATACAGTTTTATGATAAAGGTAATGCTCCCGTTGGTTTTATTTGGATGCGAGGTTCAGGTACTGAGCCGGTGTTTAGGGTTATGGCTGATATAAAAGGCGATAATATAGAAGCAGAAACCGAGCTGGTTTTATGGCAGGGAAAAATGGTTGCAGAGGCTGATGAGTTGGCGTTTGCGAGTGAAAAAAATTAAAGGCGTTAGCCGATTATTTTAAGGTGAGGATATTATGGGAATTAGAGGAGAAGTGTTTACAACACAAATTCAGGCAGAGAACAGAACATATTTTTTTAATGTAAAAGAAAATACAAGAGGTGATGTTTTTTTACAGATTGTTGAAAGTAAAAGTACTGAGGGTACGGGTTTTGACAGGCACGCAATTGTGGTTTTTGAAGAAGAGCTTAGGCAGTTTATGACCGGCTTTGATGACAGTTTGAGATTTATGGAAAAATATCGCAGAGCAAAATCAAAAAAAACAAGGTCGGTGCGGACTGTTTCAAAAGACAGGCAAGGGGATGTAAAACGAGAAAAGCCTGTTAATAGGGATACACGAAATTCTATAAAGGTTGCAGACGGTAATAATAGGGCTTCTTTGTTTAAGAAAAAACCGAGAGTAAAATCCGTAAAGAAGAAATGAGGGCATAGGAATTAGATTCGTCTTGGTAAGGCGATTGTATGGTGTTGAGCCGGTTAAATTTAAATTGGGTATTTAAAAAACCGTATAAAATTAATTCTTGCGAAAGGGATAGTAGCGGTGGTGTATGTGTTTTTGAGAAACACATACACCAAATAAAATTGCGGCGTTAATTATTAGCCGCAATTTTAGTCGGAGCGATAGCGTAGCCTGCGAATAGCCCGTTTTTTGACTTGCGTGGATTTTTGGTGTTTGTTATAGGGTTATAAATTCGCAAGTCAAAAATTCGCCCTTTTAAAGTAATTTTGTATACTTGATATTTATAACAAAAAATGATAGATTTTTAAATAACAATTTTAAGGAGTTTTTTATGTTAAAGAAGATTTCAATTTTTATGCTTGGGGCAGCTCTTGTGTTTACGCTTGTTGCTTGTCCTAAGTCTGAGGAAAAAGAAGCTGGGGAAAATGTTTCAGACGGTATTCCTACAATGAGGCTTGTTACGGATAAAACAGGTATTTCGGACAAGTCGTTTAACGCATCTGCTTGGAAGGGGATACTTAATTTTTACGGTGATAGTATTGATAATACAACTAAGCGCGGCAAGAAGTATGATGTTGTTACTTGTCCGACACAAGATGCTTATTTGAGTGTTTTGAAGTCAACTTCCGACCAAGAGTTTGATTTGGTTTGTATGACAGGTTTTACTTTTGCGGATTCTGCACAGGCTGTTGCGGAGTTGTATCCTAATCAGAAGTACATGATTGCCGATGTAACTTGGTTGTCGGCTCCAAATCTTATGCAGATTGCGTTTGCAGAGCATGAGGGTTCATATTTAGTCGGTTTGGCTACTGCATTGAAAGCTAAGGAAGACGGTATTGTAAATCCAAAGTTTGGTTTTATCGGCGGAATGCCGGGTTCAACAATCACTAAGTTTGAGATTGGGTATATTCAAGGTATAAAAGCTGTTTTTCCCGATGCTGAAATTCTCGATTATTATGCAAACGATTGGGGTAAGCCTGAGCTTGCAAAAACACAGGCAAAGAACTGGTTTGATTCAGGTGTTTATGCTATATTCTCGGCTGCGGGTGCTACAGGAAACGGAACTATTGCACAGGCAAAAGAATACAGAATGAATGATAAGAATGTTTGGGCGATTGGTGTTGATTCAGATCAATATGAAGCAGGTCTTTATGCTGACGGCGAATCGGCTGTTTTAACTTCAATGCTTAAAAAAGTTGATATGGCTACAAAGTATGCGCTTGATTCGGTTAAGGACGGCACATTTAAAGGTGAAAAGGTTGTTCTTGATTTAGCCAAAGAAGGTTTGGGTTTTTCGGTTAAGAATAAGGCTCTTTCTGAATCTATTGTTGCAGAAGTTGAATCTGCAAAGAAAGATATAATTGCCGGTAATATAAAAGTGTTCGCTACTTATGCAGCGGCTCTTGAAGCCGGTGTTGCTCCTGAAGGTTTGGGTGCAAAAGACGATTAAGATAACGGTTTGTTATTAACTTATTAAAAAAGAGGGGGTATGCGCCGGTAATTCCCCTCTTTATTTTTGGGAGCTTAGATGACTGCTGAAAACAATGCAATAGAAATGTTACATATTACAAAAGTGTTTCCGGGTGTTGTCGCCAATGATGATGTTTGCTTATCAGTAAGGAAGAACGAAGTTCACGCAATCCTTGGCGAGAATGGTGCCGGAAAATCCACCCTAATGTCTATTTTGTTTGGTAATTATGAGCCTGATGAAGGTATTATAAAAATCAACGGAAATGAAGTAAAAATTAAAAATCCAAACGATGCTACTGCGCTTGGAATAGGCATGGTACATCAACATTTTAAACTGGTTGAAAGATTTACCGTTACTGAAAATATTGTTCTTGGTTTGGAATTAAAAAATAAAATAGGCAATATTGACATTGAAAGGGCAAAGTCTGAAGTTCTTGAAATTTCACAGAAGTACGGTTTGAATGTTGATCCTAATGCAGTCATTAGCGATATAACTGTCGGTATGCAACAGCGGGTTGAAATTTTAAAGACGCTTTACAGAAAGGCTGATATTTTGATTTTAGACGAGCCGAGTGCTGTGCTTACTCCAAATGAAATTAAGGAATTGCTGGAAATCATTCAGGCATTAAAAGAGGAAGGTAAGACAGTAATTATAATTACACACAAGCTAAAAGAGATTAAAGCTGTTGCAGACAGGTGTACTATTATGCGTTTGGGTAAAACAATAGACACTGTAAATGTTTCGGAAACTTCCGAGCAGGAACTAGCTGAGCTTATGGTCGGGCGTGCGGTAAACTTTTTTATTGATAAACCTCCGATGCAAAAAGGAGAGCTTGTTTTTGAAACCAAAAATCTTTCGGTGATGGGAGATGAAAAAGTTTTAAGTGTAGATAATGTTTCAATTCAAATACATGCCGGTGAAATACTCGGGCTTGCAGGTGTTGACGGTAACGGACAAAAAGAGCTTGTAGCCGCAATTACGGGCTTGGCAAAGGTGCATTCGGGAAGTGTTTTTTTGAACGGCAAAGAGCTTAATCTGCAATCCATAAAAGAAAGAATTCAAACAGGATTGGGGCATGTGCCTGATGACAGGCAAAAGTACGGTTTGATTATGGATTTTTCAATTGCGGAAAATCTTGTTTTGAAAAATTATGATACAAAAAAATACTCGACAAGAACCGGTGCTATGGACTTTAAAGGTATGGAAAAAAATGCTGAAACTTTAATTTCCGAATTCGATATACGCTCAGGTGATGAAGGGGCTAAGGCTTATGCAGGAAATCTTTCCGGCGGTAATCAGCAAAAGATGATTATTGCAAGGGAAATCAGTCTGTCGCCTTCATTCTTACTTATCGTACAACCAACACGGGGCTTGGATGTTGGAGCAATAGAATACATTCGCAAAAGAATTATTGAAGAGCGAAATAACGGAAAGGCGGTTTTGCTTATTTCGTTTGAGCTTGATGAAATAATGAATTTATGTGATACCATTGCTGTTATCTCCCGCGGTAAAATTGAAAATGTATATGACGCAGGAAAGATTACGGAAAAAGAAATAGGTATGTTAATGGGAGGCGGCAAAAATGAAGAAAAATAAAAACTTCTTGGAAAAAATTGTTTCATCTGACGCAGCCCTTTCTGTCATTGTTGTTTTGGCAGGATTTTTATGCGGGACTGTTTTAATTTTGCTGGTCGGTAAAAATCCTGCGGGTATGTATAAAGCTATTTTGCAGGTTACAACAGGTTATAGTATAGACAGAGGGCAGTTTTATATAAGATACATCGGTGAATGGCTTGCCGGCTCCATGCCTTTAATTCTCTGCGGTCTTGCAATGGCGTTTGCCGCTAGAGTCGGGCTTTTTAATATCGGTGGCGAAGGCCAGTATATTATCGGTCTTACGGCAGCACAGTTTGCCGCATTGTACTTGCCGCAAATTGGAATTTTGCACATGATTGTTGCAATGTTATTGGCGGGATTTGCCGGTGCAATATGGGGCGGTATAGCAGGTTACTTAAAAGCAAAAAGAGAAGTTTCAGAAGTTGTTGCAACAATTATGATGAACTTTATTGCTCTTTATTTGTCGCGAATGTTGACTATGACTATTCCGGGAACAAATACATATAGAACTCCGTCTTTTCCTAAAACTGCAATGCTCAATTCTGAATTCTGGTCCAGGGTAACTCATCACTCACAGTTTAATAACGGCATCTGGTTTGTAATAGCATCGGTGTTGTTGTTTTGGTACATAATGAATAAAACCAAAACAGGATATGAACTGAGAGCGACAGGCTTGAATAAAACAACGGCAGAAGTTTCGGGTATTTCGGTAACAAAAAGTATTGTTTTATCGATGCTTATTTCAGGGCTTTTTGCAGGATTTGCAGGCGGTGTTGTTTCACTTGGCTCGTTCAGTTATGGGCGTGTTTTGGGCGGAATGGATAATTACGGCTTTACGGGAATTGCTGTCGCTCTTGTCGGTAATAATACGGCAATCGGAACGATGCTTTCGGGATTACTGTTCGGTATGCTTTCTTCGGCACAACCTCTTATGGAGCTTAATTCAATACCGAAAGAAATTATATATATCATACAGGGCTTGGTTGTTATTTTCATAGCAATTCGATACGGATTAAAAATAATAATTTTGAATTCATTGAAAAAAAAGAAAAGCCAAAAGGGAGTGAAAAATGTATAATATCATTCTAAAAATTCCAACAATTTTAATGCTTGTAGCTCCGATTTTAATAACAGCAATTGCCGGTATGATTTGTGAAAGATCCGGTGTTGTAAATATCGCTCTTGAAGGATTGATGGTAATCGGTGCATTTGTAACTGCCATTGTGCATTATTACTGCGAATTTATTCTCGGCCCTGTTTCGCCATGGCTTGCATTGCTTTGCGGTGCGCTTGCGGGAATGCTTTTTTCGTTAGTGCATGCTTATCCTTCTATCTCGATGAATTCAGACCAAGTAATATCGGGAACGGGAATTAACCTTATATCGGTCGGACTTGCCATGTTTGTTTCGCAATTGCTATTCCGCGAAACTCAGACAAAAGAATTCCGACTTGGTTTGATGCCCGGTATCGGCGGAGTTTATCCGACAACTTTTATTGCATTGGCGGTTGTATTACTCGCATGGTACATACTTTACAAACGCCCCGCCGGACTCCACCTTCGTGCATGCGGTGAAAATCCTCAAGCCGCAGCTGTCGCAGGATTGAATGTAAAAAAAATCCGCTACATTGCTGTCATGACTTCGGGATTTTTAAGCGGTCTAGCCGGAGGCTCCCTCCTCTTAACGGCAAACACACAATTCACCGGCACTACAGTAAACGGACACGGATTTATCGCATTGGCTGTTGTTTCATTCGGGCGCTGGTCGCCGCTTGGCGTAACCTTAACTTCAATTTTATTCGGCTCGACATTGACATTTTCGATTATCGCTAACGACTTTCCAATTTTTAGAAGCGTACCGTCAGACATGTTTAACATTTTGCCGTATTTAATTACATTGCTCGCACTCGTTATTTTCAGCGGAAAAAATCACGCACCAAAATCACTTGGCCTGCCGTACGAAACAGAAAGCAGTTAAAATTTATTTACCGGTGGTTTTGCTGACGCCACCCCGCGAATGCCGCATAATTTTCCGTCCTTTACTTCTTAATATAAGCGGTGTCTTTTTAAAAAGCCACCTTTTCTTAAAAATTAAATCGAACGGAAAGATAGACTGCATTCGCCAAATCAGGTTAAACGAAATGATATAAAAATGCGTAAATTGCAAAACTCGTCTAACTTTTTCAATTTCCGCATTTTTATCTTTCACGCCGGTTTTCTGCATTCGATTCCCGTGTGAAAATAAATTCTTTATGAATAACTTTAATTTTTTTGCAAGATAAAAAGAAATTCTTTTACATATAAGTTCCTGTTTTTTAAATTACGACTTGCTCTATATGTATTGTATTTAATTTCTTTTGTTGAAAGTTTTCCGTGTTTTTTCAGTATTTTTTTTATTTCAAAAATAGGAATAATGCCTTCTGAGTTATAGCTGATAATCAGGTATTTTGCATTTGTGCTTTGCACGAGGTGTTTAAATGCCGACAGTGCAAGCGCCTTTTTGTTGTAGTCCGAGCGATTCCAGTCGGTTGGAATACCTGAGACAGGGCTAAGTGTAGAGGCTATTTTGTTTTTGGCAATTATATTAAGCATAAAATAATTTGAGCCGTAGGGGTGCGAATTATAAGGCGGGTCAATATAGATGATGTCGGTTTCGGGTAATTCTAAAATTAAATCGTTGGCATTTTTTGAAAATACTTTTGTGTTGCATTCAAAATTGCTAAACACAGGCGGTAAAAGTTTTATTGTTTTTGTTATTCTCGATAAAGCGTTTTCTGCACTGCCTCCGAATTTTCCTATACCGCTGTGTTTGTCTTTATAAAAACCTTTAAATACTCCGCCTGTATTTACATTAACCGATGCAGAATATAAAAGCGGGGCAAGAAAAAAACTTTGAATTTCAGACGGCATGTTTTCTATTTCTGCTCGTATTGTATCGATGATTTTTGCGTTTTCCGATGTGTAAAAAACTCTTTCGCCAAAAAGTATTTTTTTATCATTTTTGGGTGCGTAGTTGTTGTAAATTATTCCGTTTGTTTTTAAGCTTTTAAGTGAGAGTGTTATATTTTTGTAATATTCTTTGTAAAGCGGTTTTGGGAATTCAGATTTATTTGTAAGATAGCATTTGTTTAATATTTTTGAATACAGCTCCAAATCGTTGGCATATAAAGTATTAGAGTATTGTTTAAGCAACCTTGCAACAATACCGGAACCTGAAAACAAGTCAACGCAGGTTAGCTTTTTTCGGGTAAGCTTTTTTTGAATTGAAATGACAGCATTTTCAATTTCAGGCAATAAACCTCTCTTGTTTCCGATGTATGTTATAATTTGTGTTGACAAAAACTGCGGAGATTCAGGCATAAGTGTCTGATTTTAGTTTTATCATATTTGGGTATGAAGTTGTACAACATACCCAAATATTAAAATGTAAACTAAAAAGCCCAGTTGCCTTTTTTTAGTATTTCAATTTCTTTGCCTTTTTCGGTTACACCTATCACCGAAAGCTCAGGCCCGCCAACCATGAAGTCAACATGCGTCATTGATTCATTCATACCAACTTTTTTGCGTTGAGCTTTTGACAGCTTAGAGCCGTCTTTGATTGTTTCGCTGTAGGCAGCACCAAAGGCAAAGTGGCAAGAAGCATTTTCGTCAAACAGGGTGTTTTTGAATAAGACACCGGTATTGCTGATAGGTGATTTATGTGGAACCAATGCAATTTCACCAAATCTTCTTGCGCCTTCATCTGTGTCAAGTAATGTTTGCAGTACTTCTTTACCTTTTTTTGCCGTAAAGTCTACTATTTTCCCGTCTTTGATTTCAAAGCTAAAGTCTTCGATTACATTACCCAATGCAGCTAACGGTTTTGTTGCCTTGAGGGTTCCGTTTGCTTTATAGGCGTGTGGCATTGTGAAAACTTCTTCTGTGGGTATATTTGCAAAAAAAGTTGCGCCTGCCTTGCTTTTACCTGAGCCGCCCGTCCAGATATGATTATTTACAAGCTCAACTTCAAAGTCAGTTCCCGGAGCTTTATATAACAATTTTTTAAATCTGTTTTTGTTTAGGAATTTCATGTATTTTTTTAAGTTTTTGTCGTGCTCTTTCCAAGCCTTAATTGGGTCAGCTTGGTCTACGCGGGTTGCTTTAAATATGTTTTCCCAGAGTTTTTTTGTTCCTGCTTCTGCATCAAGTTTAGGGAAAACAGCCTTAGCCCATGCAGGCGAAGCGGCTGCCGCTACTGTCCATTTAACATAGCTTTCCATTGTGTATTTGCGCAATTTCTGATTTGCTTTTGCTGATACCATTTGCCATTTTTTTAATCTTTTTGGGTCTACCGGTTTCAATAATTCAGGGTTAGCGGTAATTAAAGCTAATCTGTGGTAGTTTGCTTTTAAGTATGATTCGGCATATTGTGTTTTAAATTTGGGGAATTCTTCAAATGCGGCGTTTGGTGCGTGCATATATCTGGATAAAGTAAGCTCATCGTCCGAAAACAAAAAGATAATATCTTTTACGCCCATTTTATACGCCTGTTTTGAAATAACCCTTGCCAAAGGCAGTGTTTCTTCTTGAACGCTCATTGTTAAGCATTCACCCTTTTTGACATTTAAGCCCATTTTTAGAATTAGCTCTGCATATTTTTCAAAGCTCTTGTTTAGATTCATTTATTACCTCCAAGACTGACCCGTAGACGATTCGAACGTCCGACCTACTGCTTAGGAGGCAGTCGCTCTATCCAACTGAGCTAACGGATCTTTTACGGTATTATTGCATAAAATCAAAAAAAAGTAAACCCTCTTCAAGTGTCTTTAACCTGTGATAATTTCACCCCTAAGATTAACCAATGAAAATTTCACCCCCAAAGTGAAAAATATATTATTATAGGAGAATGAATTATATC
>PDOP01000010.1 GCA_002749205.1 Treponema sp. | reverse complement strand
TTTTTTGAAGATGCTAAATCAGCTTGATAAACTAGGGGTGAAATTTTCACTGGCAAATTTCATGCTTTTTAGGGTGAAATTTTCATTGGTCATTGACAGAGGAGAATTAAATCGGATTAAATCTTTTTTTGGAAAGTTACAGATATATCAAAAAGCGGTGCTTTTATGTGTAGCGTCTTGTGTAAACAGTAATTCGGAAAAAAAGGCGTAGCTGGGGGGTAGCGGAGAAACAATTGTCTCGATTTAATTTAATAAAACCTTGAGGCTGTAGGGACAAAGACTCAAGATAAAATGCTTTTAAGAAAAGAGACAATTTTTCGCAGCGAGGGGGAGACACCCCCTCAAAAAAAATTATCTATGTTCGACTTTCTTTACTAAATTTCTTTTATGTAAAAGTCTACTATTGTGCGTCCGAATATTCGCCTGTCTATTCGTTTCATTTTTTCTATTTTTTCGCCTGCATCTTTTTCTTTTGGGCGGTGAAGTAAAAAAAGTCCTTGTGGTTTTAAGCCTTTTGAGTTGGAGGCGGTTTTTAAAAGCTCTGTGTAGTGGTTGTATTTATAAGGCGGGTCAGCATTGATTATGTCAAAACTTTTTTTTGTGCGTTTTAAAAATAATTCTGCCGATATGTTTTTGCACTCTAAGCGATCGTCTGCAAGTGCAAGATTTTTTATGATTGTGTTTATTTTGAGTTTGTCTTTTTCGATTAACCAAACAGGATATGCTCCGCGAGAGTATGCTTCCAATGCGCATGTGCCTGAGCCTGCGAAGAGGTCTAAAAAAGACATTCCTGAAAGGTCTCCTAAAACTGCAAAAACAGTTTCTCTGACTCTGTCCATTGACGGGCGAATTACACCCTTTGGACATTCTGTGTGCAGCCCTTGTAATTTACCGCCTGTAATACGCATTTACACCTAACCTATGATTCCGTCTGCGGCACGAATACCGCTTGCCCATGCTGCCGTGATGCCTCTTGAAGTACCGGCACCGTCACCGATTAAGTACAGCCCTTGTTGTACCATAAAATGTTCGTTTTGAAAAACAGGTTTGTTTGCGTAAAGTTTTATTTCAGGATAGTACATCATTGTACTTGGGTGAAGTATACCCGGAACTATGTTATCAAGTCTTTTTAATGCTTTCCATATTGAATGTAAGAATTTTGCAGGAATTGCAATGGAAATATCACCGGGTGTACAGGACGAAAGAGATGGTTTGAAATCAAAAAAATCGGAGTTAAGGGTTTCGCGGGTAGAGCGCTTACCCATTCTAAAATCGCCGACTCTTTGCATAATAGGGTGTCCCCCGCCTGTAAGCATGGCAAGCGATGCCAGGAATTCCGCATAGTCTTGTCCTGATGCAAGCGGCTCTGTAAGTTTAATGCTTCTGAGCATTGCAAAGTTTGCAAGTCCGCTGGATTTTTTCTTTGTAGAAAAGGCATGCCCGTTTACCAAAAAATATTTTGAGCCATCGCTTGCCGTATATTTTTCCTGTACGACATGGGCTGCACCGGAGTTTGTACAGAAGGTTCTTGTTTTTTCGGGGAATAAAAATTTGGGGTCGTAATAATCTTTAACAATTGAGTATCGCTCTATTGTTGTTTCAATCCTAATTCCGACATCTATGGTGTTATCCTGAAACGGCACATTGTTTTCGCTCATAACATTTCGTAAAAAGTTAAAGCCCTGTCTGCCGGGGGCAATAACCATGTTATGATATTTAATTGTACGCAAAGATGTTGTTAATGTTTTATCTGTATGTTTGACAGACAGGGCTTCTTCCTGTAGGGCTATTTCAACCCCCAAATCAGACAATTGACCGGTGAGTGCTTTTATTAGTTGAATGCCACCGTCTGTTCCAAGATGAGATTGGCGGATAGAAAGGAGTTTAGCGCCGATTTTTTCGGCTCTGGCTTTATATTTGTCGAGATTTTTGGTTTCCAATATTTCCGGTTGTAAGAAATTTTCTACGCGCTCTAAGTATCGACTTGCGGTTTCTTCGCTCCAGCAGTCGGTTGGAAATCCTACAGGATATGTAAAATTCATTTTACAATCATTTCGCAATCCGCCCGAGGATATTCTTGCTTTATCGAGCATTAAGACTTTAATATTCGGTTTTGCTTTTAAAAGTTCAAAGGCTGTAGCAAGCCCTGCGGGACCTGTTCCTATAATTATACAGTCATATATCATTTAGTTTGGAGTATAGCAAAAATTTAAAAGTTTAGCAACTGATTTAATTCCATTTCTGAAACAATGTTTATGTTATCTATATGTCCTGCTTTTTCACGGATTTCGTCTGCGATTTGGTCTTTTAGTTTTTCGCTTTCGATTTTTGTTACTAATAATCTTTCTCTGTTTACCGCGACGGCTTGAGAGTCGGACATTTTACCCTCAAGAATTTCGGTTAAGACTGTAAGAAATTTGATGATGCAAGAATAAAGGCAGTTCATTGCATTGATGTATTCATGAAGATGTTGTTGGTTATGCAAACGCTCCAAAATTTTTTTTGCCAGAACATCACAAAAAAAAATGTCGTCTAAAATTTTGCCGGCAAAAAGTGATTCGTCCAATTCTAATATTAGACCATTGTGAATTAATTCAATGTTTCTTGCCAATTGATATATATTATCCTGAAAGACTATTTTTTGAAGCATTTAAAATTCCTCCGTAAAATTTATCGGCATAAGAGAAAAAAATATAAGATTTAATTATTTTGTATTTAGGAATAAATTTACAAGGAAAAAATTTTGTGTCAACTTAAGGGGAGGCTATTTAAGCACTTTCTAAAACTTGTATTAGAAAGTGCTTTTTATTTTATTATTATTTAGCAAATCGCTTGCCGAATTCTTTGCATTTTTCAAGACCGTCTGCATCAGGTGCATCATATATCATCAAACCGTCTTCAAGCAATTTGATACCGCCGTCTTTTACGCGTTTTTCCCAGTTTCGCATCCAGTCACCATCGTTCCATTCATAAGAGCCGAAGATACCGATTTCTCTGTCTTTCAGCTTGCCTTCGATTGAAGTGAAAAATGGTTCAAATTCTTCTTCTTCAAGAACTTCATCACCCATTGCAGGGCAACCGAATACCAGGCGGTCGTAGTTTGAATGTGTTGATTCATCAAAATCCGACACTTGGAACAATTCTACTTCAGCACCACCTTCTTTCATTCCTTCAACAATAGCGTTAGCCATGGCTTCAGTGTTACCTGTGCCACTCCAATAAATTACTGCAATTTTCATTAATTGCCTCCTTGATATTTATTTTATTTCTTAACTGAAATATTTAAGCCAATTTTAATATCGTAAGTAAGTTCTGTCCTTGATTTAATTCTTTTTTGAATTTTTTCTTGTATTTGTCGTACATATTAAATGTCGTTAAAGCCTGCTCTTTGTCGTGATACACTTTCCAATAACCGCTACATATTGCTTTTTCTCCTCCCATCGAATCGAAGGCAAGTACATCTTTTACGGGATAACCTAAAAAAAGACCTATTTCATTTGGAAAGCATTTTTCTTTTGTGTTGGCTGCATCAATTATTTTTTTCTTTAAGCATTCGATATATTTTTCGATTGAGCAGTTGTTGCTGTATCCAAAATATGAGAGTGCGTTTTTATAGGATATTTGTTGAAATAAAGTTTTTATCATTTTTTTTCTGTAAACAAGAATTTGCACTTTTTTATCACAGTTTAGAAGAATTTCAAAAAAAATGCCTTTTTCATTTAATTGGGGTTTCAGTTTGTAAAAAAAGTAAAGATTTTCCGATTTTGTACAGAACAGGTTTGCGGGTTTTAATCCTGTAAGGCATAGAGAACAATTGTCTATTATTTCGGTATAATCAGAAAACTGCAAAATCACTCCTTGAAAAAAAAGGCGGAAAATAATGGTAATTAAATTCCGCCTCAAACAAAATTGTTTGGTTTAAGGATGGTAAAACATATAAATGGGTATCAAACCGGAACACAATGACGTAAGTCTTTGTGCTCCGTCTTGACTTCTGTTCAACAAAATAATTCTACCTATCTAAACTTTTGTGTAAACTATAGCTTACATAAAGGAGTATAGCAGGTTTAACATTTTTTGTCAACTAGTTTTTACAAAATTTTTGAAATTTCTTTAAAAAAAACACAATTTTTTTAAATTTTTTAGTGTTTTATACGTTTTTTTAAGTTTTTAGCGTTTATCCATGCAGAAAACCGGCGTGTGCGAGTAATGATGCCTTTTATAAGCCGGATTTCTTAAAAAAAAGACCTCATTACTCGCAAAAACACTTCGCTTAACCTGTGGTTGGAGGCGATGTCTATCCTTTTGCCCGATTATTATTGAGCCGCATATTTAAAAAATTACTAAAATTGTGCAGTTTTGAAGAGATTTTGACAGTATTTGTAAGTTTTAGCTAACTTTTTATGCGGCTATATTAAAAAAAGCCGGTCGTCCGTAGGCGAACGGCGCTTATTATTCTAAGAAAAGGGCAAAAGATTATGCGAGCCGACGGGTTGATAGGGAAAGTGCCTGAAGGCACTTTCCAAATTTTTAAATATTATCTTGATTTTATTGGTTTTTTCTGTTATAGTTGTTAAGAAAGATTATGAAAATTTTACAGAAAACAAAAATTGTTTGTACGATTGGGCCGGCTTCGGATAATGAAGAAGTTTTGCGCCGTATGTTTAAGGCAGGGTTGAATGTTTGCCGGTTGAACTTTTCGCACGGCTCGTTGGAGGACCATGCCAAGAAGATTGCGTTGATTAAGCGGTTGCGCAAGGAAATGGAGCTTCCGATTGCGATTATGACGGATTTACAGGGCCCTAAAATTAGAGTTGGAAAATTTAAGAATGGCTTCGAGCATATTCAGCAAAAACAGGAATTTATTTTTACCACGCGTGATGTGGAGGGAACTTCAGATATTTGCAGTGTTTCTTATGCCAATCTGGTAAAAGATGTTAGTCCGGGCAAGCGAATTTTGGTTAATGACGGTCTTTTGGAATTTACCGTTGTTGATGTCTTAAATGATACTGATGTTAAGTGTGTGGCTGTTAATGACGGCGTGATAAGCAATAATAAAGGTGTCAATATTCCGGGTGTTTATATGAATGTTCCTTTTTTGAGCGAAAAGGATATTAGGGATATTGATTTTGCAATTGAAATGGGGGTGGACTTTATAGCAGCCTCGTTTACTCAACGAGCCGAAGATCTGCTTCAAATTAAAGAAATTATCAAAAGTAAAAATGCCATGACAGGTATTATTGCTAAAATTGAAAATCAGGAAGGTTTGAATAATTCTTCTGATATAATAAAGGTGTCAGACGGTATTATGGTTGCCAGAGGGGATATGGGTGTTGAAATTGAGCCTGCTCTTGTGGCTTTTGCTCAAAAAGAGCTTATTCGCAATGCCGGTTTAGTCGGGAAACCGGTTATTACCGCAACTCAGATGCTTGAATCGATGACGCATTCAAGACGGCCGACTCGTGCCGAAGTAACAGATGTTACTAATGCTATTTTGGATGGAACATCGGCGGTTATGCTTTCCGGTGAAACGGCTGCAGGCGAGTTTCCTGTTGAAGCTGTGCAGATGATGCATCGAATAGCAGTAACGACCGAAAATACACTTGATTACGAAAAACTTGCCAAACATAGTAGCGAGTCGCAGGAATTAACTATTACGAATGCCATAGCACGGGCGACTTGCTCCATAGCTACAGAGCTTAAGGCTTCTGCAATTATTACTGCGTCTACTTCGGGTTTTACATCTCGCTCTGTTTCTAAGTTTAAACCTAAGGCATCAATACTTGCGCTTACTGATCAGGAGTGGGTTACCCGTCGTCTTGCTCTTGCATGGGGGGTGTATCCTATTTTATCGCCGACATTTAAAACAACCGACAGTATGTTTGAGATTTGTACCAAGGTTGCAAAAGAGCACCGATTTGTAAAGGAAGGTGAAACGGTGGTTTTGACTGCGGGTGTTCCGATAGGGAAAGCAGGCTCAACAAATCTTATTAAAGTAAAGGTTGTTCAGTAATGTGGGACAGTGCAGCTGAAATAGCAAAGTTCAGCAAATAAGAATACTAAGATTATGAATATAGCTTAAAATATGATAGAGATATAAAAAACTCGCTGGACACAGTCAAAAAAGATGGGTGAAAAGAAGGCATAGAAATAGGCATCGAAGAAGGTATTGGAATTGGCGAGAAAAAGAAAGCTGTTGAAATTGCCAAAATTTTACTCGATGTTTTAGACATTGAAACTATCTCAGCCAAAACAGGGCTGTTAATTGCTGAAATAAGAAAACTTTAAAACAAGATTAACAAAGCGAAGAAGAATACATGCAATTTCAACTTTAGCAGGAAAAATTGTTTGCTTTTAATTACTTGAGGAAGTATTTGTTTTGTGCTAAACTGTTTTCCGGAATTTTATGAAAAAGACTGTTTTAATGCTCGGTGCCGGTTTTATGCAAGGCGTTGCGATTCGAGCGGCTAAAAATTTGAACTGTTATGTGGTTGCAGTTGATGCAAACAGAAACGCTGCATCTGTTGATTTAGCTGATAGGTTTGAGCCTATCGACTTAAAAGATTATCAAGCATTGATTGCTTTCGCCCTTCAATTAAAAGCAGAGCGGGGGCTTGATGCGGTTTTTACGGTGGCAACTGATTTTTCGTTTTCGGTTGCAAAAGTTGCAGAGGCCTGCGGATTGCACGGGCATTCTGTTCAATCGGCGGAGAATGCAACCGACAAGGCAAAAATGCGTGAATGTTTTGATGCCTGCGGTGTTCCTTCAACCAAGTTTGTTCGATTTGGTGATGCTGAAGCAAAAGCCGCTGTTTCTTATTTTACTGATTCAAATCTTAAACTTCCCGTTGTTGTAAAGCCGGTGGATAATATGGGAGCTCGAGGGTGTGAAAAGGTTTGCAATTTATCGGACTTAAAGCAGGCAGTTGAAAACTCAATAAAATATTCACGAACAGGATACGCAATAGTTGAAGAATTTATTGAAGGCAATGAATTTTCTCTTGAAGGGCTTGTTTTTAACGGGGAGCTTTTTATAACCGCAGTAGCACAAAGGCATATTGCTTTTCCGCCGTATTTTGTGGAAATGGGACATACCATTCCTGCAAATATTTCTTCTGAAGACGCATTTGAGTTAATTAAAGTTTTTTCAGATGGGGTAAAAGCATTAGGATTGACTTCAGGTGCCGTAAAGGGCGATATTTTTTTAAAAGACAGCAAGGCGTATGTAGGTGAAATTGCGGCAAGACTTTCGGGAGGATATATGTCCGGTTGGACTGTGCCATATTCTTCGGGAATTGATATAACAACTGCCGCAATTAAACTCGCACTCGGACAAACACCCGTTGAAATTATTTCTTGCGCCGATGCGAAGAAACTTCCTCCGCTATTTCAAAACACAAAAAAATTTTCTGCCGAAAGAGCTTGGATTTCAATTCCCGGCGTGATAGAAAAAGTTTACGGCTTACAAGAAGCGAAGAATACATTAGGAGTTTGCGATGTTTTTCCTCGTAACAAAAAAGGCGATAAAGTTAAGTTTCCTGAAAATAATGTTGAAAAATGCGGAAATGTGCTTTCTGTCGGCAAAACTTATAATGATGCAGTTATGTCAGCAGAAAAAGCCTGTAAAAAAATTGTGCTTCGTTTGATGCCTGCAAATAACGCTACCGATGACTTTTTAAAACAGACAAATAATTCTTTCCCTCCTGATTTTATAAACCTTGCTTTAAGCGAGAAAAAAAGCATTTTGGACTCAGTTAAAGATTGCCGACATATTAAGAAAGAGAAAATTGTTTTTCCGTGTGTATTTGAAAAATATTTAAACTCTGCAAAAGATATTCAAGGCAGGACATTGACAGAAGTTTTTGAGTTGCTGTATACAATAGAGCCTGCACTTTTGCAATGGGTTTTGAACTTGCCTGATTTACATGATAATCGGAACAGCAAAAATATGCAGCGTGATTTTTGGAGTGCTTTTATTCGCGGTGGAATACAGGGTGCTTTGTATTTTTATGATACGCAAACATTAACTTAGGATTAGGTTGACAGAATGAAACAAAAATTGAAAAATAAAAATTATAAATTTGTTTTTTTTCTTTTTATTGTATTTTACCCGTTGTTTTTAAGTGCAACCGGCTACTCCTTATTTGCCGAAGAAAAATATACTCCTGCATTTGATTTTGCAAAAAAGATTAGAGCGGAAATCACTTGGGAGCCGGTGTCTGAAATTGTTGTATTTACAAAGGGTGGACATACTGCGAGTTGCAAGGTCGGACAGAGCACCGTAATTTTTGACAGGGTAAAACTTGAGTTTGCAGCGGCTCCTATAAAAAAAAGCGGTCTGTTATTTTTAAGCTCTACAATGGCAGGAATTATTGAAAGCTATTTATTTGTTGAAAATCCCGAGCCTGAATTTAAAATCGGTGCAATTTTAATTGACCCCGGACACGGGGGAAAAGACCCCGGTGCACATGGCTCGTATTCTAAAGCCGGAAAAAAAATCAAAGTTTACGAAAAAAATATTGCATTAACTGTTGGCACCGATTTATGTCAGATGTTAAAACAAACCTATCCTGATAAAAAAATATTGATGACGCGAAAAGGTGATACATATCCGACATTAGGCGACCGTGTTGAAATGGCAAATAATATAAAATTAAAACCAAACGAAGCTATCGTCTTTATTTCAATACATGTTAATGCATCTTTTAATACAAAAGCTTCCGGTTTTGAAGTGTGGTATCTTCCAAGAAATTACCGTAGAACTCTGCTTGAAAAAGGAACGGTCTCAAATGAAATCCTGCCAATTTTAAACTCGATGATGGAAGAAGAATTTAGCATGGAAAGTATTTTGCTTGCCAAAAATATTCTTGAAGGTTTAAATATGCAAATTGGTGAGCAGAGTAAAAATAGGGGATTAAAAGAAAACGCTTGGTTTGTTGTTAGAAATGCAAAAATGCCAAGTGTGTTAATTGAGCTCGGGTTTGTGAGTAACCCTGTTGAAATTAAACTTTTGGACAGTCCGTCTTATTTGAAAAAAAGCACAGTTGGAATTTATAACGGTCTCGTTAAATTTATTAGTCAGTTTGAAAATTACGGATTTTAATTTTGGAGTTTGGGCGTTGCGGGCAAAGCCCGCCGGCGTATCAAAAGCTCCACTATCGTTTCGACTAAAAATGTAACGAAAGATTATCGTTACATTTTTATTTTTCGGCAAGTTTTGAAAAACTTGCCTCAAGTTTTGAAAAACTTGCCTCAAGTTTTGAAAAACTTGCCTCAACTTTTGATGTGCCTAACGCTTTTTAAATACAGTAAGAGTTTAATTTAATTTGAGGAAATTGCAAAAGCAGGTGAGTTTTGCAAGTGGCTCAAACCGATAAGCAGGAGGTTAGAGACATGATAGCAAAAACAAACACAAAACAGGTAATAAAGCTCTATCCCCTATTTTTCCCTCGTTTAGCTTTCTTTTTTTCGGTAAATAAATCGGCTGTTTTTTGTCGGTATAAGTCAAACAAAAATGCTACTCGTTCAGTATCGTCAGCAAATGGTGTTTTGCGATAAAGTTTGTCTACGGCTTTGTCCAAGTTGTGATGTGCCTTTACTAAATCGGGCGGCATTGTTTCCGGATTATATAGATCGGCGAGTGAACATTCGGGATATTTTTTACGGCAATCCAGTATTGCTTGTGCTTTTTCTTCTATTATGTGTTGTTCTTTTTTTGCATTCTTTTCAAGATTTACCCATGGAAAATTATTATAGACAATTTGGGCAGAATAGCGGTAATCACTTTTTAATCTGCCACAAACTGCACGAGTCCAAGCCATGTGCATTCTTGAAGTAAGAATGCCGAACTCGTAAAGTGTTGCGTTGGGAATAATCAGATTAGCATTGCTCGATATTACAGAAGAATCAAAAAATCCGATAGGAATATAGGCTCTTCTTTCTGATGATGTACTTGGAATTAAAAGATAATTTCCATTTTCAGGATGTCTAATTTCGCCAAATAACGATGGTGTTACTGCAAGTTTTTGCGTTGCCTCCCGTGTACTGTTTTGGCGGTGCTGGCGTGTTTGTTCTATCCGTTGCAAAACAAGAGGACATTTTTTCAATTCAGAAGGATTGGCTCCCATAAGCCACAGGCAATATCTTTCTTTATTATTGATAAACTCTTGTGCACCTAAAAATTTGCGGATAAATTGTTTTGCTTGCGGTTCTTTTTGTATAAATTCTGCATAATCCGGTTCTTCGATAATTAAATGACCGCCGTCATTTGGCATATTTCCAAATACAAGCGGAATGGTATTTGCTTCAATCGGCTTGCTTCGATTTTCAATAAAAATATTTTCAGCGTCAATAAGATAGGCGTTAATTCGTTTTACAGCCTGTTCTTTCGGCTCGCCCTTTATATCATCGTAAACAAATATCCGTTTATCTTGTTTCTCCTTTAAAGCAAAACCGACAATAATGCAATATACAGCGGCATTTCCTCTTGCTTCATTAGACCATTTAAAAGTTTGATGAGCAAAATTTATTTTTATGCCTTCCGAAAAAAGGTCTTGCCATAAAATAGGAACTTGTTGACCTTGACAAATTGAATTAGTCGAAACAAAGGCACATTCAATTTCTGTACCTTGAATATAATTGCATGCTTTTTTATACCATGCTGTTACGAAATCCAAATTACCTGAATTTTTTACGCCTTTAAAAATTTCTTCTATTTCAGCAGATTGTTCTTTGCTCATAAGTCTCGCACCCAAAAAAGGCGGATTTCCTAAAATATACGATAGCTTGTGTTTAGAAATAAACTCTTGCCAATCAAGTGTTAATGCGTTTGAGTTTCTTATATTTGGTCTTGAAGTAAGTGGAATTCGCACAAAATATTGTCCAAAGCTGTCGCGAACTTTCATATTCATTTGATGATCCATCAGCCATAGAGCAACTTGTGCAATTTGAGACGGAAACTCTTCAATTTCAATTCCGTAAAATTGATCTACATTCACCTTTATAAAAAGGCTAATGTCTAAAAGTTGCTCGCCTGCATTTAAAAGTTCCTGAATTATTGCAAGCTCTAAAAGTCTAAGTTCACGATACGCAATTACCAAAAAATTACCGCAACCGCATGCAGGGTCTAAAAATGTAAGAGAAGCTATTTTTGCGTGTAGTTTTTCAAGATTGGATTTTCGTGCAGAAGAAACTTGTTTTCGGTATTTTTCAAATTCAGCCCAGAGCTCATCCAAAAAAAGCGGATGAATCAACTTTAAAATATTTTCTTCACTTGTATAATGAGCCCCCAATGCGTGCCTCTCATCCGGGTTCATTACACTTTGAAACATTGCTCCAAAAATAGCAGGAGAAATTTTTGACCAATCAAGTTTACAGCAATCGATTAGTTTTTCGCGCATGGCAGAATCAAAACTTGCCGGCGGTAAAGGCTCTTCAAACAATTTACCGTTTACATAGGGAAACGCATCAAGCATGAAGTCAATATTTTTTAAACGGTTTTCTTTCGGCGTATTAAGAGTTTGAAAAATTACAGAAAGGTGCATTGCAAGGTCTGATCCGTCCGGATTAGTTTTTTGCACAATATATTTTACAAAGTGGTCATGTTCAAAAATACCGGTATCGTCAGCAAAAAGACAGAATAAAAGTCTCACCAAGTACACTTCTAATTCGTGCCCTGTATAGCCGATTGCTTTTAGACAGTCGTGAATAATACCCATTTTTTCGGCCGCCTGAATATTTACTGCGTCTTGTTGTTTGTATTCAACATCTTTATATCCTGCCAAAAACAGAAAAAGTTCTGTATTGGCAGTAAGTTCATCTATAGTGAATTTTGTACACTCGCCGTCTTTTTTTAGGTTATAATAATGAAAGTTTTCAAAATCACAAATTAAAATTTCATTTCGATTAGAATAAAACCTTTCCATAAAAGATCAATATAACCGTTAGAACCACCTTGTAATTTTACTTTGTGTTCAAAAATTGCAATTTTATTTCGAGGTATTCCGAATATATGAAAGAATTCGTTTTGAAAAGTTTGAGCGTCAGCTTCTTCGCGAGCAGTAGCTGCTCTGCTTTTCCAGTTAAGTACAAATTGTGCCGCACGCGTTTTGATTTCATTTAACGATAATGCCATTTCAAGATGCTAGCATAAAAGCTGAAACTTTTCAAGGTAAACAATAATTATTTATAAATCCTTTAGCGTTAGGGATAGTAGCAATGCGAGGCAGTTTTTCAAAACTGCCGAAGCAAATAAAAAAGCCGCGACAATGGCGGCTTTTTTAGTCGGAGCCGATAGGCGCAGTTGCGGATAGCCCGCCCCGATGAAAATATACGGTGCATCTACGGCGTCGCTTTTGAAAAATTCAATCCTCACCGTACGAAAGTACGGCTCCGGTTTAATTTCTCTAAGCTCCTTGTATCTACTACCGTTTATTTTCATCGGGGAACGCCCGATTAAATTTTATTATATCGAAAAATTTTCAATCGGAAAAATTTCGTCAACAGTGTTGTTTAGAAATTCGTGGTCGTGTGAAATTATAAAAATGATTATGTTGTCGTTGATTGTTTCTTTTATCAAGCCGGAAATTTTCATCATGTTGTCGTAGTCCATTCCGCTTGTGGGCTCGTCAAAGAAGATTAGATTTGCTCCCGATAGAATTGCACTTGCAATAGCAACCCGTTGTTTTTGTCCACCGGAAAGGCTCATCGGGTGGTTTTCTTTCAGGTCATAGATGTTTAATTTTTTAAGAACATTGTTTAAGTTTTCTTCTGTGTATTTTTTTGCCATTCCTAATCCGGCTTCTGTTTTAACACTTTCGGTAAAAAGTTGGTGATTAACATCTTGCATAACGAGATAAGAATTTTTTAGCCGTTTTCTTTTTGAAAGAGTTTTGCCGTCAATTGAAATCTTTACTTTTTTTGATTTTTGTAAACCCATAATAATTTTTACTAAAGTACTTTTGCCGATACCGTTTTTTCCGTAAATACCTACGATTGAGCCGAACTCAAAACCCTTGTTGTTAATTTTTAATGCTCTGTTTTGGTTATTGAATTTATGATTTATGTTTTCAATTACGAGTTGTTTATTTTTATTATTATTTGAGGTTTTATATTTTAAATTTTCAAACAGTATACTTCTAAGTCCCAATTGTTTTCTTGTTTCATTATCGATATTAAAAAATTCATCTTTTGTAAATGAGTTTTTTATTTTTCCGCTTTCAATAAAATATACTTTATCGATAATGTCTTTAATATAGTAAAACCGGTGCTCGGAAATAATGATAGTTTTGCCGATGTTTTTTAATTTTTTTAAAATTTCACCGATTGCTTTTGTTTTTGCTTCATCAAGATTTGAAGACGGCTCATCGAGTAAAATTATTTCAGCTCCACTAGCGCATGCGGCCGCAATAGCGATAATTTGTTTTTCGCCACCTGAAAGTTGAAAAATATCGCGGTCAAGTAAATATTTAATATCCAAGAGTTTTGCAGTTTCATCAAGTTGCTTTTGCATATAGTCTCGGTCAAATCCTCGGTTTTCCAAATAAAATAGAATTTCGCTTGTGGTATTTACATTAAAAAATTGTGTTTTGGGATTTTGAAAAACACTGCTTACAATTTTTGAAACTTCATATATTTCGGACTTTTGTGTATCCGTTTTATTTAATAAAACTCTGCCTTCAAGACAGCCTTCTTCGTAATAATTGGGAATCAGTGAATTCATCAGTTTGGTAATTGTTGTTTTTCCGCTTCCGCTTCTACCGCAAAGCAAAACACATTCCCTTTTTTTTACGGTTATATTTATATTGGAAATATTATTGGCTTCAAAATTTTTATTGTATTTATAGTTTACATTTTCTATTTTAAGCATAAACCCTCCCTATAATATTAAGCGACAAAATACCGAGAGCGAAAACTATATCTGCTATGCTTATTGTTATTTTGGTGTATCTTGTTTTTTTGCACGGGTCTGAAATACATTTTGTTTCGGCGGCTTTTGAAATATCGTCAGCAATATTAACCGCAGATATAAGCAATGGAATGCTTATAAACTCCAAATAGCGAATAGGATTTTTAAAAGAAATGCCACGCATTTTCATTGCCATTTTTATATTTTTTTTATCATCGTGAAATGACGGGAAATAACGAAACATAACGGCTAACGGAATAATGATGGTTCTTGGTAATCTCATTTTTTCAAAAGAAGCTATTATAGATGATACTTCGCTGGTGGAGATAAAAAAATGTCCGGCAAAAACAGGGATGAAAAAAATTTTAATAACAAATAAAAACGGCAATATATAATTTTTAATGAATTGGATTTGAATATTATTTGCATTCATGACTATCAAAGTAATTGTCCCGTAAAATATAACAGCTTTTAAAGCGCTTATCTTTCTGGAATTTAATGCAAAAAATAACGCAATAAAAAGCACTGTTAAATTTATATATATTTCATTTTGTGGCACTATAATACTAAAAGCCAAAAAAACAGTAACAGCTAATTTAGTTATTGGTGTAGGGTTAAATTTTATATTCATAATATTTTTCTAAATTGCAATTTCCAAATTATAATTTCAAAATACTCTGTATTGAGCCTGCCGAGGGATGCTTCCCGAGCCTGTCGAGGGGCAACAACCGTCTGTCGAGGGGAGGGTATTAAACAATACCTGCTTTTTCAAAATGCTTTTTAAGCATGACCTTACCTATCAGCGCACCTATTAAGCCCCCGATAAAAGCTCCTACTACGACAAGAGCCATAACCGGCACTGAAACCAGTTCTTCCATTTTGGCAATATAGTCAGGTTGCATACCCGTTTTTTGCATTAAAGCTACATACCGGTCTTTCACAAGCAGTATTTGCATAATAGATGTTGCTGACCAACAGGAAAAAGTTGCATAAGCAAAAGCATTGTGTTTGAATGATTTAAATTGCCCCTTTCTGAAAATGAATTCGGCAAATCCTATGAAGATAAGACTAATAAGCGGAACTATATAAGTATGACCCATTGCAAACATAATCGTTGGTGTAAGCATACCCAAAATAAACAAAGCCCAAGGCTTGCCTACCTTTGCCATAAAAAGCATAACCACGGTTCCGAGAACCAAAGCGGCGGTAAACGGGTAAACCAGAAATAAGATTGGAACTATTCCTATCATACCTACAGCAAACAGCACCACAAAATAGATAACAAAAAAAACACCTATAGTAATAAAATCTTTAACCTTCAAACGGTTAACTGTATTAGACATATTGTCCTCCTGAAAAATAATGAGGAAGTTTACAATTTTCAACAAAAAATGTCAATACTAACTAACAAATGCGGCTACTCAAAATTGCAAATAACATTATTCAAAAAAAGTTTAAAAACCCCTTGAAACAACAGCCTTTTAAAAGATATAATCAACCTGAAAGCTCTTTTACGACAGGGCTTTTGCCGGAGGAAGCATGAATTCAAAATTGAGTAAATTCGTGATGTTTGTTGTATTTGCATCACTTTTGGTTGTAACGATAATGTCGGCAGGGCTTTTTAAAAAGCATGACAGATATGTGATATTTTTTTTGAATTCGAGAACAAAACAAGAAGTCTCGGAGCCAAGATATGTTTTGCGACAATATATAAGAGCCCCTGAGGTACACTTTGTCGAAGAGCTTATGCTCGGCCCGATGAATCACGACTACTACGATTATGTCAAAAAGACAACAAAATACAACTCCTGCTTTGTTCGAGGCGAAACCCTCTACATCGACCTTCCCAAAAAAGTTTTCACCGAAGTCGAAGAAAACATGAGCTTCCGACTGTTCTATGACATGTTTATAAAAAACATTTATACCAACTGCAAAAAAATCAAATCGGTACAGATGTTTTTGGACGGCGAGCCTGTTTACGAAAAATTCTAGTTTTTTAAAATTTGCGCGTAAGTGTTGAGTTATTTTCAAACCTCCGGTATTTTTTACGGTACCGCAACACTTACACGCCACCCCTCGATTGGCTTGTATCTTTCGGACTTTTATTAAAATTTATAATCGATGTTTTCCCTCCGGTCAACCATCTTTGTTGACGGTTTTTAGCGTCCGAAAGGATATCGCCAATCTCAAAATCAGGTTAACGAATTGATGAGATTTTTAGGTGTTTTGTTTTTGCTTCCCGTTAAGCGCACTCATATAAATGTTTTGTTTTGCGCATTATGAAATAATTTCGTTTGTAAAAATTCGCGGAACTCGTTTGTTTATATTACATGTAATTTCGTAGTGTATTGTACCTGCAATGTCCGAAAGGTCGCAGGCGGTGTTTCCGTCTTTGCTTTCACCGAAAATAACGACATCGTCCCAGCGTTTAACATTTGGTGCGGTGCCTAAATCGACCATACATTGGTCCATACAAATTCTTCCGACAATCGGAAAAAACTCATCGCCGATTTTCACTTTTAATCCGGGCGATAATCTTCGGTTTAAACCGTCTGCATAACCAATTGGCAAAGTTCCGATATAAGTATCTCTTTGTGCAATCCATTGCCTGTTGTATGATACTGCATCGCCTGCCTTTATCTTTTTGATTGAAACCACCTTTGTTATCAAACTCATAACAGGCTTTAAATCTATAATATCTTTTAATAAACTTGAAGGAGGGTAACCGTAAACAATAATACCCGGACGCACCATATCAAAATGTGCTTGAGGATATTGTAATACGGCTCCCGAATTAGCGGCGTGAAGTAAGCCGTGTTTTAATCCTGCGTTTCGCATTTTTTGAACTGCACTCATAAAAAGGCTTATTTGTTTTTTTGTAAATTCTATATCTGCTTTGGTTAATGATTCTGAAGCGGAAAAATGCGTTGCAGTTCCGTGCAGTTTTAGGTTTTTTGCATTTTGTATCTTTTCGGCAAGGTTTACAGCTTCATCGGCTGTGCAACCGATGCGACTCATTCCCGTATCTATTTTTAAATGCACCCCTGCTGTTTTTTTTCTGCGTCCTGCTTCTTTATTAAGTGCATCTATAAATGCCGTGTCAAACACCAAGGGGTGTATATCATATTCGACAATATCGAAAATTTCGTCTAACACGGGAATACTCAACGAAATAATCGGGGCTACAACACCTGCGTTTCTTAACTCTATTGCTTCAGGGATTGAAGCTACAGCCAACGAAGACACTCCGGCACGAATACCTGCAATTGCAACACGAATGGCATTATGTCCGTAAGCATCGGCTTTAACGGGAAGACAAATCTTCACATTTTCTCCTATCAAATTTTTTATTTGAAGAATGTTGTGTTGTAAGTTGTCTAAATGAATGATAGCCTGTGTTGCGCGCATAAACTTATTTTCTTAAACGCACTGTTTCAATATCGTAACTGAAGAGTTCTCTTAAGTCGTTGATGCCAAGTGCCATAAGAGCCATTCTGTCAATGCCTATACCCCATGCCAGAACAGGAACATCAACTCCTTGCGATTTAGTAACTTCGGGGCGGAAAATACCTGCGCCTCCAAGCTCAAACCAACCCAAAACAGGGTGCTTTACATGAATTTCTATTGAAGGCTCGGTGAACGGAAAATATGCCGCAACATATTTTACTTCGGTGGCTCCTGCAATTTCGACCGCAAACATTTTCAGAACACCTAAAAGGGTTTTTAAGTTTACTTTTTCGCCGAGTATAATTCCGTCCAGTTGATAAAAGTCGGAAAGGTGAGTAGCATCAACTTTGTCGTATCGAAAACAGCGCGAAATTGTAAAATATTTTCCGGGTACTTTTGCTTCCGCCAATTTTCGGGCAGAGCAAACCGTTCCTTGACTGCGTAATAAAAGTTTTTTTGTAAAGTTTTTGTCGAATTTATAATTCCAGCCGCGACTGCCGGTATCACCTCCTGTTTCATGTGCTTTTGCAACATTTGTCAAAAACGGCTCTTCAATCGTTTTTGCATAAGACGGTTGTTTTATATAATACACATCGTGAATATCACGGGCAGCATGAAATTGAGGCATAAAAAGTGCGTCAGAATTCCAGAAGTCTGTTTCAACAAGATTGCCTCCCATTTCTTCAAAACCTAAGGCAACGAGTTTGTCTTTTACATTTTCCAAAAAGTCTGAATACGCATTTCGCCGCCCGGGTATAATTCTCGCAGGCGGTAATCCGATATTATACGGTCTGAATGTTTGGGTTTTCCATGCGCCTGTTTTTAAATTTTCGGCGGTAAGCTGTCCTGTTTCATCACCCGTTAATCCGGCGGTTTTAAGCTCGGATTTTATTTTATCGGCATTTTTGTTTAATGCAAACACGACAGCATCTCTTTCGATGATTTTGAACATACTGTCTGCAGCTCCGCGTTTTTTTGCGATTCCTTTAATCACCGAAAGCTCATCAGAAAAAAGCTCTGTTTCTTTTAACAATGAATTATCCGCTTTTTTTGCACGCTCCAATAAGTTTCTGACAGCATTCAGTTTTGCTTCGGCTTTGTTTTCGATGAACTTTGCTCTTTTTTCACTGTCCATTTTAAGACAGCCTGCTTTTGATAATGCTCCGAATGCCGTACCTACATTTTTGTTGTCCAAATTAAGCTCTTTTGAAATTTCGGGTAAGCGTCTTGGTTTTCCGTCTTGCAATAGTTTTATAATGCGCTCTTCGGGTGTGCCTAAATCGCAATATTCATTTCCCAAATCCGTAAGTAAATAAAACACTTGTGTTTTTCGGCTGATTTCTGAGAGCAACCCTTTCATTGTAAGCCATGAAAAAACCTGATTTGCATGTCCTTCTTTGTAGTTTAATTCTTCTTGTAATAGCTGTACCGTTAAATGTTCGTTTGCGTTAAAACGGTTTAATACTTTTATTTCCAACGGGTGTAAATTTTTAATAATATCTTCCATAAAGTAAATCACTCCAAAGTCTAATTGTTTGGATTATATATCATTTTTTAAGTTTTGTGAAGTAGAAAATTGCAGTTTTTACGGATAGAGTATGCTAATGCATAACGGGCTGCAAGCAGAATACCGGCCTGTTTTTCCAAAGCGTTAATCTGTTTTTGCGAGCGAAGTCTTTCTTTTTTTTGCCGGTGTTATTTAAGTAGCAATCTTCGCCGGCAGAAGAAGCATTGCTTAAAAAATTTTAAGAAGCAAAAAAAAGATTATGCGAGCGAGCGGGTTGAATGCTTGAGCTTTGCTCAAGCGTAAGCGTTGCATAAATTTATAAATAGGTAGTCTTGAATGTTTTGGTATTGTCTTTTTTGGAGGCTTTTTGTATATTTATTGTATGAACATCGAAAAATATACAATTAAGGCTCGCGAGGCTGTCAATGAGGCGGTTTCGTTGGCACAGCGTGAAAATAATGCTCAAGTGGAATCGGAGCATCTTTTGTTTGCTTTGTTGGATCAGGAGAATGGGATTGTTCCCCCTGTTGTGGAAAAATTGGGGCTTGATGTAAACAATCTTTTAGATGAGCTTGATGTTTTGCTCGACAGTAAGCCTCGTGTAACCGGAGAGAATGCTCAGACGAATATGGCTCCGGCTTTGGCTCGTGTTTTTGCGCATGCCGAATCAGAGGCATCGAATCTCAAAGATGAGTATGTTTCAACGGAGCATTTGCTTTTAGCTCTTTCAAGGACCGATAATGCGGTTGGCAGGTTGTTACAGAAAAAGGGTATTACGCATAATAATATAATGTCTGTTTTGAAAGATGTAAGGGGAAATCAGCGGATTACGACAGAAGACCCTGAGGCGACTTTTCAGAGTTTGGAAAAGTATTGCAGAGATTTAACCGAGCTTGCAGGACAAGATAAGATTGATCCTGTAATCGGGCGTGATGATGAAATTCGCCGGATTATTCAGGTGCTTTCCAGACGGACAAAAAACAATCCTGTTTTGATAGGAGAACCCGGTGTAGGAAAGACGGCAATTGTAGAGGGCCTGGCGCGTCGAATTGTTTCAGGCGATGTCCCCGACAGTTTGAAGGATAAAAAGCTCCTTGCGTTGGATTTAGGCTCGCTTGTTGCAGGAGCAAAGTTTAGAGGCGAGTTTGAAGAAAGGCTTAAAGCTGTAATTTCCGAAATTCAAAAATCAGACGGCAGGATTGTGTTGTTCATAGATGAGCTTCATACTTTAGTCGGGGCGGGGGCAAGTGAAGGCTCAATGGACGCTTCCAATCTTTTAAAGCCTGCATTGGCACGAGGCGAGCTTAGGTCTATTGGCGCTACTACTTTGAATGAGTATCAAAAGTATATTGAAAAAGATGCCGCTCTTGAAAGGCGGTTCCAGCAGGTTTATTGTCCTGAGCCGTCGGTTGAAGATACTGTTGCAATTTTGCGGGGCTTGAAGGAAAAGTATGAAGTGCATCACGGTGTGCGTATAAAAGATGAGGCTTTAATTGCTGCCGCTACGCTTTCCAATCGCTATATTACAAGTCGCTTTCTTCCCGATAAGGCGATTGACTTGGTTGATGAAGCGGCAAGCAGGTTGAAAATAGAAATTGAGAGTCAGCCTATTGAGCTTGACCAAGTTGAAAGGAAAATATTGCAGTTAAATATAGAAAAGGTTTCCATTGCAAAAGAAACAGATGCGTCATCACAGAAGCGACTTGAAAAACTTAGCCAAGAGCTTGCCGAGCTTACTGAAAAGCAGAGGGCTATGCAGGTTCAATGGAAAAACGAAAAAGAAAAAATCAATCAGGTGCGCGATTACAAGGCGGAGTTTGAAAAGCTGAAGTTTCAAGAGACGACTTATGAGCGGGAAGGCAATTTGCAAAAGGCCGCAGAGATTAAGTATGGGCAGATTCCTCAGTTGCAGAAAAAAATAGATGAGGTTACCAAAGAGCTTGAAAACAAAGCCGGTGATACAGGTCAACTTTTACGCGAGGAAGTTTGCGAAGATGATATTGCAAAAATAGTGGCTACATGGACGGGCATTCCGGTTGCCAAAATGATGACAGGTGAAATGCAGAAATATTTGCAGTTGGAAGAAGTTTTAAGTAAGCGGGTTGTCGGGCAGGATCCCGCGGTTTCGTCCGTAAGTGATGCAATCAGGAGAAATAAAGCCGGCTTATCCGATGAGCATAAACCGCTTGGCAGTTTTTTATGCCTTGGGCCTACAGGTGTCGGTAAAACGGAGCTTGCCCGAACACTGGCGGATTTTTTGTTTAATGATGAGCGGGCGTTGACCAGAATAGATATGAGTGAATATATGGAAAAGCATTCTATCAGTCGCTTGATTGGCGCACCGCCCGGATATGTCGGATATGATGAGGGCGGACAATTAACCGAAGCTATCAGAAGAAGGCCGTACAGCGTTATCCTTTTTGATGAAGTTGAAAAGGCTCACCCTGATGTGTTTAATTTGTTTTTGCAGATTTTAGATGACGGTCAGCTGACGGACAGTCAGGGGCGATTTGTAGATTTTAAAAACACTATAATAATCATGACGAGCAATATCGGCTCTGAATATCTTCTTTCGGATAAACCTGTAGATGAAGTTAAACCAAAGATAGTCGATTTATTGCGACAGCATTTCAGGCTTGAGTTTTTAAACCGAATTGATGAAACGCTTTTCTTTAACAGACTTAATAAAAAGGATATTCGCAAAATTGTTGATATTCAATTGAATTTGGTTTCGGCAAGATTGGAAGCTCGCGGCTTGGAGTTTAAAGTTGACGATAAGGCAAAAGACTATTTGGCAACGGTCGGATTCGACCCAATGTTTGGAGCAAGACCTCTTAAACGGGCAATCCAAACCGAGCTTGAAAACAAATTGGCAAAACAGGTGCTTGCAGGAGAGTTTCCTGAAGGCAGTATTGTCTCAGTAAGTAAGGGCGCTAAAGGTTTGGTTTTCAAATCCGGTTCCGCTTAATCGTCTATGCACATTGAAACAAGCTCTTTTTCCTTGACTTCTTCTTCAAGTAAGAGCTTGTTTAGCATTTCGTTTTTTGTATTTATAAAGTCGATTAAGGGCAGAGAAACGGTTTGTGAAAAATTGTTTTCAAATCGAATATTTTTCTTTAGAGGCTCTAAAATCATGCTTATAAATTTTTCGCCGAAGAGAACTACAACCTGTTCGTTTGCCTGAATATCCAAACCGTTTCCGATGCGTGTATTTAACTCCCGCTCCTGTGCTATCATACAATCTGAAATGCGGGAGTCTGCTGATATGATTGACTCAGAAATTTTATCGCCGTTTTTAAAAACACGCTTTCTGATTTCCCGCATTTTCCAGTCCGTCTTGGTGTCGAGAATGCCCTGATATTCACAAGCGAGTCCTGAGACAACTAAAGTGTTGTCCAATTCGGTGATGCGTACTTTGTTTAAATCAATGCCAAGATTTACTTTGAAATGTTTACACATTAAACCGACATAATTGTTGGTAACTTCTTTTTCATGCAAAAATGCCAGCGATGAGTTTTTGCTGTCCAAAATTACATCTTTGAAATCATACATTGTTAAATCGCATTCGAGTAAGCTCAACTTTAAAACAGGCTGCAATTTTTTAAGCTGTATTTTCATGCCTTCAAGGCGAATTTTTTCTGCTTTGATTTTGTTAAGCTCGGTTTCAAGCTCGTTATAATTTTTAAGCTTGATTTTTTCGTCAACTTTTTCGTCTAAATTGTCAACGCTTTCCAATTCAACAAGTCGTTTTAGCCCGTTGGCGAAAATTATCGTACCGACAAATGTACCGATTGCCGTCAGCAAAACAGGCAGTTTTCTTAAAACGGGAACAAGCCCCATCGGCATTATTAAACAAACTATAAAAGTCCCTACGATAATACCCGCACCTAAAATACAATCTTTAACCGATGCAACTTTTTTGAAAAAATCTATTATTTTAATTTTCAAAATTTACCTCTGCGGGAGAGTTTACGGTTTATTTAAAAAAAAATCAAGACCGACTAAAAAAGGTGGGAGGGTACAAATTTGTGCAAAGCTATCGCTTTGCCGCCAACCCGACGGGCTTGCATAATCTTTTTTTTGCTTTTGAATTTTGTTTGAGCAATGCTTCTCTTTCCTGTCGAAGATTGCTTTTGAAAAAACCGGAGCAAAAAAAAGGATAGACGGCGCCCGTCCACGCACGCGCAAAATAAGAGAGCCCCTTGCAAAAGTGGAGTAACTTTAGCAAGCACCTTTTAAATAAGCTCATTTCATTGCACTTTTTGTTATATTTTAAGAAGAAATTGCAAAACTCAGTTACTTTTGCAATTTTCTCAAGAATTAAACAATAAAAAAACCGAGCTTAAAAAGCTCGGTTTTTAGAATTTACATTCTTAGAATTTACATTCTGTCTGCTCGCTCACGCAAGAGTTTTGCAACACCGGGTCGATCCTTTTTTTCGTATAAAATAGCATCTTTTTCAAACTCGGTTTTTGCGGCT
>PDOP01000063.1 GCA_002749205.1 Treponema sp. | reverse complement strand
GAAAAATAATTGAGTTTTCGCAACGCTATATTAGTGATCGCTTTTTTCCAGACAAGGCAATTGATGTTTTGGATGAAGTTGGGGCGATGAAGAAAACTTCTCTGGATAAGCGACCTGCAGAACTGTTTGAAATTGAAGAAAAAATCGATGTGCTGATAAAGAAGAAAAATGAGCTTGTTTCTATGCAGAATTATGAAGATGCTGCAGATGTGCGTGATGAGGTTAATGCCTTGCAATCAAAGTTGCTGGATTTAAAATTGCACTGGGAAAATCCAAAGCAAATGCCTGTTAGCTTTATTGACGAAAATGATGTTGCAGAAACAGTTTCGGTTATGACGAACATTCCTGTAAACAAACTTACTGAAGACGAAACAAAGCGAATGCTAAAAATTGAATCAGAGCTTAAGTCTAAGGTTATTGGTCAAGATGAGCCAATCAATCTTTTGGCAAATTCAATTAGGCGCTTTAGAGCCGGCATTTCTTCTCCCGATAGACCAATGGGTTCATTCTTATTTTTGGGTCCGACCGGTGTCGGTAAAACCTTGTTGGCGAAAAGCTTAGCCGAGTTTTTGTTTGGAACGAAAAACGCCTTAATCCGAATTGATATGAGCGATTACATGGAAAAGCATAATGCGGCAAAGTTGACAGGTGCGCCTCCCGGCTATGTTGGTTTTGAAAACGGTGGCGTTCTAACCGAAAAGATTCGCCAAAATCCTTACTCGGTTTTGTTGCTCGATGAAATTGAAAAGGCTCACCCCGATGTATTCAATCTCTTGTTGCAGATTTTGGAAGAGGGTGAATTACGCGATAGCAGTGGCAACATTGTAAACTTTAAGAATACCATCATTATTATGACAAGTAATGCCGGCTCCAGAAAAATCATCAAGGAGCAGGTTTTAGGCTTTAACACTGACGGTAACGGACTTGTAGAATATTCTCAGATAAAGGCAGATGCTCTTAACGAGATTAAAAATTTCCTTTCTCCTGAATTTATAAACAGAATTGATGACTTACTCGTGTTTAAAGCGCTTGAAGAAGATGATATTAAAAAGATTCTTGCTCTTGAACTTGCAAAACTTTCAAAGAGACTTGAGAAGGAAAAATATTTTATTGAACTGTCTCCTGCTGCAGAAAAGTACTTTGCTCAAAATGGCTATGATGCTGCTTACGGGGCAAGACCAATGCGGCGTCTTTTACAAACAGAGCTTGAAGATGTTCTTGCAATGAAAATAATTGAAGGTACTATGCAGAAAGCTTGTACAGCTTTTGTAGATTGTAAGAATTCTAAAATTCAGGTTAATATTTTAGATGCTAAATCCTTACCCAAGGCTGAAAAGAAATTAACAGCCAAGAAGTCTAGGTCAAAGAAAACAAAGATTAGCACAGAAGCGGAAATTTTGACCTAAAAAGCTTGTTGACATTAGTAAATTTTTCTGTTATAATTTTGATATGGCATCAGGTGTATTTATAACAGACAATAGATTGAGTTTTTCACAGGTTTTAGCTAGTGAGCTGAGAGATAAGGGCGTTAAGGTTTGCTTAAGCTCTGAGGTAAAAGAAGACGGCGAAAGTTCTTCTACAGAGATAGAATGGAATAGGTCATCGCTTTTTTCCTTGCAGAGCCTTATGGTTCAGCTTAAAAACATAGACCTTGATGCTGAAACTTCAATTATAGTTTTTGATGCACAAGATTATACTAAGTTGTATCCAAGTTTAGACGCTACTTCCATCGATAAGAATATTGGAGATTTAATTTCTTCAAATCTGGCGCTTTCTATGATGCTGAAAAATTACTACATAAAAAAAGCTCGTGGTCGCTTGTTATTCGTATTTCGTGGAATAGAAACTCCTTCGGGTTATCCCTGCATTTCTGCAGCGGCTTCTGCCTTTGTGCGAATTGCTGAGGAAACAGTTGACTTTATCAGAAAAGCTGAAGTTCCCGGAGTCCAAACTCTTTTGGTAAAGCTGGAAGGTTTTGATGATGAGAATTTTGCAAAGTGGATAGCCAATCAACTTGACTTGGCTGTTCTGTCAAAAAGCGTTGGTAGATGGGTAAAAGCCGGTCAAAGAGGCTTTTTTGGTAAGTAAATATATTCATTTCACTTATAAAATCCAATCATAAATTTAATTTTTTAGAAAAATTTGATAAATTTTTATAATTAGATATTTTTTTATTGAATTATTGAAAATTGTGTTGTATAATGTGTGCAGTGTAGGGAAGAGAGGTGTTTTATTATGAAAAAAATAGACAGGTTATTAGATTCGATATTTGACAGCATAGACTTCAAATTGAGTGCTGCTATTATTCTTTCGTTGTTTTTGGTCTTTGTAGGTATAGCCGGTTATGATTCTTATTTTAATACTTACAGACAAATGATGGAAAATTCTTCCGAATTCGTAAAAAAAGACGGAGAGATTTTTGCTTTAAAAGTTGAGAAAAAGTTTTCACAAGTTTACTCTTCTGTGGCGCTACTTAGTGATAATATAAA
>PDOP01000041.1 GCA_002749205.1 Treponema sp. | reverse complement strand
AAAAAAAATAGAAAGCGATTTTCGATTCAGCTAAAACTAATTTTAATTTTTAGCTTTTTGATTATATTTTCGTTAGGTATGTCTGCTTTTATTTCAGAAAGATTTACTGAAACAGCACTTGTTGACAAAACATATATTCATTTACTTGATAAAGCTAAAGATACTGCAAGTATAATTGACCAGCGAATAAATACTGATATACAGGTTCTTACCGGTATTGCAGATTCTGATACTCTAAAAAATAAAAGCTTTTCTTTGGAAGAGAAAGCGGTATTTTTGGAAAAAAAAGAACGGCAAGACTCTTTTTGGACATTATTAGGTTTTGTTCCGCCTGATGGTATAGCTCACTTAACCGGTGGACGAAAAGTTGATGTAAGCGATAGGCAATGGTTTAAAGAAGCTTTAAAAGGAAACAGCTATGTTTCAGCCCCTTTTGTTTCAAGAGTAGATAATTCTTTGATTATTTCACTTTCTGTTCCTGTGTATGATTATAATAATAATATCATAGGAGTTTTAAGCGGTACTATTGACGGATTTTTATTGACAAAGCATATTGAAGATATTATAGTCGGTAAAACCGGTGTGCCTTATATTTTAGATGCGAAAGGTACTGTAATTGCCTATGAAGATAAAGATTGGGTTAGAGACCAAAAAAATGCTACTTTCCTTGCAAAAACAGACTCTTCTTTTCAAACTCTGGTTGATTTTGAGAAAACAGCAATTGCTTCAAATTCTTCTGATGTAGATTTTTTTTGGTATGAAAATGTTTATTACATTGCATCATTTGCTCCTATGAAACGTGGTGGCTGGACTGTAGTAATAATGGCACCGGTTGATGAATTTTTAGGAGATGTAGAAAAATTAAGAAAAAAACTTATTATTACAAGTATTATATTACTGATAGTTTCGATATTATTTGTTTTATTTTTTGCTGTAAAGATAATTAAACCGGTCAGAAAAACTGTAGGTGTTTTAAAAAATATTGCTCAAGGTGATGGTGATTTAACGGTTAGACTTCCGGTACAAGGAAATGATGAAACGACAGACTTAGCTTTATACTTTAACAAGACAATAGAAAAAATTGATATATCCATGCGCTCAATATTAAAAGGTTCAAATGAAATGAACCAAACAGGTCATAATTTAGCAGGTAATATGACTGAAACAGCAACAGCAATAAATCAAATTAGTGCCAACATTGAAGGAGTAAAACAACAAGCTGTAAACCAAAGCAGTAGCGTAGAAGAAACATCTGCAACTATGGAAGAAATGATTAGAACAATGCAACAATTGAATGCAGGAATTATTACACAAACAAACACTATTAGAATAACTTCTGAAAGTGTTGAAAGCATAGTACGAGGATTGGATACTGTTCAAAATGTTCTTGAAAAAAACGATAATGTAGTTAAAGCACTTGTAGCACAAACTGACGAAGGAAAGTTATTAATAAATACTTCAAATGAAATTACACAAAAGATTACCGAGCAGTCGGGCTTTCTGTTGGAAGCAAGTAATGTTATTCAAAATATTGCAAGCCAGACAAATCTTTTGGCTATGAATGCAGCGATTGAAGCCGCTCACGCCGGCGATTCCGGAAAAGGCTTCGCAGTTGTTGCCGATGAAATTAGAAAATTGGCAGAAGAGTCAAGTGTACAAGGAAAAAGCATAACAAGCACATTAAAAAACCTGATATCCGAAATAGAGACATTGTCTGTTGATTCAAAATCCGTAGCCGAAAAATTTACTGAAATTTTTGATCAAGTTATAAAATTACGAAACTTTAGTTTGCAGATAACAGATGTTGCTGCAAAGCACAGACTCGACAGTGAAAAAGCTATTGAATCATTAAAAGAAATCAACTCAATAACCATGCAGGTAAAAGACGGCTCAGCCGAAATGCTGATAGGTGGCGAGCAGGTTAATGATGCGATGCTTAAATTAAACGACCTTACACGGGTGATAACCGATAGCATGAATGAAATGGCAACAGGTGCAGTTCAAATAACTAATGTTGTACAGGAAGTAAATGAACTGACTGAGCAAAATAAAACAAGAATTCAAAATTTAACAGATGAGGTTAATAAATTCAAAGTATAGATAACTTTTTAACAGGTTAAAGCGAATTCTAAATGCCTACTTGACTTTTTTTTGTTTTAGATTGATAATATAGGCATAATTTATTGTAAGGAGTGAATATGTCAATTCATGATATGGACTTTTTGAAGGATAAGGTTCAAGACTTAAAAGACCAAGGTTTGTATAAATCATTGGTTACTCTTGAAGGGCCAAACGAAGCGGAATGTGTAATTGACGGCAAGAAAGTAATTAATCTTTCGTCAAATAATTATTTGGGTTTTGCAAACCATCCTAGATTAAAAAAGGCCGCTATTGAAGCAATAGAAAAATACGGTGCGGGTGCCGGAGCTGTTAGACCTATTATTGGTAATTCTAAAATTCACAATGAACTTGAGGAGCTTTTAAAAGAGTTTAAAAGAGAAGAAGCTGTTTTGGTTTTGCAGTCAGGCTTTAACTGTAATGCAGGTGTTATCCAAGCCGTTACAGAAAAGGGAGATTTAATTATTTCGGACGAATTAAACCACGCCTCTATTATTGACGGTGTTCGCCTTTCAAAAGCAGACAGGGGTATTTTTAAACACTCTGATATGGCGGACTTGGAAAAACTATTGAAAGAAAAACGCAAAGACTATAAAAATGTTTTGATTATTACTGACGGTGTTTTTTCGATGGACGGGGATATTGCAAACCTTCCCGGTATAGTTGAACTTGCAGAAAAATACGAATGCTTAACTTATGTTGACGATGCACACTCAAGCGGTGTCTTAGGCGAAAGCGGACGCGGCTCGGTTGACCATTTTAACCTTCACGGTCGTGTTGACTTCGCAATGGGAACTCTTTCAAAAGCAATTGGTGTAGTCGGCGGTTATGTTGCAGGCCGAGCCGTTACAATCGACTGGCTAAAAAACAGGGCAAGACCGTTCTTGTTCTCAACAGGCATGACTCCAGGCGATGCAGGTGCATGTATTGCATCAATTAAAATGCTCATGGAGTCTACAGAGCATACCGACAAACTTTGGGCAAATGCAAAATACTTTAAAGAAAAACTTGGCAAACTCGGATTTAACACAGGCAAAAGTGAAACTCCTATTACGCCGGTTATCATTGGCGATGAATCCAAAACCCTTGAGTTTTCTAAAAAGCTTTTTGAAAACGGTCTTTTTGTCGGCCCGATTGTCTTCCCGACTGTACCCAAAGGAACAGGTCGCGTTCGCTGTATGGTAACTGCAGGACACACAAACGACCAGCTGGATAGAGCCGTAGACGCATTTGAAAAAACAGGCAAGGCTTTAGGCATTCTTTAGAACAATCTAGTTAGCCTTAACACATCTGTCTTAATATAAAAGGCAGGTGTGTTTTTTTTGCTGACGCCAACCCGACGGGCTTGCATAATCTTTCGCCCTTTACTTAAAAACTTAATCGCTGTTTTACGCTATCGCGTCAACCACCTTGTTTTAAAATTTAATCGGGCGAAAGGATAGACAGCGCCCGTCCAAATCAGAATAAACGGTTTATCAAATCACGCCGGTATTCTGATAAAAATCATGCTCAAGTTCTATTTGTGAAATTACAATAGAAAATCCGTCCAAATGATTCATTTTAATTTTTAGCTGATTTTTATTTTCACTCATCAATTGACAATTTATATTTACAATGTTATACTCAAGAGCTATGAAAGATTCAATTATTGATAATGCAGTAAGGCGTGTGCCGGATTTTCCTAAACCCGGTATTTTATTTTATGATGTTACAGGTATTTTGGAAATTCCGGATGCTTTTAGACATTGTATCGACCGTATGGAAGAGCTGTACAAAGCCGAAGAAATTGATTTAATCGCGGGTTTGGAGGCAAGAGGGTTTTTATTTGCTGCCCCATTGGCAGAAAGACTTGGACTCCCGCTTGCTTTAATACGAAAAAAAGGAAAACTTCCCGGAGAAACTTATTCATGCTCTTATGCCTTAGAATACGGTATCGATGAATTTGAAGTATTAAAGTCTTCCATAAAACCGAATCAGCGTGTTTTACTTGTTGATGATTTAATTGCAACCGGTGGCTCATTAAATGCTTCAAGAAAAATTTTTGAACAGGGTGGGGCGAATGTTATCGGCTGTTTCGGTGTAATAGGACTCCCGTTTTTGGATTATGAAAAAAATCTTGAAGGTCTTGAAGTTAAAACATTGATAAATTATATGCATGAGTAATATTTATGAATATACTTTTTGATATTGCTTCTTTTTTTATATCACATGAAGGACAGTTTTCAATACGAGATTTTTTTGAATTTACAGATATGCAGATGACGCCTGAGAAGGTTAAAGAAACATGCGATATTCTTATTTATTATGATATCGGATATATGTTGCCTACTCAAGAGGAAATAAATCTTGCCGATTATGTATGGATAAAAAAAGAAGACTTTTTTAATGGCAAGCAATTTTTGGTTGCTCCTACTGAATTTGAAGTTGAAAACGGAGTTTTAATACTTGGAAGTAGGTTTACATGGGCAGGTGGTCTTAATAAACATTCAAATTATACTGATATAATTTTTGATTCAAAAAAACTGAAACATAGTACTATCGAAATACATAATAAATTTGCCAACACTTATTATTTTTTGTTTGATGAAGATATGCTTATAAATGAGCTTTGCGGTGAGTGTGAGGAAAACATTCCGCGTGTTACAAAATTTACTTCAAATACTTTTTTATATGTTACATGTTTAAATATCAATCATATATATGAGTCCCTTAATTTTAAAGTTGGGGATAGATTGATATTTGAAATAAAAGATTATAAAAAGAATATTATTGAACTAGTTCCTAAAAAAGCACCCGAAGTAAATCAAAACGATATTACGCTCTGGAAAGAAGGCTTTAATAAAGCAACAAAAACAGCTTGTGAAATTCTGGGGCCTGATTTTTTGCCTCAAACCATAATTGGTTTTGCTTTTTTCTTAGGAGTTCATACTATTTTTGGGAAAAAAAATATAGCACTTGAAGAAGCTTTATTTGAAAATGAAAAAATAAAGTGCATGAATTACGGGTTTAAATCAATTATATGGACAACAGATTCTCATATACCAATTCCAAGTTACTGGTCAAATTCCTTACCGAATCCTACAGGGATGATAGAGCGTTTTTTCTTTAAAATTCAAATGCCGATTACAAAAGAGATGTTGGAAGATTTCGTATATGATTTTTTGGCAAATAATTACATGGAATCAAATGACGAAGAAAAAGTAGAATCTTTTTCTAAAGATCTTGCCGTAAAACTGGTTCCAAAAATAAAAGGCGCAAGATATAAAAAGCAATTGGACATTGCTCAAAATTTTATTTTAGAAGTTTATGAAAGTTCCAAGAAACATTATAATCGCTTTTCTGAAAATGATACAATAATAGAATTTAGATCAAAGGTAAATTATTTTCTTTTAGATGTTATAATATTTGTCAACAGTTTAGTAAAAAAGAATTTATATCCCAATAGTTTTATTGATCAAACAGGTTTAATGTTGGATCAAATGCTTTGTCAGGCTATTGATTTCAGTAATTCAATGTCTACTGTTTACAAACAAACACAAGACCATATATCTGAATATATGATTTCACTTGATAACAGTTTGGATATGTATGAATCAGTAAAAACAGAAATAATAAATCAAATAAATATAATTACCAAGGAGTAAAGATAATGAATGAATTAAAAAGCATCGCACAATCTATAAGAAGTCTATCAATTGATGCAATTGAATCCGCAAACTCAGGACATCCCGGTCTACCGCTTGGAGCTGCAGAATTAGCCGCTATTCTTTATGCGAAAATATTAAAGCATAATCCTAAAAATCCTAATTGGATTGACAGAGACCGTTTTCTTTTATCTGCAGGACACGGATCAATGCTTTTATATTCAATTTTGCATATTTCAGGATACAATATCACAATAGACGATATAAAACAATTCAGACAATTAGGCTCAAAATGTCCCGGTCACCCTGAATACGGACACACTCCCGGGATAGAAGCTACTACCGGTCCTCTTGGACAAGGGGTTGCTATGGCTGTTGGTATGGCAGTGGCAGAAAAAATGCTCTCTGCAAAATTCAACACAGAAAAGCATAAAATAGTAGACCATTATACTTATGCCCTTGTTGGAGAAGGTTGCTTAATGGAAGGCATTTCAAGTGAAGCATCTAGTTTTGCCGGTCATAATAAACTGGGTAAACTAATTGTTTACTATGATGCAAATAAAATAACAATTGATGGCTCAACCGATATTAGCTTTACTGAAAATGTACAAAAGCGGTATGAAGCTTATGGTTGGCATGTACAATCCGCTTCAATGTATTCTTTTGAAGAAATAGATACTGCAACCGAGAATGCTAAAAACGATAAAAGGCCTTCCTTAATTATCTTAAACTCTAAAATTGGTAAGGGAGCCCCAACCGTTGAAGGTACTTCTAAGGCACACGGAGCGCCATTAGGTCCAGAAGGCATTAAATTGGCAAAACAAAACCTGGGTCTTCTCTCCGATAAAACCTTCTATGTTGCACCTGAAGCATACAACTATTTTGAAAAAAAACAAACACAATTTCAAGAAAAAGAAAAAAACTGGCAAGAGCTGTTTGAAAATTGGAGTAAGGAAAATCCCGAAAAGCGGAAAGAATGGAATTACAGTTTTGAAAATGCCGGTACTTCCGCAGAACTTATAAAAAGTGTAGAATTCCCTGTTTATGAAGACTCCGAAGTAATTGCAACACGCGCTGCTTCAAAAAAAGCGTTGAACGAATTTGCAAAAGTATTACCCAATTTAGTCGGAGGGTCAGCAGATTTGGAAGGCTCAAACTCCGTATCCATGTCTGATGCAGGATATTTTTCACCCGACTGTCCTACCGGAAGAAATATACACTTCGGTATTCGAGAATTCTCAATGGCGGCTATTTCCAATGGTATTCAGTTACATGGCGGTTTACGCAGTTTTTGCTCGACTTTTCTTGTCTTTTCCGATTATCTAAAACCGGCAATCAGGCTTTCCGCCCTTATGAAACAACCTGTAATATATGTTTTCACCCATGACTCGATTTTTGTCGGAGAAGACGGCCCTACACATCAACCCATTGAATTTATAGCAACATTAAGAAGCATTCCCAACTGTTTGGTTTTGCGCCCCTCTGATGCTGAAGAAACATCAATTGCATGGCAAATGGCATTAGAAAATAAAACCGGTCCAACCTGTTTAATCCTAACGCGCCAAAGGCTTCCTATTTTGCCAAAAACCGATACTGACCGAAAAGCAAAAATCTCAAAACCTGCATATATAATTCAAAATGCTTCTGACAAGCCTGACCTGACAGTTCTTGCTACAGGCTCTGAGGTTTCGCTTGCGATTGAAGCCGCTAAACAAGTTCCGTCCAAAAAGGTTCGCATTATTTCTGTTCTTTCCAAAGAAATGTTAGAATTACAACCTGCAGAAATTCAAGAAAAACTTATTGGCGGCAAAAAACACGATTTGAGAATTATTACTGCCGAAGCAGGTGTCCGTCAAGGCTGGGGAAGTTGGACAAAAGATTTAAGCGATTGCTTTTCAATTGAAACATTTGGTGCATCTGCACCCGGTAAGGATGTTGCGAAACACTTGAATTTTACCGCTGAAGCGCTTGCCAATTTAATTAAAAAATAAACACATAGTAGAGAGTTTAATTTTAAGCTAACGGCCACCCCGACGGGCTTGCATAATCTTCTGCTCTCTATTGAAAAATATAAAAGACGCTTTTCCTTCCTGTCAAAGGTCTTTTCTGGTTTATGGTAAAACGAGCAGAAGGATAGACTGTGCCCGTCCACTACAGTCTAAGCGTAGCTGAACAAACAGTCCGGTTTTCTTTTTGAAAACACGCTTTTTAAGTATGTCAGTTATTAATTTTTATAATAGGGCCAATTTTAATTCCAAAATTATTCATAAATGATTTTACACCAACCATATTTTTAAGTGTATCTGTCATTTCAGAGCCGGCACCTGTTGTACTAATGTATGATATTTTAATGTCAGAATTAAAAAATTCAATAAAAGTAAACCCGAGAGTGTCAAAAAGACCAAAAGCCAGGCCTATGTCGTTTGAAAAATAATACTGCAGATCCATTTGTAGGTTTGCCCCTGTAAGAACTAACATTATACTCTCATTGTTAAAATCTGTGTTTTTGTCGCCCATTTTATCTATTTCACTGAACTTGACATTTAATTTTCCGAAACCTACACTTACACCTGCCAAAAGATTAATATTTAATTTAGGGGCAGGGTTAAAATTATAGCCAAAATTAAAATTTGTTTGATAGAAAAAGCCTTGTTTTCCGAAAATATCATTCTGTGCAAATCCCGATGTAGATAAAGTGCCTGTGTGTATAGTATTATTGAAATCTTGAGACACAGCTTTTTCAATATTGGCATTATTTGGCACTTGATCCAGATAAACTATACCCCATAATGAAAAATAATTATCCCATGAAAATGTGAAACCTTTTTTTGTTATTGTTCCAACTCCAATTCCAAGTGTAACCGGAAATAAACATTTAAATTTAAAAGTATCGAAAGCTTTTTTTCCTGCCATTCCGCTTTCATCATCTTGAAGTTTTGCCTGAGCATGTACGGTATTCATGTAAGAAATACCGAATGATGGGGTAAAAGTAACTTCCGCAAAGCTATAGCTCGAAAAAACAATAAGTGCAATAATAAAAAAAACTCTCTTCTTCATGATCCTGTACTCCTAGTTGTAAAGCAACAATTAATATTATTTTGATATTTTAAATACAGGACCGACTTTGAATGTAAAATTATTCATAATACCTGTTCCTAAAATTAAAGCCATCTGTTTTTTATTTTTTGTCACACCACTGGCACTGTAAGTAGCATTGACTTCAGGAAATAAAATCACTGCTCCATATCCTATAGTATCAAATATACCTATATTTAACCCGACACTCTTTGTAAAGTAATATTGGAACTCCAATTCAATGGGTACTCCGCCAATTGCTACAAGTTTAGAATTTTTAAACTTTGTATCAATATTTGTAGAATCCATAAGAGCTGTTATATCTTTGAATTTAAAGTTAAATTTACCAAATCCGAAACCAAGTCCTAAAGCAAGATTAATATGTATTTTTTCAATCGGCCTAAAACTATAACCGAACATAAGGTTTGTTTCATAGAAAAAACCGCCTGTCATTTTTTCACTTGAAGTTATGTCGTTTATTTTTACGGTTCCCGAAGAAGCTCCCAGCAGACTTTCTATTTTACCTGTATTTATTTTGACATCATAATTACATTTCCCTATAAAGGATATGTAATTTTCCCACATAAACAAAAATCCGCTCTTCTTTATTGAGCCTATACCAAGACCAACTGTCATAGGTGCCCAAGCTATTTTTGCACTGTCAAAAACATTGTATGAGGGTACGATTTCTTTTGATTTCAGATTTCTACCGGATATATGTGAAAATCCAATGGTAGGTGCAATGATAGTATCTGCAAATGTTAGAGTTGCAAAACATATTAAAACTAAAGCAACAGCAAAAGCTTTCTTCATAATTTTCTTCTCCTTAAGATTTTTCTAATCTGAAGAAATTGCAAAAGTCAGACGATTTTTGCAATTTCTTCCAAAATGCACCAAAAAGCACAATGAAATGAGCTTATTTGGAGGTACTTATAAAAAGTAATGGACTTTTACAGGTTCCTTATCTACATGTATATTTTAGTAGAAACAGCTAAATATGTCAAGCATTTAACATTTTTTTTTGAAAAATAAATAAAACTCATATAACTTAATTCTACAAGGCATGGATCTATGTTATGGACTGATTGTTACCGTGATAGTCTAAATACAGGCCCGACTTTAAATGTAAAGTTATTCATAAATCCTTTTCCAAACAGTACCGTTACTTGTTTTTTTGTCTTTGTCCCTCCGGCATCAGTATAAGTTGCGTTTACTTCAGGAAACAATAAAACAGCACCATAACCTATCGTATCAAATATACCTATATTTAATCCAATCTGTTTTGTGAAGTAATATTGAAACTCAAATTGGAGAGGTATACCGGCTAATACGATATATTTTGATTTTTTGAATCTATCGTCAAGATTTGAAACTCCAATCCATTCTTTTATATCTTTTATGGTTAAATGAAATTTTCCAATACCCATTGCAAGTCCTAAAGCCAGGTTAATATGGGTTTTTTCAACAGGGTGGAAGCTATACCCGAACATTAAATTCGTTTCATAAAACACACCGCCGGTCATTCTATTGCTGGAAGTAATGTCATTAACTGTTACAGAGCCGGCTGTTGCTCCTAAAAGGCTTTCTATATCGTTAGTATTTATGCTTGTTTTAGAATTGAATTTTCCGATGAAGGAAGCAAAATTATCCCACATAAACAAAAAACCGTTTTTGTTTATTGTGCCTATACCAAGACCAATTGTCATAGGCCCCCATGAAATATCAACATTGTCAAATACATCATAAGATCCTCTAAGAGTTCTATTTTTTAAATTTTTTCCCGCTATATGGGAAAAACCGATTGTCGGAACAATTATGGTATCTGCAAACATAGCTGTAATCAAAAATGTCAGCATTAAGAGTAAAGAAACAGCTTTTTTCATAATTTTGTTCTCCTTAGCAAATATTATAATACATCTGATATGATTACAAAAGTCAAGTTTTTTTGCCACACTTATCAAGATAAATCTAGTTTTTCAAGTAACTCTGCACCTTGACATTCTATTAGAAACACTAAAATATGTCAAGTGTTTTAAATTCGTTATATTAACATTTTTTTGAAAAGAATAGTTCAAATATTTTATGTCCTTTTTTGAGTGCCTTTTCTTCAAAATTAGTTTTTGGTCGCCATTTCTGAGGCTCTGCAAATTCGGCATAATGCGAATTAAGAGAATTTACCGATTTTAGCTCATTAAGGGAATAATAAGCATAATCCTCCCAATCGGTTACCATATATATATAGCCGCCGGTATTCATTTTTTCTGTCATAAGGTCAATATTCTTTTTTTGAAGAAGTCGCCTTTTATGATGCCTTTTTTTCTGCCAAGGATCAGGAAAAAAAATATGAAACCCTTTAATACTTTCATTTTCAATCATGTTTTCTAACACTTGAATTGCATCATATTCAATTATTTTTAGATTAGAAAGTGAAAACTCTTCAATTTTTCCCAATAGTTTTCCTACACCGGCTTTAAACACATCAATAGCAATATAGTTTATTTCGGGGTGTTCTTTTGCTATTATAGCTGTTGCATCACCCATACCAAAACCTATTTCTATAACCACAGGATTGTAATTATCAAACAGTTTTTTGAAATTTAGCATTTTTTTTTCATAGTTTAAACAAAATTTCGGCTTTAATACTTCATAGTTACGCTTTTGACCACTTGTCATTCTTCCGGCACGCATCACATAAGTTTTGATTGCCGGTGATAGTAACTCTTTTTTTTCTGTCATTTTAATGTTCACCTATATCATATATTTTAGAGAGAAAAGCGATTTTTGGCTGTTCAAACATAATTTGAAAATACCTTGCATTGGGATACTTTTTTTTTAATTCGTGTAACATAATAGGGATGGCACCATTATCCAATAGTTTGTTTTTCTCAATGATAATAGCTTGTCTATCAGCACCCAATAATATGATATTATATTCATTAAAAAAACGATTTATCATTTTTGATTTTAAAATACATTTATTGTCATTAACTTCAATTTCAAAAGGAAGGGTAGTATCGGCATTCAACTCTTCCAATGTATAATCAAAAGAATGTTCATTATGACCTAAATCAGAAATAGCAATATGATATTCACCTAAAGGCATTTTATACAATGGTGGAGCTATTTTATTTGTACCTACAACAAAGCGATTTTCAGAAAAATCTCTAAAAGTAAAAAATGAAACATCATTTGACATAATAGTCCATTTTAAGCCTGTCGGTATGTGTATTATATTTATTGTCCTAAAATCAATTTGCCCGTCATCATCTTCATATTCCAAAAAAACTGACAGTCTTTCAACCAACAAACCTGATTGTGTTTCTGCTTTTAAAAGTTTAACACTCGGCTTTAAAATTTCAGGGTTGGACTGTGAGCAGGAACATAATAGGATAAAAAAAACTGAAAACATCAATAAAAAGCTTTTTTTCAATATAGTTATTCCTACTTTTGTAAGTATTTCAACCGGCTTTAAAACATAAACGACATGTTAATAACCGCTAAATCCGAATTCTGGAATTTATTTGCCCCAGATTCAAACCTTACATTAACCTGCTCACAAGCATCACTTAAATACGATATATAATACATACCCAAACTCGAATCCTGTGAGCCTTCCGGCATGTCTTTATAAAAGTCAATCAGCGAGTTTTTGTCAACATCGGTGTTTTTCACATCATTTAGATTTTCTCTTACAGCTTCAGACTTTTCATTTTTACTGTAAAGGGTAATCTGCAACTTACCTTGCGTACCTATTGATGCACTACTGGAGCCTCCCAGTTTCCACGAAACAAAAACCAGCTCTTGTTTCTTTTCCAATTCTGCAACCAACCTACGGCGTATAGTTGGATCAAAAAGAGCATCTTGCGAATTTGTAAGCTCGGGGAAAAGGTTTTTAGCCTCATTTCTCAGATTCATGTTTTCTGCACTTAAAATCAACTCCATAAGCATTAGTGAAACATACTCGGCTATTTTTGTTTTGTCCATGTATTCAACCAGCCCCGTTCTAATTACCTTTAAGATATTATCCGCATCAGGACTTTCTTTTATTTTAGGTAACAGAAACCAGGTAAAAGGCCTTAAATTATTTAAAAATTTTTCACTTAAAAACAATTGTACATTTTTTTCTTCCGGAGATAATTGAGAATTTTTTAAAATAAAAGACGAAAGCGGCCCTAAAATTTGTTGCTTTGTTTGGTATATCATATTCTGATTTTTGCTCAATGCCTGAGTAAGGATTTTTTCGTTTATATGTGTTTTTTCATCAATTATATTTGCAGGATTTAATCTATTCCATTTTTTTATTACAGGCGAATTTATAAACTCGTTAAAAATAAAAGAATCATATTGTCTGTAAAGCACCGAATAAACAATCAATTTTGAAAGATCCATAATTTCCTGTCTGGAAGATACAAATTCTGATTTGGAAATTTCAATTTTTGAAACGAACCCCGCAAGCAAAAGCCTTTGCAGTGTAGACGGTTGAAATTTATCCAGAAAGATACCGTATTCTTCAACATCGCCGGCCAGCTTAAATTTAATCAATTTTTTTCTCTGTCTTATAAAAAAAGTAGACCCTTCTTGGGTCAAAATTAATTTAAGAGGAAGCTCTAAGATTCGTTTTTTTTGGTTTGCCATATGCCGTCCTTATACCGAATATCGGTATTTTTTTCTTTCAGTTAATATTTTATTTAAGGGTCTTGCAAAAGTCAACCGAATTTTGTAAGAAACTATCTACCATATCAATTTTGCCGTATAGTGTCGATTTTGTCAAGTAGCTTATTTCATTAAAATAAAATGAATTTTGGGCGTTGCGGTTTGAGCGTGCATAAAATGAATTTCTAACAGTAACAAACCGCCGCTCATTTCGGAACTCACTGTCGTTCGGCTAATTTTGCACAGATATACTGTGCAAAATGGATCCACACGCCCTTTTTTGATAAAAAGGGCGTGTGTTCCTACAATCGCTAACGCAGCACAGAAGAATTAAAATGAATTTATCCCGCTAAATTCTGATGCAACTTTAATTACTTCTTTCGCCTTGTTTTCCGAAATTGAAATCATTCGAGTTAGTATTTCAGGTTTTGCAGTTGCCAAATTTTCTATATTTTTAAAATATTTTATTAATACATTTGCTCGTTTTTTACCAATATGTGGAAGATTTTCAAATTCTGTTTTTAACTTTGCTTTTTGTCTGATTTTTTTATTTTTTGAATTTGAAAAACGATGCGTTTCATCTCGAACTCTTTGCAAAATTCTAAGTGCAGGAGATTTTTTAGGTAAAACAACAGGAGTGTTATTATGCGGTAAATAAATTTCTTCATTTCGTTTTGCCAAACCAATAACAGGTATATTTAAATTTAAGGCAGTTAAAATACCATAAGCTGCATTGACTTGTCCAATCCCGCCGTCAATTAAAATCAAATCAGGTAATTCCGATGCTTCATTAAGTAATCGTGTGTATCGTCTTGCAACAGCTTCCTTCATGGATGCGTAATCATCGATTATGCCGTCAGTGGTTTTTAACCTAAAAATACGATAGTTTTTTTTGTCGGGATTTCCGTCTTTAAAAGAAATTAAACTTGCAACCGGAAAAGTGCCACCAAGATGAGCAATATCAAACCCTTCAATTCGATGCGGAATATTAGAAAGCTTTAATACCTTTTGAAGCTCATCTAAACCCGGATAATCACCCTTGTCTTTGACTCTGCGAACAGCGTCTTCTTTTGCATTAAAATGAGCCATATTCATCGCAGCCAGATGATGTCTAAATTCGCCTTTAGTTAAATTAAGCTTTTTAGCTTGAATTTCATCTTCTTTTGAAAGTAAAATTTCGGTTGCAGAGTAATACGTCTCAGGCTCGCCTGCAATTGTTTCGGTTTTGCTTTTCTGTATGTTAATTGCAATAATATTTGTTTTAGTTTTAAGTTTATCCACAAACCATTTTTCGGCTAAGTCGCTGTTTTGAGAATGTTGTACAAAAATATTCGGCGGAACATTTTTTGAATTTTTATAATAAACAGATAAAAACTCCGGCAGAACTTCATCATCTTCTTTTAGTGTCCTGCTTCTGTATAAATCTCTGGCTACAAGTTTTCCACCACGCATTTTCAGAACTGCAAAAGTAATCATTGCACCTTCCGATGCCCAACTGATATAATCTCTGGCGGCAGGATCCATATCTTCAACAACATTTTGTGAATGCAGGGAAATCACAGATTGTATTCCGTCACGAATTCTGCCTGCCGTTTCAAAATCAAGCTTAGTTGCGGCTTGTTTCATTTTTTCTTCAAGTACTTTTATGGAAATAGAATGTTGACTATCAAGCATCAATGCAATTTCATCAACTTCTTTCATATACTCTTCATGACTAACCAAGCCGCAACAAGGAGCCTTACATCGTCCAATGTGATAATAAAGACAGGGGGTTTTTCTTTTTTTTAATCGCTTACATTGGCGCAAAGTGTAAGTATGTTTTATCAAAGACAAAAATTTATCCACCTCTGCAACATTCGGAAAAGGCCCAAAGTATTTACCTCCGTCCTGCTTAATATAGCGAGTCCGAAACAAAGCGGGAAAATCCCCGTTTGTTAATTTTAACATAGGGTAGGTCTTTCCGTCTTTTAAATCAATGTTGTATTTTGGTTTATATTTTTTGATTAGGTTATTTTCTAACAGCAAAGCTTCATACTCTGTTTTTGTCTGAATATACTCCAGATTTCTTGCTCGGGCGACTAAAATGCGGGTTTTAAGATCCTTAGATTTAGCAAAATATGATGTGAGTCTATTTTTTAACGATTTTGCTTTACCGACATAAATAATTGTACCCGCTTCATCACTCCATAAATAAACACCACTACTTTTAGGAGCATTTAAAGCAATCCTGTGTAAATTTTCTTGTGGAGATTTTTTCGTGGATACAGATTTCATATATTAAATTATATTAAAAACAAGGATAAAAAGCAAGGAAAATAACGACTTTTACACCTGTATATCAATCATGCTTGCTGTTTCGTTTGACTCGGCAAACACACTTGTTTTCCCTTTATAAGGTGTTTTTAGAGCATCAATTTGTTTACGCAAACCAACCATATGCGTTTTTAATTTTTTTCTGTTTTTTTCATTTTGCTCTAATACCATTGTTTGGAGTTTTTTCAAATCGGTTTTAAGCTCTATTGCCTGTCCATTATCATTGGGATTGGTATATTTGTACATTTCTTCCATTGGGTCTATAACTTTTTGAATTGTGTATATTTCAGAAATAATATTTTTTTCAAGCTCAGTATGTTCAAGTATTGCATCTATATTTTCATTTTCAATACTGATTTCCTGTGCCTGTAATACATCAAGGTATTCTCTAAACTTTTCGCGTTGTCTGTTTAATAATACCTTAAACCGTTTTAAAATAGCAACTCTTTTTTTAATTTCATCATTTGATAAATCTTCAGTTGTTTTCATATACACCTCATTATCCTGCGATATTAATTCCGGTTGAAACCGGTCTATCACCGGAGCCGGAGGTTTTACCTGCGACTTCTTGCCAAGCTGCCCTAAGCTCTTCCATCATGCTTTTTACATTTATCAATGGTGGGCTTTCTTTTTTTACATTTGCTTGTAATAATTGTTGGTTGAAAAATGAGTATATCGATAATAAGTTACCTGCAATTTCTCCGCCTGCTTCCATGTCTAATGATGCCATAAGCTCTGTAACAATATCTTGAGTTTTTATTATATGCCTGTTTACTTTTTCTATATCCTGTGGTTTTATTTCTTTGGAATTTAGTAAATCAATTGCATAGCCAACCTGTTTTATTGCTTCATCATACAGCATTATTATAAGAGTGCTTTGACTTGCCGTTTTCACGCTTGTTTCTTTATAAGTATTTAACGCACGGTTATTATAACTCATTTTTCCTCCTGAATAAAAAAACTCAGTATCAGTGTCGGTTTTTTTTAAATTTACTTTAGCTAAACAAGTGACAGGAACTTATATGGAATTTATTCATCAGTGGCAGCAAAAATACTTTTTAGTACGGATATATCCGATTCTGAAAATTCCAAATTTTTTGTTTCTACAAGCTCATCATTCGTTGTTTTTAATTTTTGTAGAAGCCCGAATGATATATATGTAAGTATAATTAAACCGGCTTTATGATGCGAATTTATAAATGCCGAAAATTGTTCTCTGGAGATAACCAATATCGTAGTCGGCTCTAAAGTTTTTACATTCGCTGTGGTTAGTTCATTTTTAAAAAGACTCGTTTCACCAAAAAAAGACGGGCTTTTTAATACGGCAATACGAATATCCTTTTCTTCAGAAGTTTTTACAACTTCAACTGCCCCGCTAAATAAAACAAAAAAATCGGAATTCATTGTGGCTTCTTTAATAACTTCTTCCCCTTTATCGTAAGAGAATATATTTGAAAATTCAGAAATTGCAACAAGGTCTTCGTCAGCCATCTGTTGGAAAATAGGTACGGTTTTCATTTCAGTTAAAAACGTATCTTTTTCCATAAAAACTTCATTCATAGTTAATCCTAAAATTGTATCTTTTTGTATTTTCGACAGAATGAAAAAAAAACTTACGGTAACTTGGAAAAATTTGTTTAACGTAATACAGAATACCGGACTGATTTGCATATTTTTAGACTGTTTTTGCGACTGCCGTTATCCTTTTGTTTGATTGTATCGAAAGCAAAAGCGGCTATACTTAGACGCTGATTTTTTTTAATTCAGTAAAAAACAAAAGATTTAAGGCAGGAGCGGGTTACAGAGCGATAGCGACTAAATGTTTAACATGTATTGACATTAGTCATATTATTTATATAATTTTACTCAAGAGGTAATTATGAGTTTGAAAAAAATAACTGAAAATATTTTTTGCGTGAATGTTGATTTAGATGAAAGCATTTCACGATTTGAAGGTATTTGGGCAATTCCCAGCGGTGTAACGATCAATTCTTACATTGTGAAAGGAAACGAGACGGCACTGATTGATGTTGTTTTGGACGATGCTAAGGCAATTAAGGAGTATGAAGAGCATCTGGCAGAGATAGGTTTGAGTTTTGGTAAAATTGACCATCTGATTTTAAATCATCTTGAGCCTGACCACACAGGTTTTTTAACTGAGTTTAGGAAGTTAAATCCAAGTGCGAAAATTTATGCAAGCAAAAAAGGTATTGCCATGGTAAAGAATTTCTTTAAGATTGATGATAATCTGACTGAAGTTAAAACCGGCGATACTTTGGATTTAGGGAATTCGGTTGTGTTAAAGTTTTTCGATACCCCGAATGTTCACTGGCCTGAAACAATGATGACTTATTGTGAAAACGGCGGAGTTCTTTTTTCATGTGATGGCTTTGGAGGATACGGTAAACTTGGCGAAAAACTTTTTGACGATGAACATTCCGAAGAATCGCTGAAACAATATGAGCATGAAGCTTTAAGATATTACAGCAATATTATGTCCAGTTTTAGCAGTTATGTTATAAAAGCAATTGATACTGTTTCACAAGTTGACTTAAAGGTAATTGCACCAAGCCATGGCATTATCTGGAGGAAAAACCCTCAATATATGATTGATTTATATAGACGATATGCAGGTTATAATAAAGGCGGAGCATGCGAAAAAGAAGTTTGCGTAATTTACGGCTCAATGTACGGATTTACAAAAAGAGGAGTAGATGCCGTTATCAAGGGAATTGAAGAAGCAGGTATGAAGTATACTGTTCATCAAGTACCTGATATTGATGCTTCTTATGTTTTGGCAGATTCTTATAAGGCAACAGGGCTTGTTATAGCCATGCCTACTTATGAATACAAAATGTTTCCTCCAATGGCACATATCTTGGATTTGTTTGAAAGAAAACATTTTACCGATAAAATTGCCCTCCGAGTAGGCAGCTGGGGTTGGAGCGGTGGCGCCAAAAAAGAATATGAATCTCGCATCGAAAAATTTAAGTGGGATAATTTAGAGTCTTACGAATGGCAGGGTATTATCACTGCCGAAGATGAAGAAAAACTAAAAGAGCTTGGAAAAGAGCTCTGCGCTAAGGTGTCCGAAAAAGTTTAGACGAGTCTAAAATGCTATGGGCGGAATAAATTTTATTCCGCCCGTATCGAGTCTGTAAATAATTTAGTTTTCCCCTTTGTACTTTCAAAAATAAATTTGGCAAATTCTTCTTTTTGATTTGCGTCAAGTTTGCCTGCAACTAAAACATGCTCCATGAAATTGGTATTCATTACTTCAAATGAATACTCCTGAAAACGCCTGCTTAAAAATTCATAATCTGCATAACTGCAAGAGAACTCAACTTCAACTGTTTCAATCAAATCGCCGGTGCTTGCTTTTTCCAGAATACGCTTTACCGAATCACCGTATGCTTTTACCAAACCGCCCGTCCCTAAAAGCGTCCCGCCAAACCAACGAGTAATACTGACAAAAATATTCGTAACATTCGAATTCTTTAAAACATTCAATGCGGGCTTTCCTGCAGTTCCTGACGGCTCACCGTCATCTGAGCAACCTAAAATTTCCGCCCCCTTACCGAGAACAAAGGCATGCACAACATGAGTTGCATCAGCATATTTTCGTTTTTGCGCCTTTAATAAATCTCTTGCATCCGACTGCTCTTCAACAGGAAACGCCTCAACTAAAAATCTTGAGCGCTTAATTTCCAACTCACATTTGGCATAAGCTATTAAAATTTTCATCAAACAAATATACTTTAATTCAAAATTTTTGTAAATAGAGGCAATAATAAATTACTCACCCCTCGACAGTCGCATAATCTTTCGTCTTTTGCTTATAAAGCTAATCGCCGTTTTCCGCTTAAGCTCCAACCGGCTTTTCTTTATTAAATAATCATACGAAAGGATAGACGACTGTCTTCAAAATCAGGCAAGTATTCTGTAAATCACGCCGGTGTTCTTAAAAAATATTCCAAGGCGTATATTAAAAAAACAATTGACCGAAAGTCTTTTTTTTTGTATCTTTAATGCAGATGATTTTAAGGAGGCTATTATGGCTGTATTACATTTAACACCGGAAGATTTTGACAAAACATTGGAAACAGATTTACCTGTTTTAGTTGATTTTTGGGCTCCATGGTGCGGCCCGTGCAAAATGATTGGTCCCGAGCTTGAAAAGGCTGAAGCAGAGCTTTCAGGCAAGGCTATTGTTGCCAAAGTTAATGTTGACGAAGCTTCGAACAAGGGTTTGGCCGCTAAATATGGTGTCAGAAGTATCCCCAACTTAGTGGTAATCAAAAACGGCAAAGAAGTAGATAGAGGGGTGGGTTTTATGGATAAAGCTCAACTTGTTGAGTTGGTTTCAAAACATTTTTAGTTTTGATATATTTTTTACTAATTTTATTTTTATTAAATTTTACTGAAAATCAGGCTTAAAGATTAAAAGAAATCTTTAAGCCCTTTCTTTTAGTAAAATTTTTTCAAGCTCTTTATATGATGAAAATCTAAAGTCGGAATACTTGTTTTTTGAAGTAAAGGCTCTTTTAAATTTCGAGCAAATATAAGCTGTTTTCATACCATAATTTGCGGCACCTGTTACATCGTATTCAACACTGTTGCCGACATAAAGTATATTTTCGGCAGGGAGCTCTAATTTTTCCGCCAGAGCTTTAAACGGAACGGGCGAGGGTTTTAATGCTCCTGTTTCTTCAGAGCTAAGTGAGCAATCACATAATGGCAGAATTCCCCAAACATCGCCTTTTTGCTCTATCGGAAAATCCGATAATAAGGCTATCTTCAAGCCGGATTGTTTTAAGCATTGAATTGTTTCAAAAACATTTTTATACGGTTTAATTTTTTGAAATAAAGGTGCCCATCCTTTGTATATTTTGTTTGCAATTTCTGCCTTTATATAATTAGCATCATCCGGTATTCCGGTGTGTTTTATCATTAACTCTGCCTGTTTTTGATAAAAATCTTCAATCAATGTATCTTCGGCTAATTTACGAAGCTCATGCCTGACAATTCTAAAAGCATTCATTAATCTAAAATTTTTAAGTATAAACGGCAATATGGCAATGAAAAATCGCCTATTGGGGTATAGAGTTCCGTCAATATCAAATGCAACAGCTTTAATTTCTTTCACAATTTGCATTATACAAATTTCCGTAATTTTGTCTATTGTTTAGTAGGGTAAATGATTATGTTTTTTAAAATTAAAAAATTTAATCCTTATGTTTGGAAATATTGTATTCTTTCGCATACTTGACAGAAATTTAATTTAATGGTAGACTTTCATAAATCAAAAATAAACAGGAGTATTTATGACCTTTGAAATGCCTAAATTCAATAGGCCTGATTTTTCCGATGTTAAATTTACAAATGCGGAGAATGTTAAAACCGAAACCGTAGAAAAAGACGGAGTTGCCCCTGACGGATTTTATTTGACTTCTCATTTGCCTACTTATTTCAAGTATAACGGAAGTTGGATTTTACCTGCACGGAATTCACTGAATTGTGTTGCTACTTTGCATAATTCACAAATACAGGTAAAAGAGTTGCGTGATTTGAAACAAGGAGAGCATGTAGTTCTTGCAACAAAAGATGATGCAAGCGAAGGTGTTTTTAAAGTTGAAAATCCTTTTGGTCATGTTTCTGTGTCAAAAAAAGCGGTAGAAACCTCTTTTTCAAATGATTATGAATTTTTGTATCGGTTGATGGAGCACGAAAAAAAATCAGGCGGATACATTGTTTGGGTTTTAGGCCCATCGGTTGTATTTGACCATGATACAAGAATAGCCCTTTCTGATTTGGCAACAGCAGGTTATGTAAACGGTTTAATGGCCGGTAATGCAATGGCTACACACGATTTAGAGGGCGGTTATTTGAATACGGCTCTTGGACAGAATATATATACTCAAGAGTCCGTGCCAATGGGGCACTATAATCATTTGGATTTACTAAACGAAGTTCGTCGAGCAGGTTCAATCGACAACTTTATTTCGCAAGGGCATGTTAAAAACGGATTTATGAAAAAAATTACGGAATTGGGAATTCCCTATGTTCTTGCAGGATCTATCCGAGATGACGGCCCTTTACCTGAAGTTTATCAAACTGCAACAGGAGCACTTGAAGCAATGAAAGACATGACAAATAAGGCAACTCTTATTATATGTCTTGCAACATTGTTACATTCGGTGTCAACCGCAAACTTAGCTTCAAGCTACAGGGTTACTGAAACTGCTGAAGTTGTGCCTGTGTATTTGTATTCTGTAGATGTAACGGAAAATGTAACACATAAAATTTCAGCCGCTCGTGAAAATATTGCAGTCAAAACTGTGGTAACTAATGTGCAGGACTTCGTTGTTAATATACAAAAAGCGTTAATTCAAGGTAAGAGGGGGTAACTTAAAATGGATAAAAATAAATTTAAAATACCGACATACAGGCATCCTGATCTTGAACAGTCATTTCTAAAAGATGCCCCGAATGCAAAATTGGTTGAAGCTCCCGAAGACGGTATTTCACCTGCAGATTATCATGCTTTGTCGGTTTTTCCAGAATACTTTAAAATTAACGGTAAGTGGATTTTGGCTACAGAAAGCAGAATGGATACTGTTTGTGTAGCAGATGATACACCCGGTAAAGAGTCTGTTTCTATTGTGGAATTCAGAAACTTAAAAAAAGGCGATAAGGTTGTTGTCGGAAGAGCAGAAGATGCAAGTGAAGGAATTTATGTTTACACAGGTGGTTTTGAAACAGAAGAAAAGACCTCAGATACATTTGCTTTTCGCTCAGGTCGTTCAAGGGAGACGGCTTTTTCGATTGATTATGATAAACTTTATCAAATTTTAGAGCATGAAAAACAACATAACGGAAAAGTAACTTGGGTTTTGGGCTCTGCCATAACGCTGGATTCAGGCTCCAGAGAAGCACTGGAAAAACTTGTTCGAGGCGGATATGTAAATGCCATTCTTTGCGGAAATGCACTTGCCGCATTTGATTTAGAGCAAGCTGTCTTTGGCAGTACTTGGGGACAGGATATTTTTAAAAAAGAGCAAAACACCAATCGGCATTATTATGAAACAATTAACATGGCTAGAAAGGCAGGTTCTCTTGAGGCATTTGTAAAATCAGGAAAGGTAAAAGACGGTTTTGTGAAGGCTTGTGTTGAATGTAATGTTCCGATTGTAATCGCCGGAACTATTCGTGATAGATTTGCATTACCCGGTACATACGATAATTTCTATGAAGCTCAAGATGCTATGCGTGTACATAGCAGACATACTTCAACAATTATTATGGTTTCGGCTGTATTATTTACAATTGCAACCGGAAATATGACTCCCTCGTATAATGATTTTGACGGAGAAATTCGCCCTGTTTACATGTATACAATTGATATTCAGGAATTTACCGTAAATAAGCTTTCCGACAGAGGAACACTTACTGCAACTTCCATTGTAACAAATGCTCAAGACTTTATGAAAAACATCAAACGGGCAATAATCAAAAAATAAATATTGACTGTCCACTTGTAAAATCCAAGTAGGTTTTACAAGTGGACAGTTATGGGAAATCTCTACAAATAATGATTATTAAACCTGAAGGAATGGAAAGATACGCATTAAACCGGTTTGATTTATTGGGTAATGATGAAACCGCTCTTTCTAAAGCTTTCGCTTATGTATTGTCTAAAAACCCTGTATTCTTATTTAAATTTTTACGATTTATCGGATTAAATGTAAAGAACACTCCTTTCAACTTTAAATCTGTTTCAATTCAGACTGAGAGAAAAAGAAAAGAGGGGCGTACTGATATTGAATTGTTCTGCTCAAATAAATTCCATGTTATTATTGAATGTAAGCTCGGAAATAATAAGATTAAAAGACAGCGTCAACAATATCTTTCTTCTTTTGCTGATGTTCCCGAGAAGGTGCTTTGTATATTGACTCAAACAAATGATTATGAAATACAAATCAGTAATGAAATAAATATAAAAAATATTGGTTGGATCGATATTGATAATTTAATAGATGATAAAACTTTTGAATTAGATGGTTGTTTACTTCAGGATTTTCAAAACTATCTTAGAAGGGGGTATAATTTGAGAGGTCAAAAAGAAATACTCATTCAAGATTTGGGTGATTCAAAAGAGGTGAAAAAATATAAAGACCACAATATTTATCGAAGGGATAAACTATACGGAAGTCCATTGTATTTTGCACCTTACTATACCAAAGCATCAGGCGAAACAGAAGGGATATCGAGTCTTTCCAAGATATTAGGAATTATTTCTGCAAAGCCATCTGAAATTCCTTCTTTTCTTGATGATTTAAAACAATTTGCAGGAGAAAAAACAGGATTAGTAAAGAAATGGCTTGAAGGTGTTCAATTGGATAAGAAAGAAGAAATCTATACATATTTCTTTCTTGATGATTGTGTGAAAATTCAAACACCATTATTAAAAGACAGAAGTAGAAAAAAGGGAAGGGGGAAAAACTGGATAGCCGCTCAAATACCTCAAAACAGATGTGTAACGTTTGAAGAATTTATTAGAAGAATACAAGAAGCTCATTAATAATTATTCTTAACACGTATGTTTAAGTAGACTTTTGTCTACTTTTTTATACTACTTAATATTTTTTCAAGGTGTTTTTTTGTTTTTATCAGAAAACCGGAGTGTGCTAACTTTTTTTTGCGGTATTTGGCGACCGCAGTCTATCCTTCCGTTCAATTATTTTATTAAGAAGAGGCGGTTGAAGTATAACGGAAAACGCCGTTTATATTTATAAGCAGAGGACGGAAGATTATGCGACGGTCGCGGGTTAAGAGCGCTAGCGATAAATTTAAAATCAATTATCAATTAAGTCTTCAAGTATTGTTGATTTAGGATTGAAATTGTTTTTTAAAAGAAAGTGCTTAAATCTTGCAGGTATGGGGGCTGTGATTTTTTTTGGCAGGCTCAGTATTTTTGTATGGAAGATGAGTTTATAGCAATGGAGTAGGTAGTTTTCTTTTGTTTTGCGGCTTCCAAATTTTATGTCTCCGTGTAGTGGGGTGCCGAATTTTTGGCATTGAATGCGTATTTGGTGTTTTCTGCCTGTGTGCAGTTTAAATTCGGTTAATGTTAAGTTTAATTTTTCAAAATGGTAGATTGGATTTACATCGGTTATGTTTTTTTTGTTGTTAGCATTGATTGTTTCCCAGCGGGTTTTGCAGGGTTTTCCGATGACTATTCCTATATAGTAACGCTCCAGTTTATTGTCGTGTAAGGCGCGTGAAAAAGTTTGTGCGCCTTTAAGGCTTTGTGAGAATGTTAATATTCCGGTTGTGTTTTTATCCAATCGATGGAGGGGGCCGGGTTTAAACGAAAGGCTGTCAATTTTTGCAGGGAAATTGTTTTTTATATAGTTGTCCAAACTGTTCTTGCCATGTACAATTTTGTTTTCGGGTTTATTTATAATTAAAAAATCGCTATCGTGAAGTAATATTTCAAGTTTCAATTCAGGTTGCGGGTTAATTTTTTCTGCGAGAAGATTTTGAGAGGGTAAAAGGTCGGTTGCTATTTTTAATTTATCGCCGGTTTTTACCGTTTGTGAAGGTTTTATTTTCTTTCCGTTCAGTTTTATTCTGCCTTTGCGCAAATTTGAATATAGACCGGAGAGCGGAATATGGGGGAGATTTTTTTTTAATATTCTGTCAATTCTTCTGTTTTCATCATTTTTTTTTATAGTAAATTCCGTAAATTGCATAAAATACCTTCCTCAATTATTTTCATTATATATTAAAAAATGACTTGACAAAACCCCATATTTGTTGAAAATTATAGCAATGAACAATATGTATTTTTATCAGTTAAGGTCTCTTTTTTCAAACGGTGTTTTTCTTGCCACTTTTACCAGTTGGTTCGTATCACAGTTGCTCAAAGCGATTATAGCAATTATTAAAGCACCAAGAAAAAAGATAGGTATATTTTTTAAGGTTTTTGGTAATACCGGTGGTATGCCGTCCAGTCATTCAGCGGTTGTTGTTTGTTTGGCTGCCACAATAGGTATTAAGCATGGTTGGAGTTCCGATTATTTTGTTTTAGCGTTGTTTTTGGCAACTATTGTGATTCGCGATGCCGTTGGTGTTCGAAGGTCAAGTGGATTACAGGCTCAAACTTTAAATAATTTAGGCAATAAGGTGTCAAAAAGTCTTGATATCGAGTTTAAATCCGTAAAGGAAATTAACGGACATAAACCGGTTGAAGTGTTTGTTGGAGGGTTGATAGGGCTTGTGCTTGCATATTGTTTTCCTGTGTAATACAGCTGTAATTCAACTTGTTTTATGAAAAAATCAACAATTATCTTCGCCGGATTTATATTTAGTTTCCTCTTTTTTTTAACGATATTTTTGTCTTTTTTTTTACCGCTCACCGATTTTAGAACTGTTTGGAAGGGGTACCAGTTTATCGTGCTTCCTATAAATATAAACACAAAGACAGTAGTAGATAAGCTGGATAAATCAAATTTTGTAAATACAATTTCAATATTATCAGTTAAAAATCTTCAAGATAATTCTTACAGTAATAAACCTGATGATTACAGAGATGAATTTGAAAAATCTTACTGTAGATGGTTTTTGGGAAATAATTCATTTCAATATTTATATTTACCGATTAAAAGATATTCTCAGTTAAAGCTTCGTAGAATTATTGGGGCAGTATCAGACAGCTTTTTTATTGAAGATACAACTACGGTATCTTATTTTAATTTAATTGTTTTATTGATTTTTTCAGGAGTTTGTTTTTTCTTTACAAAAAAAAGAATTATGTTTTTTGTTTCTGTATTACCTTTTTTGATATATGGCGCTTTATCAAAAGGGTATCTTATTCTTTTAAGCTCTATTTTATCGATTTATACGATTACTTATTGGCTTGCAACTGTTGAATCCGGGCTTATTTTGAATTCTATCCAGTTAAAAAAACGAATGTTAAATAATCCTGTTTTAATTATAGCTCCGGTTTTTATTTTAATATTAAATATTATTTTAGGAGCAAAGTTGTTTGCTTTATTTTTTTTAGCCTGTTTTTCCTGTTTTTCAGGGTTTGGTTTTATACATTTTATTTTGAAGTTATCTGCAGAAAAAAACAAAAAACATAATAGAATAAAAACCTATGCTATGAACCCACTGTCTGTTACCATGTTTTGGAACAGAAAGAAACTGATTATAATTTCAATTACGGCAATTAGTATGATGGTTATTAGCTTTATTATATTGAATTTATTCTATAGAAATGATAAACTAAATAAGACTGCAAACTTTGTAAGTATTCCTGCCCCTGCTGTAGTTGGGGAAAAAGGTTTTTCAGAAAATGATTATATGAATTTTTTAAGTATTAGAAAAGGTAATTCTGCATTTTACGACCTAATATCTTCAATACATGATAGCTGGTATACCAATCAAATACAGTATTTGTCATTACATAAAAAAACAAATATGCCTATAGCAGGTGATATTATTAAGTATAATGAATTTAATGTGGATAGTAACGGTAAAGTAAAAGAAAATGAAAATATATTATTTGAATTTAATTCAAGTTATATAAAAAATACTTTAATGCGTATACAGGCAAAATCTATTGGAAAGATGTTATATTCACAGGGAAGATTTATTCAAGCAGGTCAAATAAAATACTATATAAAAGATGTAAATATTTTTTTTGATTTTGCTTTATTGTTTTTTGGCTCTATGTTACCATTAGCAGTAATATTGATGAGGATATTAAGATGAATTCGTTTTTGCGTTTACGACATACAGATGAATATTTGAAATATGATAAAATTATGCCCGTATTTTCAGGGAATTCTTTTTTACCGCAAAGAGCTTTTGTTCCTATTTCGCAAACTTGTAATTCTACGCCAACTCCGGTAGTTTCACGAGGAGAATATGTTAGTGAAGGTCAGGTAATTGCAAAAAGTTATAATTCATATTCGGCAGATGTTCATGCACCGATACCCGGTATCATTGGGGAATTGCTTCAGTTTGAAGGACATAACGGGAAACCAATATATTCTATACCAATAAAGTTAGACGGGAAGTTCAATCTTTTAGGCAGAAAGGTTCCCAATTATCCTTGGAAGGGTACAGCTCCATCGGAAATGATAAGAATAATTGCCAATAAGGGGTTAATAAATACTGCATATAAAAACATATCATTGGCAACATATATAAAGCAAAAAATTAAAAAATCACATCGAGATTTTTATATATGCCTTTTTGATAATGATCCTTCATCGGGGCTAGATGATTTTTTGGTAAATAATTTTTTGGATAATGTACTTGAAGGGATTGCTATTATTTCAAGAGCTTTAGATACTAAAAAACTTTTTATTTTGCATAAATTCAAAAATAAAAAAGCAAAAGAATTAAAATTGAAACTTGAGCAGGTATTGAGCGGTATAGAATATGAATGTTTTTTTGCAAAACATTCTTATCCGTTTTATAAAAACAAGTTAAAACATGTGGATTCAATGTTTTTAATTGATCCGTCTACAGCCATAAATACATACGAAGCCGTAGTCAGAGATAAACCGATTATAAGTAATTATGTTATTTTGGGTGGCCATGCCCTAAAAACCGAAAAAGTATTTAAAGCCAGACTGGGAACTCCTATTGGTAATTTACTGGAAGATTGTGGAGGATTAACATTTCAGCCTGATTATATAATCATAAATGGTTTAATAAACGGATATGCAATAAATAACTTTGATATTCCCGTAGATAAAACTATGAAATCGATCCATGCAATATCAAATACTATGTTTAAGCCATACGAAGTTCGAGATTGCGAAAACTGTGGAAGATGTGTTACGGTTTGCCCATACAATATTAATCCTATAGAAGTAGTAAGAAGAATACAAAGAAACGAGTACACCAAAGAAGTACTGAGGCAAATAGAAATATGTGGAAGTTGTAATTCCTGCTCTTGTGTATGTGCATCAAGGATACCGCTTTCATCTATTATTAAAAAAGCAAAAGAGGAAATAATCAAATGAAACACGACTTCCTGCCTTTTGGGCCTTTTATATTTTCACAACCGACTATTAAAACCAAGCATTTAATAATTTCGATATTGCTTTTTTTACAAATTACATTAATGATATTCGAAAAAGATTATATGGCGATAGTAAATATAATAATGTCTATTTTATCGGTTTTTGTTGCTGACATTATTTACAGGAAGCTAAATAAAGAAACAATAAAATTAGATATAACAATATTAACCACAGGGATTGTAATCGGATTTTGCTTTCCTTCAACTTATAATGTTATTTATTTAGGATGTATCGTTTTTATTTCTTTTTTTATTTCAAAACTTTTATTTGGTGGAAATGGTTCAAATTGGATAAATCCGATCGTAACTACTGTTTGTATTGCATATATATCTTCTGCACATTTATTTCCTGATAATTTAAATATTATAGAGTCAATAACAAATACAGGTAGTTTGTTTTCTTCGCTCCAAGTTAGCGGATTTGAAAAAATACGCAATGACCAATATATTACATCACTTTTAAATTCTGCTTTTCAAAATTTAGGTGTTATAATTCCTGACGGATATGTTACATTAATAACAAAATATTCATCTTCAATACCCGCCTTTAGATATAACTTATTAACAATAGTTGCATCAATAATTATGATGTCTCTTAAAATTATAGACAGCATTATACCAAAAGTTTTTCTGTTGACTTACGGTTTATTGGTATGGTTGTTTTCGATGTTCCCAATAAACGGCTCATTTGGTACGGGTGATATTATTGTTGCATGGTGTACGAGTGGAACCTTATTTTACGCATTTTTTGTTCTGACAGATACAGCCTCTACTCCTAATACTTTAATAGGAAAATCTATTTTTGCAATTGTTACCGCAATTTTTGCTTTTTTAGTTTGTGGGCCGGGCGCTTCAGCTGTTGGTATTGCATTTTCAATTCTTTTAGGTAATATTTTTGTGCCACTTATTAACTATATTGAAAACAGAGTAAGTGTATATAAATTCAGGAGTCATTATGAAAGATAATATTCATAAAAATATTTATAAATATGGAATAAGTTTTGGTATTATACTTTCCTTATTGCTGTTATTATGGGGTGTTTTTGTATTAAGTAGTTTTATTAGAACATCATCATTAAAAGATGGTCTTGATACAGTATTTAAAAACTCACCTTATGCTCAAAAATATCGTAACATAAGAATAAATAAAATGAAGCTCACTGTTATTCATTCAGATGCAGGCATGGAAAGTATGTTATTACAAGGTGCAAATAAAAGCAAAGTAGAAGTTTTTATTGTGCCAATGACCGGTATGTACGGGGTTTTTGACGGTATATTTGTATTAAACAAATACAACGAAGCAGAATTTTGCGGTCTTTTTGTTAATGATTTTTCAAAAACCGTTCATTACTACGGTGTTTCAAATGCATCTATAGAAATTACAAAACAAAATATAAATCTATTTAAAAATAAGGAGTAATAATGAAAAATAATAATATAATTTTTGTATTGGGTTTATGTCCGCTAATTCCGTGTAGTGCTAATTTTGCCTCAGGACTAATTATGAGTATTGCTGTTTGGTTTGTGTTTCTTTCTTCTTTGTTTTCAAGAAATATAATTGCAATGCTCAAAATTAACAAATTTTCCAAGATTTTTACAAGTATATTTGTGATGGCCAGTGCTTGTATTTTTGATTTTTTTATACGAGCTCTTTTTCCATTTATGGAAATATCAATTAAGTTTTATATTTTAATTTTGACTTTTTCATATATAATAATATTATGTGTTGACACCTATTTCGATAGAATTGAATCATTTGAAATGCCGGTATTATATTCATCGATTCTGCTTGGCATGTCATTTATAAGAGAATTACTGGCATTTGGTTCAATTTCCTTCCCCGGAAGCTCAGCTTTAATCACTTTGAGAATTATACCCAAAAATAAAGAAATTCCTTTTAGATTCTTTGGCTCTACTGCAGGTGCATTTATCATACTTGGTATAGCCTGTTGGGTATACTTTTGTATAACAAAAGCGGAAATACTTCCTTTTAAGAGGAGAACCAAATGAATATATTAAATATTATGTTATTTTTTGGATTTGTATCACCAATTGTTTTGTTTTCAGGAATCGGTACAGACAGACTTTTTTTAAATTCTCATTCAACAAGAGTTGATTTAAAATATTATTTTATACTTATCCCTTTTACGGTTACTATGGCTGTTTTGCTTTGGACTGTAAATAAGTATATTATTCTTCCTTTGAAGATTCAATTTTTAGCTCCGGTGCTTTTTATTACAATATTGGTAAGTACTACTGAGATAATGGAGCATTTGTTTAAAATAAGATATAAAAGTCCTGCCGAAAAAAACTATAGTTACGGAATTATTTTTTTTGCTGTTTATAGCTCAATATCACTTATAACAGTAATTACTATTGTTATATCAGGTTTTTTAAGTTTGCTTTTGTTTTCTTTAATTATAAGTCATATTAAAAGTAAAATTGATATGGGAAATGCAAGCCTTTCATGGCGAATTGCACCTTTAATATTAATAAGTATTGGATTTTTAACATTGGCGACATATTCAAGTGAAGTTTCATGGTTGCAAAATATTTTTTTCTAAAAACCTTTTTTATTTTTTAGAATTGTGATATAATATATTTCTATACACTCTATTGGTTTTGTCAACTATAACAGACCCTATGTAATACGGGCTTTAAATAAAAATTTATGTTGTGAGATAATGAGGTGAATTTGGAAAAGAAAGAAAAAAAAGTAAGAGTTTGTTTTTGTTCGGTTCTTGGTGAGTACAATATAAGTGATAATTTTGATGAATCTTCACAAATATATAAGGATTTTTTTGCTCAACTATATGCTAATCAAAATTTACCATACTCAATTCATCTTACAGGCGATTTTATTCATGGTTTACAGAAAAAAAATCACTCGTTTTCAGGTATAATAAATGATTTATTGGAAAGAAAACAAATAGAGCTTATAGGCGGAGGTTATTTTTCCCCACTTTTTTCAATGCTTCCCGCTTCTGATATTGTAGGACAAATAGAAATGCTTACACTTGCCATTAGAAAATACTTTGGTATTCGTCCCAAAGGAATTTTTTTACCATTTTCGGCATGGAAACCTTCTATGATAACATCATTCAAAAAAAGTGGAGTGAGCAAAGTTATAGAATATTGCTTATTGGACAATAGGTATTTTTCAAGAGCTGACTTAAATCCTTATGAACCTGCATGTATCGAAGAAAGCGGAAAGGTAATTACAGTTGCTCCATATTTGAATATCAGTAATTTAGCTGATATTCAACCACAAGAATTTTATCTTTCTCTTATAAAGAAAAATACAGGCTCAAGCAATAAAACCGTAATAGTTTTGTTATCTCCAAATGACTTAATCAATATTTTAAAAAAAGAAAAAGAAGAATCATGGTTTTCAACTTTTTTAGAAATTATTAAAAAGGATGACAACAAAGTAGAAATATCAAAAATTTGGTCAACAATAAATCAAAAGCAAGTATATCCACGAGGTTTTATTGAAGCAAACTTAATACGAGATGACAAGCCGGAAAATGTTTCAATTAACAAAATGTTAATTGAAAGCAACCATGCTTATACAATGTATAATAAAATGTTATATGTACACACACTGGCAAATCAAGTTAGAGGTGATAAGCAAAGAAAAAAAACAGCCTTAGAAAGTTTATGGCAAGCTGAAAGCGCAACATTTTTTACGGAAGGAGCTTTTAACCCGCACAATAATAAGCAACTTAGAAATAAATGCTATAAACATCTTATCATGGCTGAAAAGGCAACCCGAGTCCAAGGCGTTTTCAGCAATTCTATTATTCCGTTTGATTTTAATATGGATGGGCTTGATGAATATTTATCCCAGCGTGAAAAAATAAATATGTATGTTTCACTTTTTGACGGAAAAATTTTCGAATGCGATTTTTTGCCTGCAAATAAAAATTACGCTGACATACCCTATGACAACACAGGAATGTTCATCGACAACATTGTAACAGAAAGCGACCTTCAAGAAATTATGATTGGAAATGAAGTTAATAATGTATTTTCCGAAAGTCAATACAATGTTCTAAAATGCAATCGCGGAAAATGCACATTAAAACTTCAAGCCAACGGTGATTTTAAAAAACAAAATATCAGTTTACGAAAAGAATACTCGTTTTCAGACAACGGTGTAGATGTTCAATACATAATTAAAAACGAAAGCACCAAAAGGATTGCAGCATATTTTATTGCCGAAATTGATATTGCCGTGAATGAATGTAAAAACAAAATACCGACCTTCTCTATATTTGCCGAAGATAAAAAACATGAAATAAAAGTAAGCTCAGCGACATTTACAAACATCGCTTGGTTTCAATTTAATGATTGCGAATCGAAAACAAAATTTGTAATTGATGCAAATGAAGCGCCTAACCTTATTATTTTGCCAATTAATTACAAAAACACTGAAACACCATTAGGCGTTAGAACATATTTTTATTGGCATTTCGATTTAGAGCCGTCACTGGAAACGGAAAAAATGCTGTTTATGAAAATCGATAAAGTGAATAATCAAAAAATTAGCGTTCAATAAAATTTATATTGACTTTTTTTTATGGCACATTTTTAAGACTGAATTTTGCAAGTGTCTCAAATATTACTGTAACACTGCACAGTCTTAAAAACCGCTCAATTACATGGCTCCGCTATCGCTTCGACTAATTCGCCACGTAAAATAATCGTGGCGAATGGATTTGTGTGCAGGTTTTGAAAAACCCGCACACACCATTTCAATCGCTTGTGCATGTTGTTTGGCATATTATCTAATATAAAATATGCTAAGTTTAAATTTGACGACACTCTTCATTTTTTTTAAGAATATTTTCATCTAATTTTATAAATAAGTTTTTTTCATTTTGAGGAAGAACGGTTCCTTTTTTTGCTCCTTTTGCTCGTCTTAAATGCTTAACATGAGTATAATATAAGTCGGCTTCACCTGCTCGTCTTGCTTTTGAATAAAATACAGCAAGATTTCCTGCGGCAAGAAGTATCGGTAAAGGTATTGTTTTTTTGTTTTGTGCTTTTATAAAAACATATCCGCCCGGATAATCTCTGGTATGTAGCCATAAATCTGAGCCTTGAACATAGTGTCTTAAAATATCATCGTTCTCAGATGCCGTTCTTCCCACAAAAATTTGCCAACCATCAACATTAAATTTCAGTCCTGAAAATTCTTTTCCGGTTTTGTTTTTTGAACTTGATTTTTGCTCTGTAATTTGTATTCTTTTTAATGCTTTTTTTAAATCACGAATATCTTCTTTTGATTTTATTTCTTCAAATTTTTTATTAAGTGATTCTATTTTTAATTCTATCGAATGAATATCATCATTTAATGTCTGTGTTCCAGATGTCATTTTTTTATACTTTTGGTAATAATATGAAGCATTATCGCTAGGATTTTTTAATGGATCCAGGGTAATTTTAACTTTACGATTATTTTCAAAATCATCAATTTCAATTGAATCCATTCCTTTCTTTAATAAATGTAAATTTGAAAAAAGCAAATCACCGGAATGCTTAAAACTATTTGCATTTGCCAAAGCAGACAGCTTTTTTTTCATTTTATTTAAATCGAATTTTAGTTTTTCAATTTTTTTTGTATAAAAAAATTCTATCTGTTGTAAAATATTTTCTTTTGAAAGTTTTGGTTCCCTTGTTTCATATTCATCTTCTATTGCTTTATTAAAGGGTAATGTGGTGTTATGCTCTTTTGTAAATTCTCTTACCGGAAATTTTTTATTTAATTGTGATACATCTGCTTTTTTATCTGCAATATAAAAAGCGCCCCCCGTAACTTCATTTTTTTTAGGCCGTCTGTAAAAAGAGTCTATAATTATATTATTATTATCGGTTAGAATAATATTTGATGCACCGCTCCATAGTCTGAAATACAAAAATAAAATTTCATCATTACGGGTTAAAGTAAATTTAACAATTCTGTCATAATTTATTTGTTCCGCCGATATAATTTTATAACCGATAATGCGTGAATTTAACAATTCCATAAAACGCAAAGGTTTTTTAGGTTTTGCAAATCTATGTGTTGTTTTATGAAACCTGCATTCATTCGGAGCAAGCGAAAAAAATATGCTTAAACTTTCATCTTTATACAGGCTAAGCAATAAGGTGCTGTAAGTAGGTTGAATTACATTTTGAATCGAAAAACCGTCTAAGTGTAATTCATCTAAAATTAGATTAATTTCATTGCAATTTAATGACATAGTTTGATTATACAAAAAAAACTATAATGTGCCAAGAGTACTGTGTCATACTAAAAAAGCGAGGTTAATTAACCTCGCTTTTTTTTGGTTTATTTAAACCAGAATCTGCAACCAAATGAAAGAGGAACCCCCCAGTCAACAAAGACTCTTTTATCTGTGTATTCACTCCAAGCATTAGGATATATTCCTAGACCTACATAAGGTGCAAGTTGAAAATAAGGCTCAATCAGTATATTGCGAGGTACAAAAAAGTTTATACCAACCGGAAGCCTGACACCAACAGCCCCACCAAGATATGCTTTTTTAGTAGTAGTATAACCTGAGTTATAGTAATAATATCTATAAACGCCCATAGCACCGTAACCACCAATACCGATATACCAGTTTACAGAATCTCTAGCACCAATATTGGCAATTTTATCATTCAAGAACCAGTAATCAACGGCAAGGGTTAAATTAAAATGACCCAGATAGCCACCGAACATAATCAAAAAGACAATATCGGGTTTATCCAATTTAATGGTTATGCCTGCATTACCTCCAAAGGCAGTATAACCTACAGCATCAATCTGAAAGCCAACCCCAATTGCAAATGCACCGGCAGTGCATAAAATCAAAATAAGTGCAATAGCAATTATTTTTTTCTTCATTATTATCCTCCTAAAGATAATTTTTTAATATACATTTTAAGTATACAGTTTTTAGTATAAAACTTCAAGTAGTTTTTTATATTTTCAATTTTTTATTATACCGGGGTATTAAAAAGAACACCGGAGGGGATAGTATAGATTAGCCTGTAATGGACGAGCGAAGTCTATCCTTTTTTTTGCACGTGTTATTTAATTAGCAATCTTCGACAGAAGCATTGCGCAAAAAAATTAAGAAGCAAAAAAAAGATTATGCGAGCTCGTCGGGTTGTACAGCGAGAGCGATAAACGCGAGCGTTTATCGCTCTCGCTGTAAACATCAATTAACATTTATTGTAACTTCCGATGAAAAGCTGTCTATTGCAAATTGTTCGACAGTTGCCTTTATTTTTACTGAGCCTGATTTGAACACTGCTTTTATCCAAAATGCTCTTGCACCTGAAATGAGAGGAAATTCAGTCGGGCCGATAATTTTTGCAGGGCCGGTTATTTTTAATTTTATAATTGCATCTGAAAAGTGAATATCATTGTTGCATTGATCTTTTAAATGAACGGTAATTCGCGTACAGTCAGGCTCATAGCTGTTAAGATTATTGGAGTCAGGTTTTAAAACAAGTTTAGTCGGAACCGGCTTTGCGGTAAAATGTTTTTCAATACAAGGCTTTCCGTCAATGTATCCCGTGAAAGTTGCATCAACCCAATCACCGCCCCAGTTTCCTTGCACATCTTCGATAACAACGGGCGGGTAGGGAAGATGCGGAAATTTTTCTTTGCACGGATATAGGATTCCGTAATCTTTTGTTTCGGTTTTTAATGATATGCTGTCACAATTTGTGCAAACAACCAAAGGTGAAATACCGCCTATTGCTCTATCCCCGACCGTATATCTTGTTAATGGCTCTAATACAATTTCTTTATCAGGACTTTTTTGCGATGAATAAAACAAGCCTGCAAATTTAGGTATTCTAAACATATCGCTTACACCGTGATAGCATATACGGTCGCCTGAGCCAAATTCGAAATGCGTGTTATAATCAAAGGCACACCAACCAAGTGCACCGCAGATGTATTTTACTGAGGCGACAATATCGTGTACATCCATGTGAAATTTAGCATGATTTATTAAACGCTCTTCACCGTCAAATCTTTTTGTGGGGTAGGTATGTCCTGCAAATTCAGTTACCAAGTATGGAACATAGTTTGAAAGCCCTGTTACATCTTCTTGTCGTCTTATAATTTTTACATAATCAATATTTTGGTGTCCGTCTTTTAAAGCTTCATCGAAATAAAACCCATAAGTAAATTCATTCATTGTGTAAACATCTTCATGCAGCTCACTGTTTTCAATGCACCTTACTCCGGCAGTTTGTCTTGTCGGGTCATTACTCCGAGCAATTTCGTTTGTCCGTTTGTAAAACTCAGATGAATCGCTTGATTCGTTAATACGCACACCCCACAAAACAATCGCAGGATAATTTCTATGTGCAATAATCATGTCTTTAACATTATCACAAGCGACATCTTGCCAATCTTTATCTCCAATATAATTCCAGCCGGGTATTTCTTCAAATACCAATAAGCCCAATTCACAACACCGCCTTAAAAAATATCTTGACTGCGGGTAATGAGATGTGCGGACTATATTAACACCCAGCTCATTTTTTAAAATTTCAGCATCACGCTCTTGAGCGCGGCGCGGAAGAGCATATCCGACATAAGGAAACGATTGATGCCGGTTTAATCCTCTGAGTATAATATTTTCGCCGTTTAAGAAAAAACCGTTTGAATTAAATTCGACAGTTCTAAATGCTGTAATATCGGTAATTTCTTCTTGCTTGTTTTTATTATATTCAATAAAAACGGTTACAGTATAAATATTAGGCTCGTCAATATTCCACAATTTTATGTTTTTTAGATTATTAAAAATTAATTCTAAACTGTTATTTTTAGGTGTCAATGAAATATTCTGTTTAATAACAGTTGCAATACATTCTGAATTATTTTCTAAAAGCTGTGCCGTAATTTTTGCATCTTCAATGTTTTTATTTAAGTCGTTGACAACATTCAATTTTGCTGTAAGTTTTTTTTCGCTTTCCAATACATTGTCGGCAAATAAAAACATGTTATCGAAATAAACTTTTTCAAAAACCGTTAAAAATACATCTCTGTAAATACCTCCATAAGTCAGGTAATCAATTGCACCGCCAAAAGGAGGAATATCAGAGCGCTCCGTACTGTCAACTTTTACTGTAAGAATATTTTCGCTGTTACCGAAAACAACATAATCTGAAATATCAAATTTAAATTCGGTATAACCGCCCTTATGCTCTCCAATATAATGCTCATTCAAAAATACTTCTGCATAAGTCATTACTCCGGCGAAGTTAATAAAAACTTTTTTGCCGGAATACTCTTTATCTAGGGTAAACTTTTTTTTATAACAAGAAACAAACTGATAACAAGTTTCATCGAAATTGTTATAAGGTATTTCTTTTACCGTATGGGGTAAATTAATTTTTTCAAAAAATCTTATATCTGCAAAATCGGTTATATGGTTTTCGGAAAAACTACTATTAAAAAACCAATCCTGCATCAAAAAAAGTTTACGCATATTTTAAGTCCCGACACCAATGTATTTAAATCCTTGCTTTTCCATATCACTTCGGTGATAAACATTTCTAAAGTCAAAAAATATTTTCGACTTTAATGAAGATTTTAATTTTGCAAGATCCAAATTGCGATACTGATTCCATTCAGTTAAAAGCACAACCGCATCTGCATCTTGCATCATCTCATATTCATCATCAAAGTATTCGATGCTTTCTTTGTAAGGCTCCAAACGCCATACCGCCTCAGTTATAGCCTCAGGATCGGTTACCTTAATTTTGGCACCGGCTTTTACTAATTCCGGCAAAATTGTAAGCGCAGGTGCCTCTCGCATATCATCTGTATTAGGCTTAAAAGCCAAACCCAAGACCGCAAATGTCATACCTTTTAATTTATCTTTTCCGCCAAAAGTATTTACAATTTTTTTAAACATCAGCATCTTTTGATTTTCATTTGCGGTAATAGCCGCCTCTACAATCGACAGGGCGGAATTGTTTTTTTCCGCAATACTTGCAATTGCTCTGGTGTCTTTCGGAAAACAACTGCCGCCGTAACCGGGACCGGGATGTAAAAATTTATTGCCTATGCGTTTGTCCCGCCCCATAGCTTTTGCAACATCTTGAACATTCGCTCCGACCTTTTCGCATAAGTTGGCAATTTCATTTATATAAGTTATTTTAACCGCCAAAAAAGCATTTGCCGCATACTTAATCATTTCTGCGGTTTCAAGATTTGTTTCTACAAAAGGAGTTTCACTTAAATACAACGCCCGATACACATCTTTCATAATCTCAGTTGCTTTTTCGGTTTCTACCCCGATAACGACACGGTCAGGATGCGTAAAGTCCTGTATGGCGGCTCCTTCTCGCAAAAACTCGGGATTGGAAACAACATCGAAATCAAACTGCTTACCGTCATTTCGTTTTGCAAATTCGTCTTTAATCCAACTTTCAACACGCCGCCCCGTTCCAATCGGCACGGTGCTTTTATCGACAATGACCTTGTAATCATTCATATTTTTTGCAATCTCTCTTGCGACTGCTTCAACATATTTCAAATCTGCACTGCCGTCATCTGCAGGCGGAGTTCCAACGGCAATGAATATAACATCGGAATTCTCAACCGCTGCTTTCATATCCGTAGTAAAAGAAAGTCTTCCGTCCTTAACATTTCGCTCAACAAAATCATCCAAGCCCGGCTCGAAAATCGGAATTCCGCCCGTATTCAGAGTGTTAATTTTTTCCGCATTATTATCAACACAAACAACCTTATTTCCAAAATCAGCAAGACAAGCTCCGGAAACCAATCCTACATAGCCTGTACCGGCAATTGCAATTCTAGCCATAAATCACCTCACAAAATTGTTCGGCATTTTAACATTTATATATGATTTTATCAACTATATATTGGATAGTATTTTATATTTTGTGCAACGCTTCGCTTTTGCTTCCAACCCGACAACCTCGAATAATCTTTTTGCCTTGTTTGAAATTTTAAATCACTGAGGAAATTGCAAAAGCCGGATGAGTTTTGCAATTTCTTCTTAAAATATATCAAAAAGCGCAATGAAATGAGCTTATTTGAGGTACTTGTAAAAAGTCATTCACCTTTTACAAGTGCCTCAGCGACTTGCTAAAGTAATCGACTCTTCTCCCCATAGTCGAAGGTCTTTTTTGTGTTATTATAATCGGCAAAAAGGATATCTTCGGTTGTCCAAATCAGGTTAAACGAATTTGAAAAATTTCTCCGGTGTTCTGATTTTACAGCACGCATTTAAATCAGTTATGTTTGTAATTTAAAACTAATGGTTTTAAAACCGGATTAGTATTTCGTTTAGTTTTATGTATCGCTCTCTTTTTACTTTGGGGGGTAGCGGAAAAAAAATGAGGTTAGTTTTTAAACTAACCTCATTTTTTTGAAGCGAGGGGGATACACCCCCTCTTATAAACATGAGGAAATTATTGGACGGGTAAATATGCTCTCATAAAATTAAGCCTTTTTGAGTAATATTTTTTTTGAGTTTCGGGAAGGGTTGAAATCCAGTCTTCGGTAAAAAGTTTTACTACATATCCGGGTGCTTCTTTATGTACGGTTATCGGTATCGGTTTTATTTGAAATGAGTCTTGCACTATGTCGTCAATTTTTTTTACTGTAATCTGTAATAATACGGCATCTCCCGTATATTCTCTATAGTGGTTCGGATTGGCATAGTTAGGTTTTACTCTTTGACCTGAAATAAAATTGCCCATTGAATACATAAAAAAGGCCGAATTTAACGGTTCGTTTTTTGTTTCTAAGGTTTCCTCACCGGAAGAAGTTAAATTGGGGGGCAGGGTAACGCCTTCTTGTATCGGAATGTCTTTGGGAGATTTTTTGTATATTTCCCATGTTTGCATTACATGCGGGTGGCTTGCACAAATTATGTCAACCCCGCTTTTTGCAAGCTCCTGAAACCAGAGTTTTTTTTCGGCATTCACTTTTAATCCGTATTCCGCTTCACAAAGATGTAAACTTAAAATAAATAAATCAGAAGGTGTGTTTTTTCTTGATTCCGAAATAATTGTCAAAAGTTTTTTTCTGCCCTCGGCATTTGGCTCGCTGTAATATACCTTTTGTTTGGATTTTCCGTGTGAATTAAGAAGCTCCGTAACCGAAAGATATTGTATTTTCCAGCCTTGATATTCGATTAGAGTAGGGTGCATTATTTCATCATCCGTTACCTTTACTCCCGAAAAATAAAGTTTTCGGTTTTTAGTTAAAAATTCTGTTTGCATTTTTTCGGCTGATTCCAATGTGCCTGTCATACCTGAGATACCTTGGTCGTTAGTGTGATTATTTGCCAGAGAAAACACATCAAAGCCTCCGTCAGCGGCAGCTTTTAAGTATGAGCTGTGTACATTAAAGCAGGGATAAGTCGACATTGGCTTACTGTTACAGACAGGCATTTCGATATTTGTAAAACTCAAATCATCAGTCGTAAGAATAGGACGCACACTGTCGTAAATCCTGTTATAATCTTTCATCTTGAAATTCACATCATGAGCCATTAAATCGCCCGAAAATGTCATTACCAAAGTTTCAATTTTTGGAGGCAAGGCTTGGCGAATTTCATTAGTTTCGTGATTACTTATCTTAGTGCTGCAACTTATAATTGACAAGCAAAAAAGTAATAATGAAATTTTTCCTGTGTCAGGCAATATTTTAATTATTTTTTTCATAAGTTTCCCATTATACATTGACAATTACTTTTTTTCAAGATAAAATATAGATACTAGCATAAAAAAAGTGAAAAGAATCAAAACACCTTTTACTTTTGCAGTATTTATTTAGGAGGATATTATGGCAGTATCAACAAAGAAAAAAGCCGTCTACTTTTTTGGCAACGGTAAGGCTGATGGAAATGCTTCAATGAAAGAGCTTTTAGGAGGGAAAGGTGCAGGTCTTGCAGAAATGACATCTTTAGGTCTTCCGGTACCTGCCGGTTTTACAATTACTACCGCTGTTTGTCAGGAGTATTACAAAAACGGCAAGAAATTCACAAAGTTGCTTAAAGACGAAGTGCATAAAAATCTTGCAAAACTCGAAAAAACCACCGGGAAAAAATTCGGCGATTTAAATGACCCGCTTTTGCTTTCCGTAAGGTCAGGAGCCGCAATTTCCATGCCCGGCATGATGGAAACTATTTTGAATCTCGGTTTAACGGATTCATCTGTAGAAGGTCTTGCAAAAAAAACTGAAAACAGGCGGTTTGCATTAGATGCTTACAGACGGTTTATAATGATGTACGGCTCGACTGCAAAATCCATTCCCAGAGAAGAATTCGATAAAATTTTTGATACCGTAAAAGAGAAAAAAACAAGAATTAGACTGGATATTCCCAAAACCAAAAAAGTTACTGATTCCGATGTTGATGAAAAAGAGCTTGAAGAAATTATTTCAAAATTTAAAACTTTATATAAAAAACATCTATCCGAAGCGTTCCCTCAAGATCCTAAAAATCAATTGTGGGGAGCTATATCTGCCGTTTTCGGCTCATGGATGGCAGAAAAAGCTGTTACATACCGTAAAGTTGAAAACATTGTAGGTATAGCCGGAACAGCCGTCAATGTTATGCAGATGGTGTTCGGCAATAAAGGCGCTACTTCAGGCACAGGCGTTTGTTTTACTCGAGAGCCAAACACAGGCTCGAAAGAGTTCTACGGTGAATATTTGTTTAATGCTCAAGGCGAAGATGTAGTTGCAGGTATTAGAACCCCGATAAAACTTGACGAATTTGCCAAAAAAGATAAAAAATCCTATGACCAGCTATGTAAGATACGAAAAACCCTTGAAAAGCATTATAAAGATATGCAGGATATGGAGTTTACAGTAGAAGAAGGTAAGCTGTATATGCTACAGACAAGAACAGGAAAACGATTACCTGCAGCGGCATTTCAAATTGCTGTAGATATGGTAAATGAAAAGCTTATATCAAAAGAAACAGCTGTTTCCAGAATTAAATCAACCGACATCGAAGGTGTTTTTTATCCTGCTATTGATAAAAAATCCAACCCCGATATCAAGAGTGCTTTTATGTTTTCCGGTATTCCTGCAGTTCCCGGAGCTGCTACCGGAAAGATTTGTTTTACACCTGAAAAAGTTGAAGAATTGGCAAAGAAAAAAGAAAGAGGTATTCTTGTACGCCATGAAACAAGCCCTGAAGATATTGCAGGTATGCACGCAGCCATGGGTATTCTGACCGCATCAGGCGGAAAAACAAGTCACGCCGCAGTTGTCGCAAGAGGTTGGGGCAAATGCTGTATTGTAGGTTGTGAAGGTCTTGTTATTGACTATGAGGCAAAAGAGTGTCGATATGATGATATTGTTTTAAAAGAAGGCGAGTATATTACTCTTGACGGAACTACAGGCTCCGTATACAAGGGTGAATTAAAACTTGTTCAACCTAAACCAACCGAAGCATATAAAACTCTAATGGGATGGGTTGATAAAATCAGAAAAATAAATGTTCGTGCAAATGCAGACAGTCCTATTGATGCAAAAAAAGCCATTGAAATGGGTGCCGAGGGAATAGGGCTTTGTAGAACCGAGCACATGTTTTTTAATGATACTCAAGGCAAAAATGATCCTAAGAGAATATTGGCTTTAAGAGAAATGATTATTGCCAGCACCACTGAAGGAAGAAGTAAAGCATTAAAGAAAATTTTACCAATGCAAACCAAAGACTTTGAAGGTATATTTAAGGCTATGAACGGTTTCCCGATTACAATAAGGTTATTAGACCCGCCGTTGCATGAATTTGTTCCACACGAAAAAGAAGGACAGAAAAAACTTGCTGATGACTTAACTATCAGCTTCAGTGATGTAAAAGACAGGGTTGAGCAGCTTGCAGAAATGAATCCTATGCTGGGACATAGAGGTTGTCGTCTTTTAATAACATATCCTGAAATTCTTGAAATGCAGGTTAAAGCCATAATCAGTGCCGCTTGTAATGCCAAAAAGAAAGGGATTGATGTTAAACCCGAAATCATGATTCCGCTTGTAATATCAAGCAAAGAATTTTCAATTCTTGAAAAACAAATTCGTGAAGTTGCGGATTCGGTAATTGCTCAAAAAAAGATACCAATTACATATAAAGTCGGAACAATGATTGAAACACCAAGGGCTGCATTACAAGCAGATAAAATTGCAGAAAAAGCTGAATTCTTTTCTTTTGGCACAAATGATTTAACTCAAATGACATTGGGGCTTAGTCGCGATGATGCCGGTAAGTTTTTACCTTCTTATGTTGATGAAAACATCTCCGGAATATTTGAAGCAGATCCATTCCAATCAATTGACAAAGAAGGTGTTGGCGAATTAGTCAAATCGGCTGTTTCTAAAGGAAGGGCTGTTCAAAAGAATTTAAAAGTTGGAATTTGTGGAGAGCATGGAGGGGACTTAACTTCGGTAAAATTTTTCTGCGGTGTAGGTCTTAACTATGTTTCTGCTTCACCTTTTAGAGTACCGATTTCAAGATTAGCGGCTGCACAATATGAAATTGAAAATAAAAAAACAGCCGTAAAAAAAAGACCTGCCACTAAAAAATAAAGTGTCTTTTTTAAGTCTTAATTTTATTGAAGCCTTACCCTTTAAAACATAATTTTATAGGGTAAGGCTTTTTTGCTAAGTTTGATTTTTACACACACCACTTCGCATAATGTATGTTCTGTCTACTTATTTTATAATACGATTTTTAGTTAATTTTTTTTATTTTTACAAATTTTAAAAAAACAACCTTTACTTTTTTATTTTATTATTGTATAATCTTTAAAGCTATGAATAATCGAAAAAGAATTTTTATAAAACTTTTTATTTTACTTACTTTTTTTCTTACATTGATTTTAGTTTTTTCTTGTCATAAAAAACGCTCTGACATTTATAATGATGACATTTCGCTTGCAAAAATTTATCTTAAAGAAAAACTATCCATAGGTTTATCAATACCTTTCCCACCGATGGCCGATTATGACAGTAACGGAAATCTTGTCGGTTATGATATTGATGTATTAACTGAAGTTTGTAATCGTCTTGAAGTAAAGCCTGATTTCATTATAATTGATTGGTCGGAAAAATTAGATTTATTAAAATCTGAACAAATTGATGTACTCGCATCCGGCTTTGGATTAACACCTGAGCGTGTTGGGGTTTATTTGATGACCCGTCCGTTGGTTCAAAATGCTCAGGTTCTTGTAGTCAGATCTGATTCTACTAATATCAATTCAATGAAAGATTTACAGGGTAAATTTATAGGTGCTCAAACAGGCTCAACCGGTGAGGCAATCATAGCGGATTTAATGGACAAAGGTTTTAAATGCAAATTACAAACCTACTCTCAGATTGAAATTGAAATTTCAGAATTAAAAAATCGTAAATTAGATGCCCTTATTATTGACCTTTTAGTAATTAATTCTTACATACATGAAGAAAAGCTTGATTTTAGAATTCTCAACGAAGCACTGGAAGATGAAAAGTATGTATTTGCATTTAGATTGGGCGATAAAGCCTTGAAGGAAGAAGTCGAAAAAATATTATTGGAAATGGCAAGAGACGGATATTTGGAAATGCTTACCAGAAAATGGTTTTATGCAAATATATCGTTGATTCGTTAGATTATCGATATTAAAGGAGAAAGTCCTAAATATGAAAAACAGAGCAAAATCATTTACAGCTTTAATTTTATTTTTTTTAATTTTGCTTACATCCTGCGGGCCTAGAATAGTTAGGCGGAAAAGAAAATTTCATGATGTTTCATGGGTTAGAATTCAAGTAGAAGGAAAACTTAAAGTAGGAATTATTAACTCCCTCCCCCCTTTTATAGATATTGACAGTAAAGGAAAATACACAGGATTTGATGTAGAGCTCGCAAAAGCTGTCGGAAAAAAATTAAACATGGATGTTGAATTTAAAGTAATAAAATGGAATAACAAAAAAAAGAGTCTTTATGAAAATGAAATAGATTGTATTTGGAGCGGTTTTAATATAACTCGGCAAAATATTACAAAATATAATTTTACCGAGCCTTATATTAAAAGTGCACAAGTAATTACGGTAAGAGATGATAAAAACAAAATAAAAACTCCAAATGATGTAAAAAAAAGAGCCATAGCAGGATTGACAAGCTCTACAGCCGCTCAAGGTATTAGAATGCTCAGACATAAATATGGTGATTTTTCAAATTTTAAATTTTATCCCGACTTAGAATCGATGATAGAAGCTTTAAAAAACAAAGAAGTCGATGCCATAATTTCTGATGTTTTAATTATGTATTATCAAATAAAATCAGGTGTTAAGTTTAAAACATTGCCGGAAGCAATAGTTCTTCAAGAATATGGAATTGCATTCAGAAATGGTGAAGACGAATTAAAAAGAAAAATAGAAGCTGTACTTGTTGATTTAGAAAGAGAAGGCGTTGTAGAAGAGCTTGCAAGAAAATGGTTTGGTGCAAATATTTGCTTAATTAACAAATAACCCTTCTATTCTGATTTATATAGATTAAACAAAATGCAAAAAACATGTTGACAGTTTTATTTTTTTCTGATATAATCCGTTTTACTCGGTGGGTGTAGTTCAGGGGCAGAGCGCCAGATTGTGGATCTGGTTGTCGTGGGTTCAAATCCCATCACCCACCCTATTATGCGTCTGTAGCTCAGTTGGATAGAGCAACGGACTTCGAATCCGTAGGTCGCACGTTCGAGCCGTGTCGGACGCAATTAATCAATGCAACAAAATAATCACTTTCAAATCATGCATTAAGTATTTTCAAAATTTTAGCATTATTAAAAAGTTTTGCATATTTTAATGCACTCATTCCAAGAGCATCTTTATATTCGGGGTCTGCACCGTAATCAACCAAAAGTTTGACTAATTTAGGATCATTTCTTCCTACTGCCAAAATTAAAGCTGTCTGCCTGTCTTTGCTGTGCAGATTGGGATTTGCACCATTAGCCAGAAGCATTTTTGCATTTTTATAATCACCAACCTGTGTTGCATCCATCAAAGCTGAATAATTTCTGTCTTCGGAAATCATGTCTACATCCGCACCATGTGTAACAAGAAATTTTGCCATTTTAAAAAGATCGTTTCTAACTGCCAGTGATAAAACAGGTGTTCCATACGCATTAGTTGTTGAAGGAGAAAATCCGGCTTCTAAAAACATTTTAGCTATTTCAATATTATCAGCTTCTACAACCGAAACGAAATTTGCATCAAAGCAAGAATAGCCTTTTTCAAGCAATTTTTCTCTTGCCAGTTCTTTTTTGCGTGTTGTTTCATAGAGATTTTTTTCTTTTTCAAAATAGCTGTCAATAGTCGAAATATCTAACTTAATAATAAAGTTTGCATAATATGCAGGCAAAACAGTAGTACTCGTATCACTTAAAAGCAAAACAGGTAACTTTTTTCCGAATGCATAACCTGAGTAAAAGATAAATTCAGGAACTGCTTCTACAAATTTTTTAGAAATAAATAAAACGTGTGTTACATCACTAAAAATATCTACAGGATTTTTATCCTGCAAATCTTCAGATGAATATAAAGCAACATCAAATTTATGCTTCCCCAAAATATTTTGTATTACCTTAATATTAAAATCTTTTTTGTTATCATAAAAAACAAGTATCTTCATTGTACATATCCTTAAAGATTACAATATATAATATATGTAAAGAAAAAACAAGAGAAAAACAATATTTTTTTTTAAATTATTTATATTTTAGACTTGATTTTTTTTTTTTTTTATGATACTTTCGATACATGACTTTTCCATTGCGTAACTTAATTGAATTTGAAGGCAATATTTATGAAATAACTTGTGCCTCTACTCGTAGAGCAGGACAAATTGCCGCTTTACAAACATCAATAGATGAGCATTCAAATACTAAGGCAGTTCCTGAAGCCGCCCGTCAAATATTTACAGGCGATGTAGCTTATGAAATCGAGTATCAACAGGATCATAACTAAATGAGTCACTTACAAAAAGCGGTTTGTTGCATTATTTCGTCTGACTTTTACCATTTTAGTCAAATACGAAAGCGGTTTAATATTTGAAAAATAAAATACCTGTACTTATAGTATTTGGAGCAACTGCATCAGGAAAAACCTCGTTATTCTATTCACTGTTTTCGAATGAACCTTCATCACTGTTCAAAAATAAAGCAGAAATTATAAATGCGGATTCCATACAGGTTTACAAAGGGTTTGAAATTGGGGCTGCTTCCCCGTCTACTGAAATATTAAGAAAACTGCCGCATCACTTAATCAATATCAAAAATCCTGATGAAGAATTTTCATCTGCCGATTTTGTTCATAAAGCAGATATTATATGCGAAAGCATCAATAATCGGGGAAAACTCCCTGTGCTTTTAGGGGGTAGTGCTTTTTTTTTGAAAAACTTTGTTTACGGACTACCTATTACACCAAAAGCAGATGAAACTATCCGAGCTTCATTACAAAACAAGCTTGAAAAATACGGAATAGATGCTCTTTATAAAACGCTTTGCAATGTAGACCCTTATACGGCACACAGATTACACATTAATGACCATTACAGAATTCTTAGGGCATTAGAAATCTATGAGGCTTCCGGAAAACCTCTCAGTAGTTTTAAAATCTCCGAAAAAAAAAGAGAAAAATATAATTTCAAACTAATCGGTATATATCGCCCCAGAGATATTATGTATAAAAGAATTGATGAGCGTGTTGATTTAATGTTTAAAGAAGGCTTGGTAGAAGAATTTAAAAAACTTTATAATAATGGATACGATAAAAACACCCCTGCGATGAAAGCAATAGGTTATGCCGAATTTTTTAAAATTTCACCGCAAAACCCTCTAAATGCCCCTGTGAATGAGGTTAAAGAGTTAATAAAACGAAATACCCGTCATTATGCAAAAAGACAGGAAACTTTTTTTAAATCCATACCCGAGGTTTCTTTTTTCAATCTTGAAAACACCCGGGAAATACACAACCTTGAAAGCGAAATAAAAGAGTTTTTAAATTTATAAAAATTACGAATTGAAAGAATAAACTTGAAAAATAAGTGCATACTGCTCTTGCATTTTACTAATTTGAATGATATAATCTTCACTGCTGAATTATCTTTTTTTTAAATTCAGTATTTTAGTTTTTTTTAGGAGGAAAAAAAATGACTAAAAAAATTGTATGGATGATTTTAATAGCATTCATTGTTGGTTTAGCCGTAGGTATTATACTCTGGCAAACAGGTATGCCTATTGACGGATATGTAGCTTGGGTTTCTCCATTCGGAAATGCCCTTGTCGCAATGTTGAAGATGATTGTTATTCCTGTTATCTTACTTTCACTGATTTCAGGTGCCGCATCACTGCCGACCAAAAAGTTTGGAAAAATTGGTGTTAAAGTTATCGTATGGTACTTTTTAACATCACTTTTTGCTGCAATAGTCGGCTCATTCTTGGCATTGATTTTCAATCCCGGTGCAGGAACTTCACACACCGAATGGGCACAGCTTATGGATTCAGCTACAACTTCGGTAACACCGGCAAGTGCAAGCTCTTTGGCAGGTGTTTTCCTGAGCATGTTCCAAAATCCTTTTGCGGCTCTGTCTAACTCTAACTTTTTGGGAATTATTGTTTTCTCAATTGCATTCGGTATTGCATTGAAAATAATTTCAGAGCAGGAAAATCAAAAAATAAAAGAAGGTGCAAGCCTGTTCTTGAGCATAATTGAAACCTGTAAAGAAACAGTATTCAAAATGGTTGAATGGATTTTGGCTTACTCACCAATTGGTGTATTCTGTTTGACTTCGGTGAACTTCGCAAAATACGGCTCAAGATTGTTCGGACCATATCTCAGCTTGACATTAGGTGTTGTACTCGGTATTCTTGCAATGATTCTGATTATTTACCCATTGATGATTGCAATTACAACCAAGCAAAACCCTCTAAAAATCATGCTCAAAATACGCGAGCCTATCCTTACTGCTTTTGTAACAAGAAGCTCTGCCGCTACCCTACCCGTTTCTCTTCACACAGCTGACGAAGAGCTTAAAGTAGACGACAGCCTTTCATCGTTTGCTCTTCCTTTAGGTGCAACAATAAATATGGACGGTGTTTGTGTTCACTTACCTATGTTCGCAGTATTGGCTGCAAATATGTTTGGCGCACAGATGGGCTTTGTTCCTCTATTGCTTCTCGTAATTACAACTGTTCTTGCATCGGTTGGTGCAGGCGGTGTTCCGGGCGGAAGTTTAATGTTGCTCTTCATTATCTTGCAGAATATGAATTTAGGCCCTGAGCAAATTGCAATTATTGTCGCTTTGGCATTGGGTATCAATCCTATCTTGGATATGTTTGAAACAATGAACAATGTAACAGGCGACCTCGTCTGTACATACTGTGTCGGAAAGACATCAAATATGGTAAAAGACTAAAAAATTATGAGGGGGTGTATCCCCCTCGCTTCAAAAAAACGGAGGTCAGTTTTAAAACTAACCTCCGTTTTTTTTACGCTACCCCCCAAAGTAAAAGAGTGCTATACATAAAACTAAACGACATACTAAGAAGGTTTTAAAACAACCGGTTTTAAATTACAAATAAACTTATAATCAGAATTTTAAAATGCGTGGTTTCAAATCAGAATACCGGAGAAATTTTTCAAATTCGTTTAATATGATTTGGACAACCGAAGATATCCTTTTTGCCGATTATAATAACACAAAAAAGACCTTCGACTAGGGGGAGAAGAGGCGATTACTTTAGCAAGTCGCTGAGGCACTTGTAAAAGGTGAATGACTTTTTACAAGTACCTCTAATAAGATCGTTTCATTGCACTTTTTGATATATTTTGGAAAAATTGCAAAACTCGTCCGGCTTTTGCAATTTCCTCAGTGATTTAAAATTTCAAACAAGGCAAAAAGATTATTCGAGGTTGTCGGGTTGAAAGCAAAAGCGAAGCGTTGCACAAAATATAAAATAATTAACTATAAGTGTTGCTTTTTTATGTCAATGACCAATGAAAATTTCACCCTAAAAAGCATGAAATTTGCCAGTGAAAATTTCACTCCTGGTTTATCAAGCTGATTTGGCATCTTCAAAAA
>PDOP01000031.1 GCA_002749205.1 Treponema sp. | reverse complement strand
TGGAATCATTGTGACGAAAAAACAATCTGCCGTATTTATCAAATGCAAACTCATGTATACTTCTCGTATTTATAGAGCCTTTAAAAACAAGACCGTCTTTTTTTTCGGGGTTTGCAACGGCAAAGAAAGTAAAAGTATATGTACCAGGCTTTATTTCTTCTATTTCGAGGGTAATCACGCTGTTTGTATAAGGCTCTATTATAATGCTTTTAGCCCTTGCGATGTATGTGCAAACAGTGTTCATAAGCTTTAGCTCTATGTCAAAACCCTGCCCTGATTTTATTCCGCCTGGAATTGTTATAGAATCTTTAGATATAACCAAATCTTCTTTTTTGTATGTTTTAATTTCGTTTGTGTATTGTCTGATTTTTAAAATTACGGCTCTTGCTTGCGTAAGGTCAGTTATAACCGCATGGCCTTCGGTAATGCTTCTTTCGGAAGAAAGGCTTAGGGTAAGGGCATTCGGGTTTTCAAGCTCCATCTTGCAACTTGAAAGCGTCAAGAAAAAAAAGACAATCGTTAAAAGTCTAAGACCTGTCTGTCTGTCATATCTAAATCTCCTTTTTTTATATACTCTTCGTTTATCTTCATTTTTTTATGTTACGCTTTGCATTTACATCTTTTTTTTAATTATACCACAGGGCAGATACAATTTCAAGTTGAATAGGGAAAAATGGTTTATGAATTTTTTTTTAATAAGTTTAGAGTTTTTACTCGCCTCTCTTGCGTTAGGGATAGTAGCAATGCGAGGCAGTTTTTCAAAACTGCCGAAGCAAATAAAAAAGCTGCGACAAAATCGCGGCTTTTTTAGTCGGAGCCGGTAGGCGCAGTTGCGGATAGCCCGCCCCGATGAAAATATACGGTGCATCTACGGCGTCGCTTTTGAAAAATTCAATCCTCACCTTACGAAAGTACGGCTCCGGTTTAATTTCTCTAAGCTCCTTGTATCTATTACCATCTATTTTCATCGGGGAACGCCCAAGAAATTCACCTTCAGGTGTATCAAAAGCTCTTTTTGAAATTTGTACTTGAAATTTTTGTTGGTTTGTTGTATAATACCGCCAATGTCGGATTGCTTTTGGAAAAACGGGCTTTTGTTTTCTTGTAAACAATGCTCAAAATGTTGTCGGTTTGACCCGGGTTTTGTATTTTTGTCGGAAGCAGACCTTGCAAGGCTATGTTCTATTTTAGGCATGGCGGAAGAATGCTTTATTGAAAAGTACTGCAGGTGGGTTTGTAAATCTGACGGTTATGAATATCTGTCGTTGATTGAAAAACAGGGATACGACTGTGTGTTTTGGGATAACGGGTGTACCGTCTATTCGGCAAGGCCGTTACAATGCTCGGCATATCCTTTTTGGCAATCTGTTTTAGCGGACAAGAGGATTTGGGAAGAGGTAGTTTCAGAATGTCCGGGCGCAGGAGAGGGCAAATTAGTCGGCCCCGAAAAGTTACTTGAATTAAGAATTAAACAGGCTGCCAATCCGCATATTAGAAGGAGTTTTTAAAAATATGAGAGTCAGATTTTGGGGTGTGCGTGGTTCTATACCGACACCGTTAACTCCTTTACAGATTCAAAATAGAATTGCGGCCGTTGTCCAGAGAATGACAGAAAAAGATGTCGTCAGTCAAGATGCCCGCGAAAAATTCCTTGCTTCATTGCCGGATTGGGCGTTTGGAACCGTAGGCGGTAATACCTCTTGTGTAGAAGCTGAAACCTCCTGTGGCGAAACAGTCATTTTTGATGCGGGAACCGGAATAAGAGAGCTTGGAATAGATTTAATGAAAAGACCTGATTATAAAGAGCGAAATGTGTATCATCTCGTATTTTCTCATTTTCATTGGGATCATCTTCAGGGCTTGCCTTTTTTTAATCCGGCTTTCGATAAAAAGAATAAAATCATAGTTTACAGCACTCGAAAGGATTGTCGAAAATTTTTGGAAGACCAGATGATTTATCCGTATTTTCCGATTTCTATGTTGGGTGAAGACGGTTTTAATGCAACCTTTGAGTTTAGATATATTGAGCCGGACGAGCAGTATATTAACATCGGAAAAGCAAAAATGGGTTGGCACAGGGTTAGACACCCCGGCGGGTGTAATGCCTATTCGCTTATAGACAACGGCAAAAAGTTTATTTATTCAACCGACACTGAGCTTCGTGCGGTCGATTTTGAAAAAACCGAAGAGAATATAGAGTTTTATACTGCTGCGGAAGTTTTGGTTATTGACACTCAGTACACTCTAAGCGATTCTATCGAAAAAGAAGGTTGGGGGCATTCTACTTTTTCTGCGGCGATTGATTTTGCAATCGGCTGGAACATGAAAAGCATTGTTTTGTTTCATCACGAGCCTACATATAATGACAAAAAGGTATTTTCATTGAAACAAAATGCTCAATGGTACAAGGATTACTCCAGCTCGGAAAACCTGAATATAATGATTGCAAGAGAGGGGCAGGAGCTGTTTCTGTGAGTGAAGAAAAAACTACTTATAATTTTACGGACTCTGAAATTAAAGATATTGCCTTGTTTTTAAGAATCAATGCCGAAAAAATTCCTAAAAGTATGGAAGCCTTTGTAAAGTTTACCGAAGACTATGTTTACAGTACGATGACTATAGCCCAAGTCGAAAACTTCTTTTGTAATTCACAGTAGCTTGATTTTTTGTTAAATACGAAAAGGTTATGTATGAAAAAAATAATTCAAGATTTAATCTCCAGAATAAAGGGCTATAGAATATTTGCCTTAGTCGGAAAAAGCGGAACGGGAAAAAGCTACAGAGCCCAACCTCTTGCCGAAAAACTTAACATCGACTTAATTATAGATGACGGACTTTTAATAGCCGGAGATAAAATCATTGCAGGTCATTCGGCAAAACATGAGCAAAATTTTTTGGGTGCAATTAAAGTAGCGCTTTTTGATGATAAAGACCACAGAGATAATGTAGCAAAAGAGCTGCAAAATCATAAATCAAAAAAAATACTCATTCTCGGCACATCTGAAAAAATGGTCAACAAAATAGCAATACGCCTGCAAATTCCGCGTCCGCAAAAAATTATACTAATTGAAGAAATCGCAAAAAAAGAAGAAATTGAAACCGCAATTCGCTCACGCTCCATTGAAGGCAAACATGTCATTCCGGTCGCTTCAATTGAAATAAAACGGAACTACCCGCAAATATTTTATGACAAAATCCGCCTGATGTTTCAAAGAAAAAAAAACGCTATCACACCGGAATCAAACAAATACTTTGAAAAATCACTTGTAAGACCCGTATTCTCAAAAGTCGGAACTGTTGAAATATCAAAAGCCGCATTGGAACAATCTCTAAAAAAATATGTCGAAGAATACGACCCGAACATTGTCATCAAAAAAACCAAAATACGCCTTGAAAACAGCGGTTACCGACTTGTCATCACAGTCGATGTCCCGTTCCTCCGTCAACTCACCGAGCACATCGACAAATTGCAAAAACACATAATTCTTAACATAGAAAAATACACGGGAGCATCAATTTCGGGCGTGAACATTGTCATCGACAAAATAAAAAACTAAACTGTTGCTAACTTGTTTATTGATAACTTTTTTATAGAGCGTAAACGCTCTTGCAACCCGCCGGCTCGCATAATCTTTTGTCCTCTTCTTAAATTTTTAATCGGTGTCTCTGTCGAGCCGCCTCTTTTTTTTATTTAACCGGACAAAAAGATAGACTTCGCCGGCAACAACAGTTTTAAGCGTTTACGATTTACACGCCGGTTTTCTGTCATGCTTCCCGCCTCGCCTAATTTTCCATTTTTGAATAAAAACTCGCCTGACTTTTAAAAATTATGCAATTTCCTCTCTTGATTTTTTTTTTATTTAATGTTACAATTCGATTGTTATGTTTAAGGAGGAGATCGCCGAATGGAAGTGCAATTACAAGACATAGTAGAAAAAATTAAAAGTGAGGGCGTTTTACCTGCTGAAAAGAAGGCATCGGAAATTGTCAAATCTGCAGAAGAAAAAGCCGTTAAGATTTTAGAAGATGCAAAAGAGCAGGCAGATGATATTATCAGACATGCAAAATCGGAAGCCGAGCGTTTTCAAAAAGCATCTGTTTCTGCAGTTGAACAGGCAAGCAGAAACACTATATTGACTTTTAGAGACGGATTATTAAAAGAGCTTAATTCGCTGATTAACGCCGAAACCGCAAAAGCTTACAACTCGGAAGTTTTAAAAGACGTAATTCCCAAAACTGTCAAGGCTTGGGCTACACATACCGGCGAAGATAACTTGTCTGTTATGCTTTCGCCTTCAGATGCAAAAAACCTTGAATCTGCACTTTTGGCGGCTTTAAAATCAGAGCTTGGAGGCGGTATTGAAATCAAATCAGACAAGGATATAGCCGGAGGTTTCAGAATTGGAACTAAAGACGGCAGTGCTTACTATGATTTTTCTTCTGAATCCGTGGCAGGCTTGTTTTCAAATTATTTAAACCCCAGAGTGGCTGAAATATTAAAATCGGCAAACAAGGAATAAGTATGTTTTCTTATTACTATGTTATGTCGCAGTTGCCGTCAATTTCCTCGAGGTTAGCTCCGCCACTTTCTTACGAAAGGTTTCTTGATATAGTAGAAATAGGGACTCCTGCGAAGGATTTTGAAATGCTTAAAACAATATCATTGGAGCCTCCTAAAAAGCCTGTATCTACCGGCTCCGTATTTTTAGATAAATGGTACGGCTATGAGCGGGCATTAAGGTTTTCGCTTGCTAAAATTCGTGCCGAAAATCTTAATTGGACAGGCGCTGAAAATCATCTGAATCGAGAAGATATAATGGAAGCTATGGATGTTGTTCAAGTTGCTCGAGGTGCTTGTGCAATTGATGACCCGAGAAAGGCGGAGGAATTTTTGGATAAGGCAAGATTTTCGGCTGCCGAGCAGTTAAAAGGTTTGGAAAATTTTAATAAAGAATCCCTTTTTGCTTATGCTGTTATGCTGTTGTTGAGAGAAAGGGCGATGAAGTTCGACACCGAAGCGGGACGTCAAGAATACAATGCTATATACGATAAAATTTTGGAGAGTTAATTGGAGAGTTATATGAATACAAAAGGAAAAGTAATAGCTATCAACGGTAATATGATTAGTGTTAGATTTGAGGGTCATGTTCTTCTCAATGAAGTTGCTTATGTTACTGTTGAGGGCAAAAGTCTGAAAGCTGAGGTTATTAGAATTCGAGGAGATGTAGCGCAACTTCAGGTTTATGAAATTACCAAGGGCATTAAAATTGGCGATCCTGTGGAATTTACAGGTGACCTTCTTTCTGTTGAGCTTGGGCCGGGTTTGTTGACACAAGTTTATGACGGTTTGCAAAATCCGCTTCCCGAATTAGCCGAAAAAGCCGGTTATTTTCTGGAAAGAGGTATTTACCTGCAACCATTGTCGAGACAGACTGAATGGGATTTTACCCCTGTTGCAAAAGCCGGCGATAAACTTCTTAGAGCTGATACCATTGGTACTGTTCCTGAGGGTACTTTTACTCATAGAATTATGCTTCCGTTTGACATGTATGACAGTTATACCGTGAAGTCTGTTAAACCTGCCGGAAAGTACAAGGTTGATGATGTTATTGCCCAAGTAGAGGATTCTCGCGGTAATGTGATTGACCTTACTATGGTGTTTAGATGGCCTGTTAAGCGTGCGGTAGACTGTTACACCGAAAGACTTAAGCCTACAGAGCCACTTGTAACTCAAATCAGAACTATCGATACATTTTTTCCGGTTGCCAAAGGCGGAACTTACTGTATACCCGGTCCTTTTGGAGCTGGAAAAACCGTTTTGCAACACTCTACCAGTAGAAATGCTAAAGCAGATATTGTTATTATCGCCGCTTGCGGTGAGCGAGCCGGTGAAGTTGTAGAAACTCTGACTGAATTTCCTGAAATTATCGACCCTAAAACGGGTAATTCGCTTATGGAGCGTACTATTATTATATGTAATACATCATCAATGCCGGTTGCCGCTCGAGAGGCTTCTGTTTATACCGGTGTTACTCTGGCAGAGTATTATAGGCAGATGGGACTTGATGTACTGCTTTTGGCAGATTCAACGAGTCGTTGGGCTCAGGCGTTGCGAGAAATGTCGGGTCGTTTGGAAGAAATCCCCGGCGAAGAAGCGTTTCCTGCCTATCTTGAATCATATATTGCGGCTTTCTATGAGCGAGCAGGTGTTGTTAAATTAAGAGACGGCAGTTTTGGCTCTGTAACCATTGGCGGTACTGTTTCACCTGCCGGCGGTAACTTTGAAGAGCCTGTTACGCAGGCAACGCTCAAAGTTGTGGGTGCCTTTCACGGTCTTTCCAGAGAAAGATCCGATGCAAGAAAATATCCTGCCATTCATCCGCTGGATTCTTGGTCGAAATATCCGAGTGTTTTAAATCCTGTTGCTGTTGCCTATGCACGAACATTTTTATCGCGAGGTACCGAAATCGAACAGATGATGAAGGTTGTAGGTGAAGAGGGTACAAGCCTTGATGACTTTATTGTGTATCTAAAGGGCGATTTACTTGACTCTGTTTATTTACAGCAAAATTCGTTTGATGATGTTGATGACGCTGTTTCCGTTGAAAGACAGAATCACATGTTTAGAATTATCATAGAAATACTTGGCTCTCATTTTAAGGTTGACAAAAAAGATGATGCCAGGTCATTTTTCAATAAACTAAGATTGCTGTTTGTTGACTGTAATTACTCTCCATGGCAGAGTGATAAGTTTAAGAAAAACGAAGCTGAAATTATTAGTTTAATTTCTTCTGAGAGAAGTTCGCTTGATGAAAAAGCAGAGCAGATATTAAAGGATACGGAGTAAGAGAATGAAAAAAGTATACAGTAAAATTGAATCAATTAGCGGCTCTGTTATAACAGTTAAAGCTACGGACATTCGTTATGGTGAGCTTGCACAGGTAAAAACGAGATATGGTGTTTCATTGGCGGAGGTTAATAAACTTGACGGCGACTTGGTTTCTCTTCAGGTTTTTGATGGAGGTCGAGGTGTTTCCACCGGTGATGAAGTAAGGTTTTTGGGACAAGAAATGCGTGTCAGCTTTTCTGAAAATCTTCTTGGAAGAATTTTTGACGGCTCTGCATCACCAAGAGATTCCGGCCCTGCTTTAACTGAAAATATGGTTCCAATTGGCGGGCCTTCGGTAAATCCTTCAAAGAGAATTATAGCCAACAGAATGATACGAACCGGTATTCCGATGATTGATGTATTTAACAGTTTGGTTGTTTCACAGAAATTGCCGATATTTTCAAGCTCCGGCGAGCCTTATAACGAATTGCTTGCGCGTATTGCAATGCAGGCAGAGGTTGATGTAATCGTGCTTGGTGGTATGGGTCTTAAATATGACGATTATCTGTATTTTAGAGATGCGTTGGAAGACGCCGGTGCATTGAGTCGTACTGCTATGTTTGTTCATACTGCGGCTGACCCTATCGTTGAATGTATTATGATACCTGATCTTTGTTTGGCTGTTGCCGAGCAGTTTGCTTTGCAGAATAAAGATGTATTGGTTTTATTGACTGATATGACTAACTTTGCCGATGCTTTGAAAGAAATAGCTATTACTCAAGAGCAAGTACCTTCCAATCGAGGTTACCCCGGCGACCTTTACAGCCAGCTGGCTTCAAGGTATGAAAAAGCTGTTGACTTTGCAGATTCCGGCTCTATTACGGTTCTGGCTGTTACGACTATGCCGGGTGATGATGTTACACACCCCGTTCCTGATAATACAGGTTATATTACTGAGGGGCAGTTTTATCTAAAGGATTCTAAGATTGCGCCTTTTGGTAGTCTCTCTCGTCTTAAACAGAATGTTAATAGTAAAACTCGTGATGACCATCGTGCTTTAATGGATAATATGATTAAGTTATACGCTTCATTTAAAGACACTTTGGAAAAAAAGTCTATGGGCTTTATGATGAGTGAATGGGACGAAAAACTGCTTAAATATGGGGAGCTTTTTCAGGCAAAAATGATGGACTTATCCGTTAATATTCCTCTTGAAGAGGCTCTTGATAACGGTTGGGAAATTCTTTCTGACTGCTTTAGTCGTGAAGAAACCGGTATTAAGTCTGAACTCATTGAAAAATATTGGCCTAAAAAATAGGGAAGTTGTATGCCAAAAATAAAACTGACAAAAAATGAATTAAAAATCCAAAAAGAATCTCTGAAAATGTATAAACGGTATTTACCGACTTTGCAGTTAAAAAAACAGCAATTACAGCTTGAAATACGCATTATCGATGCAAGAGAAAAAGCTGTTAGAAGGCGCCGTGAAGATTTGAGTAAAGAGTTCGATGCTTGGATAGGCGTTTTTGGTGAAGCAGAAAAATTTTCCGATGACCTGATTAAGGTAAAGGAGATAAATACATCTGAAGGTAATATAGCCGGTGTGAGTATCCCTGTTTTTTCGGGGGCTGAATTTATTCGCGAAAAATACGATTTATATTCAACTCCATTGTGGGTAGATAAGGCTGCCGACAGAATGGAAGATATGCTAAAACTTGACCTTGAAGCAGATATTTTGGCAGAGCAGGTGAGGCTTTTGCATGCTGAGTTACGAACAACAACTCAACGAGTAAACTTGTTTGAAAAAATAAAAATTCCCGAGACAAAAACAAATATAAAAAAAATCAGTGTTTATCTTGGCGACCAGCAGGTATCCGGTGTTGTTCGCGGAAAAATATCCAAAAAAAATCTGGAGCGAGCGAGTTTGGCAGTGCGTGAGGAGGAAGCATAATGATAGTACCCATGAAAAAGCTGACTCTTCTTGTGTTAGAGTCTGAAAAAGAAAAAGCGTTAAAGAAACTTCGTAAAGTTGGTGTTGTTCATGTTGAAAAACAGGAAGCAAATAGCGAAACTCTGACTGAGTTGAATCAAATAAAGTCGAACTTTGAGCTTTGTGAAAACTTATTGGCAGATGCTATGCCAAAAGCTGTGAAAAAGCAAAAAACACTGACACCGCTTTTAAGTGAAGGTGCTACTTTCGACCTTGTAGATGAAGTTTTATCTTTAAATGAAAGAAAAACCCGCTTGCGTGAATCTTTAAATAAGTTGAATAACTTATTGGAAAGATACAAAGAATGGGGAGATTTTGATCCTACGGATTTGGATTTTTTATCCGAAAACGGAGTGTATCTTTTTCCTGCAAAGATGGAAGAAAAAAAATATAAAAAACTGAATGGCGAAATTAGAACATTAAAACTCAAATCGGCTAAAAAACAGGCTTATTTTTTGGTTTGGCATGATGCCGCTGAGCTTCCGGTCGATTTTGATACAAATATTGAGTTGCTTCCTAAGCCTGAAAAACGCATTTCTTCTTTATCTGAAGATTATGTTAATGCGCAAAAAGAGATCGACAAAATTGAGTTGAGAATGGCAGAGCTTTCAAAAAATCTTAACTCCGTGAAAGCTGTTTATAAAATAAATGCAAGTCGTCTTGAATTTGAAAGCATAAGAGCGGGTATGCCTGAAGTAGGGGTTGCTGAGTCTACCAAAAACTTTGCTGAGGTTAAACTGGCTTGGCTTACGGGGTTTATCCCGTCAACCGAAGTGGAAAAAATAGAATCCGCATCCAAAGAAAACGGTTGGGGGTTCGCTCTTTCTGAGCCTACAGAAGAAGATAATGTTCCGACACAATTGAAAAACAACAAGTTTGTTTCTATTATAAACCCGTTGTTTGACTTTTTGGATACACGACCGGGCTATTTTGAGGTTGATGTTTCGTTCTGGTTTTTAATGTTTTTCGGTGTCTTTGTTGCAATGATTTTTGGAGATGCCGCTTATGGCAGTTTAATCCTTATTGCCGTTTTGTTTGGTATAATTAAAGCGAAGCGTGCAGGAAAAGAAATTGGCAACAGTTTATGGTTGGGTTTGTTTTTAGGCTCTCTTATAACGGTTTGGGGTGTTATGACCTGTTCGTGGTTTGGAATTGCCCCTGAGCTTTTACCGGATGTTTTGAAAACTTTTGCGATAAAGGGTATATCTTCGTTAGTGCCGAGTGCAGTCAGAAACAGGAATATTATGTTGATTTCCTTTAGTTTGGGATTAGCTCATCTTTCACTGGCGCATTTTATTTCATTGGTAAAGAATATAAAGAGTCCGAGATTTTTAAGTGATGTAGGTTCAATTTTAATGTTGATACCTATGTTTTTTGTGGTGTTAAACATGGTCATCGATCCTGTAAAATACCAATTGAATAATACTATGTTCATATCTTTGGGGATTGGTTTTATTCTTAACTTTATGTTTGCAAATTATACAACAAGTTTGGGCAACAGTATTATCGAGAGTCTTAAAAACATTGTTAATATGTTGCTTGGTGTTGTAAATGTTTTTTCCGATATAATGAGCTACATTAGATTGTGGGCGGTCGGTTTAGCGGGTGCTGCCATAAGCATGACCGTAAATACAATGTGTGGGCCTATGTTGGGAAAAGCCTTGCTTATAGGACTGGGAGTGCTTATTTTTGTGTTCGGTCACGGGTTGAACATAATCATGGCTGTGCTTTCGGTTTTAGTGCATGCTGTTCGTTTGAACAATTTGGAGTTTTCAAGTCATCTGGGTTTGACTTGGTCCGGATTTAGGTATATGCCGTTTGCAGAAACGGAAAAATAAAAGGAACTTCTAAAAACCTCAGTTTTTCGGGGTGTCCAAAATAAGAGTAAATTGATGATAGGAGTAGAATTATGGATTTTGGTATGTTTGGTGTAGCCGCAGTATTGGGCTTTGCAGGCGTTGGCTCTGCAATTGGTGTGTCTTTGGGAGGTTCAAGTGCAATTGGGTCTTGGAAAAAATGCTATATGAATAACAAGCCTGCCCCATTCGTTTTGGTTATATTTGCAGGTGCTCCGTTGACACAGGTGTTATACGGTTTAATTATGGTTAATAACATGAAAGACTCCGGGTCTAACCCTTGGTTGTTGCTTGGTATCGGAATGATATGTGGACTTGCAATTGGGGCTTCGGCTATGGCACAGGGAAAAGCCGGCGCCGGTGCTTCAGATGCTTTAGCTGAAACAGGTAAGGGCTTGGGTCTTTACTTTACTGTTGTAGGTCTTTGTGAAACCGTTGCTCTTTTGGTTATGGCATTCGGTTTGATGATGTTGCAATAGTCTAATAATAATAGGAAGGCGGGGATATTACTTCTCGCTTTCTAAACTTTAATGAATACTGTCCGTGTTTTGTTTGGCGGTGATGTTTGTGCATTTTTGGGATTAAAAATGTTGCAAAACACTCTGCCTTCTCTGATAAAAAATGAAAGCATTGATTTTGTTTTCGTAAACGGCGAGAATGTGCTTGACGGTTCCGGTGTAGACGAAAAAACATCACAGCTTTTTTTTCAAGCAGGTTGTGATGTGATAACCGGTGGAAATCACACTCTGGAGAAATTTGACATTAGAGCAACCTTTGGTCTTGATGCGAATGTATTGCGTCCGGCGAATATGGCGTTTGTGCGCGGAAATGGTGTCTGTAAAATCAAAAAAAATGGTGTACCCTATGTTGTAATCAACATCATGGGGCGCGAAAACATGCGAGTCATAGACTGCCCGTTTCAAACTGCCGATTTGATTTTAGCCGATATTGCCGCTGACTCCGAGTATGCTGATGCGATTGTTCTCGTGGACTTTCATGCTGAGTCTACCGAAGAAAAAGAGGCTTTTGGCTTTTATCTTGACGGTCGCGTTTCGTTTGTTACATGCACTCATACACACACGCAGACTGCAGATGAAAAAATACTGCCTGAAGGAACTTCTTACATTACCGATGCGGGGATGATAGGCCCCTTAGGAGGGGTCATTGGCGGCGAGCCTGAGCCGGCACTTTTGAAAGCGCTAACTCAAGTTCCTTGTCAGCATAAATGGGCGGAAAACGGAAAGGCTGTTTTTTGCGGAGTGATTGTCGAAATTGATACGGAAACAAAAAAAACAATTTCAATAGAAAGAATAGCAAAAACCTTTGAATTTTAAATTTTTGTTTGTCGATTATCTTTTATCGCTTAGCGTTTATCGAAATCGATAAACGCTCTCGCTCTACAACCCGACAGGCTTGCATAATCTTTTTGTTTTTTCTTAACAAGGTATTTAAAAGCGTCTCTTTTCGAGCCGCTTTTTCTTAAAATAAAAATCAACAAAAAGGATAGACAAGCCTGTCCAAATCAGGCAAAAGTATCTGTTTATCTTAACATAGGTGTGAATGTCGCCTCTCACTTTCCGGTCGCGTGATGTTAATTAAGAAAACCGGACTGTTTTTAAGAGCGCTTTACTGATTTTAAGAAGTGCGGTATCCTTTTCGGCGTTTGGATTTTTAAAAACAAGGTCTTTGACGGGAGGAAAAGCACCGATTTAAATCATAAGAAAAGCCGAAAAGATACAAGCGCTTCGGGGGTTTGCCGGAGGCTATCGATATTGAAAAATTTATGAAAAAAATTAAAATTATACTTGACATTTTTTTATGTATGTGGTAGTATCACCGCACAGTTGAGCAGTTTTGCTCGGTGTCTATTGAAGCCCGCATACCGTAAAGCCGTTCCGGCAGGTTATGCTCCCGCATGGGGTTGAATGTGGCTTCAGAAGGATGCCAAACCAATCATCAGAATTGTTTTTGGTGGTGATAAGGTGGGTCCGACAACTGTCCGAAACCCTATGGGCAGTAGTTAATTATACCTTTACGGTGTTTTTATCTCTTGTCTGATTGTTTTCACTGCTATATTCTGTTTTGTTTTGAATAACTTCGGGTCTTTTCCGTATGGATTGGCTTGGGTGTCGAAGTCTCGTCATTTTTTAAGGCGGGAATAATTACTTGCCTATTATCTGTTAGGAGGATTTCAAATGGCAAAGGATAAATTTGAGAGAACGAAAGTTCACATGAATGTTGGAACCATCGGTCACGTTGACCATGGTAAGACTACTCTTTCAGCGGCGATTACTTCATATTGTGCAAAGAAGTATAATGACAAACTTCTTAAATATGACGAGATCGATAATGCACCGGAAGAAAAGGCTCGTGGTATTACTATCAATACTCGACACCTTGAATATCAGTCTGATAAAAGACACTATGCTCATATTGACTGTCCGGGACACGCTGACTATGTTAAAAACATGATTACCGGTGCCGCTCAGATGGACGGTGGTGTGTTGGTTGTTTCTGCTCCTGATGGTGTTATGCCTCAGACAAAAGAACACTTATTGCTTGCTCGTCAGGTTGGTGTACCTTCAATCATTGTTTTCCTTAACAAGGTTGACCTTGTTGATGACGAAGAGTTGATTGAGTTGGTTGAAGAAGAAGTTAGAGATGCTTTGGAAGGTTATGATTTCCCAAGGGATACACCGATTATCAAGGGATCTGCTTTTAATGCTTTGCAGGACGAAGCTACTCCTGAGGATACTGCTTGTATCGAGGAATTGTTGGAAGCTATGGATAGTTTCTTCCAAGATCCTGTTCGTGATGACCAAAAACCATTCCTTCTTCCAATAGAAGACATCTTTACAATTCAAGGTCGCGGTACTGTTGTTACCGGTAGAATTGAACGCGGTGTTATAAACTTGAACGAAGAAGTTGAAATTGTTGGTATTAAACCAAGCAGAAAGACTGTTGTTACCGGTATTGAAATGTTTAACAAGTTGCTTGACCAAGGTATTGCAGGTGATAATGTTGGTCTTCTTCTTCGCGGTGTTGAAAAGAAAGATGTTGAGCGCGGTCAGGTTTTGGCTAAGCCCGGCACAATTAACCCGCATACAAAATTTGAAGCTCAGATTTATGTTCTTTCAAAAGAAGAAGGTGGTCGTCATACTGTTATCCGCTCAGGATATCGCCCACAGTTCTATTTCAGAACTACTGATATTACAGGTACGGTTACTCTTCCTGAGAATGTTGAGATTATTAAACCCGGTGATAATACGAAGATTTTCGGTGAGCTTATTCACCCAATCGCTATGGATCAAGGGTTGAAACTTGCTATTCGTGAGGGTGGTAGAACCATCGCTTCCGGACAGGTTACCGAGATTATCGAATAAGTTAACTTTGGGCATTTGGGTTACCTTATGCCCGTAGTTTTTGGAGGAAGAATGGCAGGAGAAAAGATTCGCGTTAAGTTGCGCGGGTTTGATATTAAGCTGGTTGACCAAAGTGCCGCAGCGATTGTTCAGGCGGTTCAAAAAGCGGGGGCTAAGGTTTGTGGGCCTATACCGCTACCTACTAGGATTAACAAGTATACGGTTCTTAGATCGCCTTTTGTAAATAAAAAGTCGAGAGAGCAGTTTGAAATGAGGACTCATAAAAGGCTTATTGATATAGTTGATCCTTCGGCAGATGTGATGAATGCGCTTATGGCTTTAGAGCTTTCAGCCGGCGTTGATGTAGAAATTAAACAATAAAAAATAAGCGGTAGACGGCCTTTAATCAGGGGTGCGTACCGAGGAGTAAGTTATGATTGGTCTGATTGGAAAAAAAGTCGGTATGACTCAGGTTTTTGATGATGCCGGCAAGTTGACGCCTGTAACGGTAATACATATTGACCCTAATGTTGTTCTTGAAAAAAAAGACAAAGAAAAATTTGGGTATTCTTCTGTGTTGCTTGGTTATGGTGAGAAGAAAGCGCAACATGTTTCTAAACCTTATGCGGGTTTGTTTAAAGACGGTGTTAAACCTGTTAAATTGATGAAAGAATTTAGAGGTTTTGATAAAGATGTTTCTGTGGGAGACAAGTTGGGTGTTGAGCTTTTTGGTGAAACAAGATACTTAGATGTTACTGCTATGTCAAAAGGTAAGGGGTTTCAGGGTGTTATGAAACGCTGGGGTTACGGTGGTGGTCCCGGTGCTCACGGCTCTAAGTTTCATAGAAGTGCCGGTTCTACCGGTATGTGTACCAGTCCCAGTAGGACATTTAAGAATACGACTATGCCCGGTCGAATGGGTTTTGAGCGAGTAACTGTTCAAAATTTGAAAATTATAAAAATCGATGCTGATTTAGGTGTTTTGATGGTTGCCGGTTCTGTTCCGGGTAAAAAAGATGCTGTCGTTTACTTAAAGTCTGCAGTAAAGAAAGAGAGATAGTAGCAGGAGACAAACTATTATGGAAAAGAAAGTCTATTCAGTTGATGGAAAAGAATTAAGGACTATAAATCTTGATGATAAAGTCTTTGGTCTTCCTGTTAATGATGACGTAATTTACTATGCTATTAATAATGAGCTTGCCAATAGGCGACTAGGTACGGCTTGTACTAAAGGGCGTGGAGAGGTTAGTGGTTCAAATGCTAAGCCTTATCGCCAAAAGGGTACGGGGCGCGCCAGACGGGGTGATAAAAAATCTCCTGTTACAGTTGGTGGTGGTACTATTTTTGGACCAAAGCCCAGGGATTTCAGTTATTCTATGCCTAAAAAAGCTAAGCGATTGGCTATGAAGTCTATTTTGAGTAAGAAGGCGGCTGAAGATAGGTTGCTTGTTGTTGAGGATTTTACTGTTGAAAGCGGTAAAACAAAAGACCTTGTAAAGATAATTAATAACTTTGCCAAAGGTGAGAGAGCTGTTTTGGTTCTTAAAGATGATGATAAGTTGATAAAAAGAGCCGGTAGGAATATTCCTGCTTTTTCTTTTCTTTCATTCAATCGTTTAGAAGCACACAGTTTGTTTTATGGTAAAAAAGTTATTCTTCTTGAATCTGCGGTTAAAAAGCTCTCTGATTTTTATGCTGTCAAGGAGGTTGAGTAATGGATTATACTGATATTATTCTGGCTCCCGTTGTAACGGAAAAAACTACTGAGCTTCGTGATCAAGATAAGTATGTTTTTAAGGTTGATAAGCGAGCTACTAAGATTCAGATTAAAGAGGCAGTCAGGCGACTTTTTAATGTTAAAGTTGTTGGTTGTACTGTTATAAATGTAAGAGGCAAAAGTCGCCGTATGCGTTATAAGGCTGGGATGACGCCTAGCTGGAAGAAGGCAACGGTAAGATTGGCTCAGGGTGAGACAATTAAGATTTTTGAAGGTGTGTAAGACCGTTTAAGGTGTTAATGAGAGGTAGATAAAATGGCTCTTAAAGAATATAAACCGATGACTCCGGGTTTGCGTGGGCGTATTGATGTTCTTAAAACAGATATAACATGCGATAAACCTGAAAAAAGCTTAACCAAAGGTAAAAAGTCGCACGGTGGTCGTGATACTTTTGGTAGAATTACTGTTTGGGGACAAGGCGGTGGTCATAAAAGGAAATACCGAAAGATTGATTTCAAGAGAAACAAGCATGGTATTCCCGGTACTGTGAAGACTATTGAGTATGATCCAAACAGAAGTGCTAATATTGCGTTGGTTTTTTATGCAGATGGTGAAAAACGTTATATTTTAGCTCCTAATGGGTTAAAGGTTGGACAAAATATTATGAGTGGAGAGGGTGCCAGTTTAGATGTTGCAAACGCTCTTCCGCTTGAGGTAATTCCTGTCGGTTTTACTGTTCATAATATTGAATTAAAGCTTGGTAAAGGCGGGCAGATGGCTCGTTCAGCCGGTGCGAAGGCGTTGATTGCCGCTAAAGAAGGTAATTATGTTACTCTAAGGTTGCCTTCCGGTGAAACTCGATTGGTTCATAAAAAATGTTATGCGACAATTGGTGAGGTCGGTAATGGTGATCACATGAACCAAAGTTTGGGTAAGGCGGGGCGCTCAAGATGGCGTGGTATTAAACCTAAAGTTAGAGGAATGGCGATGAATCCGGTAGACCACCCTCTTGGTGGTGGTGAAGGTGTTGGTAAAGGTCGTAATCCTGTAACTCCTTGGGGACAACCTTGTAAGGGTTATAAAACGCGCAAAAAACGCAAGCCTTCAAGCAAATTTATTGTTTCGAGAAGAAAAAAGTAGGAGGGATTAAGTGTCTAGATCTGTAAAAAAAGGGCCTTTTATTGAAAAGTCTCTTTACAAAAAGATAATTGCTATGAATAAGTCCGGCAAGAAAAAAATGATAAAGACTTATTCCCGTTGTTCGACTATTATTCCTGAAATGGTTGGTAATACCGTTTCTGTACATAATGGAAAAACATGGATTCCTGTATATGTTACTGAGAATCTTGTAGGGCATAAACTGGGTGAGTTTGCGCCTACCAGAACTTTCAGACGACATGCAAATACTGATAAAAAAGTTGGAAGGTAGGTTATAAATGAGTGATAAAAAAGAGTATCGAAGTACGACTAAATTTTTAATTGCATCACCTACTAAGGTTCGGCCTGTTGCAAACGTTGTTAAGAGGAAGTCTTATACTGAAGCTATGGCTATTTTAGAAAATATACCTAATAAGGGGGCTGCTCTTATATCTCGAACAATGAAATCGGCTGCTTCTAATGCGCTAAATCTAAATAGTCAGCTTGATGAGGATATGCTTGAAATTAAAGATATTCAAATTGATGAGGGGCCTAGACTTAAACGCATTTGGCATAGGGCTAGAGGTCGTGCCGATTTACAGCTTAAAAGAATGTGCCATATAACGGTTATTGTGAATGAAAAGGTAGGTGTGTAATGGGACAGAAAGTAAACCCTATCGGGTTAAGGTTGGGTATCAATAAAACTTGGACATCTAGATGGTGTGCGAATTCTCGTAATTATGCAACGCTTTTGCATGAAGATTTGGAGATAAAGAGGATTCTTAGAACTCTTCCTGAAGCAAAAAATGCTGATATTGCAGAAATTGAAATAATTCGCCATCCTCAAAAAGTTACTGTTGTAGTACATACTGCCAGACCCGGTGTTATTATTGGTGTAAAAGGTGCGAATATTGAAAAAATCAGTGAAATTCTTCAAAAGAGGTTTAATAAAAAGATTCAAATAAAAATTCGAGAAGTAAAACGCTCTGAATTGAATGCTTCTTTAGTTGCGCAAAATGTTGCTCGTCAATTAGAAGGTCGGGGTGCATTTAGAAAAATTCTAAAACAAACTGTATCTAATGCAATGCGTTCCGGTGCCGAAGGGATTAAGGTTCGTGTTTCCGGTCGTTTGGGTGGTGCGGATATGTCAAGAATTGAAGAAGTAAAAGATGGCAGAATACCATTGCATACTTTGCGTGCTGATATTGATTACGGATTTTATGAAGCTGATACTACTTATGGTAAAATAGGTGTTAAGGTGTGGATTTACAGTGGAATGAAATTTCAAAATGAAGAAAAAGATGATGCTGGAATTCTTTTGAAAAAACAGCGCCGTCCTAGATCTGAGCGGTCTAGTCAGGCGAGGAGGCAATAGTTATGGCTTTAAGTCCTAAACGAGTAAAACATAGAAAAGTACAGAGAGGTAGAGTGAAGGGTATTGCAACCAGAGGAAATAAAATTTCATTTGGTGAATTCGCTTTAGTTTCGCTTGAGCCTTTTTGGTTGACGAATAGACAGTTGGAAGCTGCCAGGGTTGCCCTAAACAGAAAAATTAAGCGTGGTGGAAAAATATGGATAAGGGTTTTCCCCGATAAGCCATATACAAAGAAACCTGCTGAAACACGAATGGGTAAAGGAAAAGGTTCACCGGAGTATTGGGTTGCAGTTGTGAAGCCCGGTACTATTATTTTTGAGTTAGCGGGTATTGATAAAGATCTTGCTTCAAAAGCTATGCGTCTTGCAGGTAGTAAACTTCCGTTTAAGACAAGATTTGCTGAGCAGGTTCGCCCTGAGTAAGGAGTTTGCAAATGGGAAAAAAAACTAAATTGCGTGAGCTTTCTTATGCTGAGCTTCTTGCTAAGCGTGAAGAAACAAAGAAAAAATATTTTGATATTAGGTTTCAAGCTGTTGTTGGGCATATTGAGAATCCTGTACAAAAAAGAACAATGCGCCGTGAAATTGCAAGGTTGAATACATTTATAAGGCAAAAAGAGCTTGCCGGTGATACGGGTAAATAGGAGAACTGATATGGAAGCAAGTAACGCTAGAAAAGGTGGCAGGGAATTTATTGGATTGGTTACCAGCAATAAAATGGACAAGACTATCGTTGTGCAGGTTACTACTAAAAAACTCCATAAGCTATACAAAAAGTATGTATCGCATAGTAAGAAGTATCATGCTCATGATGAAAATAATCAAGCTGGTATAGGTGATACTGTTAGAATTACAGAGAGCAAACCTATAAGTAAAACAAAGGTTTGGAATTTGGTTGAAATTGTTGAAAGGGCAAAATAGAGCGGGAGTACGGTTATGATTCAGGTATGTTCAAGATTAAATGTTGCTGATAACTCTGGTGCAAAAAGAGTTGAGTGCATTAAAGTAATAGGAGGCTCTAAGCGCAGATATGCGGGTATTGGTGATATTATTGTTGTTGCTGTGAAATCTGCAATCCCGACTTCGGCTATTAAGAAGGGTTCTATTGAAAAGGCTGTTATAGTTAGGGTTTCAAAAGAATATCGTCGTCCTGATGGAACTTATATTCGCTTTGATGATAATGCTTGTGTTATTGTTGACGAGAATAAAAATCCGAAAGGGAAGCGTATTTTTGGGCCTGTTGCCAGAGAGCTTAGAGATATGGATTTTATGAAAATAGTATCCCTTGCACCTGAGGTGTTATAAGGAGACATAATTTTATGGGAAAGAATAAGGTTAGGATTAAAAAAGATGATACTGTTGAAATTGTTACCGGTAAGGACAAGAGTAAACGGGGAAGTGTTGTTAAGGTGTTTCCGAATAACAACTCTGTTATTGTTCGTGGCTTAAATATGGTCAGTAAGGCTATGCGAAGAAAGAGTCAACAAGATAAGGGTGGAATTATAGAGGTTGAAGCACCAATTGATGTTTCAAATGTGATGATAATCTGTAAGAAATGCGGGAAGACTCGTGTTGGCTATGATTTGAAAGACGGCAAAAAAATAAGAATCTGCCGTAAATGTGGAGATAAATTGTAATGGATAATTATGTACCTCGTCTAAAAAAAATCTACAAAGAAAAGATAACCCCTGAGCTTACAGAAGAGTTTAAGTATAGTACGGTTATGCAAGTGCCTAAAATTACTAAAATTGTTTTGAGCATGGGTGTTGGGGTTGCGCTTACGAATAGAAAATTTCTTGATGCTGCGATAACAGATCTTGAAACTATTTCGGGACAAAAAGCAATTAAGACTAAGGCAAAAAAAAGTATAGCTAATTTTAAGCTTCGTGAAGGCAATGAAGTTGGTGCAAAGGTAACGTTGAGAGGTTTTAAAATGTATGAATTCCTTGATCGTTTTATAAATGTGGCATTGCCTCGTGTTAAAGATTTCCGTGGAATTAACCCAAATGGGTTTGATGGTCGTGGGAATTATTCTTTGGGTGTTGCAGAACAGATAATTTTTCCGGAAATTGATTTTGATAAGATTGAAAGAATTGCCGGTTTGAATGTTTGTATTGTAACTAATGCTAAAACTGACCAAGAAGCAAAATCCTTGCTTACAAGGTTTGGTATGCCCTTTAGAAAGTAGGAGAATTTTGATGGCAAAAAAATCAAAAATTAATCAAGCGAATGGTAAGTTTAAGTATTCAACGCAAAAGTATAATCGTTGTAAAATTTGCGGTCGACCGCGTGGATATATGCGTAAGTTCCAGATGTGTCGCGTTTGTTTTAGAAAACTAGCCGGTGAGGGTCAATTGCCGGGCGTTACAAAGTCGAGTTGGTAGGAGGTTTTAAATGAGTGTTTCAGATCCAGTAGCGGATATGCTGACAAAAATTAGAAATGCTTCAATGGCGGGTCATGAACGGGTAGATATTCCTGCCTCACGTATAAAGCTGGAAATTATTAAAATCCTAAAAAATGAGGGTTATATACGCAATTTTAAGAAGCTTAATCAAGGTAGTGAAAATACAATACGTGTTTTTCTTAAATACGATGACAAAGAAAAGTCTGTTATTCATGGTATTGAAAGGCTTTCAACTCCGGGTAGGCGTCTCTATTCAGGTTATAAGAATCTTCCTAGGGTTTTTAATGGTTATGGTACTTTGATTATTTCAACGTCATTAGGTGTTACCACCGGAAAGCGTGCTGATGAGCAATGCGTCGGTGGAGAACTGATTTGTAAGGTTTGGTAAGGAGGTAGTACTATGTCAAGAATTGGTAAACTTCCTGTTGTGGTTCCTGCGGGGGTAAAAGTTAGTGTTGATGGAGACTGTTTTAAAGTTGAAGGTCCTAAGGGAGTGCTAACTCAAAAGTTTAATAATGATATTGAGTTTAACATTGAAGAAAAGCAAATTGTTGTTACTAGAAAAAATGACAAACTGAAAACACGAGCATTTCACGGGCTATACAGGAGCCTTCTTAACAATATGGTTAAGGGTGTGTCGGAAGGCTTTACAAAAGTTCTGGTAATTACAGGGGTAGGATATAAGGCTGATGTACAAGGAAAGATTTTAAATCTTTCACTTGGTTATTCTAATGATTTTTCAGTTTATATACCTGATGGATTGAATGTCGAGGTTGAGCAACTTAAAATAAAAATTTCCGGTATTTCTAAAGAAAAAGTTGGAGAATTCGCTGCTCAAGTTAGAAAACTTAGAAGCCCTGAACCATATAAAGGAAAGGGCATCAGGTATGAAAATGAAGTTATTCAACGCAAAGTTGGAAAAACCGGTGTAAAATAAGGTGGAGTACTAGGATGAATAAAAAACGAATTGATAAAGATAGAAGGCGATTTAAAAGAAAGGTGCATATCAGAAAAAAAATTCATGGTACTGCTAAATGCCCTAGAATGTCAGTTTTTAGAAGTAATAAAAACATTTATGTGCAGGTTATAGATGATGATGCTTCAAATACGCTTGCTTCCGTATCTACACTTGAAAAAGAATTTCTTTCTGCTAATGTTAGCGTTAATACAGCTTCTAAAGTTGGGGAAGAAATTGGCAATCGACTTAAGAATAAAAACATAGAAACGGTTGTTTTCGATAGAAACGGGTATTTGTATCATGGTGTTATTAAAGCCGTTGCTGATGGGGCTCGGAAAGTTGGAATTAAGTTCTAGGAGATTATGATGAATCAGCGTAAAGATTTTAAAAGAAAAGATGACCGTGGTGGTAATGAATTTGTGGAAAAGCTTATTAAGCTAAATCGTACTGCTAAGGTTGTAAAGGGCGGTCGAAGGTTTTCATTTTCAGCATTGACTGTTGTTGGTGATAAAAAAGGTACTGTGGGTTTTGGCTTTGGTAAGGCTAATGATGCCAGTGAGGCCATAAGAAAAAGTATTGAAAAAGCTAAGTCGAAAATGGTTAAAATTCCATTGAAGAATGGAACAATAACGCATGAAGTAGTTGGTAAATTTAAGGGTGCACATGTTCTTCTGCGGCCTGCTCGTTCAGGTACAGGTATTATTGCCGGTGGTACTGTTCGTGCTATCATGGAAGCTGCCGGTGCGACAGATTTGCTGTCAAAGTCTTTAGGTTCTAATTCGGCTATAAATGTTGTTCATGCTACTTTTGTTGCTACAGATTTTTTAATGGATGCAAAAGAAATAGCAAAGAATAGGGGTAAAACCTTATCTGATTTATGGGGTTAATTATGGCAAAAAAAATTAGTATTAAGCTTGTAAAAAGTACAATAAGGCAAAAACCGGCTGTTAGAGCAACCGTGAGATCTTTGGGATTGAAAAAATTGAATTCAACAGTTGAGCATGAGTCCAATCCTGCTATTATGGGAATGGTTAAATCTGTTTCTCATTTGTTGGAAATCAAGGAGTTGAATTAATGTCAGATTTTAATTTAATTGCTCCGAAGGGGGCTAATAGAAAAAAACGAATAGTCGGACGCGGTTCCTCGTCAGGACATGGTACTACTTCAGGGCGTGGTAATAAGGGGCAAAAATCTCGTTCCGGCGGGAAGTCTTATGTTGGTTTTGAAGGTGGACAGATGCCTTTGTATAGGCGTGTACCTAAGCGTGGATTTTCAAATTATCCTTTTAAAAAGGAATATGTGGTTTTTAATTTATCTCAGATTGAAAACAGGTATGAGTCCGGAGAAGTTGTAAGTATTGATACACTTTTAGCTAAAGGGCTTTTAAAGAAAAAAAATGCAAATGTTAAAATTTTGGGTAATGGGGATATAACTAAATCTATTGATATTGATATTAGAAATATTTCTGCTTCAGCTAAGGCAAAAATTGAAAAGGCCGGTGGCAAAATTTTGTCATCTAAGGATTAAGTGAGGTTAATATATGGCTAATTCGTTGGTAAATATATTTAAAACTAGAGATCTGCGAAAGCGTATTTTGTTTACCCTCTTTATTTTGGTTATTTTCAGACTTGGTACTAACTTAATTATTCCCGGCATTGATTCCAGAGTTTTGACCGCACACTTTAAAGCAAATGCTTTTGCAAGTCAGATGGACTTTTTTGTAGGTGGCGGATTTTCTAAATTTTCTGTTTTTATGTTGGGGGTTATGCCATATATTTCTACTCAAATTTTGTTGCAGTTATCAATGATAATATTTCCCGGTCTTAAAAAAATTGCTGAAGAAGATGGCGGGAAACGCAAAATTCAGAAATGGACTAGAATAGCAACTGTATTTGTTGCTTTGCTACAGTCGACCGCGGCTGTTACATATGCAGGTAGAGTTCCCGGTGCGGTAATTAATCCCGGCTTTATGCATGTTTTTGTAACGCTTACGACAGTAACTACAGGAACTATGATTACTTTATGGCTTGGTGAGCAAATTACTGCAAGAGGTATCGGTAATGGTATTTCCCTTTTGATTTTTGCAGGAATTGTTGCAAGAATGCCTGTAGCAATTTGGAGATTGATAAAGAAAGTGCGACTTGGCGAATTAAACTTGGTATTTGTTGTTCTTGCTTTTTTAATGTTTGTTGCTATTATAGTTTTGGTTATTTACGAACAGCAAGGACAAAGAAAAATACCGGTTCATTACGCAAAGAGGGTTGTAGGCAGAAAAATGTATGGAGGTCAAAGTACATATATACCTTTCAAGATTAACCCTTCGGGTGTAATGCCTGTAATTTTTGCATCTTCATTTTTGATGTTTCCAATGCAGCTGACAAGAATGTTTGCTGGTAGTGCTAAGTGGGTTCGTTTTCTGGGGGAAAATATTTTCGATCCAACTAAACTTGCTTATATTTTAATTTATGTGGGATTGATTGTGTTGTTTGCTTATTTTTATACTCAAATAACTTTGAACCCAACTGAAATTGCTAAACAAATCAGGGAAAACGGTGGCTCTATTCCAGGGATACGAACCGATAGGACTGAAGAGTATTTACAGCGTATCTTGAATCGCTTAATTTTTCCCGGTGCTATTTATCTGGCTGTTATTGCTGTATTGCCGACATTGATAGAATTAGGACTTAATTTTCCGCCTGAGGTTGCACACTTGATGGGTGGTACTTCCTTATTGATTCTTGTTGGTGTTGATCTTGATACGATGGCTCAGGTGGAGTCGCAATTAAAAATGCACCACCATGAGGGGTTAGTAAAAAAGGGGAGATTGCGGGGAAGGAACCTGTAATATACTTTTAGATAAGGAGTTTGCTATGAAGGTTAGAACTAGTGTAAAACCAATTTGTGACAAATGTAAAATTATTAAACGAAAGGGTATTGTTAGAGTAATCTGTACAAATCCGAAACATAAACAACGACAAGGTTAAATGGAGGAGAGTAAATAATGGCTCGTATTGCGGGAGTCGATCTCCCTAATAAACATGTTAGAATTGCGTTGACCTATATTTATGGTATTTCAAGATCGTCTGCTGAGACAATTTGTGAAAAAACAAAGGTTGACCCTACAAAAAAAATGAATGATCTAGACAATGATGAACTTGCACTTTTGAGGGATATTATAGACAAAGACTATAAAGTTGAGGGACGATTGAGAACAGAGGTTGCTCTTAACATAAAAAGGTTGCAGGATATAGGTTGTTACAGAGGACAGAGACACAGAAAAGGCTTACCTGTGCGTGGACAAAGGACGCGAACCAATGCAAGGACACGAAAAGGTAAGAAGAAAACTGTTGCAGGAAAGAAAAAATAATTCCGGAGGTAAATAATGGCTACTAATAAAAGGCATAAAAGAAAAGAAAAGAAAAGTGTTGATGTAGGTAATGTTTACATCCAAGCAACTTTTAACAACACACTGGTTACTATAACTGATATGAAAGGTAATGCTATTTCTTGGGCATCATCCGGAGGTTTGGGCTTTTCGGGGGCAAAAAAATCAACCCCTTTTGCGGCACAAACTGTTGTTGAAACTGCGGTGCAAAAGGCTCAGCAATACGGTTTACGAGAAGTCAGTGTTTTTGTAAAGGGGCCAGGAGCCGGTAGAGAGTCTGCTATTAGGGCTATAGGTCTTAAAGGCTTGAAAATAAGATCTATCAGTGATGTAACTCCAATTCCACATAATGGCTGTAGACCAAAGAAAACACGCAGAATATAAAAAGGAGTTTGAATGGCCAGAAAAAATCTTTTAAAAGGCTTCAAAAAACCTAGAGGTTTGGAATTTGATCAAGAAGTATCTACAGAATCCTATGGTCGGTTTACGGCATCTCCGTTTGAAATTGGATTTGGTACGACAATAGGAAACTGTCTGCGAAGAATATTACTCTCTTCAATTCAAGGTTATGCTGTTTCTGCGGTCAGAATTAACAGTTATGATAAAGATGGTGTTCAACACACTATTTCCAGTGAATTTGAGACAATACCGGGTGTAACAGAAGATACGATTGAAGTTCTAAATAATTTGAAGCAATTGCATTTATCTCTTCCGGATGAAGCTACGCAGGATACCCTTTTGTTTGAATTTAAAGGACCTGCAACCTTAACAGGTAAAGATTTCGCTGTTGACGGGCGACTTGAAGTTTTCAATGAAGATATATTTATCATGCAATTGATGGATGATGCTTCTATTGACATGGAAGTGCAGGTAGACTTTGCCCGTGGTTATGTTCCGGCAGAAACTAATGAAAAATATATTGAAATTCATGGAACAATACCGCTTGATGCAATATATGGTCCTGTTTTAAAAGTAAGTTATAATATTGAGCCTTGTCGAGTTGGACAGCGCAATGATTATGATAAACTTATTTTGGAGATATGGACTGACGGGTCTATAAAGCCTGAAGATGCACTTGCAGAAGCTGCTAAAATTGCAAAAGATCATTTCACTATTTTTGTGAACTTCAATGAAAACGAGCTTTTGGAAGAAGAAGAGGATAATGAAGAAGACTTAGCTCTTAAAAAACTGTTAGAAAGTCCAATAAAGGATTTGGAACTTACTGTAAGAGCAAAGAATTGTTTGGATAATGCCGGCATAAAAACTATAGCTGAGCTTGTTTTAAAAACAGAAGATGAAATTGCAGGTATGCGAAATGTTGGACGAAAGAGTCTGCTGGAAATACAAGAAAAACTGCACGAAAGAAATCTTCGATTGGGTATGACTGATTACAGTCATTTTAGTGAAAAAACAAAAGTGTATAAGGAAGAAACAGATGAGGCATAAGTATGGCTTTAATCCGCTTTCCAGAAGAAGTGCACACCGTAAGGCTTTGCACAGAAACATGGTTACATCTCTTTTTAAGTATGAGCGGATTACAACAACAAAGGAAAAAGCAAGAGAGATTCGACGTACTGCAGAAAAGTTAATTACAAGATCTAAAATTGATTCTGTGCATAATCGTAGGGAAGTAGCAAGATTGATTTGGGATGATTCAATTGTAAATAAACTTTTTACTGATATTGGTCCTCGAATGAAAACCAGAGACGGCGGATATACAAGAATTCTTAAATTGGGATTCAGAAAAGGTGATGCGGCTAATGTTGCAATTCTTGAACTTGTGGATTATTCTTTTGCGGATAAAGAAAAAAAGGAAACTTCAAAAGATAAAGACAAAAAGAAAAAAGCGGATTCATCTGCTAAAGCGAAAAAAACAAGAAAAAGTAATAAAGCTGACTCAGGGGCTAATTTGAATGTAAAGAGTTCTTCAACTGATGGAGCTCAAAAGTCAAGCAGGAGGTATAATCGTGTCAAAGGCTCATAGAGGTAAGGGGATTAGAGAAAATTATAATAGAGGTCGTGGCACATGTCCTGTTTGTAAAAAAACGGGTGTGAAGATTGTGTACGAGCAGGAAATAGACGGTGTTAAGCAAAATATTTGTAAGATTTGTAAGGCAACTATAAAAAATGAAAAGGCTAAAGCTGCCACTACTGCACCTACACCTACTTCTACAGAACCGGCTTCTACCGAAGATAATGCTGTAGCGGAAACTGCTGTTGAGGAATAAACTTAACAGTAGAAATAATTTTAAGATATTTTAATGTAGAAAAAGCGGAGTTTTACTCCGCTTTTTTAATTTAAATGGAGGCAAAATGAAAGATACAAAAAGTGCATTTTTAGAATTTTTTCAAGTGTTAAAAAGACTTCGTAATCCGGGTGGGTGTCCTTGGGATATTGAGCAAACACCAATGACCATGCGTACACCTCTTATTGAAGAAGCCTACGAGGTAATTGATTCTATCGAAGCTTTTGAGCAGGGTGAAAAGAACGCCTTGAGTAACTTGAAAGAAGAGTTAGGTGATGTTATATTAAATGCAATGATGATTGCATATATGTTTGAGCAAGAGAATAAATTTACTGTTGCAGACGTGTTTTCAACTTTAACTGAAAAGTTAATACGAAGGCATCCACATGTATTTGGAGAAACTGAAGGTTATGCCGGTCCTGACAGTGAGGCAAAAACTACTACAGCAGATGAAGTTTTATCTCAGTGGGATCATATAAAAGAAAGTGTTGAGAAAAAAGAAGTAAAATCGATTCTTGATACAATTCCAAAAGCATTTCCACCATTGTTGCGTGCTTATAAATTGCAAAAAAAGGCTTCTAAAAAAGGTTTTGATTGGCAACATATTGACGGGGTTAAAGATAAAATTAGCGAGGAAATAAATGAGTTTAAAGCAGCTGTTGATTGCGGTGACGAAAAGCATGTTTTAGAAGAATTTGGAGATGTTTTGTTTTCTTTGGTTAATTTGGGAAGATTTTTAAAACTTGATCCGGTTGTTGCACTTAATGCGGCAAATCATAAGTTTGAAAAACGATTTAAATATGTGGAAGAAAAAATGCTTGAAAATTCTTTCGCTATGTGTGCAGAAAATATTGAAAAAGCTGAAAAATTTTGGGAAGAAGCAAAGTCATTGCTTCCGTGATATAAGCTGAGAAACCGGCGTTTTATGCAGTACGGTTATCGTGATTTGGACGGGCGAAGTCTACACTTTTGCTTGATTATAAATATCAGTAAAGGTCTTTGACGGCAGGAAAAGCACCGTTTTAATTTATGTAAGAAAAAAGTAAAAGGTTATGCGAGCCCGTCGGGTTGGCGTCAGCAAAAATATACTCTTTGAACCTCTTTTAATTTTTTTGAAAATAATGTATACTTAAAAAATGTCTAAGATTCTTGTGTTTGTAAATCAGAAGGGGGGAGTCGGGAAAACGACTTCGGCTTTGAATATAGGGGCGTATTTTGCGCTTTCCGGTAAGAGGACTTTGTTGGTTGATTTTGACCCTCAAGGTAATATGTCGTCAGGGGTTGGTGCTGATAAGAATGGTTTGACTGTTTATGATGCTATTTCGGGGATTTGTAAGACGAGCGAGGCGATACAAAAAACGGTTATTGAAAAGCTTTCTGTGCTTCCGGCGAATATAAATTTGTCGGGGGCGACTATTGAGTTGGTTGATGTTGATAAGAGGGAACATTTTTTGGAAAATGCTTTGTTGCAGGTAAAAGATGTTTACGATTATGTATTGATTGACTGTCCGCCATCACTTGGAATTTTGACTTTGAACGGTTTGGTTGCAGCTGACGAGGTTTTGGTTCCCCTTCAATGTGAGTATTTTGCGTTGGAGGGATTGACTTTACTTTTAAAGACAGTTAAACGGGTGCAGTCCGGTTTGAATAAAAAACTGGAGATTGGCGGAATCTTTTTTACGATGTATGATTCGAGGACACGGCTTGCTCAAGAAGTTGTTCAGCAAGTTTCTACTTATTTTGAAGACAGGGTTTTGAAAACAATTATTCCGAGAAATGTCAGGCTTTCGGAAGCGCCTTCTCATGGTTTGCCGATTTGTAAATATGAGCCTTCTTCAATCGGTGCAAAGAGTTATAATAAATTAGCAGAGGAGATTTTAAAGCGTGGCGAAAAGTAAACAAAAGCTGGGCAGGGGGCTTGATGCTTTGCTTTCTCAAGACGACTCTCCCGGTAAAGATAATTCAAGTAAGGTGGAATCTTCAAATGAGAATTTGATTTTAATTGATCCAAATCAATTAAAGCCGAATCCGCATCAACCGAGGCAAGTGTTTTCGGACGAGTCGCTTCAAGAGCTTTCTGTATCCATAAAAGAGCACGGCATTATTCAGCCTGTTGTTGTAAGCAGGGGGGAGAAAGGGGAACTCTTTATTGTTGCAGGTGAAAGGCGTACCAGAGCTTCGATTTTGGCAGGGCTTTCTGAAATTCCTGTTTTGATTTCAGATATTGCCGAAGAGAAAAATCTTGAGGTTGCTTTAATTGAGAATATTCAGCGTGAAGATTTAAATCCGATTGAAGAAGCCAAGGCATATCAAAATTTGATTAATATGTATGATTTAAGTCAAGAAGACTTGTCGCAACGAGTGGGTAAAAGTAGGTCTGCTATTGCGAATTTTTTAAGGCTTTTACAGCTTCCTGAATACGCCCAAAAAGCTATTGAGGAAAGTCGGATTTCATCAGGTCATGCGAGGGCGATTCTTTCAGTAAATACAGATATAAAACGAAAAACTTTGTTTGAAAAAATAATCAATGAGGGTTTATCAGTCAGAAGTAGCGAAAGGATTGCTTCTGAGCTTAATTCGAAAAAAAATAATTCTAATGCTTCGTTTGCGGGGAAGGTACAGTTTAAGCAGATGTTGCCCGAGTTGCAAGATTTGCAACAGCAGTTTATAGATGCTCTCGGCACAAAGGTTATTATAAAGGGCAATGCAGACAAAGGTACTGTGGAGATTTCTTATTTTTCTGCAGATGATTTGGACGAGCTTTATAATAAAATTAAACAATAAAAAATTTTGCGTTAAAAGATAGCTTATATGGTTTAAAAAATTATGGCATACTCAAATTTAATGAAAAATGCAAAGTGGGTGGAAGTTGTTTTTAATGTGCCTGTGTTTGCCGAGTTTACTTATAGACTGGAACTTGAAAACGGAAAGGATATTACTGCCCCGTCATTGGTTGGTCGTAGGGTTGTGGCTAACTTAGGTAACAGGGAGGCAATCGGTTTTGTTATTCGAGAGTTTGATGAATTACCGAGTGAGTTCCCGGTATCGCCTGATAAAATTAAGCCATTGAAACGAATTGTAGATGTTGAGCCTATTTTTGGGCAACTGCAAATTGAACTGAGTTTTATGCTTTCACGGTTTTATATTTGCTCTGTTGGCGAATGCCTTTCGGCTATGTTGCCTTCAGGACGTAGAATGACTGCTTTTGAAAGTTTAACAGCAAGTTTGCCACACTTTAATAATAAGGACATAATATTATCAGATGAGCAGGAATACGCTGTAAAAACAATTACTGTAAATCTTGATAAGGCTGATAGTTTTTATCTTTACGGGGTTACCGGCTCGGGTAAAACAGAAGTTTTTTTGCAGATTGCAGATGAAGTTTTAAAACAAAACAAGGCTGTTATATATTTGGTGCCTGAAATTGCTTTGACGCATCAGGTTACAGAGTCGGTTGTAAGCCGTTTCGGTGATTTGGCGGCGGTGTTGCATTCAGGGTTGTCTACCGGTAAAAAATTTTCAGAATGGATGAGAATAAAAAATGGCGATGCAAGAATTATTATAGGTCCGCGCAGTGCTGTTTTTGCTCCCGCCAAAAATTTAGGTTTAATTATAATAGATGAAGAGCATGACGGCTCATATAAATCAGGCTCATCACCACGCTATCATGCAAGACAGGTTGCAATGATGCTTTCAAAAAAACTTGCCTTTCCTGTTGTGATGGGCTCTGCTACACCATCGGTTGAAGCTTGGCATTTGATGCAAATAGGTAAGATTAAAAAGTTAAAATTGACTAAAAGGCTTGCCGGTGGGAATATGCCAAAAATTACTACCGTTAATATGTGCGGTGAAAAAAATTCCCTCAGTCGTTTTTTGGTTGATTCTATGCGGAAGATTAAAAGCGAAGGAAAACAGTCTATTGTTTTTTTGAACAGGCGCGGGTTTTCTCATTTTTTTAAGTGCCATAGTTGCGGTTTTGAAATGCTTTGCAAAAATTGTTCAGTTCCGCTTACTTGGCATAAGTCTTCCGGCGTGATGAAATGTCATTATTGCGGGTGGCAATGTAGCCCTCCAGAAACTTGTCCTGAATGCGGATCGCTTGAAACCGGTTATGCCGGGTTTGGTACGGAATTTATCGAAAATGAAATTATAAAAGGTTTTCCTGATTGTGTTACAGAAAGAATTGATACAGATGCCCTGTCAGGTAAGGCAGAAAAACTGAAACAGGCAATTGAGGATTTTAAAACACAAAAAACGGATATACTGCTTGGTACACAGATGGTTGCAAAGGGACTTAACTTTCCAAATGTAAAGTTGGTTGGCATTGCTTTGGCGGATACAGGTCTGCAGATGCCTGATTTTCGTGCGGCGGAAAGAACTTTTTCGTTGATAACACAAGTGGCAGGCAGGGCAGGGCGGTATATTCCTGACGGTGAAGTAATTATTCAAACGCTCAGACCGGAGCATCCTGCAATAGTTTTTGCAAAGGACGGAAGGATAGAAGACTTTTATGAATATGAATTGGCACAAAGGCAAGCTCTTTTTTTTCCGCCTTTTTCGCGTCTTTTGCGGTTGGTTTTTAGAAGTAAACAATTAAAAAAAGCGGAGCTTGCCGCATACGGTGCAAAAGAAATTCTTGAAAACTTGATTCCCGAAACGGTTGAAATTATGGGTCCGTCAGAATGTATGCTTGCGATGATTTCGGGTAATTACAGAATGCAGATACTGTTGCGCTCGGAAAAGATGCAGGATATGCAAAAGCCGGTGATGTATTTTGTAAAAAATTATTCGGTAATGACGGGGGTCTATATCGAAATTGACATAGACCCTGTCAGCTTAATGTAAAAAATTAGCTGTTGTGCAAAGGTCAGACGACTTTTTTAAGCTATCATAATTACACTGTTAATTTTGCCAACTGGTTTGAAACTTTTTTTATGGCTTCCATTTCTTCTTCTCCGGCCGCCAATACCATCGCAATTGAAGTTTTTATATTTTCGGCACTTAAATTTATGTTTTTCATATTTGTTGTAATTTCTTCTGCACTTTCAACCAGCTTTTGATTTTCTTTTGCGATTTCTTTATTACCGTTGACCATTTCGCTTGAGCCCAGTTTTACTTGCTCGGTTATTTCGTTTATTTCTCTAACAGCATTTAAAACTTGAGCACTGCCTGAACTTTGCTCTGTCATTGCATTCATAATTTCGGTGCTGCGGTTTTGTACAAGCCCCAGTAATTTGACAATTGTTGAAAACTGTTTTTCGACACTCATAGATGAAGTTGACAGAGTTTCAATTTGTGATTTTAATTGTTTCAAAACATTGGTGATATTTTTTCCCTGTACGCTTGATTCTTCTGCCAGCTTTCTGATTTCGTCTGCAACGACTGCAAAGCCTTTTCCGGCATCGCCTGCGTGGGCCGCTTCAATTGCGGCATTCATTGCCAAGAGGTTTGTCTGACTTGCTATGTTTTGAATTACACTTGAGGCTTCCAAAAGACCATCTGAGTTTTCGGTAACTGTTTTTACAACTTCCGTAGAATTCTGCAATGCTTTATTTCCTTCTTCGCTTGCTTTTTGCAGTTCGTTTATTGCACGCATGTTTTCGTTTACAGCCTTATCAACGGATTGAATACTTGCACTCATTTCTTCTATTGTGGAAACGGATTCTGTTACCGATGTTGCCTGGTTTTCAATATTGGAATTCAGGTTATTAAGATTTCGTGCAATTTGATCCAGAGTACTTTGTGTTTCCAAAACACCGGCCGATTGATTTTGTATATGCTCGTCAACTGTTTCAATACCGTTTGTAATAAATGAAATAGCTTTTGAGGTGCTTTGCATATTTACACCAAGTTTTTCTGAAGCCGTGTTTGATACATTTACTGCATCTATTAGTGTGCCTAAGAAGTTACGAGAAAAATCCAAAAAATAATTATAATTCGAAAAAAGTAAAGCCATATCGTCTCTGGAATCTATTTCTATATTGCGTTGACCGTAGTTTCCTTTGGATAATTCAAATATATTGGCTTTTAGTTTGTTTACGCGCTTTTGAGTTGCACTTATTGGAGAAAGAATATTATATGAAGAATATACCAAAGCTAAAGCTATAAGAAACGCTATCTTCAGTAAAAATGGTGTGCTTCCGGCTGCTTCCGGGGTTCGTATAAAAGGCACCATAATAAAAAACATTGATGAAATGACATTGAAAAATACCATCAAGAAAACTCGTCTGGTCATTGAAAACTTATTGAACTTTTGGTTAACAGGGATAAACGATGCCCACTTTTCAAGTAGTCTTGAGCAGGTTGACGCAAAGGCACTTGCCAAAAACAGAATATTTGCAAATGTTAATAAATAAAAGGAAATGAATGCCGCTCTTTTATCTATAAGTCCTGTTTCCATGCTTGCAAAAACAGGTGCTAATACTGCAATACTTATCGGTAAAATTGCCATAAGTTTTATGTAAAGAGAAATGCTTTTTTGTGCCTTCGCTTCATTTTCTTCCCAATCCATGATTGCAGGAATTAATGTTTTCCATTTTATGACCGGCACAATTATTGACAGTATCAATACGATTATAACTGTTTTGGATGTAACAATCATTAATGTATTGTCAGACCTTCCAACAACTAAGTTAGTAATTATATCACTGAAAATCCAACCCAAATTAGTCAATAAATCAAGTATCAGAATAGCTTTTGGGGCTTTTGGCATTTTATTTTCCATCATTTTAAGTCTCCTGGAGGTTAAGTTTTAACCTTTATTTATAATACGGCTTTTAATTAATATTGTCAAGCTATATTTTGATTATCGGGTATTCTTAATCTAAGCCTTAGAAGAAGGCTCATTTTTAAAACATAATGAGGGGGTGTCTCCCCCTAGCTCCGGCTCCTAGCCTCCGCTACCCCCCAAAGTAAAAAAAACGCGGTACATAAAACTTAATCGATATAGACTGTTTTTGCGATTTTCCAAAGTGTTTGCTACTTTAAAAAAACATATAAAAGGTTTATAATATCATTATGCTTAAATTAAATGACTTTTCAGGTATGAAGGTTACTGTAATGGGATTGGGGCTTAACGGCGGCGGTCTTGCTTCTGCCCTGTTTTGTGCAACACAGGGGGCAGATGTTACCGTAACGGATATGAAATCGCAAAAAGATCTTATTCCCTCAGTTGAAAAATTGAACAGTTTTGATAACATTCGTTTTGTTTTGGGTAAACACGAAATTGCTGATTTTGAAAATGCGGATTTAGTAATCAAAAATCCTGCAGTCAAAAGAGCCGGAAATAAATTTTTGGCAAAAGCAAAAAAAATTGAATCCGATATTTCTATTTTTCTGCAATTAACATCTGCCCCGATTTTAGCCGTTACGGGGAGTAAAGGAAAATCTTCAACCGTCAGTGCTTTGCATTACGGTTTGACTCATTGCGGGTATAATGCTTTTTTGGGCGGAAACATTACTGTAAGCCCGTTGACTTTTTTAAAAAAAACCGATGCAACTACTCCTGTTGTTCTTGAGCTTTCAAGTTGGCAGTTAAACGATCTACAGAATTCGCAGTTAAGTCCTGAGGTTGTAATTTTAACACCGATTATGAGCGACCACCAAAACTGGTACGGCTCAATGGCATCTTATGTTGCGGACAAAAAAATTATTTATAAAAATCAAAAAGCAGGGCAGTTTACTGTTTGCAATGCCGATGATGAGTGGGGGAAGGTTTTTGCAAGTGAAACAGCGGCTAAAGTTCTTTGGTATTCGAAAGAGCCTTTTAGTGATGAAAAAAAGAAAGGGGTATATTTTACGGCTTCGGGTGATGGAGTTTGTAATATCGACAATAATGAAATTTTGCTTTTACCGAGTGATTGCAAGGTTCCGGGCAGGGCTTTAAGGCAGAATGTTTTGAATGCAGGGCTTGCAATGTTTTTGTTCGGTGTTGATGCAAAGAAAATTCCTTCCGTAATGAAAAATTATTCAGGGTTGGAACATAGGCTTGAGTTTTTTCATGAAAATCAATATTTTAGGTTTTATAATGATACAACAGCCACAGTACCCGAAGCCGTGGTTGCGGCATTAGATTCGTTTTCGACACCGCCTGTTTTGATTGCAGGAGGGACGGATAAAAATTTGGATTTTACTTCACTTGCCGAAAATGCGGATAAAGCAGAGGCTGTTTTTCTGTTGGAAGGCTCGGGAACGGATTTGCTTGTTCCGATGCTTCAAAAACGAAATATCGTTTTTGAAGGAGTGTTTTCGAATTTAGAAGATTTGCTTGAAGCTCTTAACGGCAAGGATTGCTTAAAAAATTCAAAAAGAAAAAATGTAATTTTTTCGCCGGGCGCAACTAGTTTTGGAATGTTTCAAAATGAGTTCGACAGAGGTAACAAGTTTAAGGAAATTGTAAAAGATATGTTTAGGTAGGCGGGGTTTTAAAAAAGAATACCGGAGAGAATGAGAAAAATCACAAAAGTGATTTTTCTCAAACAATTCGCTTAATCTGATTTAGACGGGCGAAGTCTACACTTTTGCTTGATTATAAATATCAGTAAAGGTCTTTGACGGCAGGAAAAGCACCGTTTGAATTTATATAAGAAAAAAGCAAAAGGTTATGCGAGCCCGTCGGGTTGGCGTCAAGCAAATTTATTTAACTTTTTTAAGGTTTATCTGTTTTGGTTTTGGTTATGAAAAAGTTTTTATGTGTTGTCGTTTTTGTTTGTATTTTAATTTCCGTTTTTGCGGTTGAACTTGAGCCTTTTTGGACTTTGGTGATGGCCGGCAAAAATTTGGCAAACCCCGTGATTTGGAATAAGCATATTTATTCGATTGGCGATGACAGGGCGTTGAATTGTGTTTCTACTTCAGGCTCGTTTGTTTGGCGGCGGAATACCGAAGAATACGGGAAGTTTATTACGGTTTCGCCTTCAGGGTTGCTTTTTGTGATTACGGCAAGCGGTGGTGTTGAGGCTTTTTCTTCTCAGGGTATTCCGATTTGGAGTTTTAAGTTAGATGAGCTTCCGATGTTTCCGGTGTATTTTAGCCGAGACGGCAGGCTATTTATTTTGCAGTCAAAAACTATTATGTGTTTTAGCAGGCATGGGGTGCTTAAATGGCAGAGAAAGTTAAAATCACCGCCCGCTAGAAATGTTTGCGAAACAGGTACCGGAGAAATTCTTCTGGTTTTGGAAAACGGGGATTTTTTGCGGTTTTCGCTTTTTGGCAATATTAACGAAAACAAGCGACTTAAAAAAACTATTTCTGTTTTGTCCGATGCACCGGGCGGTTATTTGATGGCATGTACTGATGCGTCTCTTGCGTATTATAAAGTGCAAGACGGCTCAACAGCTGTTTGGCAGAGCAATGAGGGAAGTGTTTGTAAGGCTTTGCATTATAAGGGCAATTCTGTTTTGGTTGTTTCAAACAGCGGACTAGTTTCAATGCGAAGTATTACCGATAACAGCGAGCAGTGGCGCATTTCTTTGCGACAATCTTTTTCAGGTGATGTTTACTGTTATTCTATTAAAAATGAGTATTATATTACTGCGGGCGGTTATGGTTGTTTGGTAACGGATAGAGGAAAATTAAAATGGGAGTGTATGATTCCTGAAAAAGATTTTATGCCTGTTATTACCGAAAACGGAATGGTTGTCGGGGTGAGCGGAAAAATTATGCGTGCCTATAGAATGGAAGCAAAGCTGACTCGCAAAAAAGATCACCCCGATATTGTTACTCATAAGCACGGCATTATTTCACCGGAATCGTTTGACCTGCCATTGCTTATTGAACAAGATTCTACAGGTTTGATGCTCAGTGAGATTGATACTGCTATAGAGGACGGTACTTTGGGTGAAGATGAGGTTAAGTATGCGAATATCTTGGTGCGTATTATCGGGAATACCGAAAAGCGAAGGTATTTTCCGCGAGACTTTAATTCGTTTGAAAGGGGACAGGCTGCAGAGCTTTTAGGTAAGATGGGCTCGTATGAATACCGTGAGTATTTACTCGATGAGGCTCGTAAAAAACCTGATGTGGAGTTTGCGACAGGTATTCTAAAGGGGCTTGGTGGAATTGCTTATGACCCTGACGGACGAACCATTGAAGCGATAAAAATTTTGATAAGCGGAGAAAACGGGTTTAATTTTTTGCTGATGAAATCGGCTTGCCAAGCCCTTGAGAATTTAGTAAAATTCGGAGATGAATATACGGCAAAAAAGGCTGTTTATGTGCTTTTTTCTATAATAAATGGGGGATATTCCAATAAAATCAAGAATTTTGCAAGACAAACGATTGAAAATGTAGTACAATAGATAGTATAATAGAGAGTATGAAGAAGACTGTAAGTTGATTACATGAATTCGGAGTACTATGGAGGAATAAAAATGAGGAAATTTTGGTTTGTTTGTTTTTTTGTGTTTGTTTTTACATCACTGTCAGCCTATGAAGTTGATGAAAAGGAAATCAGACAGAGCGGAGATAAAGTAGAATTCATTAACTACACAGGAAAGCATTCAAGTGTAGATTCTGTATCTGCTATTACGGGAATAGGCAAAAGATTAGCAGGGGCTGCAAAATCAGGAAAAGCCGGAGTACCTTCTCGCTATTATGTAGTACATGCGGTGGATAAGTCTGTTGAAGAAGGCTTTGACGCTGATATATTGTTTCTTGGGAAAAATGCAAAGGTTGACCACATAGATAATCTCAGGTTAATAATTTCAGGATACTTGAGAGCGGCATACGGATACAGTGCAAAAGACGCAAATACTATAGCTCACTTTGTAACGATTTATAATGCGGTTTACAGAAAAAATATGAACAACTTTAATGCAAAATATAAAGAAGTTGTTACAAAAAATCTTACTGCCGAAAAAGTGGGTTTGGCATTGAATTACAGCGAATGGCCGGGAAACAGTCAAATTGTTATTCCGCTTTCGGATTCGAGTTATTCGGGAACATTGAGTACCGTAGATACAAGTACCATATCGGAAAAAGAAGTTGTCAAAAAAATGCAAACCGAAAAAGATAAAGACATTCCGGTTCGCGAAGATATGATTGATTTAAAAGAGCGAGAAAGCAAAGAAGCCGAAGACCGCGCTAAAGTTGCACAAAAGGATGCCGCAAAAAAAGAAAAAGAAGCAAATAAGGCAAAAAAAGCGGCTGATGACGAAAAGAAAAAAGCGGCAGAAAAACAAAAAGCGGCGGATGAGGCAAAGAAAAAAGCTGAAAAAACAAATAACCCCGCAGATAAAAAAGTCGCAAAGAAAAAAGCAAAAGAGGCACAAGACGCAAAGAAAAAAGCCGATGCCAAAGATAAAGAAGCTAAGTCCAAAAAGAAAGATGCAAAGGCTGCAAAGGATAAAGCCGCAAAGGAGCAAAAGTTTGCGGATAAAAAAGAAGAAGAAGCTCAGTCGGACAGAAAAGATGTTGCTGCCGATACTCAAAAGATTATCGAAGAAAAAGCCAACGAAAAAAAGGCTGCCAAGAATGCCGCAATTGCTTCTTCCGTGCCGGGTTACGGGCTAAAAGTTGTTGAAAAATCCACGCTTCTTTCGGAGTTAGTGTTGATGGATATAAAAACGGCAAAGGTTCTGAAAACCTCTGCGGTTGATACAATTCACGGGCGAGAATTGCTTGATGCGAACGGTCGTCTTATGGCGATTGCAGGCTCAGACTCAGGCGCCGGTGTTGTTACTCTCGTGCTGTTTGACCCGCTGACACTTGAAGTGGAAAAGCAAGGTAATGAAGATATTGCTTCAGAAAGCGTATTGGCAAAAGACGGCGATGACTACTATGCGGTTATCGATAAATCAGGCTCATACTATCTCGGACGCTTTGATGCCGACTTACAGTTAAAAGCAAAATCCGACATAAAGGTTCAGCCATACACACCGGTTATTTTTACCGATAAGGGAATTATGGTTCAAACAACCGACAATAGTTTGCGACTTCTAAAAAAAGACAGTCTTGCAAACTTGATGGAATAATAAAATAGAAGGGCATGGCTTGAGGCTGTGTCCTTTTTTTGTGCAACGCTTGGTAAGCCAAAGGCTTGCCTTCGCTTTTGCATCCAACCCGCTCCCTCGCATAATCTTCCGTCCTTTACTGTTTAATTAAATCGTCGTCTTCTTTCAAAAGAAGCCGACTTTTCCGATTTAATAATCGGACGAAAGGATAGACTTCGGTCGCCACATCAGGTTGAGTGAATGATGAGAACTTATCAGACAGAAAGTCTGATAAGTTCTCAATTCTTGCAGGTATTCTGTTTTAAACCACGCCGGTTTGAAATTGAATGCTGTTTTAAAAAGTGCTGTTACTTAGCTTGAAAAAAACGTCTTTTTATGATATAATTATCCGGTGAGGTAAATCGATGCTTAAGCGTTTTGATGATTTGACAATAACTGATGATTTTATGTTTTATCATGTTATGCAGAATAAAGATATTTGCCTTACACTTTTAAATATACTGTTATCGGATAAAGTTGACAGAATAACCGAAATTGATTTTCAAAGACACGTAGAGCATGCAAGTTATGCCAAAGGTATTCGCCTTGATATATTGGCAAAAGATGAAAGCGGAAATGTTTATGATATAGAGATGCAAACAACCGATAAAAATGATCTTGCCAAGCGTATGAGGTATTACCAGTCTGCAATTGATTTAAGCTCTTTGGATAAAGGTTGTCATTATAGTGAACTTGTTGACTCATATATAATCTTTATCTGCAAATTTGATTATTTAAAGGCAGGTTTGCCTGTGTATTCGTTTAAGACTCGTTGTAGCGAGGATAATACGATAGAGCTTAAAGACGGATTAAGTAAGATTATAGTAAATGCAGCAGCGTTTAGTCAAACTGAAAATAAGGAGCTAAGAGGTTTTTTGGAATACATTAAAACCGGAGAAGCAACTACCGAATTTACAGGGAGGATAGCAAATATGATAACAATAATAAAGGAAAATGAAGGCGCTCGCCAAGAATACAGGCTTATGTCCGGCTTTGAAATGGATGTTTTGTATGAGGGAAGGCAAAAAGGCATACAGGAAGGTCGCAAGGAAGGTAAAATTGAAGTTGCGAGAAATTTCAAATTATTGGGTGTGGACATTGCGAAAATTGAGCAGGCAACAGGGCTATCTCAAAAAGAAATTGAAGCGTTATAGTTGATATTGTAAAGGTTAAAAAGCTTTAAAAAAAATTAATCAGTAAATTTATTGTGAGGTATTATGTTGCTTGAGAAAATGAGAAACATCGGTATTATGGCGCATATCGATGCCGGTAAAACAACTACAACAGAGAGAATTTTATTTTATACGGGTAAAATCCATCGAATTGGCGAAATTGACGATGGTGAAGCGGCTATGGATTGGATGCAACAGGAACAGGACAGAGGTATTACAATTCAATCTGCTGCTACGACAACTTTTTGGAAAGATTTCCAGATTAACATTATCGATACTCCCGGTCATGTTGATTTTACCGCCGAAGTTGAACGCTCTTTGCGTGTGTTGGATGGGGCTGTTGCCGTATTATGTGCGGTTGGCGGGGTTCAGCCACAGACCGAAACTGTTTGGCGGCAGGCAGATGTATATAAGGTTCCAAGGATTTGCTTTGTAAATAAAATGGACAGGCTGGGTGCCGATTTTTTTGCCGCAATGGAAGATGTTAAAACTAAATTCGGTGTTGAAGTTGCTCCGCTTCAAATTCCAATAGGCGCATCTGACAGGTTTACAGGTGTGATTGATTTAATTTCAATGCAGGAAATATACTGGGACGCTTCTACTGACGGCGAAAAATTTGAAGTAATTCCTGTTTCAGATGAGCATCTCCAAGAGGCTCAAACGCATCGGGAGTTGTTGCTCGATGCTGTTTCGTCTTTTTCTGACGAGATTATGGAAATGGTGCTTGAAGGAGAGGAAGTGCCGATTGAACTTTTAAAAAGTGAAATCAGAAAAGGGGTTTTAGCCCAATCGTTTGTTCCGTTTTTATGCGGCTCTGCCAGAAAGAATATCGGAATTCAGCCGGTGATAGATGCGATTGTAGATTATCTTCCGGCACCTGATGAAGTTATTCCTGCAATGGGTCTGCATACCAAAAAAGAGGAGTCTGTATCTGTGCCTTGTAAGACAGACGGTGTGCCGGTTGGGGTTGTTTTTAAAACACAGTATGAAAAAGAAGCCGGTACTCTATGCTATGTACGAATGTATTCGGGTAAAATAAAAACCGGTGAGCAGATTTTTAATGTCGGCAAAAAAAAGCGGGAAAGGGTGAACCGTATTTTAAGAATGCATTCAAATAAGTCAGAGCAAATTGATTCTGTGAGTGCAGGCGATATAGCTGTTTTAATTGGTCTAAAATTAGCACAAACAGGGGATACTCTTGCCGCTGAAGGCATGCCTATATTACTGGAAAGCATGAATTTTCCTGAGCCGGTTATTTCCGTTGCCATAGAGCCTAAGAGTTTGTCGGACAGAGAAAAACTTAAATCGGTGCTTGAAATTTTAGCCAAAGATGATCCTACTTTTACAGGAAGGGAAGATGCTGAAACAGGGCAATTGATTATTTCGGGAATGGGCGAGCTTCATATAGAGGTGCTGACAACCAGAATGTTACAGGATTTTAATGTGTCTGCACGAATTGGAAATCCGCAGGTTACATATCGCGAGTCTGTTTCATCTGAAAATACCGCCACAGAAAATTATACGAAGGTTTTGGCGGGAAAAGAAAATACTGCAGGGGTTACTTTAAAAGTAGAGCCGTTACCACGCGGTACGGGAAATGTTTTTAAATCAGAGGTTAAAAAAATATCCCAAAAAAGCGGGGCATTTAATGCGGCTAATTCAATCCCTGAAGACATTTATAATGCGATTGCACACAGTGTTGAATCGTGTTTTTCATCGGGGATAAGGTACGGCTATCAATGTGCCGACCTTGGTGTTACACTTGTTGCGGCAGAATATAATGAGCTTACTTCAACACCTTTTGCTTTTGAAGCGGCTACTTCTATGTGTTTTGACAATGCTTGTAGTAATGCAACACCTGTGTTGCTTGAGCCTGTTATGGATGTTGATATTTCTGCACCCAAAGAATTTGTCGGTGAGGCTATGAGTCAAATTACACAAAGGGGTGGTATGATTTCCGGAAGCGATGCAAAAGGTGAAACAGATATTATTCATGCACAAGCTCCTATGGCTAAGATGTTCGGTTTTTCAACCGCCCTCAGGTCTGTTACTCAAGGGCGTGCATCTTTTTCGATGACATTCAGCCATTTTGAAGTAAAACAAGGCGGGCTTTAATCTTTTAGGGAGTATTTAAGAATACCGGAGGGTATTGGAGAAAAATCAATTTTTGATTTTTCTTATACACTTAGCCTGATTTTGAGACTACCGGTATCCTTTTGGGCGATTTAGTTTGTCGGAAAAGTCGGTTGACCGGAGGGAAAACGACTTTTATAAAAAAAAGAAAAGCCCAAAAGATACAAGGTAGGCGAGGGTTGGGAGCGAATAGCGACAAAAATTTTGTTTATTTTTGAAATTTTAGTATATTTTTTTAAAAAAGTATGTTATAATTATTAGGTGCTTTTTTTAAGGAGTAGTAGTGAATAGAACAGATTTTCCGCGAATTCATTTTTATGATCAGGATTTTGTGGATATTTATGATAAGACTTGGGATAGGGTGAATGATTATTGGATGTCCGGCTCGGGAAAAGGGGACGAAAAGTATTTTGTCTACAGCGAAGACGACGGGGATTTTATTGAGCAGTATCCTTCAATTTTTTCTACATTTTTTTTGGTTTATTCAAACCGGAATTACAGTGCCGAAGCTAATTTGGATTATTTTTACGCAAAGCAGGAAGCCACAGGCGCTATTCGCAAAAAATATGATATTAAGACGGGTAAGCCTGTTTTGACAAAGGCTAATCCTGAGGGGCTTGGTATTCCGCTTTTTGCATGGGCTGAATATAATATTTATCACAAAACAGGCAATAAAAAGCGGGTTAAAGATGTGCTTCCCGTGCTGTTGAAGTATATGGAGTGGATTGCTGAGTTGTTTAAGGAAAAAAACGGCTTGTACAAAACACCTTTGGCGGTTACGAGAATGGTTAATTCACCGAGAAAATCTGCGGCTTTTTTGATTGATTTCAATTCGGCGATGGCGATTAATGCTTTGTATTTATCGGCACTCGGCGATATTTTGAATGACAAGGAAGTGTCTTTTCAGTATAAAAAACTTTATTTTACGCTTAAAACCAGAATTAACGATAAGATGTGGGATTCTGATTCGGGTTTTTATTATGACCTTGATGTAAAAGAGCAGCATGTTCCCGTCAGAACGCTTGCAAGTTATTGGCCTTTGTTGGCTGAAATACCGAATGAGGATAAGGCGGCGCAGATGGCTTCATATTTGTCCGACCCTGAAATTTTCGGTGGCGAACATCCTTTTCCGAGTTTAGCGGCGAATGAGCCTGAGTTTTCGGATAAAGGTGGCGGATATTGCGGAAGTGTGTTCCCTGATTTGAATTACATCGTTATTAAAGGCTTGGAAAAATATAATAGGTGGTCTTTGGCACGAGAATGCGCCATAAGGCATATTTATTATGTTCTGGAGACACTTTCGCCGACCGATGTTGATGAATACAACAAAACGGAAAGGGCGTTATGGGAGGCATATAATCCCATGAAAGAGGGTAAGGCAGAATGGCCACGCCATACATGGTTCCCCAGAAAGAATTATATTTTAACATTGGCTCTTTCGACTATCAGTTTGATGATAGAAAATGTTATCGGCTTGAATATAAGCCTGCCTCGAAAAACAGTTGGTTGGACTATTCCGAGTATGGAAGTTATGGGTATCGAAAATCTGAGTCTGAAGCGCAATCTTATAACTATTCTTTCGACTAAATCAAATCGAGGTTGGGAAATCCACATGGAAAGCGAAAAGCTGTATTATTTTACAATTGATATTATCGGAGAAAAACGAAAAACATTGCCTATTCCTTCCGGTAAATGCTCAATGTTGATTGATAAACTTTAACAAATTTATAAAAATTTGCTTAACGCCAACCCGAGCGGCTTGCATAATCTTCCGACTTCTACTTTCAAAAATGAACGGAATCTTCCTACCGTCAGCTTCCATTTCTTTATTATATTTGAAGTCGGAAGTATAGACTTCGCCGCTCCAAATCAGGTTAAGCAAATTGTTTGAGAAAAATCACTTTTGTGATTTTTCTCATTCAGGCCGGTATTCTGTTTTTTATCATGCAATCGCTAATTCGTGGGAAATCAGGTTAAGCTAAATGAGAATTAAAACAAATTTGATTTTGACAGCTTGACATAATTTCTTAAACCGTTTAGACTGCCGCTTATGGATTTTATTTCTACATCTCAGTTTGAACTTTGGCTTGACGGGTTTCTTAATTGTGTGAAAAACCCTGAGAAAAATATAATACGAATGAGTGAATATGCTAAGTTTTTTGGAAATCCGCATTTAGCCTATCGTACAATTCATGTTGCAGGATCTAAGGGTAAAGGCTCTGTAACTACAATGCTGGCAAGTATTTTACGCGAGGCAGGTTTTACTGCAGGCCTTTATACTTCACCGCATATTGTAGACTTTCGTGAGCGAATTACAATGGCAGGTGCTTTTTTTGACGAAAAAAAGTATTCATCTGCTTACGGCAAAATTATTTCAAGCTTTAATGCCATGCTTGCCGAAGGAGTCTATTTCAAACCTGCTTGGTTTGAAATTGTAACAATGCTGGCTTTTTTGCTTTTCCGGGAAGAAAACCTTGATTGGGGAGTTTTTGAAACCGGTATAGGCGGGCGTTTGGACAGTACAAATATTATTGCGCCTTGTGTTTGCGTACTTATGCCAATTGAACTGGAGCATTGCGGAATTTTAGGTAATTCAATCGAAGAGATAGCTTTTGAAAAGGCAGGGATAATTAAACCTCAAGTGCCGGTTTTTTGTTTTACACAACAAGAAGCCGCTTTGCAAGTTTTTAAAGAAATAGCGGATAAAAAAAAGGCTCCTTTTTTTTATCTTCCCGAAATTATTGATGAATTTCAGTTTGATATTTCAAAAGAGGGTGGAAATATAACTTTGAAATTCAGCAAAAATAATCCTGTTGGCATTTTATTTTCACGCCCCATTGAAACAACTCTGCCTTTTTTTGATGAAGTTCAGGGTATGAATGCTTGTATTGCGGCATCTGTCATTAAGTATTTATTTCATGATATTGATGAGACTGTAATTGAAACCGGTTTAAAAAATGCTTCTTTGCAGGGGCGTTTTGAAGTTATAAAAAATGCCCCGTTTGTTGTACTTGATGGTGCTCATACTATGCAAAGTATACAATATTGCTTAAAAGCATATTTAAGCCTTGTTAAAAGAGATGACGGTATTTTGGTTTTTGCAGCAGCGAAAGATAAGAATACTGAAATGATTGCGCCTCTTTTTTCAGGTAAGTTTTCAAAAATTTATTTAACAATACCGGGAGATTTTAAAGCAAGCAATTTGAGTAAAACAACCGATGATTTTAATAAACACTTAATTGACTCTAATACAGCATTAAGTGTATCCTATAATTTTGACGAAGTCATAAAAGAGGCTTATATCTTTAGTCGTAACACTAACAAGCCTTTATTGATTACAGGCTCGTTTTATCTTGTCGGAGAAGCAAAAAAACACATAAATGCATTGCTTTAATATACTTATTGTCAAATAGAGAATACCTGTAAATGTTTTAGCGCTTTACAATTCCGGGTAACATTTTCGGCGGTACGAATTTTATAAACTTAAACGGATGAATATTAAGCGGATTGGAGTACCAGCCTGAAAGGGTAGACAGGTCAATAATATTTATTGACGGACTGTGAGAAATTGGAATAATAACCGAACTATCCAAAAGAATTTGTTCTGCTTCAGCTAAAAGCTCATATCTTTCTTTTTGTTTGTACTCGGAGTTTGCCTTCATAATGAGTTTTTCAAAATCATCGTTTTTCCATTTGCTGTCATTTAGACCGGAGCTTTTTTTAAACAATTCCAAAAATGCAATAGGGTCTGCAAAGTCGCCAACCCATGTCATAGTTGCCAAATGGTAGCCGGATTTTTGAATACTCGGATAGTATTTTGAATAGTTTACAAAGTCAAGTTCAACTTGCAACCCTATTTCTGTCCAAGCATTTTTGAGAATATTTGCAAGCTCTTTGTGATAGCTTGTATCCGGAAATTTTATTTTCACCGTTTTATCTTTTTCGTTAAGATTAAGCTTTTCAATAATTTGTTTTGCCTGAGGTTTATTGTATTCCTCAATTCCTTTTATCTTAGGGTATCCTATAAGCGGAAAAATTAATGTGCTTGCAGGAAGTAAATAGCCTTTTCTAAGCTCTTTGTACGGAATGGCTAAAAGCAATGCTTTTCGAAATTCTGCATTGTTTAAGGGGCTTTCTTCAACCTTGAAGAACAAGTATTCGGTTGAAAAACCGGGGCTATATTGAATTGTATTATATCCGACTATATCGTTTATATTTGCACTGCTGTTTGTCCAATGAATTTCACCTCTGTTAAACGCGTCTGTAATATCATCGGGCTTCATATTCATTTTGATTAAAATTACATCAAGCTCAACAGAATCTTTGTCCCAGTATTTGGGGTTTTTTACAAACTTTATTAAATCTTTGTTGTAAGTTTCAACTTTGAAAGGGCCGTTTGAGATCGGAATAAAAGCATTTTTTGAGTTCTTTAAGACATATTTTCCAAGATGTTTTTTACCGTCATCTAATTGTGTCGGATGTACAGCGGAAAAAGCATGGTGGCAAAGAATTTTTGCAAAATGTTGTGTAGGAACTGTTAAAGTAACAATTAGTGTAAAATCATTTTCAACATTGATTGCAACCGAGTTTTTGTCTTTATTTTTGCCTAAACGGTAGTTTTGGGCACCTTTTATGCAGTCTAAAAGAGAAGCAAACGGGTAATTAACTTTTGGGTCAAGTATGTTTAACCAAGCTGTTTGTATGGTATGGGCAGTAATTAAATCGCCGTTTTCAAATTTGGCATTTTTGCGTATTTGGAATTTCCATGTTTTTCCGTTTTCTGTCCACGATTCGGCTAATGCCGGTACAGGTTTACAGGTGTAAGGGTCATAAACAAATAATCCTTCACAAAGCCCTGTTAGAATTTGGGCGCTGACAACGCTGTTTGCGACTTGTGGGTGCATTAACGGTATATCATCTGAAATGTGTATAACGAATTCTTTTTCGGATGTTTTTGCAAAAACAGGATTTGCCGTAATAATGGATAGAATAAGTATGGAAAATAACCATAAAAAATGTTTTTTTATTTTCATTGAAGTGTCCTTGTAAATTTATATACCGAGCCGTTTCATTTGAGCTTCTTCCTCAACAGTGGAACTGTATTCAGCTCTGTATTGGTTTGCATTGATTACAGAATTTTTTATCGCTGTAATTTCCAGTTTAATTCCCCGTATTTGGCTTCTTAATTCCGGTTTTACGGTTTTGTAATATTGATCGATGGCTGTCATCTGAGACAGGAGTTTATTGCAATCTTGAATATATTGATTTAGACTGTCAAATAAATCCTGCTCCGGTATTTGTTGAATTTTTTTATGAACTTGCGAGGCAGGGTTGGAGATATTTTGGAAAATATTCAGTTTGCGTTTCAAATCATTTTTAAACTCAGACAGGTTTATTGTATGTTTCTTTTTTGACTGTGTGATTGGATCATTAATTACAACAGTAATGTCCTGTTCAGGTTCTTTTATGTTAAATGCTAATCTTAAAAGTCTGATAAATTTCGTAAATAACCCGCCTGAGCCTTTTTTAATTATTTCCGAGTTTTTTTCTATTTTTTCAAGTACTAATTTTAGTTGAGTTGAAGAATTTGCAAGAACCTTTAAACCGGAGATAATAATTGGTTTAAGATCTGTTTCCTGCTCTTCTTCTGTTTCGTTATTCTGTTTTTGTGTTGATGCCAATTTTTGCAGTAAAGCCGTTTTTAAACTTTCTGCATTCGGTCCAAATTCTTCTTCAATAGCTTCAATAATAAAGTTTTTATAGAATGCGTTTTTTCTGAATTTGCTGGAAAACAGTTTTTTTATTTCTTTGTAAATTATTTCCATTCCTTGTGTTTTTTTGGAATCTGGGATTTCGGGAAAAACTTTCATTTTAATAATTAGTTTGTATTTTTCCTTTTGGTATATTTCCAGCTCTGAAATAATTTTTCTGATGCTTTTTAAGGTTTTTCCCATCTGGGCAACGGAATTGCGTACAAGGTTTGCAGAAAGTTTATCCGGTGAATTGAATATTGCTTCCAAAATTATTGCTAAATTTGTCGTATTAGGACTACTTGTTTTATCCGAAAAATCGTCCCACAAGAAAACATTATTCAGCGATTGAAGCAAAGATATGCGTTTGGGATTTAAAAACTCACATTTAAACTGATAATGCGTGTTCAAAAATTCAAGCATTGTTACATAATGAGAAAGGCGCGTCCCTATTACACTTGCCTTCTCACCGTCTGAAAACTTGGAAACCTCAGGCAATTCAATTTCAGTCATTTTACTGTCGTAAGTATAAGGATCGTTGTGAACCAGCCTTTTTTGTAATAAAATATCCAATATACCCTTTGTTGCACTTGCTTGAAGAACATAATGATCCCGCATTTTTAAAAGTTCTTCATTATTTAAATACTGTTTTTTTTCTTCTAAAGCTTTTGAAACTTTTTCTAAATATGCATCCATAAAATCACCTGTTATATTAAATTTAACCTAATTATACAACTAAATTTGATTTTAATCAAGTCAAAATATATTAAGAGATAATATTCGAGAAAATTGCAAAAGTAACTCATCTTTTGCAAGTGACTGATTCATGTTGGTCAATATTTTTGAGTGCTTTTTAGCGTTTTTTGTAAACTTCCCAAGTTGAAGAAACTATTGTATCGACATCCGAGTATTTTGGCTTCCAACCGATTGTTTCTTTTGCATGTTTTGCCGTGGCATAGAGCTCTGCGGGATCTCCGGCTCGTCTATCGGTTTTTTTTGCGGGTATTTGCTTACCTGTTATTCTGCGGGCGGCTTCCAGCATTTCCAAAACCGTAACACCTGTTTCACTTCCTAAATTAACCGACAGGCTGCAATCGTTTTTGGCGATGTAGTTTAAGGCATTTACATGTGCCGTTGCCAAATCCGAAACATGCACATAATCTCGAATACAAGTACCGTCTCGTGTAGGATAATCACTTCCAAAAATTTGCAATTCATTTCTTATTCCGGAGGCAACTTCCATAATGACAGGTAATAAATTTTGCGGTTGTTTTTCCAATCCCGTAATTTTTCCCGAAGGGTCATACCCTGCCGCATTGAAATATCTTAAAGATGCAGAGCGAAGTTTTTTTAGCTTATCATACCAGCTCAAAAAACGCTCAATTTCCAATTTAGTAAAGCCGTAATAGTTTTCAGGATTTTTTGGGTGTGCTTCATCAATAGGTAAATATTCAGGTGCGCCGTAAACTGCCGCAGAAGAAGAAAAGACAAGGTTTAAACAGTCATGCTTTACTGCCGCATTCAAAATATTTATTGTTGCAGATATATTATTCACAGAATATTTTTCAGGTTTTTCCATTGATTCACCGACTGCCTTGAAAGCCGCAAGGTAAACTGCTCCGTCAAACTTTCGTGCAAAAGTCGCTTCAATATCATCTGCATGGCGCGTATCTCCTGCAATAAATTCTGCATCCTCAAATAAATTGCATAACAGTCCTGAAGACAAATTATCAAAAACCGTAACACTGTGCCCTGCATCAAGCATAGCCTTTGTAACATGGCTTCCGATATATCCTGCTCCGCCTATAACTAAAACTTTCATAAGGTCTCCTTTTTGCATTACAAATCGATTGACATTATATCTAAAAACGAAAACAGATTCAACCGTAAAAATATTTTAATTATATTTAGCAAGGCGTGCCGCCCTGTTTTAAGTTTAATTGCATTATGAGTATTTCTAATTCTTTATGCGACCTCAATTTTAGTGTTTTTTACAAAAAGGGTTTTATCGTATTTGTTTTTATTTTCATCAAAAATAACATGACTTACATTTACAACTGTTACATCTTTTAAGCTCAATAATGTTTTTTCTACTTGAATGGCAGTATCTTTGTCTAAACTTGCAAATGCTTCATCTAAAAGAATTACATTTGATTTTGTAATTAAACCTCGGGCAATGGCTATTCTGGCTTTTTCACCGCCTGAAATATTTTTACCGTTGTCTTCTATTTTATAATTAAGCCCTTCGTTTAAGTTTTTAACAAACAGTGATAATCCTGATTTTTCAATTGCATTATTGATTTCTTCATCGGAATAATCTTTATATAATGTAATATTATTGCGTAAACTGTCTTCAAACAAAAAGACTTGTTGCTCTATATTTGCAATTCGTTTAAAATATGAAATAGTCTTAATGTCTTTTAAGTTTTTTTCGTCAATAAAAACATCTCCTTCAGTAGGATTAAAATATTTTCTTAATAGTCTGAGTATTGTAGTCTTGCCTCCGCCTGACGGGCCGGTAATTAAATACTTTTTTCCTTTTTCAAATTCAAAATTGATATTCTTCAAAATTGGTTTATTTTCATAATTAAAAGAAGTATCTTTAAGTATAATTGATTTATCAAAAGAAGCCAGCTCCATATTTGCATTATCGGGCTCAGTCTTTTTTAAGTTTTCGTTCATTTTATTAAAAATCTCTTTTATTGAAACGATTGCTTGTATTTCGCTGCCAATTTGTCCAAAAGGATTTATTATTTGTATAAACATTTTAAAACCGAATATAAATGTTCCTATTGTAATTAACTTCTTATATACCAAAAAAATGCCGCCCATGATAGTAACTAATATTAAAACACCCAGCATAATACCTAAACCCAATACTAAATATGCAATGAGTTTGTTTAGTTTATATTCTTTGTTTTCAACATTTTCTGACTGTTTATTAAAATCATGTTTTGCTTTATCTTCCAAGTTGTTTGTTTTAATAATTTGAAAAGACGAAATGATTTCTTTTACATAAATTGTGTATTGTCCTTTTATTGTTGATAACTCTTTTTCGTGTTTTTGTATAGGTATACCGAGTATAGCTATCATTACTGCCAGAAAAATACCTACACCTATGGCAGAAAGTAACAAAATATAATTGACATATAAAAGTACACCGATACTCATCAAAGCGGTACAAACATTAAAAATAATATTATAAATAGGCATAACATATTTTGCTTCTATTTTAGACATATCATTTGTCATGTTTGAAAAATATTTTGCCGTGTTTTCCGAATGAAATTCATTTATGCCTTTTTCAAACAGTTTTTTTATGTACAGATTTTTTGCATTTAACATAGCTTTTTTGGAATAAGAAAACTTAAAAAAGTTTGCGATTAAAGCAAATATTACAGATAACAATCCGAATTTTATCATGTCTATTGAATTTTCTTTCAAAAAAACCATGCTACGCTCGGTGCTTAAAATGTTATCCGTAATGGTTTTTATAAAGTAGCTTGAGCGTATTGCAAAGGCAGAACCGGCTATTGCAAAAAGTAAAGCGATAAATAATATGGGATATGATTTTCGTATAGCTTTTTTAATCATGTTTCTCTCCTTTGTTTGAGCTATCATCGTATAAATCTTCTTTATTGAACGCATATTCACTTGCTGGAAATACTTCTACTGTTTTGTTTTTTACTTCAATTACGAAATCGTATTTTTCACTTATGCCTTCATAATATCGATGTGAGATTGCAATTAGCGTCGAATCCAAATCAAGTATTGCTTTTTCAATTTGAGCGCCTAATTCTGCTTCCAAACTGGAAGATGCCTCATCTGCAAAAAGAATTTGCGAATTTTTTATAATTGCTCTGGCAATGGAGATTCTCTGCCGTTGCCCTCCCGAAAGGTCTTTTCCGTTTTCTGCAAGCATTGTTTCTGCACCTTTTTCTTTTTCAGAAATAAAGTTGTATAATCCTGCTATTTTGACGGCTTCATTAAATTCTTTTTCCGAGTAATTTCTGTAAAGCTCTATATTGTTTTTTATTGTATCTTCAAACAAAAATACATTTTGAAAAATAAAGCCTATTTTTTCGTTAAAAGCGGCTGTTTGTATTTCCTTCATATTTGTTTCATCTATAAAAATATCTCCGGTATAGTTTTCTATAGTTTTGGACAATATGTTTAAAAGAGTTGTTTTTCCTGCTCCGCTTACGCCTCTAATTAAATATTTTTTTCCTTTTATAATATCGAAAGAAACATTGTCTAAAACAATTTTGTTTTCATACGAAAATGTCAGGTTTTGAACTTTAATTTTATTATTAAAATCAAATTTGGTTTTAATGCCTTGCTTCGGTAATGTATTATCTTTATTTTTGTCTTCATTTTCATCGGTTAGTTTTTCGTATATTTTTTTTGATGCTTTATATGTGTTTATACTGGAAAATATAAATTCCGAAGGAGTTATTATAAACATGGCTGATTGTATAATAATAACCATCAATGTTAAATCAGCTCCGTTAAATAATTTTATCATACAATAAATAAACACTATAAGGTTGAGAAAAATGGATAATAATTTAAAAAAATTTTTTTGGAAACCTAAAAGTAAATTATACTTTCTTTTAGTTGCTTCTACAGCGTTAATTGAAGTTGAGGTTTTATCCAAAAATATTTGTTCTACTGAATTAAGTTTTATAATTTCAGCGCCGTTTAATGTGTTTGAAACTTCTATAGAAAAATTTTCGTTGCTTTCGGATACCGTTTGCTTTAATTTTTCCGTGCTTGTTTTAAAAAGTTTACTTACAAAAAAAAGTATTATTTCAATTCCAAAAAGTATAAATGCAAATTTGACATCAATAAAAAATAAAATAATCATTAGCAAAACAGTTTGAAATATAAATTGCATTATTACTTGTAAAGAGTTGAAAAAGTCTTCTTGAAACAGTTGAATATCATTTATTAAATTGGAAATATAATTTTCTTTTGATTTTAGATTAAATTGTTCAAAGCTCTTATTTATAATCTTTGCAAATGCTTTTGCTTTTAGCTCAAGATTTATTGAGCGCTTAAAACTAATCGGAAATCGATGCTCAATAAAATTTGATAACCCGACTATTAATGCACCGGCAATTACAAACCAAGCACGGCTTTTAATCATTTCAATGCTTGGGTTTTGCATCATACCAATGGCTATAGCAAAAATGATGGAAATTGCAAGTTGTGAAATTGATGTAATAAAACTACCGAGAACAAAAAAGAAAAAAGACGATTTATTCTTTTTTACCAATGTGATTAGCTTCATGTATTACCTCTCTGTGAAAGTTATATCATTTATATTTAAAAAAGTCAATATAAATATAGTTATCTTTTGGACGAAAGTCCAAAACTCGTCGGGGTTTACGGAAACAGGACGTTTGCATGAAACCCATGAAACTAAAAACGCAACACGGATGTTGCGTTAAAAAAAACAGCGATGTTTTGGACGAAAGTCCAAAACTCGTCGGGATTTACGGAAACAGGACGTTTGCATGAAACCCATGAAACTAAAAACGCAACACGGATGTTGCGTTAAAAAAACAGCGATGTTTTGGACGGAAGTCCAAAACTCGTCGGGGTTTACGGAAACAGGACGTTTGCATGAAACCCATGAAACTAAAAACGCAACACGGATGTTGCGTTAAAAAAAAACAGCGATGTTTTGGACGAAAGTCCAAAACTCGTCGGGGTTTACGGAAACAGGACGTTTCCGTAAACCCCATGTGTTAGGCACATTGAGGGGTGTGCCGAAAATATTAATTTTCGGCACAAAATAAAATCACGACAATAATTTATGTCGTGATTTTAGTCGAAGCGAAAGCGTAGCCCGAGATACGCCGACCCTCGATGAAAAAGTTTCATCGAGGGGAACACCCAAATAAATTTTTAACAGGTCTATGCAAAAATTTAATTTTAGTTTATAATGTTTTTATGTCTGCAAAAATTTGTTTGGTTTTAACCGAAGATACAATTGAAAAAAATTTACGCTTGATTGATGAATATAAAAATTATATTGACATTGTCGAATTGAGGGCGGATTTTTTAAAAGGCGATGAAGTTTTAAGTATAAGAAAATTTCCGGCATTCGTTGATGTTCCGGTAATTTTAACATTGCGGCGAGTCGTTGACGGCGGATTTTGTACAAGCGGGGAAGGAGCTAGGGTAACTCTTTTTGCACGCGGGCTTTCGTTTGCAGACAGTAATCCAAAAAATAATTTTGCCTATGTAGATTTTGAACACGATTTTGATTCATCGGGTTTTGAAGAAGTTGCGCAGGCGTTTAATATAAAAATAATCAGAAGTTTGCACAGTATAAATGAGCCTGTTAAAAATATTTTGCAGACAATTCAAAAAATTCGAAAGGCTCCTGAGGACATTGTAAAACTTTCGTTTAAAAGCGAATGTTTAAAAGATGTTACAAAAATTTTTTCAAGCGTTAATAATTATATGAAGCCTTATATAATTTCGCCTACGGGTAGGTTTAGTTTACCGGCTAGATTGCTTGCAACAAAAATCGGCTCGGAAATAGTTTATACATTTTCAAAAGAGCATATTAAAAAATACAATCTTGAAAAAGAAGCAATTGATCCGATTGAATTAAATGATGTATACGGTTTTAAAAATTTAGATGAGCGCACAAAAGTTTTCGGCATTATTGGTAAAGATGTAAGACACAGTAAAAGTCCTATAATACATAACGAAGGTTACAGAAGAAAAAATATGAATGCGGTTTACATTCCGATTTCCGTAAAGAATGCTTATGATGCTTTGGAGTTTGCCGAGCGCATAGGTATTTGTGGTTTGTCTGTAACTTCGCCGTTTAAGCAAGATGTAATTCCTTATACTTCAAAGTTAAGCGATAATGCAAAAAATGTTATGTCAGTCAATACATTATTAAAACAAGGCAGAAATAATGTAATCGGTTATAATACGGATATTGAAGGTTTAAAAATTGCATTAAAGAATTTTTTAAATCGAGAAAGCCTTAAAGGCATGAAGGTTGCAATTATAGGTGCAGGTGGTGTTGCTAATTCCGTGGCTTTGGTTGTAAAAGAAATGTCAGGCTCGGCGTGCATTTTAAATCGTACAATTGAAAAAGCCGCACAACTTGCAGAAAAATATAATTTTAAATGGGCGTTTTTGGATTCGGTTGCTTTGTCTCTTCTGCAAGAATTTTCCGATTTGATTATTCAAACTACAACAGTCGGGTCTATGGAAAACCCGAACAAAGACCCCTTGGACTTCTATGCGTTTAACGGAAACGAAAAAGTTTTTGATTTAATTTACCAACCTAAAAAAACAGTACTTATGCAACGAGCCGAGCGGGCAGGTTGTAAAGTTTGTAACGGATATGAAATGTTGAAAGCACAAGCATATTTGCAGTTTAATATTTTTACGGGGAGAGATTATGAATAAGGTTCTTGATGATTTGGCGGTTAAAGAGCTTGCAGGAAATTTTGCAATTGATTATTTGGTGAAGGAAAAAATTCTTCAATCGGGAATGAAAGTCGGACTCGGTACAGGCTCGACTGCCATGCCTGCAATAAAAAGAATAGCAGAATATATTCGTAAGAATAAGTTAAAAAATATTGTCGCAGTGCCGACAAGTTTTCAAACTTCAATTGCATGCGAAGAATTAAACATTCCCGTTTACTCTTTAAGCTCCGGGATTATAGATGGTGAGCTTGATTTGGCAATTGACGGTGCCGATGAAGTTGACAATAAAAAGTATTTAATTAAAGGCGGCGGTGCTGCACTTTTAAAAGAAAAAATAATTGCATATAATTCCAAAAAATATTTTATAGTGGTAGGCGAAAACAAAAAAGTGCATTCTCTTGGTAAGCATTTTCCGCTTCCGCTTGAAATTGTTCCCGAGGCTCGACTCAGTGTGATGAAGGCGCTTGAGCAGTATGGCGTCTCATCAATTTTGCGCAATGGTGTTCGTAAAATGGGGCCTGTTATTACCGACAACGGCAACTTTATTATTGACATAACTTTTCCTGATTCTAAAATAAAACCTGAAAAATTTGAATGCGAAATAAATGCGATACCGGGTGTGGTGGAAAACGGTTTTTTTACAAAAAATATTCCGACCGTGTTTGTAGCGAAAACTAATGGTGAGGTTGAAATTTTATAAATATTGTCGCTTAAAAGTATTGGAGATTTAATATTTAATTTAGTTAAAAAAAGTCGCTCCAATACTTTTAGCTTCCAACCCTCGACCGCCTTAAATCTTTTTGCCTTTAATGATTTTTTTAATAGACGGAGGAAATTGCAAAAGCCGGACGAGTTTTGTAATTTCTTCTTAAAATATACCAAAAAGCGCAATGAAATGAGCTTATTTTTAAGCAACTTGCTAAAGTAACCGACTTTTGCAATCGGCTCGACGCTTCTTCTGCCGGCGAAGGTCTATTCTTTTTATTTTAATCGGCAAAAAGGATAACGGCGGTCTTCAAAATCATGTTAAACGATATGACCATGAGAAAAATTACAATTTTATTTTTCTCATGTCGTATTTTGGGTTTTCTTTATTATTTCACGTTTGCTTTATGTTTATTTATTGCGTCAATTTATAAAAGTAAGTATGAATTTACATATTTTTCCATGTTATAATCGAATTATCCTTGACAGTTAAAAAAAAATAATCTATAATCTGCAAATGAAGAAGTTTGTTTTATCGTTTGTTTTATTTTCTGTGTTTATTTCCTGTTATACTTTTCCGAATAATATTACTAAAATTACAAAATCGGAATTTGATTTTTTGCAAGATAGGTCTAAAAATCAAAGCGGCGTTTTTGGTTTACAATTAGATGTAAGTATTCCCAAAAAAACTCAAGACTATGATGACGGTATTTTGACAAATAATTTTTATCAGTTTACTTGTTTTAAAGGGCAGGGTGAAATTTTTTTTGAAGTAAAAGACATTGAAAGATTTACTTGTTATCTTAATGAGTATAAAATCGATACTTCAAAAATTTGTAAAAATGGATTGGTTAAGTTTAACATTTCCGATTTTGTAAAAAACGGTGTAAATATATTATATGTTTCAAACATTGTTCCAAAAGAATACAAATCTCAAAAACCTTTTCCAAAATTACACATAAAAATTCCGTATCCTAAATTATTAAACTCTTCAAAAAAAATTGAAGGTGTATCTTATGATGCTTTTGCTTTTTTAGACCAGCTTTTGGAAGCGGAAATAGAAAACGGATTTCCTTCAATTCAGTTGATTATATTAAAGGACGGTAAGATTATTAAAAACAGTCAGTATGGAAATATTTATAATGCCGACCACAGTAAAATTTCAGCGTCTAAAAAAATACCGGTTACAAATAAAACATTGTATGACTTGGCAAGTAATACAAAAATGTACGCAACAACTTTTTCAATTCAGCGTCTTGTTTACGAAAAAAAACTTTCATTAGATGATAAGGTTGTAGATTTTTTTCCAGAATTTACTGATTCAAAAAACGCCAAGTTTACCGGTAAAGAAGATGTAACAATACGCGATTTGCTTAGACATACATCCGGATTCAGACCGGGTGGTGCATATTACAGAAAAGAGAAAGTTAAAAATGCAATTGCAGAATTTAAGCCTGCTAAGAAGATTACCTTTGACTTAATTATGAATACGCCTTTATCCTATACCCCGCGTACAGAAACAGTTTATTCTGATATAAATTTTATGTTGTTGGCTTTTATTATTGAAGAAGTAACAAAAATGCCTTTGGATAAATATGTTTCTAAATACATCTACAAGCCACTTGGGCTATCACGAATTTGTTTTATGCCAATGGATAAAGGGTTTTCAAAAAATGAAATAGCAGGTACGGTAATTGGTGAAGCCCGTATAAGAAAAAATGAAAGCAATAGAGGTTTTGTTCACGGGCGTGTACATGACCAAGAAAGTTTTTTTGCAATGGATGAAGTAAGCGGTCATGCCGGTTTATTTGCAAATGCTGAAAGTCTGGCGGTGCTTGCACAAGTCATGATTAACGGAGGCGGGTATGGTACTGCGAAATTGTTTGATTTAAATACTGTAAATCTTTTTACCAATCAAAGCAATTTAAAAGCAAGTCATGCTATAGGGTGGCGCAGACAATCAGATTTGGCTTATTCTTGGGCGTTTTCAGGTTGTGCGAGTCCCGGTACAATCGGGCATACCGGTTGGACAGGGACTATGACTATGATTGACCGGAAAAATAATCTTGCTGTTATTCTTTGTACCAATGCAAAACATTCCGATTATGTCAGGCCTATGCGTTATGAAGGAGATTATTATTTGGTTAAAGGTTATGGAGCGATTACTTCTATTATATACTCTGCATTTTTAAATGCTGATAATTATTTTTTAAATACAATGTTAATTGAACTAGCGGAAAATAAATTCGATATGCTAAAAACAGAGCCTAAGTTTGAGAATAACGGCTATTATAAAGATTTAAATGCAATTATGCAAACCATAAAAAAGCGATCATTAAGATCCGCTATGTTGCGAAAATTTTTAAGAACGGAAAAAGCTAAACAGATAAAAAGTTTTCTTAAAGAAAAACTTGTTTTAAAATAAAAAACGATAAAGGGTTTTACTGTGAATATAAAAAACAAAATATTATTATGTGTGTTTATTATTCTTTTAACCGGTTGTGCGACAATAGCCAAGCAAACAAAAGAGGCTGAAATAGTTTTAGGTATTGAAAGAATTGATGAATATGCTAAATTATTTGCAGCTAAAAGAGTCGGGCTTATTACAAATCCTACAGGAATTAACAGATTCGGAAAAACTTCAATTGATATTCTTAACGAAAATGTAAACCTTATTGCATTGTTTTCACCGGAACACGGTATTAGAGGAAGCGAGCGTGAAGGAGCCAATATTTCAAATAGCATCGATAAAAAAACAGGTCTGCCGGTTTACAGTTTATATGGAAATACAAAACGCCCGACAAAAGAGATGATGGAAAAAATTGATATGCTTTGTTTTGATATTCAAGATGTGGGCGCAAGATTTTATACCTATATTTATACTATGGCTTATGCTATGGAAGCGGCATTTATGTATAATAAAGAGTTTGTAGTTTTTGACAGACCCAATCCCATATCAGGTACTGTTGAAGGAAATATTTTACAAAAAAAGTTTAAATCATTTGTAGGCTATTATCCTATTGTTCAGCGTCACGGAATGACAGTCGGAGAGTTAGCCGCTATGTTTAATTCTGAATTTGGAATAAATTGCCGCCTTACTGTTATACCGATGCAAAATTGGGATAGAAATAAGATGTTTAGTGATTTTCATTTAATGTGGATACCCACTTCCCCTAATATACCTAAGCCAAAAACCGCACTCATCTATGTCGGAATGGGAATGTTTGAAGGTGTAAATGTTTCGGTTGGGCGCGGTACAACTATGCCTTTTGAATACATTGGGGCACCATATATGGATGCAGAATTAACAGCTTTTGAATTAAATAAATTAAAACTTTCAGGTGTGTTTTTTTATCCCGTATATTTTACACCTTCGTTATCGGTTTATAAAAATCAAAACTGTCAAGGGGTTCAAATAATTATTACCGATGAAAAATTGTTTCAGCCTATCAAAACGGCTTTATTTATGTTTGAAACTTTTAAAAACTTGTACCCCAAAAAGTTTAAAATAAATAATTACGGCTCTAGTCGATGTGGATTAAATTTGCTTACAGGTTGTGATGATATTACAAAAAACGATTTTAATGCATTGGAATTTTATAAAAAAGTAAAACATGACACTCAAATTTTTAAAAACAAAAGAGAAAAATATTTACTGTATAAATAAATTCTTCATACAAGTTATTGCATAATTTTAGAGCCGTGATTTGTTTTTTCTATTTTAATTTTTTCCGGTATTCTTGATGTGAGCTCCGCAACATGCGAAATTATTCCAACCATTCTATGCCCTCGAACTTCATCTAAAATTGAAATAGCATTTTCAAGACATGTTGAATCAAGAGTCCCGAAACCTTCGTCAATAAACATAGAGTCCAATACTATTCCGCCGGCATTTGCCGTAATGCTATCGGCAAACCCGAGTGCTAAACTAATTGAAGCCATAAAGGTTTCTCCACCTGAAAGCGTAGAGGAAGGTCTGAGTTTTCCTGTATTTGCATCTGCAATTTGTAAATTTAAACCGTCAAAACCTTTTTTAGTTTCGTTTTCCGATGTTACGACTAAACGGTATCTTCCGTTACTCATTTTTTCAAGTCTTTTGTTTGCATATACGGTTATTTGTTTGAAAAAATAAGAAAGTATCCATGTATCAAATTTAAGTTTTTTAGAGTTTTTTCCGTTAAGTTTATTCGCCAGCTTATTTATTACTATTGAATTTTCACAAGTTTCTTTATGTTTATTGAAAAGTGTTAAATATTGATTATGTTTATTTTCCAGCTCTAATATTTGTGTGGTTTTATTTGCAGCTCTTGCTTCCAGTTCTTCTACTTTAATATTAAGTTGATCAACTTCAGTTTCTATCAGGTTATAATCATATTCAGGTTGTCCTTCCAATTCTTTTTTTAATGTTTCCACCGATTGTAATGTTGCTGCCCTATATTCATAAAATTTTTTAATTTCATCTTCATTTTGTTTTATTTCATCACTAGGAATAATAGCTGATTTTAAATCATCAAAACCGGCAAATCCTGCATTAGAGCATTTTAATTCTACTTCATCTGTTTTTTCTCTGATTTGCTTTTTTATATCTGCTAAATTTACCTCAAGCATTTGTTTTGCCGTATTAAAATTTTCTAACGCCTTTTCTGCTTCTGAGATGTTTTGATAATATGAATTTATTTTATGCGATATGTCTTTAATTTCTACTTGGCATTTTTCTAAAATAAGGCTTGGGTTTTCTTTATTTTCATTTATTTCAGAAAAAAGTTTATCAAAATTATTTTCTTTTTCTTTGATAATACTCTTTAATGAGCTTTCTTGTATGCTGATTTCGTTTGTTTCAAAATTTATTTTTTCATATAATTTTGTATTTTCATCATGGCTCTGCTCTAACTTATTTTTTTTGTCCATAGATCTAAGTGAGCTTTCTTTTAATTTTGATTTGTCATTTAGCTCTTCAATTACAGTACTTTTCATCTCGAATACTTCATTAATATTTATTTTATCTATGGGTGTTGAAAATATTATTTCATTACTATATTTTGAGTTAAGATTTTTAGCTTCTTGTATTATTTCATTCAACTGATTTTGCCATTGCTCGGTGTTGATTTTGCATTTTGTAATTTCTTCTTCACATTCTTTTTTTTCGGATAAAAAGTTTTCCAACGATGCGTTTGATTTTTCTATTCTTTCATCAATCGAAAAAGAAAGTTTTTCAGGGCGGGTTGCAGGAGTAGGGTGGGTAAGCGAGCCACAAACAGGGCATGCATAGTTTTCTTTTAATTGTTTTACAAGTATAAATGCTATATTTTGCTGCTCAGTTTTTGCTTTTGTTTCTTCAAGAAAATCATATTCTTCTTTTTCTATTTTAATATTTTTATTTATAATTTCAAGTTTATTTTCTTTTTTTTGGAGAAGTGAATTATGGGTTTTAAAATTTTGTTTTTTTTCGTTATATTTTGCAATTAAATCATAAATATATTGCAAATACTCTGATTTTTCTTTTACAAGATTAAATTCAGTTTCATGTTTTGAAAAAAGTTCTGCATCATTCTGAGCTAAGTTAATCTCTTTTTTAATATCTGATAATTTTTGTTTAAGCTCAGTTAATTTTTTATTTTTTGGTAATAATTTTTTATGTAATTCGGATAGTTTGTCTTTTTCTTTTTTTATTTCATTAAATAATTCTGTAGCTCTTTTTAAACGGTCTTCTTTTGCCAATAGGTTATCTCTATTTTTTTCTTCTTTTTCTATTGTGCTTTTTTGTTCAACATATTGATTGAATTTTTCTTGTGCGAAAATTTGTTTATTCTTTATTTCATATAGCTTATCACTTTCAGATTTTTCATTTCTGATAAGCTCTTCAATTTGTTCAACTTCAACTGCCAGAGGCTCTGCTTTTCTTGCCATTTCAATTTGCATTTTCTTTTGATTGTAATCTTCTATTTTTTTATTGGTGTCTTCTAATTGCTCTTTTGCTTTGGCGTATTTCTTTTTTCTTTCAAGTATTAATCCGGCTTGAATTTTTTCTTCTTTTTTTAAATCCAGTTTTTTATTTATTTCTTTTAAATCTTTTTTTAATCTGTTTATTTCATCGTTTAGTTCTTTATGTGCTGTTGAATATAAACTGTCATTATATGTTTCCTGTAATCTGTTTAACTCTTCTTGCAGATAACTTATTTTTTCCGTTATGTTATCTTGTCTGACTTTTGCTTTTTCCATTATTTTTGTATATTGATCTACAGGAAATAGATTTTCTAAAATATTTTGCCGTTGGTTTGAGGTTTTTGAAAGAAAGTCTGCAAATTGACCTTGCGGAAGCACTACAATTTTTGAGAATTTATCAAATGATAATTTTATCAAATTTTCAATTTTTTTTGCAGTATCTGTTTTTTTACTTTCTGAAATATTTTTCCAGTCCTTTTCAACAGTTGTATTGTATTCCCATAGTTCAACTCCTTCAGGGGTTTCCTTATTTTTTTTATTTGAATAAACAGGCAAACTTCTTAAAATTTTATATCTTTTATTTTTGATAGAAAAAATAAGCTCTACTTCTGACGGCTCTGTATCCGCTACAAGATGACTGCGCATATTTTTAGGACTTTGCGAGCGTATACCCGGTGGTTTCCCGTAAAAGGCATAAGATATTGCATCAAAAATTGTGGTCTTACCTGAGCCTGTATTTCCCCAAACTAAAAAAATAGAATTAAAACGCGAAAAGTCAACAGAGTGCTTTCCCACAAATGGCCCTATGTTACACAGGGTTAGTTTTTCAGGTTTCACTTAAGAGCTCCTTGTAAATATCGATAAAAAGATGTTTTTCATCTTCATCTGTTTCTTCATTAATTGTGTTTGAAAAACTGATGAAATTATCTTCTATGCTTTGACTTGAATTGATTGAGTTTTGCAAATCTGACTCAATATCGCTGTCTACTTGTTTGATAAATGCTTCTTGCTTTACAGTTAAAAGATGTGTAAACTTTTTTTGTAAAATTTGCATTGGTGACTGAATACTTATATTGTCTTTTAATATTATTTCTAAAAAATCGTCTTTGTATTCATTAAATTTATCGGTATCGAGTAAATCATGAAACTTACCTTCAATGGTATTAAGTTTTCGTGATGGCTTTATAGGTATAGGTTTAACTGTAGGAATTGCTGTCAAATCTTTGCAGTCTATTTCAACCGACAGAATATATTTTTCATACTTTGCTTCATCAAAAGCGTATGCAAGAGGTGAGCCTGAATAGTAGATATTATTCCTTATTTTTTGAAATCTATGTAAATGCCCCAAGGCAATGTATGAAAAACCGGACAATATTTCAGGGTCAATTAACTCTGCACTGCCTATAAATTGCCTCTCTGTTGAAGATGTAATGCCGTTTATAGTAAAAAGATGTGCAATAAGCACAGACGGTGTTTTTTTTGAAATATGTGGTTTTATTTGTCTCATGGCTTCTTCAACCATCTCTTTTTGAGTGGTCATCAATCGATTTTCATCACTTTCAGATTTTGAAAAAAATGCACCTGTTTGTAAAAATGGCAGTAAAAAGAATTCGACATTTTCATCATTATGTGATATACTTATAGGTGTAGTGATTTTGGAAATATCATTTGCGATGTAAATTGACATGCTTTCAAGAAGCTCATGTGCGTATGAAAGTCGTAGAGCCGAGTCATGATTACCCGGAATGATAAGCACTGAAATTGTAGGGAAGCGTTGTTTAACTTCTGTAAGAAAGTTGCTAAAAAGAGCGACTGAAGTTGCAGAGGCAACTGAGCGGTCGTATACATCGCCTGCAATTATAAGTGCCGTATAATCATCGCTTGACAGTATTTCTATAATGCTTTTAAGCATGTCGGATTGTTGCTCTTCAAGTGATACTTCGTGTAGGGTTTTTCCAAGATGTAAGTCCGCAGTATGTAGTAGCTTCATTACTATATACTACGAAATATTGATTATTTTGTAAAGGGGTTTTATATGAAGCAAATTGAAAAGATTATTTTAATCTGCTTGGGAGTATTGTTATTGGCAAGTACTTGTCTTGGTTTTTACAGGTTAGTAAATCAAAATTCGAGAGACAACCAATATATTTTGGATGTTTTAACTGAATATGAAATTTCTGCACTTAAATTTAAGTCTAATGTTTATAGTTTGGCTTTAAGCGAAAATAAATTTGATGTAAGAGATTTTGAAAAGCAAATATCAATACAAGATAACCTCTTGAAAAATCTAAAATTAATTATAAATGAATATTCAGGATTTTTGAATAGAGTAAAACTTGATAGAGGTGTAGAAAAATATATACTCTCCTGTGAAAAAACATTGAATAAATTAGCTCTATGGAAACAAGAATACAGTAAAATACAAGACAGATCTGAATCAAGTATAACTGCAATTGAAAAAAACTTTTTAGAGCAACATAAATTATATAAGAACAATCAACAAAAGTTTTTGGAATCCGATATTATTGAAACACAAAAAAACATAATGCTAAGCGGTCTTATTATAATATTGGCTTGGGTGTTGGCTATATTTTTAACTTATCGTTTATGCAAAGAAAAGTTTACAATTATAATTTCATCCTTAAGATCAAAGCCGCATAAAAAAATCCGTTTAAGTGTCGGAGAAAAAAAAGCTAAATTTACACAAAGCACCGTATCATTGGTTGAAACAAAATCTACAACTAATTTTGACATCAATTCTAACGACATAAAAAACACGGAGTTGAATTTTTTTCAAGGTGATTCTGAAACCAATAATGTAACACCTTCGACAAAAGAATCTATATCTGAACAATCAACACCGGTAAATATTCAAAACTCAGAGCAAAAATTAAAACCGGACTTTCCTGATTTTGAATTGAACAATACAAAGACTTCATATAATAGTAATTTTAATTATAATAATTTAAATTTTGAAAACGCAAAAATAGAAGCAGAAAAAAAAGTTGATGTTGCGAAAAAAACTTCAGAACCTGAAATATATTCAGAAAAATTATATGTCAATTCCGAAAATAGTAATGAAACAAAAAACGATGATGCCTCTTTTACTCAATCTGGAAACAGCATATTTAGTACCGCACAAAAAATCGAACAGGATATTGCTATTTCGCAAAATACAAATAACAATTCCGAAAATAATTTACAGATAGAAAAACTTAAAACTGAATTAGAAAAAATTAAAACTGCAAATGATGAACTTCAAAAAATAAACACTGACATAACCACTGCTTATGAAAATTTAAAATTAAAATGCGAAAGTGATAACTTTAAATTAAAAGAAGAATCCGGTAAAAAATTAATAGATGAAATTCATGCAAGCATAGAAACCGGACAAAAAGACACCGAGCAGGCAAAAGAATTAATGCATGCTTTTGAAGAAAGTGCAAACATTTTTAAAACTACAAACGAAAGAATTGTCTACACAACACAAAGTGTCGCCCGCATTACCGAAATTGGTGAGCTAATAGACGGCATTGCCGACCAAATTAAAATGCTAAGCATGAACGCGGCAATCGAAGCCGCACATGCCGGTAATGCAGGAAAAGGGTTTGCCGTTGTTGCCGAAGAGATGGGGCGCCTCGCCGAAGCTGCTGCCGAAAATTCGCAAGGCATTACCAAAACCGTCAAAGAACTCGTCAAAGACATAACCTTTATCGGAAAATCCGGTGGCGACCTCGAAAAAGCATTTGAAAAATTAAACATACAAACCGGAAAAGTCTACGAGTCAATTCAAACATTTTCGACAAAAATAAAAACAAATTACGAAAAATATTTACAAATTGACGACCAAAAAATTTAAACTAAATTTATTTTTAATGTCTGCTCTGATTTAAGTTCAAAACTAAAATCAGAGCAGACATTTTTCAACCCGCTCCCTTGCATAACCTTTTGCTCTTTTCTTTATTTTTTAATCGTCGTTTTACGCTGTCGCTTCAACCGACTTTTCTTTTTAATTTAATCGAGCAAAAGTGTAGACTGCGGTCGCCAAATCAGGTTAAGTGTTATGTAGTAGAGGCTATTGCAAAAGTCATACGAGTTTTGCAATAGCCTCTAGTACAGTCCGGTTTTCTGTATAACTTCACGACAGTAAAGCGACTTTATTTTTTTAATACAGTTATATTATCTTTGTATTGACAGGTTATTGTTTTTCTGTTAATCTTTTTATGTAAGTGTTGAAGGGGTAAAATATGTTTTCAAAAAGTGAAGTATTAAATATTATAAAATGTAAAGACAGCACCTCTGTTTTGCTTGGAACTGTTTCCGGTGTTGCTTCTACAAAACCTTCATTGATAAGGTTTTTTAATGAAGATGTCAACGCAATTGATGTAATTACGACAAAAAGTTTTCAAGTTAAAAAAAATGACGGTAACAGAGAGCCGATAATTTGTGAGCCTAAATTAGGCACATTCGGTAATTCAGTCGGACTTAGAAATCCCGGAATGGAAGTTGCCTTAGCTCAGCTTAAAAAATTAAGAAAAAAAAATCCAATAACTAAAATCTTAAATGTATCTGTTTCCGCATCTTCACCTGAAGATTTTATTCTGCTTATAAAAACTTTTGAAGATGTTGCAGATATAATTGAGCTGAACTTTTCATGTCCTCATGCTGCATCAGGCTATGGCTCTTCAATAGGTTGTGATGTAAGTATTGCGGAAGATTATGTAAAAAAAATTAAACAAGAAATTCCTAACTCAAGAGCTTTGATTTTTGCAAAACTTACTCCCAATGTAAAAAACATATCTGAAATTGCAAAGGCTGTAATTGATGCAGGGGCAGACGGAATTACTGCAATAAATACTGTGGGCCCTGAGCTTTATATTGAAGAAAATTCAGGTAAGGCAATTTTAAATAACAAACTGGGCGGTAAAGGCGGAAAAAGCGGGCTGGATATTTTTGAAAGAGCAGTAATTGCAATTACAGAAATTAGAAAAGCTGTCGGTAAGGATATTCCAATATTTGGTATGGGGGGTGTTGCCAATGGAGAGCAAGTTGCAAAGTTAATTAATGCCGGTGCAAATATTGTTGGTGTTGGCTCTGTTTTAGGACGAGTACATCAAAAAAATTGGATAAATTATTTATCTGCATTAAAAAGTGATGCAATTAAAGAATTAAGCGGTGTTAAAAAAAATACCACTTCCGAATTTATTATAAATGAAAAACGACTTGAATATATACCTAAAAAAATAATTTCACGATATAAAGACAGTAAAGATGTTGTTATATTAACATTAGATGGCGAGATGCCTTTTTTTGCAGGGGAGTTTGTTTTTGTATGGATTCCGGGTATAGGAGAAAAACCATTTTCTTTGGCCTTACCAAAACCTATAACTATTGAAATAAAAAGGCGGGGAAAATTTACCAAAGCAATTTTTGATTTAAATGTAGGTGATACTGTATATATTAGAGGTTTGTATGGAGCTCCTGTTAAATATGCAAAAACAAAACATGCAGTACTGCTTGCCGGTGGAACCGGTATTGCTGTTTTACCGATGTTGGCACAAACTTTAACAGAAAACGGGTGTAAAATTTCTACTTACATTGGTACCTCTGAAGAAAAACTAAGAGAACAAAATCAAATTGAAGAATTTCTTATTCGGCTTGGCTCGTATAACTGTGTTGCAGATAATGGTGTTCCGGGACGAGTGATTAAAACTATGGAGAATGACATAAAAAATAAAGCTTGTGGTTTTAATAATTTTGTTATAGAAGATGAAACTAACTTTGCAGCCTACTTAGTCGGCCCGATGATTTTTATGAAAACGGCTGCAGAAATGCTTAAATCAATGAATGTACCCACAAAAAATATATTTATTTCATTTGAAATGAATACAATGTGCGGTATAGGTATTTGCGGAGAATGTGCTTGCGGTAAAAAACTTACATGTCAATATGGCACTTTTTTTACATACGCTGAGTATGAATCTGCATTAAAAGATGCTTAAATCTGTTAATTTTAAATATAAAAAATAGAAATGCTTTATTTTTTTTGAAATTTAAAGTATAATAAATTGATGAATATAATTTTATTTTCCGAAAAGCAAAAATGTAATACAGGGTTTTGTTTTTTTAAAAACGATGCCAGGTATTTACATATAAAAAAAATATTGAAATTAAAAATTGGCGATGAATTTAAAGCAGGAATTATCAATGGTGTTATCGGTAAAGCAGTAATTTTGGAATTTACTGAAGAAAAAATTGTATTTAGCTTTTCTGAAAAAAAACAACCGTCTCCTTTATTTCCTGTAAATTTGTTGTTGGGGTTTCCGCGTCCAATTCAATTAAAACGAATTTTGAGAGATGTATCATCATTAGGTGTTTTACAAATTAGCTTGGTTGCATCTGAATTGGGTGAAAAATCTTATTTGAATTCCGATCTTGCAAAAAAGTCGGAAATAGATAAAATATTGGTTGATGGTTGTTCTCAAGCAGGCTCTACTTTGATACCCAAAGTGGAAATTTATAAAAGTGTTAAACATTTTTTTGAAGTTATAAAGTTAAATGATACAGCATCTAAAATTTTGTTTGACATTGGAAAAGACTGTATGTCCATTTCTGAAATTCCTGACAAACATAATTTTGTTTGTGCTGCAATTGGAAGCGAAAGAGGATGGTCTCAAAATGAAAGAAGTATTTTTTTACAAAATGGGTTTATTAAATGCTCTATAGGTAATCGTATTTTAAGAACTGAAACAGCAACAACCGCGGGTATCAGTTTAGTATTAAATTCTTTTGGTTTTTGGAATTAGCATTGGGAGAAATTATGAATCAAGATCAAATAAAAGAATTATTATTAAAAATTGAAGACAGTGAACTTGAGTTTTCTGTTATTTTCACCGGTAAAAAAAGCAAAAAAGTAAACGGGCTTTATAAACCTGATGTGCATGAAATTATATTACACAACAAAAATTTTTCTGCTGATTCAGAGCTTGTTTATACCGCAATTCATGAATATACTCATCATAAACTTTATGAAATTGAAGGCGGGTTTTATACAAATCGTTTTCATCCCCCTCGATTTTGGAGTAAGTTTCACGAATTATTGGAAAAAGCCGAGAGCTTGAATTTATATAAAATAGAGTTGGAAAATTCTCCTGAGCTTTTGGAAATTACAGATGAAATACGAAATACAATTTTGGTGGAAAACGGTAAATTGATGAAAAGATTAGGGTCATTGTTGTACAAGGCTAGAGGGTTGTGTAAAAAAGCCGGAGTACGCTACGAAGATTATGTTGACAGAGTTTTATGCTTACCTAGAGCGGCGAGTACAGCAATCGAAAAAATGAGTGCTTATGATTTAGACCCGAGTATTGGATATGAAGCAATGAAACAAGTTTCTAAAATTGGGTCAAACGAAAAAAGGTTGGAAGCTGAAAAGATGTTTTTGCAAAACAAAAGTCCTGCAATTGTAAGACAAGCACTCGGTAGAAAAAAAGATGATAAAATTGACATAAGACAAAAACTAGAAAAAGAAAAAAACAGAATTGAAAAAACAATTGTTACATTAAAAAAGCGTTTGAATGATGTAGAAAATCAACTTGAAAAAATACCAATTTCAGCTTTTTTATTTTGGTTTTTTATAATTTTTATTTCTCCATTAGATATGTTTGCTGATGACAGCTCATCTGATTTTCCTGTAATGCCCGAAATCCCTGAAATAATTATTAAACCAGGTGCTTGGGTACTGCCTTCCATACCTGCACCACCTAAGCCGCCTAATTTTAAGAGTAATGCAAAGAATAATGCAAAAAAAACTAAAACTCAAAATAAGAATTTTTCCGGTTTGACGGCGAAAAAATTGGAGACTATGAATAATAATTCAATTATGGGATTATTAAATACAGTTTTAGGTAATAAAGAAATTACGACACCAAATGCAAACAACTTAGATGATGATGTGTTAAACAATATTTTGTCGGAGCTGGTTAAACTAAATGAGCAACAGACAAAAGGAGTATCTAAAGAAAAACCAAAAAGCTCTGAAGAAAAACTTATCAATCCTGTCGAGATTTTAAAATTAGTTGTAAACGGCAAGTCTTTAATTCCTGAGCTTTCTAATATTACTTGCTCATCGGTTGCAGATGACGGTAGTTTTTTGGTTTTTGCGGATAGATTATTTTCGGCAAACGGATATTCTTTTTTTGAAACACTTTATTTTTTGTTTGAAAAAATAGACGATAAAAATTATATTGTGCATTTAAGTATTTCTCAAACACCTGAAAATAATTTATCTTACGCATATAAACTATCGGAGTTAAGTCCTATACGGATTATGCTTACCGGTAATATGCTTTTTTGGCAATACTCATCGGATATATTAAAAGTAAGTACGGTTTTTAAAATGAATAAATAAAAGTGCGAGCCACTTGCAAAACTCGTTTGACTTTTGCAATTTCTTTTTTAGTTTTATTTCAATGTTTTTACCTACTTATTTTTTTAATTCAAGAGATCCGTTTTTTTGCATAATATTAAATACACTGTCTTCACCTAAAAAATGTGCCGAGCCTGCAAAAATAAAAACATCATTATGCTGATTTAAAAGTTCTGAAATAGTAGTTGTCCATCTTGTATTTCGCTCTAAAATTAAAGCATTATAGTATTTTTTTTGCAGGTCAATTATTTCAGGTTCCTCTGATTCATATTCTATTGATGAATTAAGTAAAACTTCAAGTTTACTTCTATTATCTTCTAAGTAAGCAATAATCAGTTGCTCGAATTCTTTTTGGTATGATTGATTTTTTATACTTGCAATTGTTTCTTTTAGCATATATATTTGCTCTTTATTTGTGCCAAATTTGAGAATATTCAATTGGGTTTCCAGTTCATCTAAACCCAAGACTTCTTTTTTTTGTTTTTTTGCCAGTTGATATAAAAACATATCGATACCTTTTTGTGGATCCACGCCTAATTTTTGGTTTGTTACTTCCATAATACCTAAATTCATTGCCCAAGGCTTAAATTTATTTAATTGGGTATATGCTGTTTTACCTAAAGTATCGATTAGTACTTTTTTTTCGGTTTTAGTTATATTTGCTTCAATGCGTTTGGTTTTATCTTTTTCAATGCTTGAAAACATTAAGCTCAAAATTTTTGATTGTGCTTTTGTAATATCCTTTGATGAAATTTCAGCATATATTAATTTTGAATTTTTAAATGATTTTAAGACGTTTTTGTCAAGCGGATACATTTCATCCGTTCCTACATGAATTGTGCCTTGAATGTATATACTGTTTTTTGGACCTTTAATTTCCCAAAACATTCTCTCCGGTCGCTGAATTAATATTGCGGTATTTATTGAATCGTTTTGTGTTTTACATCCTATTATAAAAATAAAAGTGAAGAAAATAGTAATAAATAATTTTTTCATTGCAGGCATCCTTTGTGATATTTGTTTTCAATATGAGAATATAATGTTTTTAATAAAAAATCAAGAGAAAAAATAATTTTATTTAATATAAAATATGGTTATTTTTAATGACTGTCGTGATAAAAAAAAGAAAACCTAACATATTATACAGAACGATTAATATGATTTGGCGACCACAGTCTACACTTTTGTTCGATTAAATTAAAAAGAAAAAGTGGTTGGAGCGATAGCGTAAAACACTGATTAAAAATTAAATTAAAGAACAAAAGGTTATGCGGTGGTCGCGGGTTGAGAAAAATGTTTTTGATTTTTTACAGTACAGGGTGAGATGTAATATGGTTTTAAAAATGTAGTATTAAAAAAATAAATAAACTAAACATTTTTATAAAAAATAAATAATCAGGTTCATAAGCCTTGTTGTTTTCTTTATAAAATGTTAAAATAAAAAAAAATTAAAGGAAACGATATGAAAGAAATACATAATTTTGAAATTATTTCGGAGCATGAGTTGTTGGAGTTAAAGGCACGAGGCGTTTACGCAATTCATAAGAAAACCGGACTTGAAGTTTATCATGTTTTAAATAATGATGTTGAAAATCTTTTTTGTTTTGGATTTACGACACCGCCTGAAAGCTCAAATGGTGTTGCACATATTATAGAGCATACAGTGTTGTGCGGGTCGAAAAACTTTCCGCTTAAAGATCCGTTTTTAACTTTGGACAAACAGAGTATAAATACTTTTTTGAATGCCATGACTTATCCCGATAAAACTTTGTATCCGGCGAGTTCAATTGTAGAAGCAGATTATTTTAATTTAATGTCTGTGTACGGCGATGCAGTTTTTTTTCCGTTGTTGGATAAACATGCGTTTGAGCAAGAGGGACATCGTTTTGAGTTTGATGAAAATGGTGAGTTGACAATTCAAGGTGTCGTGTTTAATGAAATGATGGCAGGTTATTCTGATTTTGAAAATGTAGCTTATGATATTGCGAGCCAAAATCTTTTTAAAGACAGTATTTATTCTTATAGCTCAGGCGGTGATCCACGCGTTATTCCTGAATTGACTTATGAGCAATTTAAAGCATTTCATAAAAAATATTATCATCCGTGTAACTGTAAGATTTTTTTATGCGGTAATATTCCGACAGACAAGCAATTAAAGTTTTTAGATGAAAAATTTTTGGCGTTTTTTGAATATTCTCAAAAACCAAAACCAATTCAACCGATTGTTCGTTTAGATAAACCTGCAAAAGTTTATGCTTCCGGCCCTGAAAAAAGTGGTGATGATAGTGATTCAGAAAATACTGTTTTGGTTGGTTGGGCTTTAAAAGAAACAAAAGATGTAAAGCATTTGATGGAAGCGTTTATTTTGCAAGAGCTTTTGATTGGACATGACGGAAGTTTTTTAAATAAGGCTTTGTTGAATTCTGAATTTGGCGAATTGTATCCGTATAATTCTTTGGCAACACCTTATGAATCGATTGCTTTTTTTGTCGGAATGTCAAATGTAAAAAGTGGCGATGAAGAAAAGGTTGAGGCTTTAATTTTGGAAACATTGAATAGCGTAGTTAGTTCAGATATTTCCGATGATAAAATACAGACCGCATTAAATATAATTGACTTTTCAAACAGAGAAGTTGTCAGGTCAGGTGGCGCCCCTTTTAGTTTAAGTTTGATGTCACGGGCTTATGATTCATGGAATTATGGCGGTAAACCTGAAGATGCGCTAAGATATATTTCTGTATTTGAAGAAGTGAAAAAAAATATTTTAAAAGATAAAAATTATTTAAAAAAGATGATAACTGAATTATTGATAGAAAATCAACATAGATGCACTACCGTAATTAAGCATGATAAAAATTATACAAATAATATTCAAGCATCTGTTTTATCGTATATTGAAAAGTTTAAATCCGAATTAACAGATGTAAAGCGAAAACAACTACTTGAAGACCAAGCAGTTTTAGAAAAGAAAAAAGTAACTGCTGATACGCCTGAGCTTGAAGCTTTGATACCATATCTTTCAAAAAATGAATTACCGCCTGTTGAAGCACTTCCTGAAAAAACAGTTGAGTGTATTTCCGGTATTCCTGTGGTAATTCATCAGCAACCGACAAATAATATTGCGTATATTGATATTGCAATTCCTGTTGATTGCATTGATGATGAAGATTATGAGTACTTAAAATTATATTCATCATCTCTGATGGATATTGGTACCGATAAATTATCATGGAGTGATTCGTTGAGCATTTCTGCAAGACTATTGGGTGGTATAAGTGTTAATCTTATTTCTGCAAAAAAAAATATCACAAAGATTCCTCAATTTTTTAAAATGCAAAATGTATTGAGAAGCGAAGATATTCTCGGGCGTGATTGGATTATGATATGTGTTAAAATGTTGGGCGACTTAGTTTTTGAAGCAACCGAATTTGTTTTTGACTTAATCAAGAATGTTTCATTTAACGATAGCAAAAGATTACTTAATATTATAAAAGAAACCAAAAATTCTTTTGAAAACATGCCTGCAATGAGCGGGCATACATTTACAATCTCAAGTACTCTTGCAACAGTTAGCGATAAATGGGCAATTACTGAAAGATGGGCCGGTATAACACAACTTAATTTTTTAACAAAGCTAAATAATAATATTAAAAACAACGCACATGAAATTGATAATATTTCTAAAAAACTTACGGAGATACATAAAAAAATATTAGCGTCAGGGTTGCTTCTAAATTTAACCGGTACATCTGAAAATATAAACATGTTAAAAAAAGTTCTTCCAAAATGTTTAATAGGATATTCGGGTATTCAACCTTCAAAAAAAATATTTAGAAAACACGCTGTTCAATTATCACAAAATGAAAAACCGGCACTTCAGTTAATTCCTGCAAACATTCAAGTTGCGCACAGCACAATTGTGTTTAAGTCGATGCCGTACAGTCCGATGCTTTACGGAAAACTTCATGTATTTAGAAAATGGCTTTCAAGCGGTCCTCTTTGGGAGCGCATTAGAACAATTGGCGGAGCGTATGGTGTCTTTTCCATCACTCAAAGTTTAGAAGATTTTTTTGCGGTTGTAACTTATCGAGATCCAAATCCGCTTAAATCGCTAAATGAAATTATAAATATTTTTGAGACGACTAAAGACGAAGAGTTTACAAACGAAGGAATAGAAAAATTAATTGTAGGTGCATACAACACAGAGGTTAATCCTAAAACACCATATTCAAAAAGTATGATAAGCTTTTCGCAAATTTTAAACGGTGTTTCTGCAAATGAAAAACAAGAAGAAGTTGCTGGAATTATATCTGCTACAGATGATGACATGAAACGCTTTGCCGACTTTTTTTTGCAACAGGCAAAAAATCATTATCTTGTTGCGACTGTTATCGGAGATGAAAATCAATTGAAAAATGTGGATAAAATAAAACATATTTTTGCCAATAATATTATAACGAAGCATATTTAAAACTTTTAAAAAATTTTAGCTGACGCCAACCCGCTCGCACCTTAAATCTTTTGTTTTTTTCTGAAAAATAATAATCAGCGTTTCACAATTGTGAACCGCTTTTACTTATATAAACAATCAAACAAAAGGATAACGGCACTCGCAAAATAAGGTTAAACGAAATGCGAGCCCGAGAAAAATTACAAAGTATAGGAAATTGCAAAACTCAGACGAGTTTTGCAATTTCTTCCAAAATATATCAAAAAGTGCAATGAAATGAGCTTCTTTTTAAGGTGCTTGCTAAAGTAACCGACTTTTGCAAGCGGCTCAGTATTTTTTCTCGGGCTTTTACACGCCGGTATTCTTACAATTTTCTTTGTATGTTTTTTTCGGTTAGATTTAACATGATTTAATTCGATTGCTTGTTTTTTTTAATAACTTGTGATACACTAAGTTACTTTGAAGAAATTACAAAATTCGTCTTACTTTTGTAATTCCCTCATTATTTTTAATCTTGGAGGATGAAAAATGAAAAAAATTTTAGCTTCTATGATGCTTGTTGTATTTGTTTTTGGCTGTGCTACAGTAGATACATCAAAGGTCATTAAAGAAGGGGAGTCTGCATACACATTGCAATTATTGCACTATGCAGATGTTGATGGTAATGAAGAAGTTGCATTAGCTTCGGTTGATGAATTTTCTGCATTGGTAAATGCTTTCACTAATGACAAGAAATATGGAAATTCTACATTAGTGCTTAGTTCAGGAGACAATATTATTCCCGGTCAACGATTCTATGCTGCTGAACAAAAAGCAATTACAGCTTTAACAGGCAGCAATGAGCCCGGTCATTTTGACATTGCTTTAATGAATGCTTTTAACACAAAAGCTTCTGCTTTGGGAAATCACGAATTAGATGCAAGCCCAAAAGAATTTTGTGATGCTCTAAAGCCAAAAGCCAAAGGTGGTGCCAAATTTTCAGGTGCAAAATTTCCTTACCTTTCAGCAAACATCGATTTTAGCACAGATGAAGATACTGCAAAATATTTAGGTAAAAACGGTGTTGATTATTCTAAGAGTGCCGGTAAGCTGGCGGCATATACAACTGTTGTTGTAAATGGCGAAAAAATCGGTATCGTTGGAGCTTCAACACCCTTACTTGGTACAATTACCAGCATTGGTGATATGACTTTATATCCTAAATCAGGTATGGACATTCCAAAATTGGCTGAAAAAATTCAAGCTTCAGTTGATGCTCTTACAAACAGTGGTGTAAATAAGATCATACTATTAGCTCACATGCAGCAAATTAGTATTGAAAAGCAACTGGCAAGACACCTACACGGTGTTGATATTATCGTTGCCGGAGGTTCAAATACAAGAATGGGTGACAAAAATGATACTCTATTTACGGGAGATAAAGGTTTTGAAGAAGCATATCCTTATATTACAGCAACAAAGGATGAAAAACCTATAGTTGTTGTAAATGTTGATGGGGACTACAAATACTTAGGTCGTTTAGTTGTTGACTTCGACAAAAACGGTGAAATGTTATTAGGAAATCTTGACAACACAGTAAATGGAGCTTGGGCAAGCACAGCTGACAATGTAAAAAATTTGAATGCAAAACCAATTCCTGAAGTTGTAAAGCTGCAAAAAGCAATGCAAACAATTATTAAAAAGCAATTCGGAAATGTTCTTGGCTACACTTCAGTTTATCTTGATGGTCGCCGTTCACAAGTTCGTACACAAGAAACAAACCTTGGAGACCTTTCTGCTGACGCAAACCTATGGTACGCAAACCTTATGGCTAAAGAGCATGTAGATATATCTTTTAAAAATGGTGGCGGTATCCGAACTGAAATCGGCACAGCCATTGTTCCACCCGGAACAAACAACACAAGCAAAATCATTTACAAAGCACCTGCGGCAAGTAAAGAAAATGGAACCAAAAAGGGAGCTATTACCGAAGGCCACATGAAAGCAGTTCTCAGATTCGACAACGGTCTTGTAACTCTTTCTTTGACAGCTGAAGAATTAAAAATGATTTTAGAGCATGCTGTCGCTGGTGCAGGCGCGGGAAAAACTCCGGGAGCTTTCCCGCAAATTGCCGGAATGCACTTCGTTTTTGATATAACAAAAAAGGCAGGTAACAGAGTTACCAAACTTCAAATTGTTGACGAAAACGGAAAAGTAAAAGATACTGTTATTGAAAACGGAAAAATCAAAGGTGATGCAAAAAGAAGATTTAGAATGGTTACTTTGAACTTCTTGGCAAATGGCGGTGATGACTATCCATTCGCTACACTTTCAAAACCTGAAAGAAGAAATCTATATGCAGGCAAAGGCTATGGAGATGCGGCTGAATATCCTACAGAAAATATTAACAAAGATCCTGGCAAAAACAGCAGCTTCAGTAAAACAGGTGGAGAGCAAGACGCTATTGCAGAATACTTGCAGGCACATCATGCCACAGAAAAGACTGCATATTCAAAACAGGAAACACCACGAAAAAAAGATGTTCGCATTAGATACTAATCTGCGATTAACTTAAATTAACAAAAGCTTCAAATAAAAGCGTTAAGAAATTATACTGAATTTGGAGCTTTTTTGCTAAACGCCAACCCGCTCGCACCTTAAATCTTTTGCCCTTTGCTTGAAAGCAAAATCGCCATCTTCTTTCAAAATAAGCCAATTTTTATGATTAAAACCACTTGAAAGTTTTACTTAAATTTGATATATAGCGGTTTATGAAAACAAGAAATACTTTTTTATTTAAGACTTTGTTTAAAACTTTATTGATGCTTTGTTATTTTGCTGTACTGCTTTCTTGCGGTAACAGTGCCAATAAAAAATCGGCACATAAAAAAGAGCAAGTGATTGCGGCTTCACTCGGTGCTGAGCCAAGCATCTTAGATGCGGCAAAAGCATCTGACAGATATTCTTTCGTGGTTTTGGATTATATTAACGAAAACCTGACTAACATAGAAACTGCAGACGATGCGACTCTCACCGTTTTACCCGGAATTGCCGAAACATGGGAGCATAATTCCGATTACACCGAATGGGTGTTTCATTTGAGACAAGCATTATGGTCTGACGGCAAAAAAATTACTGCCGACCATTTTGTTTACAGCATTAAGCGAATAATCAATAAAGAATCCGCATCACCAATGGCAATGTACTATGATTATATCAAAAATGCAGATGCTATATTGAAAGGCGAAAAGGATTACACCGAGCTTGGGATTACTGCAATTGATGAAAACACATTAAAAATTACAACAGAATACCCAATAAAAAACTTGGATGAATTCGCCGCTAAAATTCCGCCTCAGAGAAAAGACATAGTCGAAAAATTTCCGGACTCTTATGGAAGCGATGCCGAAAAAATAATATGCAGTGGAGCTTTCAAAGTAAAAGAATGGATTCATAACAGTAAAATTGAATTGATAAAAAACGAAAATTTTTGGAATGCAAAAAATGTTAAACTTAAATCATTAACATTTAAAATCATTCGCGGCGAAAATGCGGCAATAGGTGAGCTTTTAAACGGAAGCATCGATATCGCAAGAGCCTACACAATCAGCTGGATTGACAAACTAAAATCACAAAACCGTTTTACCGAAATTTCAGGAGTTGACAGTCGCGTCAGGTATGTCTTTATGAATCAAAAAGACAAACTGTTTTCAAACAGAAAAATACGCCAAGCTGTTTCTGCAAGTTTGAACCGTGATGAAATATGCAAAGACCTGTTTGACAATATTTATAAACCGGCTTACGGTTTTGTGGCACTTTCAACAAAATTGGATAATCAAAATTATCGCAGCCTCGCCGGAGAGCCGATTAAAAAACTTTTGGAAAATGTAGGCGACCCAAAAGCACATTTTATTAAAGGCATGCAGGAATTGGGACTTGGAACTGATCCTTCTCAAGTAACAATCAGCATTATGTTCCCGTCCAACGAAAGCTCGAAATTTGACGAATATCTTCAAAGCAGCCTTACTCAAACACTCGGCGTAAATGTTGTATTGGACAAAGTTGAAAGCACTGTCTTTAAGAAACGCAATCGCAGTTTGGAATATCAAATTGGATTTAAATCATGGGCAGGCGGTGTCGAAAATCCGTCCCGCTATCTTGACTTATTTTTGCCCGGCAATCGCATCGTTCCAACCGGCTGGGAAAACGATGAATACACCCGACTTGTCCTTACAGCAAAAAAAAGCGCCGACCCTGCGGTACAACTTGAAAACTACAAACGCGCGGAAGAACTTCTTCTCGTAGAAGATTGTTGCATCGCCCCTTATGCAAACCAAACCTACAATATCTTCGTGCAACCAAACTTAAAAAATGTCCGCCAATTTTATCTTGGAACATATAATTTAAAATACGCTTACATTGAATAAAATGAAATCAAGTAAAGCAAAATAAAATAAAGCAAAATAAAATAATATGGTGCTGTGAAATGTTGTTTTAAAAACGGTTTAATAAAATTTTTATCTTAAAACATTTCACAGCCTCCAACCCCACCGGCTCGCATAACCTTTTGCCCTTTGCTGATAAAATCAACAACGCTTCTTCTGCCGGCGAAGGTTGTTTTTGTTTAAGTTTAATCGGGCAAAAGTGTAGACTTCGCCGGTTAAAATCAGGTTAAACTAATTGACCGGCTTGCCGGTTTTCTGCTTAACCGTATGCTTCCACGCTTATGTATCGTTTAAGTTTTATGTTGAGCTTCTTGTGTGGACAGGATGTAGACTTTTCTATTATATCAAATCGAAACACTTTTGTTTCGTGAAAATTAATTTTACCAAGTTTTGGCAAAAGCCAAAACTTGGCAGGGTAATAATTATACAGGATGGATGATTATTACCCTCTGACAGGAAGTTGAAAAAAAGCCGAGGGATGGTTCCCGTGCTTCGACAAGCGGTTATCGAGCCTGTCCAGATGCAGTGCCGCCTGTCGAGGGGGTAGCGGAAAAACAATTGCCTTGTTGATGTTTTTAAGTAATCGAGGCTGACTTGAGGAAGACTCGATATAATTTAACAAAAGAAAAAAGGCAATTTTTTGCAAGCGAGGGGGATACTTCCCCCTTTAAAAAAAATTTTTTTACTTGACAAAATTATTAAAAGGGTTGTATCCTGTAACGGGCATTTGTTTGCTTGAATTTTATTGGGAGTGATTTATGAGGATATTGATTTGCAGTGATGGACACGGAAATGTTGAAAATTTGAAGCGGTTGAAAGATGAGGCAGAAAAGTCTGATTTTGTAATTTTTGCAGGTGATTTTACGGCTTTTGGAAAGCCTGAAACGGCGATGCCTTTTTTTAATGAGGTTGTTGCATTGCATTCTAAGGTGTTTTCGGTGCTTGGCAATTGCGACACTTTGGATTTGTTGAAAGAAATGCAGAAGGCCGGCATTTCGATAAATGCAGAAATAGCCATGTTTGAAAATCTTTTTCTTGCAGGCTCAGGCGGCGGGAGTAAATTTACAGGTACGACCCCCTACGAGCGTACAGACGATGAGCTTGCAGGCGATTTGGATGTCGCAAAGGCAGAAATGGAGCAGGGCAGGTTTTCGGGGAAAAATCTGATTGTAGTTACTCATAATCCGGCTAAAAACACAAAGCTGGATCGTGCAGGGATAATTCATGTAGGCTCGCCTAAAATTCGATCCTTTATTGACAAGTATAAACCTGTTTTGGCTGTTTCAGGGCATATTCACGAATCTTTTGCCGTTGAAAAAATTGGAGAAACGGTTTTTGTCAATCCGGGTGCATTATTGGACGGTCGTTATGCAGTATGCGAAATTTCCGAAAAAGCCGATTGTAATTATGTAGTAGAGGATTGTTCATTAAAAAGGCTTGAGCTTGGCGATATATTTTAGCTCTTTTTTTAAGAGAGTAATACTTGAAAAAAAGTCTATTAGGGTGTAAAATAGATTAGAAAAAACTTGAGGAGGTTTTTTATGTATCCGCAAATTGGAAATTTTTGGTGTTGGCTTGCGCTGATTCCTTTTGTTGTTGTTGCTATTATACATCTTGTTCATTGTTCAAAGCAGCTCTTGGGTCTTTCCGACATTACAAAGTTTATGTTGATGCCTTTGCTTATTTTAATGTATGCTGTTTGGACATTCATGTATTCAGACACTATTGCGTTGATTAATATTTTTGTATTGGTCGCCTTAATTGCCCTGTGGGTTGGTGATATTCTGTTGATTTATGACTGGGAAAGACCCAGCTTTGTTCACGGTATTCTGATGTTCCTTTTGGCTCAAATTGCTTACATTGCGGCCGGAATTATCCTGATTATGAATTTCACCGTTCCTGTTATCGCCGCTTTAATTTTGCTTATTGTTTATATAGTAATTATTACAATCAAGCTCATTATTGTAAGGCATGATTTTAGGGGATTAGGACGCTTTGCTGTTGTTTATATGATTAGTGTCGGCATAATGTCGTATCTTTTCTTGTTGCTTGCAATTGCAAATCCGAATACGGCAAGTATTTTAATGGCTGTGGGCGGTATTCTGTTTATGCTTTCTGATTCACATGTTATCGAGGAATACTTTGTCGGAGGTTATAAACAATCACATTTTTGGATTATGTTAGCCTATCTTCTGGCACAGTTTTTGATTGTGTTAGGCTTTATCGGAATGCAAGGCGTTATTGCTTAAATTTGCGTTTTAAGGCGTAATTTTAAGTTTTAAAAAAAAGCGGTGTTGAAAACACCGCTTTTTTTTGCTTAGCTCTAAAACAAGTGTTACAACTCGTATGTTTCGTCATATTTTATCACTTGCACATCTTTATAATTTTTTTCACCAAGATAAGAGATAAGATGTTTTTGTGCATCAGGCTCGCCGTGTACCAAGAAAATTCGCTTTAATTTTGAAGTATCATTTTTGTCCAACCAGTCCCGCATTTCACGATAGTCTGCATGGGCACTGAATGCGTTGATTTGAAGAACTTCTGCATTTACATGAAAGTTTTTGTTAAAAATCCGAACATTATCGTCACCGTTTTGAAGTCTTCTTCCTAGCGTGTTTGCCGCCATAAAGCCGACCAAAAGAATAATTGTTGAATGCTTTTCAATATTATTTGCCAAGTGGTGTGTAATTCTTCCGAATTCGCACATACCGTCAGCACTGATTATAATCATTGGCCCGTCAATATCGTTTAGCTCTTTTGATTCTGCGACACTTGTGATGAATTTCAAAGAGTTAAAGCCGAAAGGATTTTTATGATGTTTTATAAAAGCCTCATGTGTTTCTTTGTCGTAGCATTCTTGATGCACTTGGAAAATACTGGTAGCATTTACCGCCATCGGTGAATCCACATAAATCGGAATTTCAGGAATTCTCTTTTCGTCTATTAAACAATGAAAGTGGTAAACCAACTCTTGTGTTCTTTCGACAGCAAAAGCCGGAATTATAATCTTGCCGTGTGTTTTGTGAATTTTATTGGCGGCTTCTTCAAGCATTTTTAATGCGTTATCCTGACTTTCATGAAGTCTGTTTCCATAGGTGCTTTCCATAATGATGTAATCTACGGGAGGAATGACTTCAGGATTTCTGATAATCGCTTTTTCTTCCCGCCCAAGGTCGCCTGTAAAGGCTATTTTTACTTCACGACCTGAGCTTTCCGTTACGGTAAGTATTGCAAATGAAGAGCCCAGGATATGCCCCGCATCATAAAATTCCAACTGAACACCCGGACCTATATATATGGGGCGCCTGTACGAAACAGTAATAAATTGTCCGATTGTTTTTATTACATCACCTTCTTCAAAAAGAGGCTTCCATGTAAACTTTTCGCCTTTTCTTGCCGCCTGCTTTGCATGGAACTCACGGTCTCGGGCTTGAATATGTGCTGAATCCATTAAAATCAGATTTGCTAAATCCCTTGTTGCAGGTGTTGCGTAAATATTTCCTTCAAAGCCGTGTATATTCAGTAAAGGCAATAAACCGCAGTGGTCGTAATGCCCGTGCGTAAGAATTACTGCTTCCAAATCTTTAGCGGGAACATTAAAATCACGATTTTTTTTATCTGCTTCGGCTCTTGAGCCTTGGAATGCACCGCAATCAATCAAATACTTTCGACCGTCAACATCCAGAATATGTTTCGAGCCGGTAACCTCCTCGGCTGCACCGAGAGAATAAATTGAAATACTCATACACAAACTATACAACAAAAATTCGAATTTAGCAAGGTCTAGAACAAAAAGTATTTGAAAAAAAAATGCTTTTGAAAACAGCTGAGAATTAATAAATTTGAGGCAATTTTAAAAGTACCTGACTTTTGTAACCGGCTCGTTTAGCTGTTTTTCAGCTGAAGATAAATTTGGTCTGCAAGTCCGAAACCGGCATTTTTTGTCACTGTTCTTGACAGCTCATCGTACATCATATCTTTGTACATTTTTGATGCGTAGCTGTTATCTCCAAGACTGCTTCCGGTTAGTGTTTTTCGCATTGTATTTAGCATAATCTTTACAAAATACGATTCAAGCTCAAGCGACTTTTCATAAAGTTTTGAAGTTTTATCAACTTTTGTATTATTCGCCATAATTGATTTAGCCGCATCGCCTTTTGCCGCCGCTTGTTTATCCGCAGGAGTCGGGTTATTAATTTTCATGGAGCTAATGTAGTCGCCTGAAATTCCGGATGAAAGATTTTTTACCTTTGCCGGCATATTTGCTTTCGATGAAGCAGAAGTAATTTCTGCCGCAAGATCCGCTTGACGCAAATCGTTAAGCATTTTTAAAAAATCTTTTTCTTCTTTTTTTATTGATTCAATTTCTTTATCCGTATCCTTATACAGTTTTTTGAGTTCCGAAACTGCATCTACTTTATCAATTGGCGAAAAGCCTGAAATTGCATTTACTCCCACACTATGCTCCTATTTTATTATCGTTTTAAACTGACTGCCGTACCAAGCATATTATCGCTTGTTTGAATTGCTTTTGAATTAAACTCGTAAGCTCTCTGTGCAACAATCATATTTACCATTTCGTTTACGGTTGAAACATTTGACATTTCCAAAAATTTATGCTCGGTTTTACCAAAGCCGTTAAAACCCGGACGACCGGGAATAGCTTGTCCCGAAGCAGGGGTTTGCTTAAAAACATTACCACCCTCGGCGGAAAGACCGGCATTATTTTGAAATCGGTAAAGCTCTATTTGTCCTACATCTATTGGTTCGTCCACATCGCCGACTCTGACAGTAACCCTGCCGTCTCGGCTTATGGCAATTGTATCCTCACGATAGTTTTCGGGAAATATGATTTCAGGCAACACTCTAAGCCCGTCAGAAGTTACCAGCTGTCTGTCAGCGTCAACCTTAAACGAGCCGTCACGAGTATAAGCATAAGTACCGTCATATTGTAAGACCCTGAAAAACCCTTCACCGTGAATTGCAATATCACTGCTTACACCTGTATTTTGTAATGAGCCTTGCTCGAAAATACGCTGAGTTGCGGCAAGTTTTGCACCATGCCCCATCTGAACACCAACGGGTGTAATTGTATCTTCGGTTGCAGGGGTGCCGGCACTCTCAACCGTTTGATACAATAAGTCTTGAAACTCGGCTCTTTGCTTTTTAAAACCGCTTGTGTTCACATTTGCGAGGTTATTTGCAACCGTATCTATGTTTGCTTGTTGGCTATTCATACCCGTAGCCGCTGTCCATAAACTCCTAACCATTTATCTTCCCCCTAATTATTTCGACTTAGCCACTTCATTCCAGAGCTTTGCCATCATTGTATCTCCGGCTTGAATTGTTTTTTGATTTGCTTCATAGGCACGATTTACTTCTATCATTCGCACCATTTCATTGACAACATTAACATTTGAAGTTTCAAGAAAACCTTGAATTACAACGCCTCTTGAAGGTCCTTCGGCAGAAATAGCCGTACCTGATAACTGTGTATCGAGATAGAAACTATCACCGTTTTTTTTCAAAAATCTGTCATTTTCAAACTCAACTATTTTTAACCTGTCTAAAAAAACTGCGTCTGCTTCGGGATCTGTAATCGGCTTTACATAAATCTCGCCGTCTTTTTTAATAGTATATTCTAAATCCTGCAAGAAGAGGCGCCCGTTTTCACCCATAACAGGGTAACCTTCTTTAGTCATCAAATACCCTTCTACACCGACAAGAAAATTACCGTTTCTGGTATATTTTTCGCCCGCAGGAGTTTCCACACAGAAAAATCCGCCCCCTTCAAGTGCTATATCCGAAGGCGAAGAAGTTTGCTTTAGAGAGCCTTGCTCAAATTCGGTGAAGACTTCATTTAGCTCAACACCAAGTCCCAACTTACCAATAATAGGCGCAACATCTTGTGAGCCAAAAGCATTTTTCAAAACACCGTCATCATTTGCACGGCGTAATAAAAGCTCAGGAAAGTTCTTACTGACAGCCACATCACGCTTAAAACTTGTGGTGTCCACATTTGCCAAGTTATTTGAAATTACATCAAGCCTTTTTTGTTGAGCAAGCATTCCGCTAGCCCCCGTATACCAACTTCTAATCACATTACCCTCCAATTACCTAGATAATCGGCTTTTTTTTGCGGGTAATTAGCAAAATATAAATGAAATTTTGTTCTACTATAGGTTTTTCGCTATTAAATTCTGTCGCTATTAAGTATTGAAGGATTTGTAAATTCCTTCAATACTTAATGCTCTGTAACCCGACAGGCTCGCATAACCTTTTGCCCTTTTCTTAAAACAAAATCAACAACGCTTCTTCTACCGGCGAAGGTTGTTTCTTTTTAAGTTTAATCGGGCAAAAGTGTAGACTTCGCCTGTCCACCACAGGTTAAGCATTTGTGTAACAGGCAGGTTTCCTGTGTATTTTCAAAAGCTGACTTTTCCCCTCGACAGATTTTTGAATTTAGACAAGCGGTTATCGAGCTTGTCGAGATGCAGTAGCCGCTTGTCGAGGGACGGTTCCCGAGCCTGTCGAGGGACGGGTCTTAGTGAATTTTGATGGTTTTTATAATTTTTTGTATTTCATTATAAAGTTCTTGTGCCGTTTTACTTTCGCATTTACCCTCAACCAGCTTTTGCGCAAATTCTTCTATTAATTTACTGTTTTTCCACCTTGGTATCTTGCCACTTTCCGCAATAAAATATTTAGGAGCCTCACTGGTATATATCTTTCTAAGCATTTGAGCTACTTCAATTTGTATGAGTATTTTATACTTAGGTGTCGTTGTTGTTAATTGTACAATAAGACTGATTGTTTCATTAGAATGAGGTGCAAGCGATATATATTCAATGAATTTATGTTTATCAATCGTTACAATTTGTTTGTGTGATGCAAAATAGAAATAAGGTAAATCTGTGTTGTTTTTAATAGCTTGTTCTATTTTTTCAAATAATTCATCATCAAACAAAAATTCTCCATCACCTTTTAGGTGACTTTCTACGCTAATATTCAGATCAAATCCTTTTACTTTTACCTTAGTGATTTTTACATCAGGGTGATTTGATTTTAAAGAATGGGTATGGTTAAAACCTACAGATTTATTACCGATACTTATCTTATTAATTGCATTTGGATCATCTGCACATGCACTAAAGCACAAAAAAAGTGCCACAAAACTTAAATAAAAAATTTTCTTCATAAATTTAACTCCTTGATTATGAATTTGGTAAATATTTATCTTATTATACATCCCCTTGCAAATTTTTGCAAGGGGGTAAGTTGTAATTTTTAATTAATTTGCATCAAATCTTAATATTCGTGTTTCGATTACATTGAATTTCAGATCTACATTATTTTCTGTTTTACCCCAATATTTTGGGTCATTTGGATCTAATATCTCCTTTTTACCTCGCCACACTTCATATACTTCACCTGCTGATCTAGTATTATTAATAAAATGTCTACCGTTGTAAAATATTGCGTGATATCTTTCATCATTTTGATATTTTTTGACAGTATCTACTATACTCCATGTACCTTTTAACCCTATTTCATTAGAAACAGTGTTTAGAAATTTAGAGGTATCTGTTACAGTGCCAAATCTATTATCTACAATTTTACCGTTTTCATCAAGTTCATAATCTATGACTGCACCTTGATCAATTGCTTTTCTTAATGCTTTTCCTGCTTCTTCAAGTGTCAGCTTTTTTTTTGTTGCTAGTGTATATTCTTCAGAAATTTCATTTAAAAGTGCTGTAGCATAACAGGTATAGTTTAATAGGTCTTTTTCAAACAATGGGTTCCCGTTTTCATCTTTTAAGTCCTTAAATTCCCGCTGACTAAAATATCTTGGTTGTACCGTATCTTTTGCTATCGGCTCAGCTCCAGTTTTTTGAAGTGCAGAGCTTCCTTCAGGGCTGAAGTTTTCTCCAACTGTACTCATTTGCGGGTTGCTTGTCTCTCCGGCGTTTTCGCTTGTTTCAGGGCTTGGGGCGGTTCCACCGGTCCCTCCCGCATCTTCGCCCGCTTCGGCGTTAGTACCGTTATCTGCGGGTGTTTCACCCGATTCGGCGTTAGTACCGTCATCTGCGGGTGTTTCACCCGATTCGGCGTCTGTACCGTCATCTGCAGGTGTTTCACCCGATTCGGTGTTTGTTCCGTTATCTGCGGGTGTTTCACCCGATTCGGCGTTTGTGCCGTCATCTGCAGGTGTTTCACCTGATTCGGCGTTAGTACCGTCATCTGCGGGTGTTTCGCCTGATTCGGTGTTTGTTCCGTTATCTGCGGGTGTTTCGCCCGATTCGGCGTTAGTACCGTCATCTGCGGGTGTTTCACCCGATTCGGTGTCTGTACCGTTATCTGCAGGTGTTTCGTCTGCTTCGGCGTTAGTACCGTTATCTGCAGGTGTTTCGCCTGCTTCGGCATCAGTGTTGTTTTCACCCTCGTTAGGAGTGTTTGAATTTTCATCGGAGCTGTCGGAATTACCGTTTCCGTTTGAATCATCTTCGGTTGAGCCTGTACCGCCTCCTCCGATTATGTCACCTGTTTCATTATCGATGAAATCGGCAGGTCCTGAATTAGGCCCGCCTCCATTTACTTGCAACAATTCTTCCAATGTTGCCTCTCGAAAACTTTCGTTTTTCATAAATCCTCCCAAAAAATAAAATTATTTTTCCATACGGAAAAAATTTGATTGACTTTCCTTTAGTGCACTTTCAGGTCAGCCTTTCTATATAATATGATGTATTTTATTTTTAAAAATGGCACAGGTAAAACGCTTTTTTTTGATTTTTTTTTTGAGTAAATTTGCCTGTTCGTGAAGTTTAAACAGAAATCCTGCCTGATATAAAATTCGATTAACCTGATTTTGAAGACCACCGATATCCTTTTGTTTGCTCGTTTTATATAAGTAAAAGCGGCTTGCGAAAGCAAGACAGCTTACTTATTATTTTTAAGGAAAAAACAAAAGATACAAGGTGGTCGAGGGGTGGGAGCCGTGAAATGAGCCGGTTAAAAAAAAGTAGGGCATCGCTTGCAAATCGCTTATTTCACGGCGACAAATTTTTTATAATGTGAGGTTTAAAGCAGAAAAAGAAAATAGAGTAAAAATAAGGCTTGACTTTTGTTTGAAAGCAGGGTATAATGATTTTATGGATTTGAAATCAATTTTAACACCCGAAACTATTAATCTTCGATTGAAGGGAACGACAAAAGAAGAAATTATTGATGAGTTGCTTGAGGTTTTGGTTCAGGCAGGTAAGGTAACGGATAAGGCTGCGGCTAAGGCTTGCGTTCTTGACAGGGAAAGGAAGATGTCTACCGGTATGAAGCACGGAATTGCGATACCTCACGGCAAGACAGAAACGGTTAAGAACCTTGTGGCTTGTATCGGCATTTCCGAAAAGCCGGTGGATTTTGACTCTCTCGACCAAGAGCCGTCTCGCATTTTTATTATGACGCTTTCGCCTATTGATAAGACCGGTCCGCATTTGCAGTTTTTGGCAGAAGTCAGTTTGCTTTTCAAGAGTCCCGAAAAACGGGCTGAGTTGATAAATGCAACTGATGAAGAATCGGTTATCAAGCTGTTCGTTATTGATGAATAATAGTAAACTTTTTGAATTTTGCTTCTTTAATAGCGTTTACTTTCTGATTTAAATTTACGGGCACATTTTTTGCTTTGCAAAAAACCTTTTTTGCTCTGCAAAAAACCGCTCTTTACACGGCTTACGCTAACGCTTCGACTAATTTTTCGCTAAAATGTCGCGAAAAATGGATTTAAATTGCAAGTTTTGAAAAACTTGCAATTTACCGTTCCAATCGCTTGTGCAAAAAAAAAAGCCCAAGACATTGAACAATACAAATTCTTCATTTCTTTAATACGCTGTTTAGGCTGTATTTGATTTTTATCTTCGCCTTATTGAAATATTTTAAAATATTCATCTATTTCTTTTCTCATTTCAATTCCGATTGTTTCAAAACCGGGGGTAAAAGCTGTACACATCTTGCTTTTTACACCATGTTATAAGTAGTTTTATCTCCAGTTAATTTCCATTTTACGATGAGATTTTGCACAATCTTCTAAATACAAATCTATTAAGTTTTGATATGGTAATCCAACTTCGTTACTTAAACTTTTAAAATATTCTACCGTTTCTATTCCAAGGCGAATTGTAACTTGTTTTTTAAGCTTTTTAACATATGGATTTTTTCTCGATTTCATTTTTGAAAAGTCATATTCATGTTTCATAATTTACCCCTTATAATATTGTGATTCATTTTTTGTTGCAGGACGAGCATAAATAATTCTTATTTTTGTTTCAATTTCTTTCAAACAATGACATACAACTAATAATCGAGCTTTTTCACTAAACCCAAGCATTATAAACCTATCTTCATTATCAGAATGCGTATCATCAAAAAATTCAACAGCTCTATCAGCATAAAAAACCGATATTGCTTCTTCAAAAGAAACACCATGCTTTTTTATATTTGATTCTTATTTTCGTCCCAGTCAAAGTTAATAATAATTATATTATAATTATAAAATATTATTTTGTCAAGCCTAAATTTATTTTCTATAAATAATGGTTGCTAACGAACCGTGTGTAAAAACTGTGCAACCTTTGCTTTTTACACCAAGTTAGGGGCTGTTATAAACTTTCCCGACCATCTCTTATAACATCAATAATATTTTGAGTAGAAACTTTACATTCAATACTTTCAACATTAAATGGTGATTTGTTTTCATTGCTTACAATAGGGATTAACTTAAATCTTTGACCATATTTTTTTAAAATGATTACATCTTTTTTAGATGCAAGATTTAACACAGTCGCAAAATTTTGTCTCGCTTGTGAATAATTAAAAACTTTCATTTGTACCTTCTATAAAAACTAGCCGGAGATTTTATAAAAAAATAGAGGAATAGTTTTTATCTGTGCTGTCATAATGAAATGCGAAAGCACAGACAATAAGCGATGTTTGCTTTACAAAATCGCAAATAAACTGTAAGGCTTAAAACGAAGCCCTGCAGCTGAACCATTTTGTCCATATTTTTTTATTTTGCCATATTGAATTAAATACGAAATATTAGAAGGTGTTACATTTTTTGCAAGGTGCAAACTTGCCCAAGTACTTGCTTCTTTTATTGTTAATAATTCTGATACTGTATTTTTCTGCTCCATGAAATTATATCTTACTACAGGCGGTTATTCTGCACACCTTTCCCATAGTCCTTTTAGAGTTGGCCGTAGTTGTTTGTTATGGGTATGGGAAGTATAATTATCTTCCTTACTCTCCGACCTCAGTTGTTTCTACTTCTTTGCCCAAAACCGTAAGCACAAGTATGGAGCCTTTTTCTACACCGTAAGGAACAGAAAATCTTCCACCGGGGTGTTTACAGATAACAAGCTGTGACCTGTCTCCGTTTGGGCTTACCATATCGAGTGAAATATCGAGCGGGTAGGGGTATACCGGCAAGTCAATTGAGTAAACACCGTATATCAGCTTTTTATTATTTCTTTTGGGGACTCCTATTTTTACAGCAACCTTGGAGTATGCCTGAAGAGATGTTCCTTCCGGCTCGCTTTGACTTACAACTGTAGCTTTTTCATATTCTGCACTTTCTTCCAGAGAAAAGTTAAAAATCAGCTTTGTATTAGCCATAGTAGCATAAACTTTATTTAATGCCATTCCCTTTAATTCCGGAATTGCAATGACCTCTCGTTTTGGCCCCTTGCTTACAACAAAGCTGATGGTAGTCTTACCGTGCAACTCGGTTTCAGGTGGAGGATTCTGCTCCAAAATAGTTCCGGGAGGAGCATTGTTAAAACGATACATATGAGGCTCTTGCACCACTACAAGATGTTTGCTCCCTGATGTAAACAGTATGCTCAAATCTTGCTTTACCTCTTCAACATTTTTTCCAATATAGTTTGCAATACTGTTCATTACCGTTCCGTTGCTCACGATAATTTCTACTTTTCTTCCCGCTTTTACAATTGCACCGGGACCCGGCTTTTGCTCAAGCACCAACCCTTCATCGTTTGGATCGTCTGAATATCTAAGCTGTAAGCGGGTATTAAGCTCTTTTGCCTGTAGCTCAATGACTGCAGAGTTCAAATCTTTTCCGACTATATTCGGAACCATAACTTGGTCAGCAGGTTGTAATGCTACAAAAAAAACTATAATTGCCGTTGCCGCAACTACAAAAAACATTATCAAAGATGTAACTAAAATTGTAACCCAATTGTCGCTTATTCTATCCGAAAAATTCTTAAGTCCCATATTTCCACCTATTTAAAATTAATTATCAAATCGTCCGTCAACAAATTTCGGAAAGCCGTTTAAAAAATCTTTCCAAAAAAGCGGTTTTTTTGATGGTCTTTGTAGTCGGCTGATAGCCAGAATTCCTAAGCCTGTCTGCACTAAGATTCCCGCCTTTGAATCAACCCCCAGTATTTTACCAAATTCTTTTGATTTTGTCATCTCATTTTTTGCTTTTTTTTCGTCAAACTTTTCATCTTCAAAAACGCTTGCTTCCAGAATGTTTATTCTTTCGGTGCCGAAAAAAGAAAACGCACCCGGATTCGTGTGAACCGCACGAATTAAACAGTCAATTTCGCAGGCCGAATGCTCCCAATTTATTTTTCCCGCATTTTTTTTGAACACCGAACAATAAGTTGACGAGCAAGCGTCCTGCTCTTTTGCATTTTTTACATAATCCGAAAAATTGTTCAACACATCTCGTAAAAGCGGTATGGAATCTTTTGCAAGCGTTTCCAATAATTCCTTAGATGTACTTCTGCCTATCTCCCGTTTAAAACAGGTTAAAATTTTACCGCAGTCCAATTTATCCGCCAGCGTTTGAATTGTAACTCCTGTTTCTTTATCCCCATTGCAGATTGCCGCAGGAACAGGAGTGGCACCACGCCAGCGTGGCAGAATTGAAGGGTGAATATTTATACCGCCAAGCGAAAAAAGCGAAATAACATCCGGCTTGAATATTTTTCCGTAAGCGAAACAAATCAACAAATCAAGATTTAGATCTTTAATTTTTTCTTTAAACTCATCATCAAATGCTATCGTCTCAAAAAGCGGCGTATCTTTTTTGATAACACCGGAATTTTTGAGGCGAGAAAACTCGACTGCCAAATCCGAAGGCGACAACTTCTTTGATCGCCCCTTTCTTGCAGGCGGATTAGTGAGTACAGCACATAAATCAAATTCTTCGGCAAGCATTTCCAAAACCGGAGCGGTAAAAATTGGTGTGCCGGCAAATAAAAGCCTCATTAATTTGTTACCTCTAAGCCTTCATGCGTTTTTTTATCATTTTTTCTGCAAGTCGTCTTTTTTCTTCGGGAATGCGGTCAATAAAAAGCACACCGTTTAAGTGGTCATTTTCATGCTGAATAACTCTCGCCAAAAAACCGCTCGCCTGAATTGTGTGAGGCTTACCGTTCAAATCAAAAAACTGCACGGTAATTGCCGAAGGACGCTGAACCTTTGCATAAAACTTCGGAATACTCAAACAGCCTTCCTCGATTACACATTGCTCCTGTGAAGTTTCGATAATCTGCGGATTTACAAAAACCCTGTCCACACCGTCATCTATTCGTATAACAAAAAGCCTGATATTGATTCCAACCTGCGGAGCGGCCAACCCGACTCCATCGGATTTTTTCATTAAAACAAGCATCTCATCGGTAAGCTCTTTTAATTTTTCATCAAAAACTTCAACCGGCTTTGACATCTTTGTCAAATGCTCATCACCTAAAAATACTAAATTCATATCAAACTAAAATACAATAATTTTACGATACAGTCAATACTTAATAAAATTTTTGTTTTTATTGCGGGGGTGTCTCCCCCTCGCTCCAAAAAATTACCATGTAAATTATTAAACTTAAGTTTCCTCTTTCTAACCGTCAGAGAAAACCTAAAGCCTTAATTTGAACATGGCAATTGTTTTTCCGCTACCCCCCATCGTAAATTATCGACCAACATAAAAATTAACGCACTGAGCCGAGCGTGGTTTAAAGCAGTATTCCGGCGTATTATAGAGCCCCTTGTAAAAGTTACTCAACTTTTACAAGGGGCTCTATTCTTGAGCGTTGGCGTGATTTTACGAGAGCCGTCTATCCTTTCGCCCGATTGTTACTGCAGAAAAGACCTTTGACCGGCAGGGAAAAGAGTCGATTAAAATAATTTAAGCAAAGGGCGAAAGATTATGCGGCTCGAAGGGGCTTTAAGAAAGTGCGTGATTTAATCAAAGATTAAATCACGCACTTTCTTAAATAAATTTGAATGCAGGTTATCTTGACAGAATTGATTTTTTTTTGTATACTTACAAGATGTTTTTTACCAAGGAGGCGAAAAATGGCAGGTGCAAGTAAAAATGCGCGAACCAGTGTAAAGACGCAAAAGTTTATGTGTTCATGCGGTGGTGAAATTGTGCTTAAAACTTTGGTTACCAACGGAAAGATTAAAAATGTTGCTGAATGCCCCAAGTGTAAGAGGGTAGAGCGCCGACCTAAAGATTTTAAGTAAATGTTGGAGCTTTTGTCGAATATTCTCGATGAAAGCTTTTCTTTTAATTTGAAGTAATTTTAAAAGTTCTGATGCGATTAAGGGGTTTTATGGCTTTCGAGGAAACAGCTGAATATTTTAATGATACGGCGACTGCTTTGGCTGCCGAAGGTTTTCATGATGAAGCCGTTGTATGTCTTAAAAAAGGGCTTTTGATTGACCCGTATAATGGCATTCTGTGGTTTAATTTGGGGTTAAGTTATAGAGCCTTGCACAGGAGTATTGATTCTGTTTCTGCTTTGACGGAAGCGGCGAAGTTAAGTCCTGATGATGCCGATATATGGGATACTCTTGGAATTGTGCTTTTTGAAATTGGCAGTTATAAAGAGGCGAGCATTGCATATAAACAAGCATTGAAACTCGATACTTTTCAGGGCAGAATTTGGAATAATTACGGGACTCTTCTTTTTAGTCAGAAAAAGTATGACGATGCCAGACAGGCTTTTGAGTCGGCAATAGCACTTGACCCGAATATGGGTGATGCTGTTTTTAATCTTCGCGATACTTATTTGGAGCTTGGACAATCCGAAAGAGCAAAGATTTGTGATAAAATTTTAGATGACCTGAATTACGGTCCTAAGTGATATGCGTGTTGTATATATTTCCGAAATTACGGGTAAGCCCGGTATCTGGCTTGTAAAAAAACTTTTGCCGGAAATTCAAAAAAGATATAATCCCGATTTTATTATTGCAAATGCAAATTCTGCAACGGCATCTTCGGGGCTTGGCAAAAGACACGCCGGTTATTTACGAAAGATGGGAATAAACTGTATTACGCTTGGGGATAATGCTTTTCGCAAGCCGGATTTAGTTCAATCCTTAAATGAAATAAACTATGTTTTGCGTCCCGTAAACCTTTCTTCAAAATCTCCCGGTCGAGGAATAAAGCTCTTTTCAACCCATTGTTTTAACGATGAATGTAAGGTTGCCGTTATTTCTGCATTGGGTGTTTTTGGAGCTCATCGCATAAAAGCCGATAATCCGTTTGTAAATCTTGAAGCAATTTTAGAAGAAATATTGGAAAAAACATCGTTTGTTTTTGTGGATTTTGCTTCTTTTTCCAGTGCCGAAAAACAGACTATGGGCTTTTTTTTGGACGGCAAGGTATCTGCCTGTTTGGGCTCGGGTACAAAAGTTGCAACTACCGATGCTCGTGTAAGCGAAAAGGGTACGGCTTTTGTAACCGATGCAGGCAGGACGGGCTCGTTTATGTCGGTTGGCGGTTTTTTGCCTGCAAATAAAATTCGCGAATACAAAACAGGTTTGCCTGAGTTTATGGAAGACTGTTGGGAAGGTCTTACTTTACAGGGTTTTTATGTTGATGTTGATGAATCAGGCAAAGCAAAAAATATAAAAAGGATATTGATAGAAAAAAATGCAGAATTGGGAAATTCAAGGGAAAGTAATTGAGGTTGTAAAACAACATACAGATAACAGGCAGGTTTTAAGGGTTGAGCTTAATACCCGAAATACTTCCGAGTTATGCTCTTTGGGGGCTACACCTTCCAACGGTGTTACAAGTGGTTGTGAAGGTTGTTCCGGGTGTAGTGCAGGCGGAAAACACACGGGGGTTTTTGCCGTAAAGGGAAATGTGTTGGATGTTTTGAATGATACAGGATACAGATTTTTTAAAAACGATGTACTTACTGTATGTACCACTGTAAAAAAGCAAGTAGTTCAAAGTTTAATTGCTTTGGGTATTCCGATTAGCCTTGCTGTTATTGGTTTTTCAGTTCCTTTTTTTCGTATTCAAAATGAAGGATTTGCCATTGCAGGTCTTTTTTTGGGTTTGATTTCAGGGGTTGCAATAGCATTGTCAATCAGTTATTTTAATAAGACAAATTTTTTGCCGCGAGTAAAAAAAATAGAATTTAAGGAGGGGCTTCATGGAAACAAAGTCTGATGACAAAAAAATGTCTGCACTTAAAAAATTTGGATTCGGGTTTGCGGATATTGGCGGAAATCTTTTTTTTACTGCAATGGGTTTTTGGGCTCTTGCTTATTTGACGGATACCGTAATGCTTAGTGCTTCGCTTGCGGGTATTGTTGTTATGGTTGCAAAAGTTTGGGACGCTGTTACTGACCCGATTGTGGGCTATTTGTCGGATAAAACTTATACTCGTTGGGGCAGAAGAAGGCCTTATATTTTATTCGGTGCTGTTCCTTTTGGTTTTTTTGTTTGGCTGTTTTTTACAAATCCAAATTTTACTGACCAGAATTTGCTGTTTATTTATATGCTGATTTTGTTGTGTCTTGTAAATACTGCCATGACGGTGGTTAATATTCCTTATTCTTCGCTGACACCTGAGCTTACCGAAGATTATGATGAAAGAAGCTCATTGAATACTTATCGCTTTGTTTTGGCAGGTTTCGGTACAATTATCGGTGCCGTAGTTGTTTCTGCTATAAAGAATAATTTCGCCGATGACAGTTTGGGCTTTTCTGTTTCGGGTGCTGTAATGGGCGCAATTATAACAATCAGCTCATTGGTTACTTTTTTTTCTGTCAGAGAAAAAAAGTTACGCAAAAATGTTTTGCCGAAAGAAAAGCAAAAAGGCTTTAAGGAAACTTATGCTTTTGTTTTTAAAAACAAGGCTTTTATGATTTTGCTTATTGCTTTTACCTGTCATCTTATGATAGCGACATTTTTACAGGGTATTATGATTTATTACTTAAAATATATCCATAATGAATCGGATACAACGATGATAATGTCTGTCTTTCTTATAGTGATAATTTTATCCGTTCCGCTTTCAACGCTCATTTCAAAAAAAATCGGCAAACGAGCTGTTTATCAAATAGGTTTTGCCGAAGCCGCCATTTTATGTGTTATAATATTTTTTGTCGGACATCGTACGAGCTTAACTGTTTTAACATATCTCATGGGTGTGTTAGGTATCGGTATCGGCTTTATGTATGCAACACCTTGGTCTATGATACCCGATACAATTGAGTGGGATGTCTTAAAAACCGGTGTCAGAAGTGAGGGAAGTTATTACGGAATATGGACATTTATGAGTAAGTTTGGGCAAGCTATTGCCATTGGTATTACAGGCGTGATTTTAGATATAGCAGGTTATGTTCCCGATACCGTTCAGTCCAATAATGTTATTCTTGCAATAAGAAGTATTGCAGGTATTATACCTGCGGTCATTGCAATTATAACAATAATTTTATTGTTTAAGTATCCTATTACAAAGGAAGTCTATAATAAAATTATTTCAGAAATTGCTCAGAAGGACTCTGAGAAAAATAATCTGTAAACTCTTGCATTATTTCCGAACGGTTTTTTGCTTTTAATAGCCTGTTTTTTAGGTAATGTGCAAATTTAAAATTATTTGCAAAGTAGGCAAAAAACCGTTGCCTTCTGGTTTTTTGAAATTCAGGAGGTTGCTCGGCTTCAAGATAATCCAAAAATTTAATGACAACTTGCAGTAAATCAATATTGTGCGGTGGTTGTTTGTTTTTAAGCTCATAGAATATCCAGGGTTTTTGCACCGCAGACCGTCCTATCATCCAACCCGTACATTGTATTTTTTCTTTTGTGTTTTCAAACTTTGTATATGAATCTATGTCTCCATTTCCGTAAACAGGAATGTTAATATCTTTTGAAAGCATGTTTATATATTTATGTTTTGCAGGTTGTAAATAAGATTGCCTTTGAAGTCTTGGGTGCAAAGTAATTAAATCCACACCCTCGCCTACAAGAATCTTACAAAACGATAACAGAAAATTATAGTCTTCACTTTGGCCTAACCTGATTTTTACGCTAAGTCTTACAGGCTGTGTATTTGAGAATTTAATTATTTCTGATTTTATTGCTTTTACATAATTTGCGGTTTCAAGAACCGGTTTTAACATCCAGCCAAACCCCGCCCCTTGATTTACAATTTGCGGTGCACAGCATCCCATGTTTAAATCAACCCCCATACCTCCATTTTCAAGCAACATTGGAATTGCCTTTACACCAGCATTTTGATTTGGGGTCGTAATTTGCCAAACCAGTTTTTCGGGAGTAGGGCAGGCTCTTAAATACCATTTTTCAAATTGATTGCCCGAAATTAAAGACGGGGCGTGAATCATTTCGGAAAAGTATTCATCGGGTGCGAGAAAATCATCAATCAACCGTCTGAGTCCTGCATGGCTTAACGCCGCCATTGGAGCAAGTGAAAAAACCATATCAATATTTAAATGTCTTTCTTTGAATGGGGGATTCGCCAAATTCAAGAATGGCTTTTTTGTGAGCCTTTGTCGGATACCCCTTATGCTTTTCATATCCGTAGTTTGGAAATTTGGAAGCGTATTCACACATTAATTCATCACGAAATGTTTTTGCCAAAATTGATGCTGCCATAACTTGGGGATATTGACTGTCTGCTTTAACAATCGCTTTGGCGTTGGGAATTTCGGGCGTTTTATTACCGTCAACAATTACAACAGGCTCGAGGATATTACTTTCAGCATTGTTGAGTTTTTTTATCATGTCGTCATAAGCTCTTTTCATTGCCTTTAGAGTAGCTTGCAAAATATTTATTTTATCAATTTCATCAGCCTCACTCCAACCAATTCCCCAGATGCTTTCCTTGCAGATAACTTCTTTTGCAATTTGTCTTTTTTTCTCTGACATTTTTTTAGAGTCATTTAAAATACTGATATCAAAATTTATAGGTAAAATTACAGCGGCCGCACATACAGGGCCGGCGAGCGGACCTCTGCCGGCTTCATCAATCCCGCATATTATCTTGTTGTTGCTCATTATGTTTAAATCCATTTATACTTACAGGCTCAGTCATCCGGAATGAAGAATTTGCATCATACCAAATACAGGTGTCAAAATTAAAAGCATCCTGTGGCATTCGACTACAGCTGAAATTTGAAACTTCTATTTTTGAATTCCAACCTTCTATCACTCGTGAAACGCATTTAGGATATAAAACACAGTCGAACGAGTTTATTTTCAATTTGGACGAAATTGTAGAAATAATCACAACCGAATTTCCGTGTGCAGTAATTTTAGTACTGTCAATCACGGCAGAGGATTTATTTAAATTCATAACCGTACATCGGTGCTTTTGAGTGCTTGTTATAGATGAATTGGAGCTTTCAAGATGGGAATTAAACAAATTTATAATAGCCCCGCCGTTTTTTGAAGTAATATCAGAGTCGGTTAATCCGACAGAAGAATTGGAAGCATAAATAACCGGTACCTCACGAGGCTCGTTTTCACTTTCTTTGCGCGTAATACTGCAATTGGCAATTTTTAGAATACAGTTTTCTGCTACAAACCCTACATTATCCGCAAGCTCGATTTTCGCATTATCCTGTCCCTTTATTTGCACATTATTGGTAACCAGTAACGGCTCGGAAATTTTTGTCTTTCCTGATAAATAAATTGTCCAAACAGGCAAAATATCAGGGTCTTTTTCTTTGCCGGCAAGCTCTTGAATATAGGCTAGTGCATCTTCAATTGAAAGAAACGGACGATTGATATTGCCTGTGCCTTTTCTATTACCTGAAACAGGATTTACATAAACCGAATACCTTCCGACTGTAAAAACCTTTTCTTCGACTTCGCTTTTGTTTCCTGCCTTATCCCGGTAATATGCCTTGACATTGTATGTTACATCTCCTGTACTGCTGCCGTTTAAAATAAGTGCGTACTTGTTTTTTTCTACCGGTGGCGGCGTTATATCAATCATCAAAGAATAATCTTTCTTTGGTTTTGGCAAAGATATTTTTATCGGACTGTTTGAAAAAGATTCCGGCGTACTGTAAAGTATTTTAGGCTTTGGCGGATTTAACTTATCTATTTTAAAACTTAATAAAAATTCTCCGTGCGACAAACCTTTATAAAATGCCTTAATTCTCAAATTAAACTGTTTTTCTTCATTGGGCTGAACCGTAAAATGTTTTTTTTGCTCTTCAAATTTTTCCGATTCAGTTGAAGGCTCTATGGGCAAAAACTTTTCGGAAGTTTCAAAGTAATATGAATATCTGGAATCTGAAAGCATAAGGTCGACAGATTTATTTATAGAATCTTGTTTGGGAGCTCCCGATAAAACAGGTTTTGCAGGAAGCAGGATTTTTTGTATTTCACCTTTTTTAAAACTTTCGCACGACCAAAAAAGATAAACATCATCTGTTCTGTCAATAAAAAACGGCCCGTCATAAACAGTGTGGTTTTGTATAAAATCATCGGGTGTTTTATTTTCACTTGAAAGTGAATAATGTACCGGCATCTGAAAATGAAACTCAAAAAAATTCCAGTCCAAAATACGATATGGAACAAAAGCCTTCTGCTCATTCTTTTTGTTGTCATAGCTTTTAGTTTTTTTTGAGTTTGTTGTATCAGGCTCATCAACCCGATAGTTAATTGATTTTTCAATCACCTGATTATCCGGTGTAACTGCCCTTATCCTGATTTCTACAGTTCCTGTTTTTTCAATCAAGACAGGCTTGGTATACATAATTCCCCGCTTTTCGGGGTCAGAGCCGTCAACCGAATAAAAAATCTCTGTTCCATCTATGAAATTTATTTTCAGCATCTGTGGCTTATTCCAAATTCCCCCTATTGGGCTTATCACATCAATAACAGGGAACTCTTGTTTTTGAGTAATCAAAAAACTCTTTGCTCTGCTTTTTATTCCGTCTTCGTATTCTACCCAAAAGCAAACTTGCGTGCCGTACGGGCAAAGAAGCGGTGTTTGTGAAAGTGATCCTGAAGCTACCGTATTAAATTCGGAATTGTAAAGCGTGTATTTCAGCTTTGAATTATAAGGCATTTTCGCCGTAGTTTTTATTTCAACCGATTTTTCTCCATAAATACATTTTACCTTTTGCTTTGCATCAAACAAATTCAGTAAAACCGTAGACTGGTCATTTTTATCCAGCTCTGATTGCACCCCCGCCGAAAACACTAAAGTTGAAAATATAAAACCTGCAATTATAAAAAACAAAATTCTTTTCACGGCAAAATCCCCTCAAACACATCTTTTAACTCAGGATACTTCTTAAAATAAAAATCATCTAATTCGGCACTCGTCAAACCCGTCAACTCATGGCTTAAATAATGAATCCAGTTATTCTCTTCTTCCGAAGTAATATCGTGTTTTTTGCAGTAATAATCGGGAACAAAATCGACTGAATGATCCTGTAAATTATGAAAACATTTATAATCATGCACGGCAAATTTTATGTTTTCGCGCTTGAGTCCGACTTTTAAAAGAAAATCACAGAGCAACTTAAAAGTTTTCCCGGAATCGCAAATATCGTCAACAATCAAAACCTTATTTTCCGATGCAAGTTTTTCAGGCGGGAAAGTCCAACCGTCCAAAATTACCTCGCCGCTTGAATGCACCCCCGAATAAGACCTGGCAACCAAAGTCGCAAAAGTAATATCGTAATTTTCACCATAGGCAACTTTAAAAAATTCATTCATGGCATTTCCCATATATGCCCCGCCTCGCATTGACACATACATAACATCGGGTTTAAACCCGTCATCGAAAATACGGCGAGCCAGTGCAAACGCATTATTTCGCACAGTCTCAAAATCTACAAATTCTTTCATAAACAATCCTGCAATCCAATTATATTTTGCAATTATAAATGACTTTCGATAAAAAAACAACCCTATATAAAATTAAAATTGATATTTAGACTTTAGATTTAAATAACAGCTTACGCTGTTGTAACCCTCGACAGCCGCATAACCTTTTGTCCTTTACCGATAAAATAAATCGACGCTTCTTCTACCGGCGAAGGTCTTTTCTGCTTAATATAATCGGACAAAAGTGTAGACGGCTGTCTCAACGCACTTTTTTAAAATAAATGTTTTACATGTTAGGTGTGCTTTATTCTTCGAAACCTTTAACATCATCTTCGTTTGATTTTACGGGAATGTTTTTAAGCTCAAGCAATACTTTTGCTCGTCTTTTTATTGCACTGTTCTTTTTTTGAGCCGCAATTTCCTGTATTTTTGGAATTAGCTCTGCATAAGAATTGGTTTTGAACATATCAAGTCCGACACTTTGTACCATAGGGTCAGAGTGCATTAAGTAAGCCTCTGCAAGATTTGCCGAAGCCGCATTTTCAATTTTTGAAATTCGACTGCCTAAGTTTATTGCAAAGCGTTTTAGTCTTGTGTCTTTTAAGGCTTTCATTGCTGTTTTGTTTACATCATCAACAATAAAGTCAAAATTGTATTCAAGTAATTCACCGGCAATTTTTATGCGCATTCTTTCGCCTGTTTTTGGCTCAAGAAATCTTTCTTTTAGCCATGTTAAGCTCTTTGAATCCTGACTTGCAGATAGAGCTTTTATTGCGGCAAATTTTACGACCTCTTCAGGGTCTGTTTTTGCCCTGTAAAGAATATACGGTATTGCTTCTTGGTTTTTACTTTCTTCTGCGGATTTTACAGCCTGTAATCTGACCTTATAATATGAATCTTTAAAGGCTTCTATAAGAACAGCCTTTGCTTCTTCGTTTGAAAAATTGGTAAGCCCTTTTACTGCGGCTTCTCGAATTGCGGGGTCTTTATCTTCATAAAGTTTTGAAAGCACATTTACGGCTTCAGGTTTTCCGATTTTACCCAAGGCTGTTGCTGCCCTTGCTCGGATAATGGCGTTTTCATAGCTGTCTTCGGCTGTATAAAGCAAAAAATCCCATGTTGCTTCTTCGTGAAGTTCCATCAGGGCTTCCATGATATGTTGCCTTGTTATGAGTGAAATCTTACTGTCGGGGTTGGATTCGTTTTCAAAGCATTCAACCAGGAATTCGGCATCTTCTGAGTTTCCGAGTTTACCCAGAGTAAGGATAGCCGGTACTCTGTATTCGCTGTTGTCGTCTTTGATTATTTTTCTAAGATGCTCTGAAGCTTCGGTGATTTCAAGCTCTTTGCAGTATTTTATGCTTGCCAATACTACTTCCGATTTGTAATCATAAAATTCGCTTAATATTTTAAGAGCATCATCACGAATTGCATCATTTTTTTGTGCAGAAAACAGATCCATAACGGCATATTTTACTTTTGGATTTTTTGATTTTGCAAGAATTTTTTGAAGCTCTTCATTAAAGCGGGTGTCTTCGTTTTTTTTTAAGTTTTCGGTAAGGGCTATAACTTCCGTATCAAGTCCGTATTTTAAGGTTTCAAGTTTTTTATCATAATCGGAAAGTTCTTCCGACTCGGTTTTTTTTTGTAAATCAGTCTCCGTTTCTTCTGCAAACATGAAAATCGAAAATATAAATAAAAATATTAAAACCAAAAGGGGGGTGTTTTGTTTAAGCAATTTCAATTTTAGGTCTCCTTTTAAAAATAAAACTAAATTCTTTGTTATAAAGTTACATGTTCGTAATAATCCGCTATTTATCTTCCAACTGTGAAATCAGGCAGAATACCGGCCTGTTAACAGGAACACTTAACCTGATTTGGACGGGCTGAGTCTATCCTTTTGCTCGATTAAGTTTTTGATAAAAGGTGACTCGTTTCGAGACGCCGATTATATTAAAAAGTAAAGAGCAAAAGATTATGCCGGCCCGTCGGGTTGGCGGCTTTAGTCGCAAATTCTTAATTATTGTATCGGCGTAAAAATTCGTCCATATAAGCTAAGAAACGGTTTTTTGTTATTGATTGACGAATTTCGGCTAACATTCGGTGTAAGAATGCCAAGTTGTGGTATGTTGCGAGCATGGAGTATAGGATTTCTTTGTTTTTGAACAGGTGTCGTAAGTAGGCTCTCGAATGGGTTTTGCAGACTCGGCATGAGCATTCGGGGTCGATTGGGGATTGGTCGTATTCGTATTGGGCTTTTTTTATTGAGATGGCTCCGTTTTTTGTGAACAGGCTTCCGTTTCGGGCGTTTCGGGAGGGCAGGACGCAGTCGAAGATGTCTATTCCGTTTTTTACGGCTTTTAAGATGTATTCGGGCGTTCCGATACCCATTACATAGACAGGTTTTTTTTCAGGCAGATTTTTTGCTGTGAATTCCAAGAATTGGGTGTAAAGCTCTTCCGGCTCACCTACGGACAGTCCGCCTATGGCTATTCCCGGCGGGTCGAGTTTTAGTATTTCTTCTATGCTTTTTAGGCGGAGGTCTTCAAAAAAACCGCCTTGCACAATCGGGAATAGTTTTCCCTGATAGTCATCGGCTGTGTTAAGCCATGTTTTGTGCGCTCTTTTTAGCCAGTCGATTGTAATCGACAGCTCATCGTTTGTTTGGGCTTTTGAAATTCCGTATTCGGAGCAGATGTCGAGTTGCATTTGAATGTCGCTTTTAAATCCGGCTTGCAGTTCCACTACGGATTCAGGTGTTAATTCCCGTCTGCTTCCGTCAATATGACTTTGAAAGCTCACTCCTTTGCGGGTTATTTTTCGCAATTTGGACAGTGAAAAAACTTGGAAGCCGCCTGAGTCGGTGAGGAAATTTCTGTTCCATTTTGAAAAGCCGTGTAATCCGCCGGACTGTTTTATTACTTCTATGCCGGGTCGTAAAAACAGGTGGTAGGTGTTGGCGAGGATTATTTCAAAGCCTATTTCCTCCAGCGCTTCGGCTGTCATGCCTTTTACTGTGGCACTTGTTCCGACAGGCATAAAAGCCGGTGTCTGTACTTTTCCGTGGGGCAGGTCTATAATGCCTGTTCGGGCTCTGCATGTTTGGTCTTTGTGAATTAAGTTAAATATTTCGGGCATGTTTCTCCAATTGTGCGTTCTCGTGGCGTGTAAAAGTCTTTGACTTTTGCACGCCTTTTTTGAATTTCAAGATATCCTTAGTGTGCAAACACGGTTTGAACATTCTAAAATACATCAAACCTAAAGCCGCCCGAAAGATGAGGCATAACCGATTTTATGATAGATTTTTTCTTTTCGTTTATACTTTTAACATCTGTCGGAATAAACCACAGTGTTCCTTCCAAGAAGAAAGCAAAGCTCCTAAAGTATTTTTTATGCTTCTTGGATAATACTACCCTTGGAAGTTCCAACTGAGCAAGAATTGCCGAAAGAACTTGGGGTTTTCCGCTTTGGGTTTCGGAGAATAGCGAAAAGTTTGCTCCAAGAGAGCCCGTAAAGTGTAGCCAATCCCAGTCAGGCCCTGCGTAAAAGCCTACAGGGAATTCAAAGATATTTGCCAACAGCTTCATAGAGTATATATTTCCGCCGTATCTAAAGCTTTTTATGTCTTTCGTAATTTTTGCCCATTGTTTTTTTGTAAACTGTCCGTAATGAAGCTGTACTTTTACATTATTGTCAAAGAAACTAAGTCCAAAGCCTACATTCCACAGCGAAGCTCCCCAAGCCGCTACTTCAAAATGCAATCCTTGAATAAATGTGGGTATGCCGTAGGTTGCTTTATCTCCTTTTCGTAAGGCTATGTTAATATTGCTTAATTCAATATCATCGCTTGCAAGACCCGAGAAATGTAGCGATTGGTTGTATCTGCCGCCTTCTCCGGGTGAAATAAGGGTTATTTCAGGTAAGACCTTGTCTATTCTGACAATTGTTCTTGAAACAGCAACTTCTTTGTTGTCCATAATTGCACGAACCAATAAGAAGTGATTTCCGTCAGCGAGGTCGCCTGTTTCAATTCTGTATTTCCAGCCTTTTTTACTCAATTTTGCAGGGCGGAATGTTTTTCCGTTATCAAAGCTGACTTCTACTCTGTCAAGTTTTTTGAGTTTAGTTTCAAGTTTTTGCTCTGAGGTCGCTTCTTTTGATTTTGTAAATTCTGTTTCTTCGGCTGAAACTTCGTATCCTGCGCGACCTTTTAGATATGGTCTTTCAATTGCGAAGTCTCCCATACCGAAATTGTCAATCGAAACCCACGGACCGTTGGGGTCGTAGGTGATTTCGTGCAGGTTTGATTGTGTCGGACCTGAATCAGGCAGTACAGCTTTGATTGAAAACTTATGTACACCTTTATGAATTTGTTCCGGCTTTAATTTAAATGAAACATAGTTGGTTTTGGATACTTCAACGGTTTCAATCATTTTGCCGTCCAGATACAATGTTGCAGTTTCTACTTTTTTGTTGGATAGAATTCTACCGTAAACATTAAACTCGCCGGAAACAAATTCTCCGTTTAAAGGGTATAATAATTCTACTCCGTTTTTTCCTATGTTTCTTGATATTTCAAAGTTTCTTGATATTCTTGTAACATTTTCGGCTTTATCAATACCTAATATTTCCAAATTATATCTGCCTTCAGGTAATGATTTGATATTTATATCTTTTGAAACAAGTAATTTTGTGCTGATGTTCATGTTTTTCATACTTGCCGGTACGGCTCTTCCGTCCAAACTGGTAATTCTTGCCGTTACTTCTTCCAATGATATATTGTCGTATGCATGACCTGAGATAAACAGGTTTGAGTTAAGTTTCGAGCCGATAAGCGGATATGTAAATTGCAGTAACGGTGGGGTATTATCTATATTTATAAGACTTGAAAAAATTGATGACTGGCCGTATTTATCATAAGCCTTAACGAATATAACATGAGTTCCGTCATCAATAATGTGGGTATTTAATGTATATTCCCAGTTTTCCGCACCAATTGCAGAATTATAGGTGTTTCCGTTATCAACCGAAATTTCAATTTTTTCAATTCCGTTTGCATCTTTGGCTGTTCCGGTAAGTTTTATTGTACCGCGTACTGTTTTTGATATATCCGGTGATATAATTTTTGCCTCAGGATTTTCAAGTGAAATTTTCACTTTTCGTGAAATCGGTTTACTGGTTATACCGTATATGTCTTCCGCATAAACATTTATGGTATGCTCATTATCGGAAAACATTGATAATGTCATTGGTATTGCAAAATTGTTTTCAACCGGCATAGATTTGTATGGCTGATTATCAATTTGATAGAAAATTTTTGAAGTGCCGTCATCATCATATACAACACCGGATAGAATAAAGTCCTTTGTAATAGTCGTTCCTTCCTCCGGTAAATGTACCTCTACAACAGGCTCATCTAAAGTGTTGTCTATAGTAAAAGCATAGTTTTTGTAAAGAGTTTCATTGCCTGCTTTATCTGCAAATCTGAATGTCATATTTTTGCTGATTGGATCTTTTGCATCTCCGATAATGGCATTGGGCATTGAAGATATGTTAAGCGGTTTCCATTCTGTATTATTTGAAGACATGTAACCGCCTGTTTCAATCGGAAACTTATCCTCGCTTATAAAAGCTACAAGAATTTTCCCGTTGACAATATCGTTTTCTGCGGGTAATACCATTTTGACTTCAGGGCCTTTCGTATCTTTGTAAAACATTCTGTATGCGGTTGCTTTTCTTCCGACATTGTCTTCCGCAATGATTTTTACGGTAAACGGTCCGTCTTCAAGGCTGTTTAAATTTATTGTGCTGTTAAAATTGGAAGAAAGTTTAACAGGTGTATCCGAGCCACTTAATATGTAGGAAACGGATTTTATTCCGGCGCCGTCTGATGCAGAGCCGTTTAATACCAGTGAGTTTTTTATAAATGACGGCTCAGTAGGTAAGTTAAGCGATATTGTAGGTTTTGAAACATCAACAAAAACATTAATAGGCGGGGTTTTGAATTCAGCGCCTGAGCTGTCTTTAATTATAAGCACTACATTGCTGTATGCTCCGTCTTTTAATGCAGACAGTTTTACTACAGTGTCCATAACTTCTACAGAAAGTCCTGTGGCAGCCGCTCCAAGCGAGGCATTTACGATGGAAGCTCCATCAACAGCCTGATAAATACCATAAAGCGGCTCAGTGTCGGTTATTATGATTTTACCCGAAGAATTGACAGGGTTTTCTGCCCATCCAAAACCGCTTTCGGTGCTTCCGCCAGCTTGGTCTGAAATTTTTAGAACAAGGGTTTGTACAACTTGGCGGTCAAACATATCAACTGCATTAACTTTTATTTTTTTAATAGCAGGCTCAGAGCCTTTTTTTACGGGTATTTTAATGTTGTGTGTATTTGCCCCTGATCTAACTTTAGCATTAACTTCAGTTTCACCGTCTATGCTGTAATAAACGGTTCTTAATCCGGCGGTTGAGTTTACGGTAATTATAGCATTTCCGCCTTCAACGCTTGAAATATAAGCTGTTTTTTCGCCTGTTTCAAATGTAATTTGCGCAGGTGCTCCGTTTGCGGTAAACTTAACTTTTTGCTCCTTGCCCTTTATTCCTGTTATGCTTGTAGGATATATTTTTAATTCATGTTTGCCGGCAGTAATGTTTTCCAAAAGTATTCCGAAACCGCCGAATTTGGTTTCAACCGTTTCTATAGCCCCATTATCAATCGAATAGCTTATTTGATTAACACCTGAATTATCGTAGGCACATCCTGAAACGAAGAGCTTATCTTCTATGGTTGTATTTTCTAACGGCTCTACCAGCTCTATATAAGGAATATCCTTTTGCTTGTCAATTTTGACTGTTGTTTTTGCAGTAATGATATTACCGGCAAGGTCTTCTGCGATAATTTCAACGGTTGCGTTTTTACCTGATTCTGCTGTTAAATCAAACTCTTTAGCCCAATACGGATTTCCCGGAATTAGCTCAAAATCGCCTTCTTGTTTGCCCAGTTTGTAGGAAAGCCTTTTAAGACCTACTGTATCAAAAGCCCGTCCTGCGACAGAAAATACACTTGAAGTCGATGTTTCTTTTGTAGGATAGATAAAGTCGACAACGGGATTCGTATTGTCAACAAAAAAGAGGAATGTGTATATTCCTTCAGATCCTTGACTGTCAACTGCCTTAAACCAGCACACCTGTGGTCCGTCTTCCATTTTTTTTGTATCTATACCGGCTTTAAATGTCCAGTTTCCGGCTTTTTTATCTCGTTTTATTTTAACTTCTTTAAAAGTAGTACCGCCGTCTATGGAATAAAACAGCCTTTCAATACCGTTGCCGTCTTCTACTATACCGGAAATAGATATTTTATCTGAAACAAATTCTCCTACTGCCAGATTTTTCGGTGTCGTTTCCGGTGTTCTTCTGTCTAAGTGGAATGTTGTTGTACTGACTTCGCCTTTAACGCCGTTTACATCAACACCCCAAGCTTCTATTATATGCTCGCCTTCCTGAAATGATGCGGTATTTAGATAGTATGACCAAAATTCTTTACCCTTAGCTCTGTAAACATTTTCGGCTCCGTCAATTCTCAGCTCTACATAAGCAACTGCATCGTCATCGACACAGGTGCCTACAATGTTCATATTTCCCGCAACCCTTGCATTTATTGCAGGATTACTAATCATACTAATCGGTAAGTCCGATTTAGGGTCAATAAACATATTAAACGGCCCAAAAAAACCTTCATTTCCTGCAATATCCGTGGCAGTGATTAAGACATTATACTTGCCTTTCTTTTTGCCGGAAATATCCATATCTGCTTCCCAACTTGTTACATCGTCAGGTTGTATTTCATCTATTTTGCCTTTAGCCGATAATGCGAAAAATATACATAAAATAAAAACTAAAGTAAAACTAAATCTTTTCATGTAACTACTCCTTTAGTTATCAAAAAAATAAAACTCCCCGTAATGGTGTCGGAAGGAAAGCAGAAAAACTTTAATTTTGAGGTCGGATATTCTTAAACGGGAACAACTTCCGTAATTTCAGGAAACAATTCTTTTAACTGCCTTTCCACACCCAGTTTTAAAGTATAGATAGACATAGGGCAAGAACCGCATGCGCCTGTCAGTTTTACAAAAACTTTTCCGTCATCTTCTGAAATAGAATCCAATTCTATATCCCCGCCGTCTGCCTGTAACATTGGTCTGATTTTATCCAATGCTTTTTGAATATCTTCTTTGTTCATATAAGCTCCTTATTTTAAAACAATTGTATTGCTCAAAAAATTATTAAATTTTCCAAGTTCATACTATAATATACAGGTTTTAAAAACAAAAGTCAATATTCATTCCTAATTAGTAGGCATTCATTACGGGTTTGCCGGATTACGGGAAGTTTAAGAAGCATACCGGACTGAGAGAGGGAAAAATCATTTTATAAATAAAATGATTTTTCCTCGTACAATTCGGTTAACCTGATTTTAACGGGCGACGTCTATCTTTTTTGTCGTTTAATTGTTAAAGAAAAAAGGGGCTCTATAAGAGACCCTTTTTAAAATTATTTAAGCAAAGACAAAAAAATTATGCGAGCCCGTCGGGTTGAGAATAAAAAATTATCCTCTTCTATTTAATCTTTTATAATTGCCTCAAGTGCGATTTTCATCATGTCTTTGAATGTTTTTTGTCGCTCTTCGGAGCTTGTTGCTTCTCCGGTTACAAGACTGTCGGAGATCGTCAGGATTGCCAATGCTTGTCTGTTGTATTTCGCTGCGAGTGTGTAAAGTTCGGCCGCTTCCATTTCTACCGCCAGCACACCGTATTTAGCCCATTCCTTCCAGCGAGCCGACTCATCGTAAAAGTTGTCGGACGAAACGATTGAGCCTACTGCAGGGGTTAGCCCCATTTTCTCGCCTGCATCGTAGGCATTTTTAATTAATTGCCAGTTTGCGGTAGGGGCAAAATGGGCACCTTGGAACCTGTGCGTATTAAGGGCTGAATCGGTTGAAACAGCCATTCCCAAAACAACTGAGCGTAACGGAAGTTTTTCTGTCAACGCACCTGCAGTGCCGATTCTGATGGCCTTTTGTACATTGTAATCCTTGAAAAGCTCGTTTACATATATTGAAAGAGACGGCATTCCCATTCCCGTTCCCTGTACGGACACTTTTGTACCGTTATATGTACCGGTAAATCCCAACATCCCTCTTACATTATTATAACATTTTGCATTTTCCAAAAAATTTTCGGCCACGAATTTTGCACGCAATGGGTCTCCGGGTAACAAAATCCTGTCCGCAATTTCACCTTGTTTGGCTTCAATGTGTATACTCATCTTCATCTCCTTTTCTAATTGGTTTTCCGCTTTAAGTTTAACATAACATTAAAAAAAAATCAATCCGACAAATTAAACTCGTTATTTAATTTAATCATCTATCGCTAACGCTCTTAACCCGCTCTTGCCGCATAATCTTTTGTTTTTTTCTTTAATCGCATAATCAGCGTCTCTCTTCGTGAGTCGCTTTTAACTTTTGGGAATAAACAAACAAAAGGATAGACGGCATTCGCAAAATACCGCAAAATATTAGCTTAACCGGCAGGTTTTCTGACGATTTATAATAAGTCCGGCAACATTAAAAATATTGTTAAACAAAAAATTACATAAATATCTCTAAACAGGTTTATTGTGCTTGACTTTTTTGTAAATTGTGCTATACTTACATTTATGGACGGAAAAAATATTAAAAAACAGAAAGTGAGGTTTCCGCTTTCTACCAAGCTTATTATCATAATAAGCGTGATTGTTTTATGTGTAACGGCATTAGTTACTGTTTTGGCGTCTATCGCTTTTGCAAACGATGTAACCCGAAGTGTCGACCAGAATAATATCACATTGATAGATGTATTTGCCTCTAAATTCGAGGGAGAGGTAAATTCTGTGCATGATGCAAGTCTTTCATTGTTCAGTGCTTTTAATTACAGCACTTCTGAAACAATGACACAAAAACTGATTGAAGACTTTTTTATGAGGAACGGTCGTATAGTTTCCGTAGATGTTCCTAATTTAAAAAGACTGTACAACGAAAAGTTTTTGCTTGCAAACGAAATTGCAAATGAAACTATAGACAGTTTTTTGGAGCAAAACGAAGATGCTCTAAAAAAAGCGAACTCAGGCAGCTATTTGATATTAAATGCTTCGCCGATTTTGTCAATTCCGGTTTTGGTTTTGGTCGCTCCTTATACGGAAGACGGAACATCAAACAGAATGGTAATCTTTTTTGCAAGTAATACATTACAGAGAACCGTACAGGAAAATGCCGCTTATGAGGTCTATGCGTTTTCAAATGACGGCAGTAACCTTTTGGTTTATCCCGATATTGAACGGCTTACTACTAACGGTATAGATATGAATGACCCTGCTGTTTCGCATATTATGGCGGCTACTCACCCGCAGGAAAACTTCAAATATGTAAAAGACGGCAAAAAGTATGTTGCGGCTTTTAAAAAAATAGAGCAATGGCAAACATCGGTTGTCTCTTCAATACCCGGTGATTTGATTTATGCGGCTGTGTATAGATCTGCCAGGCAAAACATTATTCTTGCCGCTGTAGTTTTGTTGGCATCAATTCTTGCAGTATATTTCTTTGCTAAAAGTATTAGCCGTCCTGTTATAAAACTGAAAGATGCGACTGCCGAAATTGAAGCCGGTAACTACGATATAAACTTAAAGCCGACTACCAAAGATGAAATAGGACTTTTAACCAAATCTTTCGTTTCAATGGGTAAAGGTCTTGCAGAGCGAGAAAGATTGCGTGAAACATTCGGTAAGTTCGTAAATAAAGAAATTGCCGAAAGAGCAACAAAAGGTGAATTAAAACTTGGTGGTGAAAGAAGAGTCGCTACCATATTCTTTTCTGATATTCGATCCTTTACGGCAATTTCGGAAAAAATGTCACCTGAAGGTGTTGTTGAATTCTTAAATGAATATATGACACGAATGGTTAAGTGCATCGAAAAAACAAACGGTATTGTAGATAAATTCATCGGTGATGCCATTATGGGTACTTGGGGTGTTCCTATTTCTCAAGGCTCACCAAGAGCAGATGCCGAAAATGCCATAAGGGCTATGTTGATGATGCGAAAAAGCCTGATTGAATATAACGCAGACAGAGGAACACCTGAGAAACCGTTGATTAAAATCGGTTGTGGTCTTAACAGTGGTGATGTTTTGGCAGGCCAGATCGGCTCTTCTCAGCGTATGGAATATACCGTAATCGGAGATGCCGTAAATACTGCAAGCCGTATCGAAGCATTGAATAAGCCGTTTGGTACGGATATTTTGATTTCGCAAAATACTTATGATCTTGTTAAAGATTTGGTAATTACTGAGCCGATGTTGCCTATTAAGGTTAAAGGTAAAGATAAGCCTTTACAAATATATGCTGTTGTGAATTTGAAAGGTGTTAAAGGGCCTCAAACCCTTGCCGAAGTGAGAAAACTACTGAAAATTACACCTCCTGCTACAATCAAAGATCCTAACGAGGAAGAGAAAAAGTATGAAATCATGGACCAAAAATGATACAATCTTTACAACAATTGTTGTAAGCTTAATAATTGCTCTCCTTGTTTTTTATGTGATAGATATAAATAAGGTGTCTGATTATAAAGGCGAAAGAATTGGTGTTATTCAATTTAGGATACCTGTAGCAACACGAAATCACAATACGGTTTTGGTTTGGGATCGCCTTAAAAATAATTCTCCGCTTTATGGAAGTGATACCATAAGAACTGAAGAGCATTCCGAGGCGAAAATTCTTTTTGATAATAATGATATGGTTCTTAACTTGTCCGGTAATACCATGATTAAGTTACCGCCAAGTATGGACGATGGTATACAGGATATCGGCAATATGGTCAGTGCCGATATGACAATAAGCTCGCAAAGCGAAGAGCGTGAAATAAATGTATCCGGTCAAAAGATAACGCTTGAAAAAAATACTACGGTTATAATCAGAAAAAAGAAAGATAATCAGGATGTAACCGAATGTGAGGTTATTGAAGGCTCAATACGAGTAAATGAAGATAACAAAGAAGTTGTTGTAACAAAGAACGAAACTGTTACCATTAACTCAAAGAAAGGTGCCATTGAATTAAAACAGACTGTTTTTTCACTTATTGCACCTAAACATAATTCGCATTCAATAGTAAACAGTGAAAAAACTGCAGTCAGCTTTTCTTGGTCAACTACTACTTCCGAGCCCGGTTTTATAGAGCTTTCTACAGATTCAGGATTTAAAAAAATCATTGCAAATATTGAGCCTGAAAATACTGAAAACAAATCAGGTGCTACATATTGTAATGCTGTTGCAGAAATAGATTCCGGGGCTTTTTTCTGGAGAGTAAAGACTTCTGACGGAACCGTTTCACAACCCAGAAAATTTAGAATTGAAAGCATAAAAGAGGTAAAGCTTTTAAATCCTGTTTCCAAAGAGCTGTTTGAGTTTTTTGCAAAAGCTCCGAAAATCAATTTTGTTTGGTCAGAGGACAGTGTTGCAATCGGTTACAAACTGCAGATTTCTAAATCTCCTTCATTTGATGATGTATTGTTTGAAACAGAAACGGGTATGAATTCTATTACAATTTCTGAGTTTAATACTGAAGGAAAATATTTCTGGCGAGTTAGACCAATGTATCCTGACCATCTGAGTATTAACAATGAGGACAGTACTTTACCTGTATCTGAGTTTTTATTGACAAAGAAGGAAGGTATAGAGCCTCCTGTAATTATTTCACCTGCTCCTGATTTTGTCTACAATGTTGAGAACTTTCTTTCAACAGGTATGAACCTTTCGTGGAAGAATATACAGGAAGCAGAGAGTTATGAAATTAGCATATATGAATCTGAAGATTCGACTACACCTATTGAAGTGATAAATTCAAAGTTAAGTTTTGTTAAACTTGATGAAACTAATTCTTCTGCTATAAAGAATCTTGATTCTTATTACTGGACTGTTTCATGGATAGACAGCGAAGGAAAAAAATCGCAAGAGTCTGCTAAAAGATATGTAAAAAATGTCAGTGGAAATCAATTTATTAAAGCCTTAGCCCCAATTGAAGGGTATAGAATTGAACAGTCTATTTCTGACTCCATGGTGTTCACTTGGAAAATGAGTACGGAAGGAAGAACGGTTTTCTATTTGGCAAAAGACTTGGATTTTAAAAATATAGTGCTTCAGCAAGATGTAAAAACAACTAACTTCCTCTGTCCGTATTTGGATTTAGGTAAATACTACTGGGTTGTAAAAAGCTATGATGATAAAGGCTCCTTGCTGACAGAATCGCAAGTCAGAGGGCTTGAGGTCGTTCCACCACATGCTCCACCTGAGCTTCTTGACTTTGAAAACGACTCGTTTATAAGCATTCTAAACGGAACTTCACAAATGGTGGATATTAAATGGACTGAAGTGGCAGACGCTGATTTCTACGACTTAAAAATTTATGATGAAAACGGTAATATGAAAGTACAAAATCCGTTTTACACATCAAACGAATTTTCGCTTAAAGTTGATGACACTCAAACAACCAGTTATACTGTAGTGGTTCAGGCTTTTACAAACGACTCCATTAGGTCAAGCCGAATTATAGGTCTAAGGAATAGTACAAACTTCACTGTTAGAGTACTTAATCCTATTGAATTGGTTTCTCCTTTGAATAATGCAAGAATGCGAGAAGTTGATGTTGAAATTACCAATCCTGTTCTAAGCTGGAAATCCGATGAGGTTCTTGATGAACCGGTAGTTGAGGCTATCTGTAATGATGTTAAAGTACCTGCCGGAAAATTGGTCAGAATAAGCGATAATTCCGTGCGGCTTGTTGATCCTAAACCCGGTAGTTACAGGTGGACAGTTAAGGCTGTTCAGTATGGCTGTGATGTGTCTGCAACCGAATATAACAGTTTTATTATTATTCCGAAATTGGAGCCATTGGCAAGACCTGTATTTGTTGAAGATAAAATGATGAAAGGGTTTGATTCTAATTATTTGAAGAAAACACCTGAACTTTTGTGTCGCTGGAAACCGGTGCCTTCAGCACAGTATTATTATGTTAAATTGTATCGAAAGGGCTATAAAAAACCATTGATAGAAATGCAAACCAAAGATACGAGTGTAATTCTTACTGATTTGTCAATGTTGTCTGCCGGTAAGTTTTATTGGGATGTTGCCGGAGAGGCTGAAGTTATGGTAGATGATGAAGCTCTTATTAGAGAAGGTCGACATGCTCAATTCAACTTTACTATAAAGATACCCAAGGTTGGGGAAATAGAGCCTGATACCGGAGGAACATACTATGGCTATTAAAAAAACACTTAATAAGATATTCATTGTTTTATTCTTCCTAACTTGCGTATCTGTTTATGCTAAAGACAGAGATGAAGACCTTGATTACTATTTTGAAATGGAAGATGATGTGCCTGTGTTTACCCAGATTTTGCGCTGGGAAGAGGTTAAAAATGCTTCGAAATATGAAATAGTCATTTTTAATTATAAAAAGCAAAGAATTAAACGAGATGAGTGTAAGACAGAAGAATATAAGGTTCAATTGAAGCCCGGAAATTATTTTTATAAAATTGGTGCGTATAATTTGCTTGGAATGAAAGAGCAAACAACGGATTATATTCCGCTTCAAGTAAGAAAAGCAGTTATTCCTAAAATTAAGGGCGTTTCTCCTGATATTATTTATCTTGATGATGTTGCCACTGTTTTTGAGGTTATAGTGCCGGGTGCAGATGAAAATTGGAAGGTGTACCTTAAAAATACTGACGATAAAGTAATTTATCCTAAAGAAATTACTGCCGAAGGTGATGTTTTGAGTGCAACTTTTAAAAACTTAAAACAAAACCCCGGTGATGATTTTGTTGTGTATGTTGAGCATCCAAGTGGACTTACCGGTGATGTTGAAAAAGGGATTAAGCTTGCTTACAGAAGGCCTTTGTCGTTTTATTTTAATGTAGGTTGGGATCCTGCCGTCTTGCTTTATACTAATGAGATTAAACGTACAACGGGGAAGCTTTTTTTTCCGGTTAGCGGAAAACTTACTTTAGGTTTAATTGTGTTAAAAAGGGCAACAGGTTTTTTTGGCGGTGAACTCAGTGTAAATACCAGATATATTGGTTCCAATATCTCAAATAAAACTTCTTCTTCTATGCTGACTATTGATACTGCCCTCGATTTACTGTATGAGTATCATTTTACAAATAGGTTTTTCGGGTTGTTTATGTTTGGCGGGGGATTTGGTTCTGCTATTACTCTTGGAGAAACTCCAAGTTATGTTGATACTGATTTTCAGCTAAGATTGGGAACAGGGATTCGTTGGCAATTTCATCCTCGTTTACATTGCGGTATAACAGCCGGATGGGTTCATTGGGTTAGTGATCCTCTGTATGGAACTTTTGTTCCTGAGATTTATTTTGGATTTAGGTATTAAAATTTACTGAAAGATTGCGTTAGGCACATTAAAAGTTTTGCCTTGTGTATCAACACAAGGCAAAAAATAAAAATGCGACAATAATTTTTGTCGCATTTTTAGTCGGAGCTTTTAATACGCCGGCGAGCTTTGCTCGCAACGCCCAAATAAAATGTTTGTTAGTTCTTGTTATATTTCGTTTTAGAAGTTACGTATATTTTTTAGCTATTGAGTGTTTGTTGGTTTTAGTGTAGACTGTTGTTAATATGAGTAGTTTTATTTTAAAGGCTGTACAAACCATCGATGAGTTTGATGCGAGTTTATTTAACGATTTTAATATTGGTGTTGAGCTTCAGGATTTTACCGAGCCCTGTTTGACGGAAATTGAAATATGTCGTACTCTTTGTAGATATGAAAAAGCTTTTTCGAAATTTCTCGGAAAAAAATCTATGCACGGCTCTTTTATAGATGTAAACTTGGCGAGTTTTAATCGCGATATTGCAAAATACAGTCAAAACTTATATACGCGTGATTTGTTTTTTGCAAAAGTTTTAAATCTTGATTATGTTGTTTTTCATTCACAAACCATGCCTTGGTTTTCCGATAATCAAATATGGGATTTGTTTGTAAAATCCAACGCAGATTTTTTTCATGAGGCAATAGATGCAAGCGGGTTTAAAGGTATTGTCGTTTTGGAAAATGTAGTCGATAAAACAGATAAATTTATTTCAAGCCTTATTCGAAAAATTAATCACCCGCAAGTTAAACTGAATTTGGATACTGGGCATGCAAATCTTTCTCGGCAGTCAACAGGTGATTGGATAAAAAACAATACTGATATTCTTTCGTACATGCACTTGCATTCAAATAACGGCTGTGCCGATTTACACAATCCTGTTACCGAAGAAGATGCAGAGTTAGTGTTTTCAACTCTTGAAAAATACAATTTAGAAATTTCTGTTTGCTTAGAATATCAAAATGTAGATTTAAAAGATGAAGCGAAGAGGTTGGAGAAAATTTTATGCAAGTACAAAAAATAGTTGATAACACTTTAAAAATGATTTCACCGGCGTCCTTTGATATTGCTATTGAAATGCAAACGCTTTGGGATAAATTGGCTCATCCGCCCGGCTCATTGGGCGAAATGGAGTTGATGACAGTAAAACTTGCATCAATACAAAACACCGTAAAGCCAAGTGCAGAAAAAAAAGCTGTTGTAGTTTTTGCTGCCGACAATGGTGTTTTTGAAGAAGGGGTTACAAGTCAACCGCAGATTACAACTTTTTTAATTGCAGAAAGCATGGTAAATTCAAAAACAGGACTTGGGGTAATTTCCAAATTTGCAAAAAACGAAATTTTTGTTTATGATGTAGGGCTGATAAAAACCAGTACTAATTCTAAAATAATAAATAAAAAGCTCAGAGAAGCTACCAATAATATTGCTAAAGAGCCTGCAATGAGCCGTGAAGAATGCCTTAAACTAATTTCCATAGGTATTGATGTTGCACAGAATATGAGCCAAGAAGGGTACAAGTTAGTTGGTGCAGGCGAGCTTGGCATTTGCAATACTACAACAACTGCCGCCGTTCTTTCCGCAGTTGCAGATGTGTCCCCAACAGTTACTGTAGGAAAAGGTGCGTCAACAACTAAAGCAATGCGAGAAAAAAAAATCAAAGCTGTTGAAAAGGCAATTAAAATAAATTCTCCCGATGCAAACGACCCGATTGACTGCATTGCAAAAGTTGGCGGTTTTGATATTGCGGCAATGTGCGGGTTTTACATAGGTTGTGCAGCATATAAATTACCCTGTGTTATTGACGGTTATATTTCGACTGTTGCCGCACTTTGTGCAATAAAGCTAAACCCGATTTGTAAAGATTATTTTTTTGCTTCACACAGCTCTGCGGAACAAGGTGCTGTTATTGCAAGTGAGCTGACAGGGCTTTCCCCTGTTTTGAATATGAAAATGAGGTTGGGTGAGGGGACAGGGTGTCCTTTGCTTTTTAATTTAATTGATGCAAGTCTTTTTACTTTTTATAATATGGGTAAATTTTCAGATACAAAAATCGATGAAAATGATTTGATTGATTTGCGAAATTAAACAAAACTAAAAATGGAGTTTATAAAATATGATAACTTTAATAACCGGCGGAGAAAGAAGCGGTAAGTCTAAATTTGCCGAAACACTGTTGTCAAACGAGAACGATGTTGTTTATATTGCAACAGCGGAAAATACCGATGCTGAAATGGATAGTAGAATTACACAGCATAAAAAGCGCAGAAACCCAAATTGGAGAACTTATGAAAACTATAAAAACTTTTCAGGATCATTTGGGAATGAAAAGTATTATCTTCTTGACTGTATCACAAATTCAATTTCTCGTCTTCTTTTTGAAGTAACAGGTACAAAAACAAAAATTACAAACGAAGATATTGAACGCACATTTGTATTTGCACAAGAACATTTTAGTGAATTACTGACAGAAATTAAAAAGCGAAACGCTAACCTTATTGCCGTTACAAACGAGGTTGGGTCTTCAATAATTCCTATGCACCCTGTTTCACGCGCCTTTGTTGATTTACAGGGAATGGTAAATGCGTGGTTTGCCGAGCAGGCCGATTGTGTTTATCTATGTGTTGCAGGTATTCCGCTGAAAATAAAATGCAATGAATAAATGAGGAAATTGTACCTTGCTTTTTTGCTAATTTTTGTGCTTAAATTAAAAGTTGACTTGAGTTTCGATTTTTTTCAGTGAAACATTGTTATCATTTGTTTTTTCCTAAAAGCGAAATAATGTGTTGAACAATACCTTTTGATGTTTTTTTTGTTTTACCTTTATTATCGTTTTTATCACAGCTTGCCAGGAACATTTTTCTACTTTGCTCCATGAAGTAGTCATGTGCAGAAATTGGTTTATCGGTTTGTGGTATGCTTTGATATTCTCCAAAGCGGTTCATTTTTCGCCCCTTTATGTTGTCGTTAAATTGTATGTTTACATAATTATCCAGCTCGGCTTGTATTTCAGTATCATAAACAGGGGCGGCTATTTCAATTCTGCGCTCCATATTGCGGGTCATCATATCTGCCGAAGCGATGTAATACTTTTTGTTTTTTTCGCTTCCGAAAATATAAATTCTGCTATGCTCGAGAAAGCGTCCGACAATGCTGTGTATTTCAATATTGTCGGTTTCATTAGGTATACCTGGTAGAAGGCAGGAAATACCTCGAATAATCATTTTTATTTTAACCCCTTCCTTCGAGCATTCTACCAGCTTTTCGATTAGCTCTTTATCGGTAAGAGAATTTACCTTAAAAAACATTCTTCCTTTTTTACCTTTTTTTCTTTCATTCTCCATTAACTCAAGCAGGTGTGGTTTTAGCCCGTAAGGTGATTGTAATAAATGTACATATCTTCCTGAAATATTACCTGTTGCCATATTCTTAAAAAAGTCGCTTGCATCTAAACCAATTTCTTTATTGCAGGTAATTAAACTTAAATCGGTGTACAGTTTTGAAGTTGACTCATTATAGTTTCCCGTGCCTATTTGTGTAATAAATTTAACCTCAAGTTTATCCTTATATGTAATTAAACATAATTTTGAATGCGTCTTAAATTGTTCAAATCCGTAAATTATATTACAGCCTGAATCATATAAAATCTCCGAGTAGTTTATATTGTTTTCTTCATCAAATCTGGCTTTTAATTCCATGAATACAGTTACATCTTTTCCGTTTTCAGATGCATCACATAAATATTTTACAAGTTTAGAATTTTTTGCAAGCCTGTATATTGTAACCTTTATGGAAATAACTCGCGGGTCTTGTGAAGCTTCTTTCATTAGGTTTAAAAATACCCTGATGTGGTCATAAGGATAATAAAGCATAAGGTCTTTTTTTTCAACGAATTCCATCATAGACCCGCCTCTGACAGGCTGTCCTTTATAAAGCGGTGTAAAAGGAATATTGCTGATTTTTTCTTTAATGCCGGAGGGAATATGCTCGTCCAGCTTAAAAGCATATTCCATTTTCAGAGGTGATTTGGATATAAAAAATTTTTCAATAGGCACACCAATTTGCTTTTCCAAAAAAAGCATCATAGAATCTGAAAGCTCCGAGTTGCTTTCAACCCTTACTGCCTCTTGTCGTTTTCGTCTTTTTATAACACCCTTCATATAGTCTTTATAGTTTTCAAATTCGTCTCTAATATCGCTACTGTCTGTAAAATCAAAGTTTCTGGTAATCTTTATAATTGCTTTACTTTTAACAGCAAGGCCTGAAAAAAGCTCATCGGCAAAATGCAGAATAATTTTTTCAGTCATTATAAAACTAAAACTATTGGTATCAGGTAAAATCAAGTATGGCGAATAATCTCTTCTTACCGGTATTAAACCGTAAAGGTGCTTTTTTTTGGCCTGCATTTCCAGAAAAATATAGAGTGTGTCATTTTCCAGAAAAGGAAACGGGTGTGCGGAATCAATAATTTGGGGCGAAAGAAGCGGTGCCATTTCCGTATTAAAAATATCTTTTACAAATGTTAATTCATCTTTACTTAGTGAAGACATATCCTTGCAGTGAATACCGAATTCAGAAAGCTCTTGACTCACGGCCTTAAAAAGCAAATCCTTTTTTTCATACATCTTTGGAAGTATATTCAAAACGGCCTTAATCTGCTCATTTGCAGTCATTCCTGTTTTGTTGTCTTTAGAGCCTTTTTTTAATCGACTCATTTCCGTTAAACTGCCAATTCGTACCATAAAGAATTCAGTTAAATTGCTTGTAAAAATACTGATGAATTTCAGCTTTTCCAACGGGCGAACATTTTCCGAATATGCTTCATCTAAAACCCGCTCATTAAACCTGAGCCAGGAAATCTCTCTGTTTTGAAAATAATCAGCACTCATTTTATTTCTCCGCTATTGTTTTACTTTATTGTTTTACTTTATTCAGAAAAAATCCTTCGCGAAGCCCCGTATCGCAAACATGAACATTTTGCGTACGAAAATATTCCATAATGTTTTTCAGAATAATCGTTCCTGTTGTGATAGTGTGAATTCTTTCAGGCACAACCTGAATAACAGTTTTTATTGTTGACTTAGAGCCCCCTGTTATGGCGGAATAGAACTCCAAAAGATTGTCGTATGTAAAATCCTTGTTACTGTTACCCGGAATTAACTCACTTAAAATATTGCCAAGCGCTCTAATTGTTCCGCCTATCCCGATGAGCAAATCGGCATCGCCTTTTTTTTCTTCCGGTAATTTTGATTTTATGTGCTCATCAATTTTTTTAACTTCATTTTCTGTCGGAAAAAGCGTTTGAACATATTTGTAATATAACGAAAGACACCCGTCCCCAAAATTTACCGAATCTGCGGGAACCGAATTTACAAATTTTACAATCTCGGTTGAACCACCACCAATATCAACAGTAATTCCGTCTTGCGTATTGTACGAATTTTGTATTCCCAAAAAGCCTAAACGAGCCTCCTCATCTTGAGAGAGAACTTCAATATCTATATCGCAATTATTTTTTACAAACCGCAACACCTCCTCAAGATTTGAAGTGTTTCGCAAAGAAGCTGTCGCAAAAGCATAAATTTTTTCCACCTTCAATTGTTGTAGAGTTGTAAGATGATTTTTCAACACACCCGATAACTTATATTTACCTTTATCCGACAGCGCCGATTTCTCAATATAGGTAGCCAGCCCCGCAACACTTTTTTTTGTCAAAATTGGCTTCAAAGACCCTGCACCAAATTTATAAACACTAAATCGAATTGTATTTGCTCCAATATCAATAACAGCACAACTCATAAGCCCTCCAAAATTACGCTAAACTATATTAAAGGAATATTTTTATTTTGTAAATAGTTTAAAAAAAATTTGTAAAGGGGGGGGGGACTCCCCCTCGCTCCAAAAAATTGTCTCTTTTCTTAAAAAAAGATTTATGTCGAGTCTTTGTCCCTGCAGCCTCGACTTCTTTAAATTTTTAACGAGACAATTGTTTTTCCGCTACCCCCTCCCTCTGCAGGCGGCTGCTGCATCTCGACTGGCTCGGGAGCTGCTTGCCGAAGTGCGGGAACTACCACTCGAGTTAATTATTGTGCAACATAAACCTTATCGATGCACTAACCGGTTTTAATGCGGGGTGCTTATTCAGAACACCGGAGAGAATGATAAAAATCACAAAAGTGATTTTTATCAAACAAATCGCTTAACCTGATTTTAACGACCGAAGTCTA
>PDOP01000056.1 GCA_002749205.1 Treponema sp. | reverse complement strand
TGTTACTAATGTTTGATAAGGAATTCCCTCTTCCATTGCACGACTTTTTAATTGCAACAAATCTTTTTTTGAAATCCTAATATTCATTCTTTGATCTTTGAGCATAGTATTTTTAGCAACCTGTTGGATGGATGCTATTAATTCAGATTTATTACCTACAGAAACCCATTCGTCATTTTCAATTGATTTCAATAATTCTTTATCATTGTTCATTTTTAACACCTCTTTTTTTGGGGTATATATAAATTTGTATATTTTCTACTCGGAAAAATTGTTTTTAAAAACCATATATCTCCATTAATTACTGAAGGCACAACATAGGCATAATTATCAATATCAACAATTATCAAATATTTATTTTTGTACTTTTCTTTATTTGGATGTTCAAGAATATCAATAATAAACCCTTCATTTATTGAAATAACAATTTTTTCAAAAGTTATATTTCTTTTTTCTTGAAGTTCTTTATTTTTTTCTTTATTCCAATCAAATATCATGCATTCATATTATCACAATGTACATCTATTGTCAACACTTTTATTAACTTCTTATTACTTATAACCGGTATATAAAAACTACATGTTTTTTAGACTATGTTGTATGAAGTTAATACAATTTTATTTATTTTTGTACTTTCGTCATTTTTTTAATAGGCTTTCGCGTTAGGGATTGTAGGGGAATTTTTGCATTCTTTTAAAGAATGCAAAAATTGTACAAAAAACGGCAGTATTTTTGCCGTTTTTTACCGGAGCCGATAGGCGTAGCCCCGAAAAGCCCGACCTGCCTTTAGGCAGGGAACGCCCAAAATATTATTAAAAAAATTAACTTGATTTACTTGACATTATTCTATGATTATGGTACTCTGTAGTTCAGATTTTTAATTTTGGATAATGCAGACCCGTTATTGCAGTATCTGTTAAAAAATAGTTTTGTGAGGTAAAAGATGTACGCACTTATTGATTACAAAGGCAAGCAGTATAAGGTTGAAAATGGCAGTGAGATAGCCGTAGACAGAATTTCTGAGGAGCCGGGTGCCAAAATTGATATTGATTCGGTGCTTATGCTGAAAGACGGTGATAATGTTTCTATTGGCAAGCCTTATGTGAGCGGAGCAAAGGTGTCTGCTACTGTAGGCGAAAGTTTTCGCGGCAGGAAGTTGTTGGTTTATAAATATAAGCCAAAAAAGGACTATCACAAGAGTTATGGACATCGCAGGCATTATACTTATTTAAAGATAGACAGTATAGCAGGCGTTTAATCCTCCGTGTATAAGGAGCATTGATATGATAAGCGTCATGGTTGAAGTGGGACAATCAGATGAATTACGCTATGTGCGGGCAAATGGTCATGCAAATGCGGGTAGCAAAGGAAATGACATAGTGTGCTCGGCTGTCAGTGTTCTTTTAAGGACTGTAGTTCTTACACTTTTTGATGAAAAAGCGGGGTTAAAAACCAGATTAGATGTTCAAAATTGCGGTGCGCTTGAGTTTGAAGTTGAAGACTACAACCTTGAGTGTATTGGTCTTTTGAGATATGCCGCAGAGTTTTTGCAAAAAGGCATGGAATCCATACAACAGGAAAAGCCTGAAAGCATAGAGTTGGTTTTAAATAGGGTTTATGCTTGATGGTTTTGGTAAATATAAATTAACCACAATTATAGAAGAAATAGGAGAAAACTATGGCACATAAAAAAGGTGGCGGAAGCTCTAAAAATGGTCGTGATTCAAAACCTAAATTTTTGGGAGTTAAGGTTTTTGGTGGACAAGAAGTAAAGGCGGGTTCAATTTTAGTTCGACAAAGAGGTACTAGAATCCATCCCGGCGAAAATGTAGGATGCGGAAAGGATTTTACTCTTTTTTCAACCGGTGACGGTGTTGTTAGGTATCATCAAAGAAAAGGGAGAAAGTTTGCTTCTGTTGATTGTTCAAAAACAGCAGTGAATTAATTTACAAAAAATCCAATTTTCTCGATTTTGTTTTGCCGGTAATTGTTGCCGGCTTTTTTTATTTGTGAGGCGTTTATGATTCGGTTTGCTGATGAGTCTACGATTACTGTTTCTTCAGGCTCAGGCGGTAATGGCTGTGTGGCTTTCAGGCGTGAAAAGTATGTTCCTATGGGAGGTCCCGCGGGCGGTGATGGCGGTCGTGGCGGAGATGTTATTTTTCAAATAAAGCATAATATGCGAACTCTTGTTCATCTTAGATATAAGCGTATTTTTAAGGCCAAGAACGGACAGGACGGGCAGGGTAATCAAAAATACGGGAAAAAAGGCGATGATTGTGTTATTGATATTCCGCCCGGTTGTGTTATAAAAGATGCCGAAACCGGAGCCGTTATTTATGATTTTGCTGATGCAGATGAAGGCAGTTTTGTTTTTTTAAAAGGTGGTAATGGTGGTTGGGGCAACTGCCATTTTAAAAGTTCTACTAATCAGGCTCCTCAGACGGCGTTAAAAGGTCAGTTGGGTGAAACAAGGCAGGTTTTGGTTGAGCTTAATATAATTGCGGATATAGGGTTGGTTGGTTTTCCGAATGCCGGAAAGTCTTCTCTTTTGGATTTTTTTACCAATGCCAGACCTAAGATTGCACCTTATCCGTTTACAACAAAAATTCCGAACCTGGGTGTTTTGAATATCGATGAAATACGGGATTTGATTATTGCAGATATTCCGGGTATTATTGAAGGTGCTTCAGAGGGGGTTGGGCTTGGTTTTAAGTTTTTAAAGCATATTTCCAGAACAGCGGGTCTGGCATTTTTGATTGACTTATCCGATGATAATTTTCTTGAAGCATATCAGGTTTTATGCAATGAGCTTGATTCGTATTCGGAAGTTTTAAAAAACAAACCGCGAATTATTATAGGTTCAAAATTAGATTTACCCGGTACACAGGAGCGGTTAAAAGAGCTTCAAAAGCAACTTCCTGAATATAAAATTTACGGAATTTCAGTGTATAATCGTTGGGGAATTGGCGATGTAAAAAAAGCAATGGTAGAGTTAATCGATGAAAATCAAAAGCTCAAAAAGCCGGAAACTCTTGACCCGTACAGTGATAATGTCAACTTTATGGAGGTCGATTTAGGCGAGGAGCATTTTGATGAGCGGTTTTTACAGGCCACTGATGCCGATGATTTTGGAGCAACGGTGAGTTTAAGTCGTAAACGGAAAAAGAAAAAGTAGGGATAGTTTTATGAAACTGGCAATGTTTGGGGGCTCTTTTAATCCTATACATATCGGTCATTTAGCTTTGGCTGATGCTGTTTGTACAGAGCTTGGTTACGATAAAGTTGCTTTTGTGCCGACATTTATTTCGCCGTTTAAATTAAATTCTGTTTTACCTGAGCCTAAGCACAGGCTAAATATGATTGAGCTTGCAATCAGAAATGCAACTGAAAAGTTTTTTTGTGAAGACCACGAAATAGTCGAAAAAGGGGTTTCATATACCATCGATACTGTTTCGTATATTTATGAAAAATATAAAGATGAGCTTGAAGGTAAAATAGGGCTCTTAATAGGAAGTGATTTGGTTAAAAGTTTTTTAATGTGGAAGGATGCCGATAAAATATTGGAAACGACAGATGTCATAATAGGAAACCGACCTTTTTTGACTGACCTTGAAATTAAAATTATACCTGATTTTCCTCATAAAAAATTGAATAATATTGCTTTGCAGATTTCGTCAAGTTTGATTAGGCAGTCAATTGAAGAAAAAAAATCGTGGCGGTATCTTGTACCTGAAGCAGTATATGAGTATATTATAACTAATGGGCTTTATGAAAAAAATAGATGAAAAAATTTTAGAGGTTGAATCTTATATAAAAAAGCATCTTTCAAAAGAGAGATATGAGCATTCGGTGCGTGTGGCAAAGTATGCTTTGTTTTTAGCTTCGCTTTCAAAAAAAACAAAAAAGCTGAAAGAGCTTGCTTATTTTACAGGCTTGGCACATGATATTTGCAAGGAGCTTCCTGATAAGGACCAACTTAAACTTGCAAAAAAAGATGGCTCACCGATTACTGAAATAGAGATGCAAAACATGAATCTTTTGCACGGTCGGGCAGGGGCTGTTTTTTTGCATGAAAAATTTGGAGTAGATAATAAGAAGGTGCTGGACGCAATAAAGCATCATACTTTTGGCTCACCTGAATTAAAAAAACTGGGGAAATTGCTTTTTATAGCTGATAAGATTGAGCCGGGAAGAAAAGGAAGTGAGGCGGAGAATTTTAGAAAAATGGCAACTAATGTGTCGATTGATATGTTAGCGTTAAATATTTTGGATTTTAATATAAATAAATTGAGTTTAAAAAACTTGAAAGCTGCTGATGCGACAATTGCGATGCAACACAAGCTTAGAAAAAAAATTAAAGCTAAAAAATAAAAAAGAGGATTAGCATGAAGATAAGTAGAAAATTCAGAGAGCTCGCTTTTTTGATTTTCATCATTTTACTGTTTATTGGTGGAGCTGTATTTTTGATTTTTAAAATAAAAAAAGAGCCTGCAACGGGTATTTTTTCAGAAAAAAATATTGTAAATGTACTTGTCATAATTGAAGATAACGGCAAAGCAGTTTCTTCCAATGTTATTTCTTATTATCCTCCTACAAAGCGAGCGGCAATGTTTGACATACCTGCAAATACGGGGCTTATTTTAAAAAGCTTAAGCCGTACTGATGGAATTGCCGCTTTGTACAGTGAAAAAGGGGTTGATGAATATCTTGGTGAAGTTGAAAAATTAACGGGAATTCCAATACCTGCATATATGATTATTACGGTTGAAGGTTTATCATATATTACGGATATGCTGGGCGGTCTTTCAATTTTCATTCCGACACCTGTTGATATTGATACTGAGCATTACAGGGTATTATTACCGTCCGGCTCTATTTCATTGGATGGAGATAAAATTTCTGAGTATCTTGTTTATGAAGATACCGAAGATACAAAGGTAACAGTGGCATATAGAAAGCAAAAGATATTATTGTCATTGTTGCGAGAATTAAATGACCATAGAGAAGTTGTTTTTAGTAAAAAAAATTTTAAAGAATACTTTTCAGGTGTATCCTCAAATCTTGAAGAAGATGAATTAAAAAAGCTGCTATTCGAGCTTTGTAAAGTTGATGTTGAAAAGCTTGTTCCTCAAAGATTGACAGGCTCGGAAAAAGTTACCGCAGATAATAAAAAATTGCTTTTCCCTTTCCGAGACGGTCGGCAATTTAAAGAAGTTGTAAAACAGGCTCTTTCCGTACTTGCCTCAGAAGACGATACTGTACTGGAAAGGGTTTATGCACTGGAAATTCTTAACGGCACTGAAAAACGAGGTCTGGCGGGAAAAACTTCAGAGATGTTTCAAAGTTTTGGATACGATGTTGTTATTGTAGGCAATTCGGAAAGTTCCGCCAAAGAAACTATTTTGATTGACAGAATTGGTAACCCTGCAGTTGCGGGAATTATTGCGGATATTATAAAATGTACAAATATAAAATCAGCAGAGCTTCCAAACAATGATGAACTAACAGGAACTGAAACTGCTGTGGACTTCACTTTAATTTTAGGTGAAGACTTTAACGGTTATTATGTGAGAAAAAAGGAGTAGTAATGGCGGAAATAAATTTTCATGATGCGGCAATTCAAATTGGAAAAATGCTTAAAGATTATAAAGCTGAAGATGTAGTTGTATTGGACTTAAAAGATAAAAATATATGGACGGACTATTTTATAATTGCAACCGTTTCAAGTGCAACTCATTCAAAAGGTTTGGAAAAACATATTTATGAAGAAACTCAAGAGCTTAACCTTACCGAATATCGTACAACCAGAAAACGCCCTGAAGGGAATGAATGGCGACTTATCGATTTAAGCGGTATTGTAATTCATCTGATGTCAAAAACGGCTCGTCAATTTTATGATTTAGAAAAACTTTGGTACGACAGCAAAAACATTTTGGAAAGTTAAAAAAAATTTTGATAAGAAATATGTTTGCAAATAGTATTGGAAGTAAATTTAGGGTTACAAGTTTTGGCGAAAGTCGTGGTGTGGCTTTGGGTGTTGTTATTGACGGTTGCCCTGCGGGACTGGCACTTTCAGAAAATGATATTCAGGCAGAATTAAATATCAGAATGGCACAAGGCGAATTTGAAACAGAAAGACGCGAGCCGGATAAGTGCCAAATACTGTCGGGCGTATTTGAAGGCAAGACATTGGGTACGCCTATTTCTGTTGTGGTTTACAACAAAGAAAACAGTGCAAAAGATTATGAACAACTTAAAAATGTTTTTAGACCCGGTCATGCAGATTACGGTTGGCATAAAAAGTTTTCAGTTCGGGATTATCGAGGCGGTGGCAGAAGCAGTGGAAGAGAAACCGTGTCGAGAGTGATAGCAGGTGCTGTTGCAAAAAAAATTTTAGAAAAGCATAATATTAAAATAAAAGCATATTCAAAAGAAATTGCAGGTGTAAAACTTAGCGGAAATGCAGACCTTGATTTTAAACAAAACGAAGAGCTAAAATCAAAATTGAATAAAGCCAAAGAGGAAGGCAACTCATTGGGTGGTATTATAGCTTGCGAAATTAAAGGCGTGCCTGCAGGTATTGGAGAGCCTGTTTTTTCAAAACTTGATGCAGAGTTAGCAAAAGCGATTATTTCTATCGGTGGAATTAAAGGGATTGAATTCGGTGCAGGTTTTGAATTAGCAAAAATGACCGGAAGTACTTCCAACGATATTGAAAAAAATAATAACGGCGGTATCATAGGCGGCATTTCAGACGGAAACATAATTTGTTTTAATGCTGTTGTAAAACCCGTGCCGTCTATTAAGCAAACTCAAAAGGCATATAATGCAAAAGGCGAAATTATAAATTTAAGTATAACAGGCAGGCACGATGTTTGCATAGTAAGACGCATTTTACCCGTAGTTGAAGCAATGAGTGCAATCGTTCTTGCAGATTTTATTTTATAATTTTGATTTAAATAATTTTTTTTGCTTTTTAATTTTAACCATTGAAATATTTATAAAATTGATGTAATATAAATATATGCAGATGCTCGAAAAATTTTACACCGATATTTTAAAAGCAACAAAACAAAAAAATTACACAGAAGCAGTGCCGAAACTATTTCGCCGGCAAGTAAGTATGTATGATAAAAGTCTTAACGATTTTGCGGAAGACATGAGTGAATACTGGCTTGCCGAATATTCAACCTCTCAATCAAAAACTGAAATAGCGGATTGGTTTTACAAATTGCTTTCTTTTTTTACCGAAGAGTTTGAAGCGGATATGGATTTTTCAAAAAGAGATTGGGAAGAAATTAAATTTAGTCTAAGTTCAACACAGGACAACATGGACATAGAGCTTTTAAATTCGTTTATGAGCATATTAGTTGAGCGCAAAAAACTTTAAAAGATGTCTGATTTACTTTATGAGCATTGCTTAATATGTCCGAAAAAATGCGGAGTAAACAGAAAGACCGGTTCGGTTGGTGCCTGCGGCGAAACTTCAACTTTACGAATAGCTTGGGCAGGATTGCATTTTGGTGAGGAGCCTCCTATCAGTGTTACAGGCGGCTCCGGCACAATTTTTATTACAGGTTGTAATTTAGGTTGCAAGTTTTGTCAAAACTTTCAAATATCGCAAAAAGGAATGGGCAAAGAAATAAGTACATCTGATTTTGCATCGCTTTGCTTAAGATTACAAACTGCCGGTGCCGAGAACATAAACATTGTTACAGGCAGCCATGCAACTCCAAAACTTGCGGAGGCTTTGCAACAAGCCATAAATACCGGACTTAAAATACCTATTGTTTGGAATTCATCTGCTTATGAATTGCCCGAAACAATTGAGCTTTTAAATGGCATTGTTTCTATTTGGTTGCCGGATTTAAAAACACTGAATACAAAAATTGCATGCAACATTTTTCGCGATACGCATTATCCGCAAATTGCAAAAAACGCAATATTAAAAATGTGCAAACATTCACAATTAGAATTTAAAAAAACAAACACAGGCGAAAACAAAATGACTTCCGGCGTTATCGTAAGACATCTCGCATTACCGGCGCGCATTGATGACAGTAAATCCGTCTTAAAATGGTTTGCAGAAAATTTAAAAACAAAAGCATTATTATCTCTAATGACTCAGTACACACCTGTCGAAAAAAACGACTCTTCAAAAAAAATCCGCCTGTTTGAAAATAGACTTCTTTCAAAACATGAAGATGCGGCGCTTCGCAAAATATTAACCGAATTAAAAATAGACAACGGCTTTTACCAAATGCTTGAACCGGATTACTCTTGGTTACCGGACTTTAATCGTGCGCAAACTTTTTCATCGGAACTTTCAAAACCAATTTGGCATTGGAAATACGGATTTATAAAATAAATTTTTTCGCTGTGAAATATTTTTAAATATTTCACAGCGTGTAACCCGCTCCCACAGCATAATCTTTTTTTTGCTACTGTGATTTTTAAGCAATTCTTCTCAATCGAAGATTGCATTTGTATAATAGTTGCAAAAAAAAGGATAGACTGCGGGAGCCAAATCAGGTTAAACGAATTTGCATAACACTCCGGTGTTCTTTTTGGACACACGAGCAGAAAACCGGAGAGCTTTGCTTTTTGTTTGCCTGCGCTTGACTACCGTCTTCTATCCTTTTGTTCGCTTTTTAAAAAAAAGAAGAGGTGGCTTTTCTAAAAGAAAGACACCGATTTTTTTATCGGTAAAGAACAGAGCCACTTGCAAAAGTCGGTTACTTTAGCAAGTCGCTCAAAATAAGCTCATTTCATTGCGCTTTTTGGTATGTTTTGGAAGAAATTGCAAAACTTGTCTGACTTTTGCAATTTCCTCAACAAAAGATTATGAGACGGTAGTGGGTTGGCGTCAGCTAAAATTTATAAATTTAAAATTTTATTCAATCCAATGTTGTAAGTATTTCTGTGTGGTCGTCAAAAACGGCAACTGTATGCTCCATGTGGCAAGATGGTTTTTTATCATCTGTTACAACAGTCCAGCCGTCTTTTTTTATGCTGACATTTTCGGTGCCGAGATTTATCATCGGTTCAATCGCCAAAACCATTCCGGGTTTTATTCTGGGGTTTTTTCCAAAAGGGTTCGGGTAATTAAAAATGTTTGGCTCTTCATGAACTTGCAGGCCGACACCGTGTCCGCAAAAATCGCGCACAACACCGTAACCGTTTTTATTTGCCAAGTTAAATACTGCATGTGAAATCGCCGAAAGCCGCTCGCCTGCTTTGCACGCATCTATTCCGGCATAAAGGCAGTCTGTCGTAATTTTGAGTAGTTTTAAGTTTTCATCGCTGACATTGCCTACGGGAAATGTTACACAAGAATCGCTGATGTAGCCGTCTAAGTTAATTCCGATGTCAACCGAAACAAGGTCGCCGTCTTGTATTATTTTTTTTAGTGAAGGCACACCGTGTATAACTTCTTCGTTTACGGAAATGCAAGTTGAAGCCGGAAAACCTTCCGATGGCCAAGCTGATTTGCCGCCAATTTTTTTCATAAACTTTAAACAGTAGGTGTCAATTTCTTTTGTGGATATGCCCGGTTTAATTACCGATTTAAGCTCTTCAAAAAGTTGTGCAACATATTTACAGGATTTACGAATACCGTTAATCTGCTCTTCATTTTTTAATATAATCATAAATATATTCTCCTTATATAGTCATTAAAAATTTTAATGAAAAATTTTAATTAAAAAAATTTGCAAAAGTTTTTTCTTTCACCCAATTTGGTTTTTTCATTCTAGGCATAAATCTTATCATTTTATCTAAATAAAAATTAGCCGTTTTTATATCTCCAAGTTTGAAATAAGCTTCGGCTATGTGTTTTGAAAATTTAGCCTTATCGTTTTTTGTAAAACCCCAACCCAGTGCAATATCATAAAATTCAATAACTGTTTCGCAATCGCAAACACGATAAAGTTTTCCGATTAAAATGTTCCTCGCTAATTTAAGTACTTCCGGAAAAAAATGTTTGAAATAATCGCATTCATTTTCCATTTCAATTACAGGTATTAAAAGTTCAAACGATTCAAAAAAGTAATCTCTGAAGTATAGCTCTTCTGCAAGAACAAATCCACAGTCCATAAAATCTGTTTGCTCCAAAAAGTGAATTAGTTTATAGCCTTTATGAATTAGTTGTAAGTATTCTGCTACAGCTTCATCTTCCAAATCATGGAACAAATCAAAAACAATAAGTTTGGTTTTACTTTCATAATCGTCATGCTCTTTAAGCCAAGATCTGTAATCGAATTCTTTAAATCGGCTTTTTTTTTGAAATCCCGAAAAAGGGAAATCACCTTCAAGGCTTTTATGTTCCGACAAAACTGCTTTGTAAGCTTCAAGCAGTTTTGTCATTTCTTTATTGAGTTTGATATTAGCATTTGAGTCTTTACCGACTGATGTATCAGGGTGCAGTGTTTTTGCTTTTTTTCTAAAAGCTCTTTTTATTTCCGAAATACTTGCATAAGGTTCAACCCCCAAAATTCGGCAATAAATATCATGACTGTTTAGCATAAAGTGATTATATCAAAATTAAGCATAGTATACAAGCACTTTTTAAAATTAAGAAACAACTGTAATAACTTCGGCAGACTCGCTATCAAGCAGGTGGCTGAGATTAGCCGAAGTCATTATGTTTAACGCTTTTTAAAATTAGCAAATATTATTTCTATGATGGCACAAAGCACGCCCCCAATCGGAAATACTACCCATGCAGGATGCCAGGCATTTTTCAGAAATCCTAAAAGTATAAAAATCATTGTAGCTATCAGCATGATAATTGAAGATATAGACTCCGAACTTCTTTGTGTTTTTTCATTTTGGATGTCTAACTCGGCTAGCTTTTTCAAACTTCCTTGTTTTACACCGGCTATAATAAAAAGAAAAACACCTATTGCAACAGGTAAAAAGAAGCCGGCAACTATATCGCTGACTGAGCCTGTGTCTGCAGACGATGCACTTATAACAATTCCTGTAATGCAAAAAACTACACCAAGCCCAATCATAACAGCAAACTTTTTCTGATAGTTAAAAAAATCTTCACGATATTTTTTGACATCTTCAGAAAGCTCTTTATGTTTTTGAGTTTCGGTTTTGGGTTCATTTTTATTTTCTTTAAAATCAGGAATATTAAATTCTTTTTTTAATTCGTTCATGTTTCCTAATTCTGAAATTAAAATGCCAAAGGCTTCGTTTTCATTCTTACCTGAATTAATTAAGTCGTGGTATTTTTCAACAAGACTGTCAATGATTTGCATTTTTATTTTTGCAACTTCTTCTGTCCTTGGAAAACCGAAAAAAAGATTTTCCACATAATTAGTAATTTTCTCCATATTATCCTCCTCCAAATTATTGGCTTATATAAATTTATTTATCAATTCAATAATTTCATGAAACTCACGCTTTTTTTCTAAAAGATATTTCTTTCCTGTTTTTGTAATCTTAAAATAAATGCGTTCTCGTCCTTTTATTATTCCGCCTGTATACGAAACAATGTAGGCATTTTTTTCAAGACGATTTAATGCAGAATATAGCGTAGTTTCCTTTATGTTATATTCATTGTTTGATAAGTCTGTGATTTGCTTGGATATATCATAGCCGTAGCTGTCTCCTTTTTCTAAAAGTGCTAAAATTAGAGTATCGTTAAATCCGCGCATTATATCACTACTAATCATATACTACATCTGTCGTAGTATTACTTTAAAACAAAAATATAATTTTGTCAAGTATTTTTTTTAAAAAAGTTGAAGTTTTTTTGTAAATGTCATAAATTTGTCATATTTGTATAGTATAATTCTATTATTGTATGTGCTTTCTCATTTCATTATGAAAGCACGGCTAAAACTTTTTGTAGGAGTGATTTTATGCAAGAAACTATGCCGATTTTAAAAACTGAAGGCGTTAAAAAGATTTATGTGTCCGGAGAAAACAAAGTTCAAGCTTTAGACGGTATCAATCTTTCGGTAGAGAGAGGCGAGTTTGTAGCAATTATGGGTTCAAGCGGTTCGGGAAAATCAACGCTTTTGCATATTTTGGGCGGGGTTGACAGGGCATCGTCAGGAACTGTTTTTATTGAGGGCGAAGATATTTCAAAACTGAAAGAAAACAAGCTTGCTATTTTTAGAAGACGAAAGGTTGGACTTGTTTATCAGTTTTTCAATTTGATACCCAACTTATCTGTACGGAAAAATATTTTATTGCCAATTCTTTTAGACAAAAAAGAAGAAGACAAGGATTATTTTGATGAAATCGTAAAAACGCTGGGTATAAATAATAGATTGGATTTTTTTCCGACTCAACTTTCAGGAGGAGAACAGCAGAGGGTTGCAATTGCAAGAGCTTTAATTTATCGTCCTGCAATTCTTTTAGCAGATGAGCCTACAGGAAATTTGGATAGAAAAAACAGTGAAGAAATAATTGCACTTTTAAAATTATCCAATAAAAATTATAAGCAGACAATTGTAATGATTACACACGATGAGCGAGTTGCTTTACAAGCAGACCGAGTAATTAAAATTGAAGACGGAAAGTTAATTGATTAATAATTCATAATTATTTAAAGGGGTCAAAATATGAATATTATTAGAGAATATACCACAAACTATGTAAAGTCAAATCGAAAAAATGGGATAGCACTTTTCCTTTCGATTATGGCGGCAACTCTTT
>PDOP01000062.1 GCA_002749205.1 Treponema sp. | reverse complement strand
AGCTATATTTCGATTGTAGGTTTCAGTGCTGTGATATTATTAGCAGTTGTTTTATTGTTTAGAATGATTGCGGTTTACTTCTGCTTGCTTGGTACAAAATTAAGCAAGGGCGAAAGAGTATTTTGTATGTTTGCATATACTCCAAAAGCTACTGTTCAAGCTGCAATTGGCGCGATTCCATTGAGTATGGGCTTGGCTTGTGGAAATATTGTCTTGAGTGTTGCTGTTATTTCGATTTTAATAACTGCGCCTCTTGGTTCATTCTTTATTGATCTCTTACAAAAACGAGTCTTAAGTAAAGGTGAGCCTGCTATAGAACTTTAGTTTTATAGAATTTTTAACTAATATCAAAAAAAACTTGACACATCATGTTTTGTGTTGTATTATGTATTATATAAATAAAAAGGGGTGAAAAATGGAACTTTTTCAGATGTATTTTTTAGATATACTTAAAAATAAGTATATTTGTTTTGAAGGAAGAGCTAGACGAAAAGAATATTGGATGTTTGTGCTTTTTAATTTTATTATTGGAGTGCTTATTGGTATAATAGGTGGTATACTTGGTACTAGATTATTAAGCACGGTATATTCATTGGCGCTGTTCTTGCCTGGTTTAGGTCTTTGTATTCGAAGACTCCATGACCTTGATAAGGATTGGCCTTGGATTTTTATAAGCTTTATTCCAGTTGTAGGTTGGATTTGGATAATTGTATTGATGTGCCTTGAAGGAACAAGTGGTTCAAACCAGTTCGGTGATGATCCAAAGTCTGGTGAAAGTGCTACACCTTCAGATACTCCAAGTACTGAAGCATAATTATCTTATATAGAGATTAAAAAAAAGCATGCAAATTAAGTTTTGCATGCTTTTTTTGTTTAAACGAAAATTTAGTTATTCTTCATCTTGTTCTGTTAAAGCGTTCAGTTGTTCAATTGATTTTGTAGTTTCTTGTTCAATCTTATAAACGAGCGTGATAGAATCTTTCATAGTTTGTATGCTATTAATCATTTCTATAAATCTTTTGTTTACACCTTGACTTAGTTCGTTGAGCTTTTTGAAACCTTCTTCTGATTGGGCTTGGTTCTTTTCTAAGACTTGCGTTTCATTTCTTACTGTATCAAGTTCATCTTTTAGTGCGATTAGCATATCATTCATGTCACCACCTCTGGAACTCATGGTTGTGATAAAGTCTTCCATGAATGAAAGCGTTTGATTGAAGCTATCGCTTTTTTGGATGATATCTTGGAAGTTTTGAAGAATCTGGTTTGTAGCATCAGTTAAGCTGTCAATAGATTGAATAACTTCTTTGAGCAATGAGTCAATAGCTGTGGCCTCTTCACCCGTTTTTTCTGCTAGGTTTCGGATTTCTCCTGCAACAACGGCAAAGCCTTTTCCTGCCTCACCAGCATGAGCTGCTTCAATGGCTGCGTTCATAGCGAGTAGGTTGGTCTGTTCTGAAATTGCTGTGATTAGGTTGTTTGTTTCCATAAGTGATTGTGAATGTCTTGAAACCTTTTCTACAGCAGAAGTCATTTTAGATACATGAGTGTGCCCTTCCTGACTTGTTTGATTTAAGTCGTTAAAGTCTTTTGTAAGCTCTTCTGTTTTTGTATTCAAGTTTTTTGTGTCTTCAACAAGTTGTGAGATCTTATCTATAACAGCTAGTGATGTTTGACCTTGTTGATTTATGCTGGTGTCAAGAGATCCAACGAAGATGTTAAGGTCATTTATAATTTCATGTAAGTCAGAAATACTTTGGTTTTCAAGGTTAATTTCTTCTTTCATTTCATCTATGTGAGTTTGTAGTGTTTCTGTTGAATTATGTGTAGCTTGTATATTTCCAGATAATAACTTCCCATTTTTAAAAAGGCTTGTTGATGCTGTTTTTATTTCATCTAATAAGTGGGTGAGGTTTTTTTGCTGTGCTGAAACTTCGCTTGCTAGTCTGATACTTTGCTTTTGGTCTTTGGAAAATTTATGAGCAATTACCAAGGCTTGTGACATTAATAATGCAAGAACGCCTATAGTGGTGAAGTCAATTGTGTTAAAATAGAAAATACTTTTTAGGGTATCAATAATTGATGCGAATACAAGTAAAAATAAACCTGTTGCAAAGAATGTAGCTCCAGATCTTCTTTTTATCAAGACTTTTACCATTGAGAATATAAAGTATCCTAACATAAATACTAAGAAAATTTGTTGAAATCTTAAAAATCTTGTATATATGTAAGTTGGTGTAAATAGAATTATTAATGTATAAAGACAATTCTCACCTAAAATAATATAGAATATTTTTTTACTTATGTCTTTTGGGAAAATAGCTTTTAAATATCCAGTTAAAAAGCCTCCTGCAATTGCAAAGGTTGCATATTCTATTTTTATTGATGTTGAGAATGCTATGTTTGGAATTAATATTGAAATAGGTATATGTGCCGTTGTTGCGATACGCAATACTAGGGCTGTAGCAAAAGCTATAAACCATAAAATAGAACTTTGTTTTGATTGCAAGCTGAAAAGTGCTATATGATAGAAAATAAATGCTATTCCA
>PDOP01000055.1 GCA_002749205.1 Treponema sp. | reverse complement strand
ATATTAAAAGAAGGGAGAGAGGGTTTGTTTGTTTGTTTGTTTGTTTGTTTGTTTGTTTGTTTGTTTGTTTGTTTGTTTGTTTGTTTGCCATATCTTAAATCTCCTTTTTACATATGCTCTACATTTATGCTTTGCCGGTGTTATATTATCTAACTAACTATACCACAGCGTATATGTAATTTCAAGATAATGATACAAAAAAAATTTTTTAAATCATAATCATAAGCCAAGAAGTATTACTCTCTATCTTTTTAGCCTGATTTTAAGCCCGCAGTCTATCCTTTTATCCGATTAAATTTTTAAGTAAAGGCGTCTCGTCCGAGACGCCGATTTTTTTCTATCAAGAAAGGATAAAAGATTATGCAAGGGCGAGTTGTTGAGTGCATGAGCTTTGCTCGAGCTTTGCTCGAGCTTTGCTCGAGCAAAGCTCATGCAAAATATCTTGACAAAAATTTATGTTTTATATATATAATTTTACAAATCTTAGATAAAAAATGCAAAAGCAATACGAGGTTATTGATTTTCCAAAACTAAGCAAAGAGCAACTGAAAATGTTGGAAAACTTAGACAAAATGGCTGATAAAGATATTGACACCTCGGACACTCCCGAAGCAACAGGACAAGGCGGTTTTTATTATATTCAATCCCTAAAAATAACTCAAACACAAATCTACACCGAAATTGATACCGATCTTTTAGACCGGTTAAAAAATTCCTGAAAGGGTTATGAAAAAAGAATGAATGATGTTATTCGCCGGTCAAGGATAAACGGATGCCCGCCGGTTTAAGATAATCAGCGACGACTAAACTCTCCTGTTTTTTTTTGCTTTTATAATAACACCCGAAAGAAAACGGGCAAAGCCTGAAGCAAATGCGACACCAAGTGCAATTGCACCGGCAATTGAAAGAGTTTGCAAAAATGCAGAGATAGCCGTATTTTGCTTTTGTAAAATGATGTTATACATTGTTGCATACACACCACCACCGGGTACAAACGAAATCAATGCAGGAATTACAAATACTGTTGCAGGGTCTTTTAATACGAAGGCAAAAATTTCCGCCAAAAGACCGACACAAAACGCGCCGAGTACAAACGCACTCATAGATGAAAACCCGATATTATTTAGAATGATAAAAAGCATCCAACCGAAACCGCCGGCAACGGCAGTCCAAAAAATGCGAGACAGCCTTTTTACCTGAAAAATATATGCAAAACAAGCGCTTATAACCGCCGCTTGAAAAAAAGAAACAATCGGATTGTCTATCAACGCCATTGAAGTATTATAATCCCGTGAGGCGGGAAATAAAAGCAAACCTGCAGCAGCTCCCAGCGAAAGACTTAAAGCAATTACAAATGCTTCCGTAGCTCTTGCCCCGCCTGAAATATAATCACCTGCAATTGTATCTCGAATGGCGACAACAATCGGCACACCCGGCACAAGAGTCATCAATGCCGCAATGTTGATTATATCAAAAGACATTCCAACTCCCATGTTTATTAAAATGCCGGTTGAAAACGAAATAACCGTACTGCCGATAATCGCAAACATAAAACTTCCAAGCCTGATTAGAGAAACCAAAAACAAAATGCTTCGCATTAAAAATGCCACGCAAAAAGCAATGCAAGCATCTTTAAAATCGCCGGAAAACATAAGTGTAAAAACAAATGCAGTAATGGCCGTTGCAATAATAGTCGGCAAAGCCTTATGGTCAGGGCAATTGCGAATTCTCTCCAACTCAGTTTCAACTTCTTCAATGTCAACCTCATCTGACTGCATAGCAACTTTTCGTGAAAGCGAATTCACTGCGGCAATTTTACCGAGATTTGTACTGCGCTTACTTAATCGCTCCATTCGAGTAACAACCTGTATGTCATTAACATCTTTATGAGTGTTTTTTTCGCAAGACAAAAACAACCCTGTCGGAATTGCATAAGCCGCAGAATCCTCAGAGCCCAACGCTCTACTAAACCTGCGCATCGTATCTTCAACTCGATAAGTCTCGCTTCCGCTCTCGGACATAATTTCACCGGCACGCAAAGCTATAGTCGTAATTTCTTTTAAAGTAGCCATCAATTTTTAATTATACTTTTATTTTAAATTTATGCAACGCTTACGCTTTTGCATTTCAACCCGACGGGCACAGCATAATCTTTTTTTTGCTTTTGAAATTTATTTGAACAATGCTTCTCCCTCCACTCGAAGATTATTTCTGAATTTAACAGGAGCAAAAAAAAGGATAGACAATGCCCGTCCACTACAGGTTAAAAACACCTCTCGTAAGTTTTGTACTTTGTACAAAACTTTGCGTAAAAAATACGGGTTAGGCATAAGATAAGCGTTAAAGAAAAGTTTGTGCACTTTTCTTCAAAATAAAACTACGGCGTCAATTATTAGCCGTAGTTGTAATAGAAGCATCAGCGTAGCTATAATAAAAAACTGCCTAAAATATCGCAACCCCTTATTTAAATATTATTTTTTAAGCCTTATTTATTTGAACGGAAAAAATCGAAAAAGTTTTTTTTAGGTTTTTTGACAGCCGGTTTTTTTTCTTTTGTTTCAGTAACAACTTCCGGCTCCGGTGAAGATTGAGTGATGTTCTCGTATATTTGTTTAACGGCATTTCCGCCTGCAGTTAAAATTGTGTTTTTTTCTATCACAATGTACAAAGCCGAAAGTGTATCATTATTCGAAAAGATCGGAAAAAAGTCAAAGTTATGCGATTCTGTTTTTATATTATAATCAGAATGAACTTTTTCGATATGCTTTATAATTTCTTCAAAACCCAATTCCCGATATATGCTTGAAATATGCTCACCTAAAATATTCTTTTCTTTTGTGTCCATCAACTTCCTGTAGCCGTTGGAAAAGTATTGTATAATACCCCTGTTGTCAACAACCAACGAAGGCTTTTGCACGGTATTAAAAACTGCACGCACCATGTTATCCAAGTAAACAATTTTATCTGAGCGTCTTTCGCTTACTTCCAAAATAGCATCAAACAATGTTTGCATATGTAAACCAAGTTTTCCGAATTCGCTAAATCTTTTTACGGCAACCACTCCGTTTACCCGTGCAGTTTTTATAATCCTGCGTAAAACATTGTTTTTTCGCCTTGAATAAAACACAACACTTAAACAACAAATTACAATAAGAATTACCGTGCAAAGTGAAACAAAAAAAAGGAGCTCCGCAGATGCTTTTTTATTGCATTCCGTCAACACTTGATAAGCTACAATCCCGACTCCGGTAATACTGCCTATAGAGCATAAAATTATTAAAATAAATATCGGAATAGACATGAATATCATATAAGCCCCCTGTTTACAATAATTTTTTAAATTCTTCTATGTCGCTGTTTTTGCCGACCACCATTATTATATCCGCACTTTCAAGTATTATTTCAGAGCCTTCCGGAAAAATGATAGTTTCTTTTTGTATTGGATTTCCTGAATTGTCAATAGTTGTTTCAAGCCTCTTTATTGCAGAAAGTCTTAGCGAAAACTTTTTTAAAAGCTCCATTTTTTCGCATGGCTGACCTACAAAAAGTTGCGGCACATACATTTCGGCAAAACTGTATTCATTAGTCAGCTCCACCTTTGAAAGAACCTCAGGGGCTATCAGCCTATGTGCAATAGCCGAGCCTGCGTTTTCCTGCAAATTGATAACTTCATTTGCACCTATTTGTTTTAAAACCTGTGCATGAATTTTAGAAATAGCTCTGCACACAATATAAGGAATTCCCCTTTGTTTTAAAAGGGCAGTTGTTATTATATTAACCTCAAGATTATCACCCATTGCAACAATGGCTACATCTACATCTTCAATCGGAGCTTTTGCCAGAGCCTTTTCATCAGTAGAGTCAATCAACAATGCTGTAGTTGCTTTGTTTTTAAATGCGTCAACCAATACAGGGTCTTTATCGACAACAATGACTTCCCCGCCCTTTCTTGAAAGCACTTCGGCTACAGTACTTCCGAAAACACCTAATCCAAAAACTGCAAAGACTTTTTTATTCGTATTCGCCATAAATTACTCTCCTTTACCCAATTGAAATATTCGCCTGCGGCCAATTGATATTCACCTTTTCTGTTTTAAATGCGGCTGCAGAAAGTATGGTAATAGCACCAACACGCCCCCAAAACATCAAAAGTATAATTATAATTTTTCCCAACGATGACAGAAGTGGTGTGATACCCGTACTTAATCCAACCGTTCCTATTGCCGAAAAAATCTCAAAAGTTGTTTCAAGCAAGTTGTGCTTTTCAGTCAATGAAAGCAAAAAAATCGCAAAGAATGCAACAAATAATCCCGAAAAAAAGATAACAAATGCACTTCTTACTTTTTCTGCGGAAATTTGAAACTTACCAATACAAACATCTTTTTCGCCTTTTAAAAATGCTCTTGTAGATGCTAACATAACACTGATAGTTCCAACCTTAATACCACCGGCGGTTCCTCCCGAAGAAGCACCGATAAACATAAACATAAACATCAAAATATAGGTCGAGGGTCTTAAATTTGCAAAAGGAACGGAATTAAACCCTGCAGTCCTTAAAGTAACGGACTGAAAAAAAGCCGCCAAATACTGCTCACCCAAGCCATACTCCGACATTGAATTATTATATTCCAAAATATAAAACAGCAATGTACCGGCCAGCAACAAAATTCCCGTAAATGAAAGGGCAATTCTACTGTTCAGCGTAATTTCAGGCGAATGCCCTGTCTTTTCTTTTTTTATATATTTTTTGAATTTATCTTTTATAACTGCCCCAATATTGTTAATAACCGAAAAGCCGATACCTCCGAGAATAATTAAAAACGCTATTGTAAATGTTACAATCGGGTTAAGTCTAAAATTTTCGATACTGTTGCTGTAAAGAGAAAAGCCTGCATTACAAAAAGCGGAAATAGAATGAAAAACCGAAACATATAAATTCCTTAACGAAAATCCGAGAGTCGGCACAAACCCCAAAAAAAGACACACAGCACCTATACCTTCAATTACGAGAGTGGTTAGCACAATGTTTAAAACTGTGGAGCGTAAACCGGAGGTATCGTCTTCACTCAACATATAACTTAAAAGCATTTTTCCTTGAAGCGAAATCCCCCTGCCCAACAAAACTACGGTAAAAAAAGATAAAAGCATAATTCCCAAACCGCCGATTTGAATGAGCAACAGGATAATAAGTTGCCCCCAAATAGTGTAAACAGTGGCGGTGTCTACAACAATAAGTCCCGTAACACATGTGGCGGAAGTTGCCGTAAAAAATGCATCTAAAAAAGAAAGCCCCTTTCCGTCCAATGTTGTAAATTTCATCATAAGTAAAAGCGTTCCCATCAAAATTACCATGACAAAGCTCATCAAAATACTCTGAGCCGGATTGGTACTAAACCTCTCGACATAAGCAGAAAACTTTTTTTGCTTACTGTATGCATTCAATGAAGAAAAAACACTTTTCAGTAACACCGCAAAAATTGCCCAAGAACTGCTAAATCCCGAATCAAAAAACTTCGTATATATAAATAAGGCAAAAAAAGTTAATGCAAACAGAACCGAAAACAGATTATCCGAAACATAAATCTTAATATATTTCGCACAAACAATCTCGTAAATCAGCTCAATCAAAACAGCGGCAACAAGAACAAAGTCAACAATATCTGCAACAAATAACCCTACTGCACCCGGAGAGCTAACCTGCCTCAAAAAAAGAGAGATAATACATAATATTACGGTCAAAACCAAAAACCACTGCGCTCGTTTCATAAAACCTCAAACTAAAGTATTAAGAAATTACTATTGTAAAGATTAACTAAAAAAAGTCAATACAGACAAACACAGCCTGATTGGTATATCGTTTAGTTTTATGTATCGCGCTCTTTTTACTTTGGGGGGGAGCGGAGGCTCCTTGCCGATGATTGATATTATCAGAACTTGCAAGGTTTAAGCGATAGCTGAGCCGGTTGCAAACAGTTTTATGTAAGAAAAATCGGCAAGAGCCGAAGCGAGGGGGAGACACCCCCTCCTAAAAAAAATCACTTGCTTGAAAAAAAGTTTATTGCAATTTTGAAGGCGGCAATTTTTCCGGCAAACAATTCGAGTATCGAAGTCAGTTTTTTAATTTCATAAGGAGAATGCGTTTTTGCAAGAGCTTTACCGTAAGGAGATTTTTCGCCAAGCCATTTCGATATTTCCTGTTTTGTAACCGTGCGGTTTTCTGTAAAGATTATCGTTTCGGTTTTTAGTTCAATGTTATGTTGTTTTGCAATCGCGATTATATCGGATTTCGACCAGTTAAAAAGCTCGTTGTCGGGCGAAGTAAAAAAGTCGGTTTCCGTTTTATGCAGTTTTGCAATCAGGTTTTGAAATTCATTGTCAGAGGAAAGTTTGCCGGAGGCAACTTCAGATAAATATTCGCTCAAATATATACCTGTTGACGGGTCTTGTATCGCAAACACCAAAGAAGTCTTTTCGGTCATATAATTTTTTATCGTTTCAAAAAAGCGGGCAATTTCATTTTTTGTTTTACAAGGCTTCCACGAAATAATTGTGTCAAACTCATTTTCGCAGAATAAATTGTTTTCCGTCCCATCGTTTGGAATACATTCAAGCACAGGCTCTGCAACCAAGTCAAGACTTTTTGCATATTGCGACAATAAGACAACGGCTTTTTCGGTTTTACAAAATCCGCAAGTTATGCTTTCGGGTGTCAACCTTGCAAGACTCCAAAGCAATAAACTGTCGTCCGCATTGTACACCAGTCCGCGAGTATATTCATTTATTTTTGCAATCTCAAAAAGTTTATCCCGCACTGCTTCAAGTATTTCGTTTCGATTTGTGTCAGTACGCTCCGCCCAACTTTCCGGTTTAGCTTCCGCAATATTTTCCTGTCCGCCTTGCATTTCGTCTGACTGCATTATTACGGCAAGTTGTGCTTCTCGTTTACTTAAAACATCATCTGCAATTCCTGCTTCATATCCGCTTTGAGACGGTTTGTAAAAAACCCTGCCTGAAATATTATCGGGCAAATATTGCTGTGCAACCCAATGGTCGCGATAAGCATGGGGATACAAATATCCCTTGCCGTGTCCGAGCTCAGCCGCATCTCTGCTTGAATCTTTTAGATGTTTGGGCACTTGCGTGTTTTCACGTGCCACTGATTTCAACGCATCAAAAAAGCCCATACTGCTGTTCGACTTTGGACAAGTTGCCAAAAACAAAGTTGCATGCGCAAGATGATACTGCCCTTCAGGAAGTCCGACACGGTCAAACGCTTCGGCACAGGAAATTACAACCGAAATAGCATCGGGCATTGCCAAACCAATATCCTCACAGGCTGAAATCAAAAGTCGCCTGAAAATAAAATGAGGATTTTCTCCGGCGGCAACCATGCGGGCAAGCCAGTAAAGGGCGGCATCAGGATCTGTGCCCCTGATTGATTTTATAAACGCACTGATAACATCATAATGATAATCACCGTCTCGGTCGTATAGTACAACCTTTTGCTGAATGCTTTCTTCTGCCGCCTGCAAAGTAATTTTTATTTCCGTACCGCTTGGTACAGGCCAGCTTTTTGGCGTTGTTTCTACGGCAAGCTCGATAGCATTCAAAAGACTTCTCGCATCACCGGATGCCGTTTTTACAAGATGCTCAAGCGCCCCGTTTTCAAATTTAACATTCCAATTTCCGTAACCACGCTCTTTGTCGGCAATTGCCTGCTTTGCTATTTTAAGTAAATCCTCTTGCTCAAGAGTTTCGAGTCGAAAAACTCTGCTTCTGCTTACAAGAGCCTTATTAACTTCAAAAAACGGGTTTTCGGTTGTCGCACCAATTAAAACAATTGTACCGTTTTCAACCCAAGGCAAAAGAGCATCCTGCTGTGCCTTATTCCATCTATGCACTTCATCAACAAATAAAATAGTTTTCCTTGAATAAAGTTTTTTGTTTTCTTCAGCTGTCTTAATTGAATCACGAATTTGCTGAACGCCGCTTAGCACGGCATTCAAACTTAAAAAATTGCTCTTAGTATGATTGGCAATTACCCTTGCCAAAGTAGTCTTACCGGTACCCGGCGGTCCGTAAAAAATAACCGAAGAAAGACGGTCGGCACGAATTGCCCTTCTAAGAAGTCTGCCCTTGCCGACAATTTTCTGTTGCCCCACATACTCATCAAGAGCACGGGGTCTCATTCGTGCGGCTAACGGCTCTTCTTTAGTACTTAGATTGCTGTAAAAAAGAGTATCACTCACGGTTCCATTCAAGCTGTCCGGGATTATAGAATCCCCATAACCCCGTATACTTTCCGTAATTACTGTCATTTATCCCGAGATAAACAAAGTAACCGCTTCCCCCGCCCGTTGTATCCGCAAAAATACAATTGCAGGAATGAGAGCCCACAGAGCTTTTATACTGAGAGGCCTGTCCTGACGGAGTTGTCGAATTCGCAGAGCCTATAGAAATAGAAGTCGAATTGGCAAAATTACCGGTATCAATCAATACTTCCGCATATCCGGAAGACTCGCTGGAGATTAACAAGCGGGTTTTACCCGAAAATGTAAGCACCACTGCACCCGAAGGATTAGAAACAGAATGACTTACTCCTGAACTCCAATTATTTAACTTATACACCTTATCCGAAGTAAGAAAATAAGTACCCGTACTGTCAATAACCTTAATACCGCTAGGCGCTCCCGATATCTTATTACCCGAAGAATCGAACAAACCTTTTTCGGTTGCATAATATCCGTTCCCGCTGGCTTTGATATGATGCACATAAGTATTCTTTCTACTCGTTCCTTGAACTTCTTTTTGGAAAGTATCCATATCCTTAAAAAAAGTTGCTGTACTTCCTGAAATCGCATACATCTTTCCTGACTCAATGGTCTTCAATGAATCATAAGAAATACTTGTCTTAATACCGTAAACCTTGGTACCGGAGCCTATAACAGCCTGAATACCGTCCGAGCCGGAAACATACGACCAGGAACTGCCGTTATATTTATACACACCTTTTCCTTTATCGGAATAATGATCAACAAAAGTTGCATACAATGAAGAGCCGTCAGTTGCAATACTAAAACAAACAGCATCTACGGGGCTGCTTATTTTCGACCACTTACCTGTATTACCCGGAGACTTAGTATACACAGAGCCGTTTGCAGCATACAGTTTTGAGCCTATCTTACAAACTCCGCGCACAGTAGCCGGAAGACTTGGTTTTTTAAGCTTTACCTCCAGCTCAATTGACGCAAAAATAGGAATTTTACTGCAAGAAACAAAAAACACCACTGCAACCGACAATAACAGAACCGATATAATAAATACAAATACTTTTTTCATTTTCGCTCCTAAAAGTGATACCTTACCGCAAAAGCTATACCAAAATTATTGTGAATACGATTATACTCGGTGTTTTTTCTCCACTCAGGCGTAATTGCCCAATTAAACTCTCCGCCAAAAGACCATTCCGGCGAATACTGATAAAAAAACGAAAAAAACGGCTTCAAATACATACCGTAATATTTCAATGTATTATACGACTGAAACGCAAAACCTACACCACAACCCATTGGGAATCGCCATTTTTTATAAGTGGGCGTATACGCCATAGTAAGCGAAATCGGCAAAGCAAAATACAAATTTTTTGCAATTGTAGGATAAAACTCAAAACTCATATCAGCACCGAGAGAAAAACTATTCGTCAAATAAAAATGTATACCCAACATCAACTTAGCACCCGGATACATCTTGGTATTTATAGCAAACTTTTGGCGTGAAGTATTAAACAACGGAATACCCAAACCAACCCCGCCTCGAATATACTTATCGCCTTTTCGAATAGGCTTATATTCATAAACCTGCAAAGTTTTACCGTCCTCTTCATCGCCCTCGGCAGGTTGCTCAGTATTATCTGCAACCTCTTTCTCCGAACTCTCCTCCGCCATAACAACGGAAAAAACTACAATTAAAAAGAAAAAAACAAAAAAACATCTTTTCATAAGAAAACCATTATACCCCAATTTAATATCCTTTGTCTATAGGCAATATTCAAAAAGATTAAAACGCTTTATTTAAAATACGCTTACGCAACCCCCCGCTCTCGCATAATCTTTTGCCCTTTCCTTCCTACTCAAAAGCCGTTTTCCGCTAACGCTGCAAACGACTTTTCTTAGACCTTCAATCGGGCAAAAGGATAGACTTCGAGCTTAAAATCAGCAAAAGCGAAACAATCCCGCACTCAGGATTTCTTAAATTTCTTCACGCCTTCAATAATCCGATTGTCTTTTTTTCAATATAATCTATTGCCATTATTAAAAATAAATTGTATTATACTATCCACAACACATTCAAGGCAAAATAGTTACTAAATGTGAATTTGTAAATTATCTTTATTAGGAGGAATAAAAAGATATGAGTGCAAGAATTATAGACGGCTTTCAAATTGCCGCAAATGTTAGAAGTGATGTTGCCAAAGAAACAGAAGAGCTAAAAAGTCAGGGAATAACCCCAACACTGGCTGTTGTATTGGTCGGTGATGACCCTGCTTCACAATCCTATGTTAAAGGAAAAACAAAAGCATTACACGAAGTCGGTATGGAAGACAAAACCTACCGCTTACCTGCAACAACAACACAAGAAGAACTTTTAAAACTCATTGAAGAATTAAATGCGGACAAATCCGTAAACGGTATTTTAGTACAATTGCCCGTACCTAAACAAATTGACCCCGATGCAATCATTGCGGCAATTGACCCGATGAAAGATGTAGACGGTTTCCACCCTAAAAACATAGGAGCAATGTTTCTGGGGCATGAAACCTACATACCATGTACCCCTTACGGAGTTGTTCACCTGCTTCAAACAGAAGGAATACAAACCAAAGGCGCACACGCCGTTGTTGTAGGCAGATCAAACATAGTAGGCAAACCGCTGTCAGCCTTACTTGCCGACAGAAGCGTAAACTGCACCGTAACAATCTGCCACAGTGCAACTAAAAACCTTGCAGAAATAACAAAACAGGCTGACATACTGATTGCGGCAATCGGAAAACCGAGATTTATCACAGCGGATATGATAAAAAAAGATGCGATTGTCATCGATGTCGGAGTAAACAGAGTTGAAGACAGCTCAAAGAAAAGCGGTTTTAGACTCGTAGGCGATGTTGACTTTGAACCTGCAAAAGAAGTAGCATCTGCAATAACACCGGTACCAAGAGGTGTCGGGCCTATGACAATCGCAATGTTAATGAAAAACACATTGATTGCCGCTCGCCGACAAAACAACATAAAATAACAGCAGCCGGGAAATTAAAAAAGTCAGGAGAATTTAACAGATTAAATTTTGTGCCGAATATTACATCACTCGGCACAAAATAAAAATCATTTTACATTACGATATAGACATTTTTAAAATTTTATGATAACATTTCGATATGTCATACACAAAAAGTAGTCGCGAAAAAACTTTACTAAATATAATAACTTCAGAATCCTCATTACACACAATTCAAGACGTAGATATTCTGTTAGAAAAAATTCTAACAGACGCCCGAAAAGTAGTAAACGCTGATGCAGGCTCCATATATGTTGTTGCAAAAGATGTATTGTCGATAAAATATGCGCAAAACGACACACTCAAAGGAAGGTTGGAACCCGGCGAAAAAATGCCTTACACTTATTTTTCTTTCCCCATAGACACAAAAACAATTGCCGGCTATGTTGCATCTAAAAAAGAACTGGTCAACGAGCCGAATGTCTATGATATTTCTCCCGATAAAGAATACTCATTCGGCAAAGTTACGGACAAAACACTTGGTTATCAAACCGTATCAAACCTTACAATGCCGTTAATAAGCACGCAAGGAACAGTACTGGGTGTCATACAGGTTTTAAACGCGAAAGACAAAGACAACAATATAATTCCTTTTACTTCAGACGATGAAATTTATTTAAAACATTTTGCATCAAACGCCACTGTTGCTTTGGAGCATGCCTATTTAACACGATCCATGATTTTAAGAATGATTAAAATGTCTGAAATGCGAGATCCAAGCGAAACCGGAACCCATATTAAACGAGTTGCAAATTATGCAGTTGAAACATACGACAGATGGGCATTCAACAATAACATTCCGCAGGAAGAACAATCCCGCTACAGAGACTCCCTTAAAATAGCTTCTATGCTCCATGATGTCGGCAAAGTTGCCATACCCGATTCCATACTGAAAAAACCAGGACGACTAACCGAAGAAGAATTTTCAAAAATGCAAACGCACACATGGTTGGGAGCTCAATTGTTCGACCCGATTGATAATGAAGTCGATAGGCTCTCTTGCGATATCGCCCTACGACATCATGAAAACTGGAACGGAACAGGCTACCCCGGAAACATAAACCTTTCCACCGGCGAGCCTATAGAAATTAACTCCGAAACAGGCAAGGTTCAAGGTCTTGCAGGAGAAGAAATACCACTAGGTGCAAGAATTGTAGCCATTGCTGATGTTTACGATGCGCTTTCATGTAAACGGGCATACAAAGAAGCATGGACAGAAGATAAAATAATTGCCGAAATGAAAAGCCTTAGCGGAATTAAATTTGACCCCGAATTATTAAAAGCATTCATTGAAGTATTACCCCGAATCCAATCCATAAAAGAGCATTTTTCTTCAACCCCCGAAAGCAAAGCTCTTTAAAACAAACTTTCTCCAAATTTTTCATTTTTTTTCTTTTTACCGATGCCATTTTTATTTTTAAAGAGCATATTTATATATGAAGGGTGATTAAGTATCCTGTGGTGCACAACATCTTACTTTTCGCTCTTTTATGGAGGAAATTATGAATACACTGAATTCGATTATCATCGAAGGAAACATGGTAAGAGACCCTGTTTTAAAAGAAACACCGAAAGGAACACCTGTTTGTACTTTTTCTATCGCATCAAACAGATTTTATCGCCAAGACAATTCCAAAGTTCAGGAAACATCTTATTTTGATGTGGAAAGCTGGTCAAAATTGGCTCAGGCTTGCAACAACATAGGAAATAAAGGCAGAGGTGTTAGAGTTGTAGGCCGATTAAAGCAAGATCGCTGGAAAGGAACGGACGGCAAAAACTACAGCAAAATCAAAGTTATCGCCGAACATATTGAATTTAAACCGGTGTTTCAAGGTAAGTCGGCAAACACGCAAGAAAGTGCTGAAACAACCGGCGAGGCTATCGTAAACGAGCATAAAGCAAAAAAAGCTGAAAGCAAAAAAGTGCCGTTTTAATACTGCCTTACACTGCAAGGTTGTCAACACAAGTTGACAACCTTTTATCTCCCAA
>PDOP01000061.1 GCA_002749205.1 Treponema sp. | reverse complement strand
CTCCCGCCCCTCAAGCCAGCCAAGGGAGCCGGAATATATCCAATCATCCCAATTACCAGAATCACCGTCAACCCCGGAGGGTTCCTCCCTCCTCCCGGCTCAGCCGGGAAGAAGCAAAACAGATAAAAGCGGCCAAACGCCGTCTGGAACGGGAAGAAACCAGACTTATGGAAGAGCTTGAGAATTGCGAAGCTGAACTGGCAAAACAGCATGAACTTTTATCCCGGCCTGAAGTCTATTCCGACAGTGAAAAGGCCAGGGAAACCAGTCAAAATATCAGCCGGCTGGAAGAAAAAATCAAAAATCTTAACAGTAGATGGGAAAAGGCTGCCGGAGAGCTTGATAAGCTTCCTGTCATTGAAGGCTGAAGGGATTTAAGCAGGCATTTGGGCCTGCAAATTCCGGGAAGGATAAGGGAATATACGCAATTATTCTGATATTGACTTCGTGATAATTTCCTTTTTGCCTATATTGGGAAATTCGTTATAAGGGGCTTTTAATTTTTAACTGCCTTTTTTCAGCCACATGAAGATAAACCATAGTAGTTTTCACACTCCTATGCCCTAAAAGGTCCTTGATTGTTTTTACATCCACCCCATTTTCCAGAAGGTGGGTCGCAAAGGAATGACGCAGACTATGGCATGTAACTTTATCTGGCAGACCGGTTTTCTTTGCAGCACGGCGAAGCAGGACTTGAAGGGTACGCACACTGTAAGGCCCGCCTTTCATATTTACAAAAAGAAAATCTTCACCTTTCCGCCCTTCAGTTAGTTTATGAAGCTCATCCAAAGAGCTGTTTGATAAAAGGGTATAACGGTCCTTATTTCCCTTGGCCTGCCGAATCAAAAGTAAACTGTTTTCCCAATCTATATCCTGTATACGTAAGTGAATAACCTCGCTGACTCTTAGGCCGGAACCATAGAGCAAACTTATCATAAGCCTGTGTTTTGGATTTTTGATGGATTCAAGAAGGGAGAGTATGTTATTTCGGCTGAGCACTGTAGGTAAGTACCGCCTCCGCCGGATTTTATCAATTTTATATGGGCAGGCTTTACCTGCGACAAGGGAGTAAAATGCGTTCATGGCAGAATAATTTTGCTTTAAGGAGCCGGGAAAATCCTGCCAAAGTGCAAGAAAGCCTTCAAGGCGCTGTTCGGGGGATTCTGTTTTATGATCCCGGCTATATTCCATATAGTGTTCCAGGGCCCTTACATAAATGTGAATTGTTCTGGGGCTATAGTTTCTCATTTTTAAGGCTTGGCGAAATTTCCCGATGGGATCAGAAATAATCCGAAGATCAGCCATCTATCATCTCCTCAATAAATTATTACGAAACAATCCACCTTTTGAATTCAAATTTTTCTTCCATTTTTTCTTCGTATATTGTATGATTAGTCTAAGAGGTGGAAATTCGCCTAATTGGAGTTATGTACAATATAGATATGCTTGCAAAATAACAGGTGTCTATAGAATACATCTTAAAAGAAAATAAAAAGGGAGTGAAGCATGAACCAAAATCCAATTTTTTTATTTACGACATATACATCCATGTTTTTTTTCTTTATCTATCTTATGCTTAAAATAAATATAGTTAAAGAAACTGTTATATTAAGACAACGGGAAGGTATTCATTACATTGTACTGTCATTTTTAACAGTATTCTTTGCACTGCTTGTAATAGCGTCATCACATTCATCTATATTTGCATTTAAAGCAGGAGGAGCGGTTGTAAACATGCGTACCGGAATAGCAGTAACCGCAGCCGTTTTATTAGGCCCGATTAGCGGAATTGTTATTGGATTAATAGGAGGAATATATAGATATTTATTAGGAGGGTGGACAGCATTTCCATGCGGATTGGCAACAGCCGGTTCTGGTATTTTATTTGCCGTAGTATTATATTTTTATCAGCATAAAAAGCAGGAAAGAAAAATTTCTTACAGACTGATAGTTATTGCGACTATTTTTACCGGTTTTTGGGAAAGTGTTCATTTAGTTGTATTAGTACCGTTATTAGGAGCAAAACCTTCAAGTGAAGCATTTACAATAATGCTACACACATTTTTATTACCTATGGTTATATCAAATGTAACGTTAGCGGCTTTACTTTCAACACTAGGATATGACTTAGAAAAACATGAAAACATTTTTATAAACTCTCAAAAAAATGAAAAGGAACTACAAGAAAAAGCAGATACAAACAATCCGATTATTCAACAAGTTAATATAGCAATTAATAATCTAAAAACACAAGGAAATAACTTAGCAGATACAATGGAAAATACGGCAAGTTCTGTAAAACAAATAAACGAAAATATTGAAGGAATGCAAAAACAAATTTTAAATCAAAGCAGTGGTGTAACAGAAACGACAGCAACGATGGAACAAATAATAAGAACGATACAAAAATTAAATAGGGGAATAAATAAACAAGCAGGACATTTAAATGAACTAATAACTACAATTGATGAAAGCAATAAAACAACCGGAACTACAAAATCAGTATTAAAGAAAAATGATGAGCTAATATATCAATTAGTAAAAGACGCATCTGAGGGTAAAAAAGTTATTTCAACATCTGAGCAAGAAGTAAAAAAAATCCTTGAAGAATCAGGCAGTCTTTTAGAAGCAAGCAGCGTCATTCAAAATATAGCAAGCCAGACA
>PDOP01000040.1 GCA_002749205.1 Treponema sp. | reverse complement strand
AGTAGCTAAACTCATTGAAAAATCATAATCGCTAATTTCTATATTGCCGGGAATATTAAATTGTATTGTTCTCATATTTTTACCTCATAGTATTTATACTGTAATAATAACATTTTTTATATATTTTTCAACTCTCAGATATTTTTATATTTTACTCTAAACTTGCCGCTAACATAAGTATAACATATTTTTAATGTATATCCACTGTTTTTGCAAGGAAGCCACGTTAGGTACACGGAAGGTTGAGGCTTGCTCTTAAAGAGCAGGCCTCAAAATAAAAATGCGGCGCTCATTATTAGCCGCATTTTTAGTCGAAACGATAGTGGAGCCTGTAGTACACCGACCGAAGTGAAACGGAGGGAACGCCCATATCTTTTATTTTTTTCGAGTACTTGACAGAAAGAATAAATACTCGTACACTGTATAAGGGAGTTTTTATGCCTGATTTTTTGAATGATGCAGATTTCGGTAAATTCAAAACCTTAATTTATGATTCAAGCGGAATTACATTTTCCGAAACAAATCGAACAATTTTGGAGAGCCGGCTGAAAGAGCGTTTAAGGGAAAAAAAGCTTGACAGTTTAGATGCGTATTATCAAATTTTAATGTCCAACCCTGATGAGCTTAAAGACCTGCTCGATTCGGTTACGACAAATTTAACACGATTTTTTCGTAATCAGCCCCATTTCGATACATTGGAAAATTATATAATTCCCGAGTTAATAAAAATAAAGCGGGCGGAAAATAAAAAGACCATTCATATTTGGAGTGCGGGCTGTTCAACAGGTGAAGAGCCGTATTCACTGGCAATGCTTTTTAAACGAAAACTTCCCTCCGGTTTTACGGCAGAAATCACGGCTTCGGATTTGTCGCTAAAGTCGCTGATTGTTGCAAAGCAGGGAGCATACGAGGAATCAAAAACAACCGGCATTCCCGATGACTTTTTAGATGAGTATTTTTTAAAAAGCGGAACAACTTATCAAATCAGACCTGAAATAAGGAATATGATAAATTTCGATTATCATAATCTAAAGAACGATATAAAAAGAACGGACTTCGATTTGGTTTTTTGCAGAAATGTTTTGATATATTTTGACGAAGAGGCACAAAAAAATGTAATAAACAAATTTTACTCTGCAATGTCGCCTAAGTCGTTTTTGTTTATTGGGCATTCTGAATCTCTTTTTGGAATGAATACAAAGTTTAAATTTTTAAAGACTGATTGGGCTTGCCTGTATCAAAAGACGACTGATTAAAAGGATGGGTATAAAAATATGAATGATATTGCTGTTTTGATAGTTGATGACTCGGCTCTGATGCGTAGCTTAATCGGCAGAATAGTCGATGCAACACCCGGACTTAAAATCGCAGAAAAGGCAATGAACGGTCGTTTTGCATTACAAAAGTTAAACAGAGCTAATCCTGATGTAATAGTATTGGATTTGGAAATGCCTGAAATGTCGGGTTTACAGTTTTTGGAAGAAAGACGGCGTTTGGGTATTGATATACCGGTAATTGTTCTTTCAAGTATTGCCAAAGAAGGCGCCAGGGTTACCTTTGAATGTCTTGAAAAAGGCGCATCAGATTTTATTACAAAACCTACAGGCTCGAATTCTGTCAATATAAAAAATGTAGCAGACAACCTTACAGAAAAACTGCTTGCTTACGGCGGTCAGTACAAACTTAAAAAAATGCAAGGTGAGGCAAAAAATCTTCCTGAAGATTTGGCAAGAAAATACAGGTTTGAAAATGATGAGCTTTATAAGAGGCATACAGAAATTCTAAAATCTGCTTGGACAAAAAAGCCTTCCGAGCCTATTAACCCCGTTAGAAAACCGGCAAATATTGAGTTAATCGCTATAGGTGTTTCAACAGGTGGGCCTAACGCATTGCGTCAGATATTTGCGGACATTTCACCTGATTTAAAACAACCGATATTGGTTGTTCAACACATGCCCGCAGGTTTTACCGAAGAATTTGCAAACAGTCTGAATAAAATATGTCCTCTTGAAGTAAAGGAAGCTGCAGACGGCGATATTATAAAACAAGGGCGAATTCTGATAGCTCCCGGTGGCAGACATTTAACAATTGAAAAAAAGTCGCTTGCAACCATTGCACGCATTACCGATACTCCGCCTGAAAGCGGGCATAAACCAAGCGCAGATACTTTATTCAATTCCGTTGCTAAAGCCTATGAAAACAAAGCACTCGGTATTATAATGACAGGTATGGGCAAGGACGGAGCAAGGGGCTTGAGCGAAATGTTAAAGCAAGGCGCTCGTACAATAGGGCAAGATGAAGACTCGTGTATTGTTTACGGTATGCCCCGTGTTGCCTTTGAAATGGGTGCGGTTATGGAGCAGGTTTCACTTGATAAAATGGCACAAACCATAAACACATACGGCACAAGGTTTGCATAGTTTTATTTATGAAAACAAATATAATCACGGGCTTTCATGCAATAGAAGAAACGGTTAAATCTCAATCGGAAAATAAAAACATTGATAATACAGAAAATACTACAAAAATATTTTACTCTAAAGCAGGCCCTCGTGTAAAAAAAATTTTAGAGCTTGCAAAAAAAGCAAATATACCTTGCGAAAAAAAAACCGACCGTGAATTAAACGCATTGGTTAAAAACCTGCCGGAAAGATTACGCGAACATAGAGGGATTGTACTATCGGGCAAGACTCCAACACGGCTTTCAATTGATACTCTCATGGCAGAATTTGCCGACAAAAAATCGGCGTTTTTTGTTTTGCTTGATTCTATAACAGATCCGCACAACATAGGCTCGATTATTAGAAGTGCAGACCAACTCGGTGTTGATGCCGTCATTTTACCCGAGCGTAATTCCGCCGGCGGATATGAAGTTATAGCAAAAATAAGCTCAGGTGCAAGTGCTTGGGTTCCCGTAATATATGTGAAGAATTTAATAAGGGTTGCACAAATGCTTAAAAGAGAAGGGTTTTGGATATACGGAGCAGATGGCAATGGAGAAGATGTACACTCGATAAACTTTGCCGAAAAAACCGTGTTGGTAATGGGAAGCGAGGGTAAGGGAATTGCACAACACTTAAAAGACACTTGCGACAAAATTGTTTCAATTCCAACACAAGGCAGGTTAGACAGTTTAAATGTTTCAGTTGCCGCCGGAATACTTTTTTACGAAATAAGCAGGCGATAATAAAACCACTTAAAACAGTCCACTCTCGCCACAAATCAAATTTATTTAACGGCACCAAATCTTGAAGGCGGCCAGAATTTAAAAACAGCAAGCCCCAGTATTTTTTCGGCGGGCAGAGTTTGCGGGTCAATGTTTGAAGGATAAACAAACGGCATTATATCCCCGTCATCTAAAGGTACAATACTTGTTTTACCGTGTCTTAGGTCGTGAGAATTAAATCTGTTGTCTCCCACCATAAAGTATTCGTTTTCGGGAATGTAACTGTCAGTTTCTTTAGGAAATACATTCATGTTACGCCCGTATGAATATGCCAAATAAAGGTTATAATTATCAGCTTCAGTTAAAAGCATTTGTCTTTGGGTATCCGCCTTTACGGTTTCGATGCTTGCATTTTGGGCAATCAATTGAATGTTACGCAAGATAAGTTTAACAAAATTCTTTTTCATTAAAACATTCAATTGGGCGCATCTAAGCTCGTACAGCGAATCTTTTTTTTGTGGTGTGTTAATTCTGCTGTCTGTCCAGCTTAACGCAAAAGCTCTAAGCCAAGCAAGACCTCCATCTGTTTTCAATATTTTTTCTGCAATTTCCATGTTGCTTGAAAACATAAGTGAAACAACATATTCGTTTGTTCCCAAGAAATTATCAATATCCGTAACCGTATCGATTTTGTTCCTGATATCCGAAATTTCATTTAAGGCTTTTTCTATTTCAGCATGCTCAACATTAAAGTTTACTGTTTTTCGTTTTTCTTCGATGCTTTCCATTCTGCTTAAAACTTCGGATTTAACGGGAATTCGTTTAACATGACGCAAATCATAAGGCGACAATTCTTCCAAATTCCACTGTGCAAATTCTTCGTCTTTTTTTACAGGCTTAAACTCCGTATCGCTTTTTGTTTTTTTGTATAAAATGCCGTCTACAAGCATTATTTTTTCGCCGGGTAACCCGACAATTCGTTTTACAAGCGGGTCGATTTTAGGTTTGCCTGTAGCAGGATCTATATTGGTGTTTACCTGCATAAAAGTAAACATATAAATAAGCTGAGAGACAAATGTTTTAAGCTCGCTTTCAGGAGTTATAGGATAGCGGGGGCTTCGAATAATTGCAACATCACCTCGTTTATATTTTCTAAGTTGCGGAATTCTAAAAGACGAAAGCGGAAATTTAGGTCCTGATGCAGCTTTAATGCCAAGTACTTTATCTCCAATCATAAAAGTAGGAACCATCGATTCTGAAGGAATTGCATAAAGCTGAAATATAAAAATATTTAATAAAAACACAATTCCCAAAGCCCAAACTGCGGCGTCAACCCATTCAAAAAACTCTGAAAAAAAGCCGCGTTTTTTTTCGCCTTCTTCCGGGGCATCGGGAAAATATTTATGTACACGCTTTTCATTAAGAATCCGAGCCGTAATAATCGAAAGCACAACAATAGAAAACCAAAGCATCGCTAAAAGTATATCCATAACATACGGAGAGTTTTCAAGATACGCCCTTGAGATAATAAACACAGCCATCATGGCCAAAGCCAAATAACTGAGCATTCTTCGCATTCCGTTCAACCCGCGAAGGTTTTTTTTATTTATAAATTCATGAGAAAAAAAAGCCAAAGCACCGGAAAATGCCAAGCCCAAAATAGAAGCGATAACCGAGTTAAAGGAAAAATTTTGTACTAAAAGTAAAATCGAAAAAACAACCGATATTATAACATTTAAATAAAGCAAAAAAATCATAGCCGAAAAATAACACTTTTTTTGCATTTTGTCAATAATTCGCAAAGTTATTATTGACCGCTTCGTTTGAACATTGTTGTAATCGTTTTAAAAAATATAGAAACATCTAAAAAAAGCGATACGTTCTTTACATAAAATAAATCATACTGCATTTTTTTGATTGTATCTTCAATGGACGGAGAATGATATTCACCTGAAACCTGGTCCCAGCCTGTAATGCCGGGTTTTACAAGCAGGCGTTGCCTGTAAAACGGAATGGAACTTTCAAGGTTGACGGCAATTTCGGGGCGCTCAGGTCTTGGGCCAATCAAAGCCATATCACCTTTGATTATGTTAATCATTTGCGGTATTTCATCAATACGGGTTTTACGCAAAAATTTTCCCACTCTTGTGATGCGACTGTCGTTTTTTGTTGTCGGCTTAAAATCGTTATTATCAATTTTCATTGTTCTAAACTTTAGTATTGAAAAGGGTTTGCTGTCTTTGCCTTCGCGTATTTGTGTAAAGAAAACAGGGCCTTTGCTTTCCAGTTTTATGATAATTGCGACAATCAAAAAAAATGGCAAAAAAATCAGAAAAAACAAAGTTGCAAAAATAAAGCCCACAGCTCTCTTTACAATAAAATATAGTCGCTTTGTATGTAAGTTTATGTGAGATAAAACCCAAGTATCGTTTAATGCACCAAGCGGTAGTTTGCGGGTTGCAATTTCATAAAAGGTCGACAAAGAGTATATAGATTTACTCTGTCCCAAAAAGGAAAAGAGCAATTTTCTGACATCATTGTTCAAGGCATGGTCATGTCCGAGTACTATTATATCTATTTTATTGTGTTTAATAAATTCGTTTAGCTCTTGTACGCTTTTTAAGACGGCACTTTTGCATTTGTTCGGTAAGACAGATTTATTAAAATTGTCATCAAAAATTGCAACAGGCTCATATCTGCAATATGACGCCTCCATAAGTTGCGGAATTAAATCTCCTACGGTGTTATTGTATCCTATGAATAATACATTAGGCGAAGTTTTTACCGTTAAGTACAATAAGTTATATAAGTATCTCCATAAAAATATCAATATAAAAGCTACCGTTATGTACAGTGCCATAATTCGTTTTGGTGTTAAAATATTTGAGAATAAAAGGTAAAAACTTCCCATACTGAAAAGCAGGCTGAGTAATGCAACACCGATTAACTTAACCGTACTTGTTAAGCCGTCAAACAGGTTTTCCAGCATGTAAAATTCAAATGTGTACATTACAATTATCCAAAACACAATTGTAGGAGAAAAATAAGTAAGATGAATTAAAACACTGTGAATGGAAGGTATATTTCCACTACGCAAAAAAAGGGCTATCGGAATAGAAATTGTGAGCAATACGATGTCAACTAAAAATAGTAAAAATTGTTTTCTTCTGCGAGATGCTTTGAACATGTTTATCCCCTTTATCTGAATGATACAGTATTTTTTGTGTTTTGTCGAGTGGGTTTGTAAATCGAAAAGCAAAAAAAACAATTATTCTTAAAACGGGATATTTCAAAAGAAAACCGGAGCTTACAAGCAGTCCGTTTAAACTGATTTGGCGAGCACCGTCTATCCTTGCGTCCGATTATTGTTACAAGTATAGGCGGTTGGAGTGAAACGGAAAACGCCTATTAAATTTTAAAGATAAAGGACGGAAGATTATGCGGTGCGAGCGGGTTGAAACAACCTGCATTAAGCAGGTTGTACATAAAAATTTTTAAAGTCACAGAGATATTTTAATAGTGATTAAGTGGTTGACAATGTCGTTTTTATGATGTAGATTTTCGTGAGGTATTTTATGAGTCCGTTAATTATTGCAGCTGTGATTTTTGCTGTTACTTATTTGTTGTTGATTTTGTTGACGAACCACAGACCGATTGTTGCGGTTTCCTCTGCCATTGTGTTTGTTGTTCTTGGTATGCTCGGTATTTTTGATTACGGAGTTTTGAAGGCTCTTGGTGCAATTGACTGGAATGTTATTTTGATGATTTCAGGTACTATGGGTTTAGTGGCTTTGTTTATTGAGTCCAAGATGCCTCAACTTATTGCCGATAAGATTATCAATTCGATGCCGGATATTAAGTGGACGGTTGTTATGCTCTCGCTGTTTGCGGGTTTTGTTTCTGCTTTTATCGATAATGTGGCAACTGTTTTGATGATTATTCCCGTGGCACTGGTTTTAACGGATAGATTGAAGATTTCACCTGTTTTGCCCGTAATTGCAATTGCGATTTCGGCGAATTTGCAAGGGGCTGCAACTCTTGTCGGAGATACGGTGTCTATTCTTTTGGGCAGTCAGTTAGATTTAACATTTTTTGACTTTCTATGGTATATGGGCAGACCTTGTTTGTTTTTTATTGTGCAGATTGCGGCTGTTTTGACAACTGTTTATATTTATTTTGTTTTTAAAGGTCATTCGGAAAAACCGGCCAAGATGGAAGAAACTGTCGTAAAGGATTTTATTCCTTCCATTCTTTTGTTGGTTATGATTGTGCTTTTAATTTTGGCATCCTTTATTCCGCAAGATAAAAAGCCTGAAATTACGAATGGTTTGATTTGTATGGCTCTTTTGCTTATAGGGCTTGTTTACAGTATGGCTTATAAAAAAAGTTTGGTGCCGTTTAAAACTGTTTGGAAAGGTATGGAGTTTGATACCATTGCTTTGCTTATAGGTTTGTTTATTGTAATAGGCGGTGTTGATGAAGCCGGTGTTATTAAGGCAATTGGAGGGTTTTTCTCGAATTTGGATATTGGTATTTTCGGTATGTACACTATTTTGGTGTGGCTTTCCGTTTTTATTTCAGCTTTTGTTGATAATATTCCTTATGTGGCAACGATGCTTCCTATTGTGCAAATTCTTTCTGACGGATATGGGTTAAACTCACCTATTCTGTTTTTCGGTTTGTTGATGGGTGCAACTCTGGGAGGGAATATTACACCGGTTGGAGCTTCTGCAAATATTGCTTCTATCAATATTTTGAGGTCTAACGGTCATAAGGTTTCAAACGGAACATTTATGAAGATGAGTGTTCCTTTTACTCTAATTGCGGTTGTTACGGGTTATGTGCTTACATGGCTGATATACGGTTTAGGTATGGGAATTGGTTTTACAAATTAATTTAAGGTAGTGCTGATGTGTAAAACAGTTGACTGGCAAGATGAAAAGTTTTCTAAATGTTATGATGAGGAATTTTCATTTCTTTGCAGGCGCATGGAAAACGATTCTTCGTGTACCATAGAGGAGCTGGAAGGTATATTGGAATCATTGTATGTTATTGACGGTAATAATGTATCGGGAAGAAGCAGTGTTGCCCAAATTTCATTATCGGCATCAATTGCAGCTTATGAGGCATTCATTTACAAGCAAAAAAATAAATCTGGAGGTATGAAATGAAAAAGCCTTTTTATCATAAATTATTTTTGAGTTTAGCTATTTTACTGTTATGCTCATGTTCAATTCAACAGTTGGCGTATAATAAAATTGCTCCGCCACCTGAAAAGAAGTTTGCTTTGCATGAAAAAGAATTGCAACAAATAGCTGAGGGAAAAGAACAAGGCGGCAACCCTATTTTGGCTCTCACCGGCGAAGACGATGTTCAACTGGTTTCAGAAGTGTTTCCGGTGATTTTAAAAACTTTCGAAATGCTTTATTTCAATGACCCAACACATAGCGGGGTTGCTTTGATGACAGGGCAGCTCTATGTTATGTATGCAAATGCTTTTGTTGAAAAGCCTGCAAAGAGAATATCAGACGATTTTTACGATAAAAAAAATGCAGAGTTTTTTAGGGCAAAGAAGTTTTATTTACGAGGCGGCAAATATTGTATGCAGGCATTGGAAGCCGCTTATCCCGGCTTTTCGAAGACTGTTTTTTCTTTTAACGAAGAAGAGCAAAGGGCTGTTCTTCAATTATGCCAAAAGCATGATGTAGAAGCACTTTTTTGGTCGGCAACGGGAATTTTAGGGGCATTTGCACTTGATCCTCTTGACCCTGATGTAGTAGATCGTGTTTACGGCTCTGTCTTAATGTTGGAGAAGGCAGCCGAGTTAATTCCTGACTATAACGATGGTGGGCTTTGGGAAGTGTTGACGGCTTATTATGCAGCTGCTCCTGAAGGAATAGGCGGAGGCATTAAAAAAGCTAAATCTGCTTATAAAAAGGCAAAAATGTACTCTAAAGGAAAAAAAGCATCAACTTTTGTAACTTTTGCCACTGCTTTTTGTATTCCCAATCAGGACGGGGTTGGTTTTGATAAAGCATTAAATCAGGCTTTGGATATAGACCCTGATGATGATCCTGAAAATCGTTTAATGACCATTTTGGCACAGAGTGATGCCAGATGGCTTAAAGAGCATAAAGAAGATTTTATCTTTGAATATTAAACTATAGGTTAGGAGGAAAGATTGTGAACAACAAACTATTGAAAATTACAAGCGTTTTAATGCTAGTTTTTTTTGTAACAAATCCTTTTTTTGCTGAAGAAAGAGTTGTATTAAAAATTGCGTCTGCCGTACCAAGCAGGTCACCTTGGGAAATTGAATTAAAAAAATTGGCAGTGGAATGGAGCAAAATCACAAACGGTCAGGTTACCATGAGGTTTACCAATATGCAGAGCATTGGCGGGGAAAAGGCCGGTATCCAAAAAATGAAATCTCCAAGGCCAGGTCAGAAGGCGCCTTTTGATGGTGCTGTTTTTTCTTCAATCGGGTTACACGAACTTGTACCTGAGGCACATGTTTTTACACTTTCGGCACCTTTTTTAATTCGGGAACAAGGCGAATTGGAATATGTTTTAAAAAAATTAGATAGCGAAATAAAATCAAAATTTGAAGCAAGAGATGTAAAGCTGTTAGCTTGGACAAATGCCGGCTGGGTAACCTTTTATACAAAGGATTCGTATTCATCATTAAAAGGTTTGAAAAAACTCAAAATAGCTTGCTCTGGCTTTGACAGCCCCATTTTAAGCAATTCATTTAAGGTTGCAGGTTTTACGATTGAAGATATTCCTTCCAATAAACTTTCACAATCATTAAAAAGTAAAAGCGGGGTGAACGGATTTTTTGCTGTTCCGCTGTTGACCTATATGTCAGGTCTAAATCGTGATATAAATTATGGTTTGGGTGCAAGAATCTGTCCGGTAATGGGAGGTCTGGTAATTTCAACAGATGCTTGGAACAGAATTCCTGAAAAGTACAAGCCTGAAATGAAGCGAGCTCTTGATAAGGTTATTAAAAAGCTAAACAATGATCTTGAAGCTTTTGATGTCGAATACACAAATAGGCTAAAGAAGGCAGGAATGAAAATAATTCCACTTTCACCTGCTCAAACCAAAAGCTGGGCTTCCGAGCTTACTGCCGATATGATAAAAGCCAGTGAAGCTTATCCTGATGCCATGAACAAAAAAATGTATGAGGATATAATAAGACTTCTTGAAATTTATCGAAAATAGTTGTATTATTATGGCATGAAAAAGACATTAACTTATGCCATGATAGTTGTAACTGTAGTACTAATGGTGCTACCGCTGTTTATGCCTGTGGTTATGGGAATAACAGACGGAATCCTAGCATCATCTAACGAAGCCCTCGCATCAAGTCCGCTTGTGCAAGGGCTGTTTTCTTTTGCATTCGATTCGGAATTGGCAATCGTAAACATAGCTTTTATTTTTGCATGTCTTGCAGGTATTTTAACATCTTACAAAAATAAGCAATTGAATATAGGTGTTTTTTCCGAGAGACTTCCTGAAAAATCAAGGAAAGTTGTAACAGCCTTGGTCCAAATATTTAGTATAGCTGTTTTACTCGGCTTATTTTTCGCTACATTCCCGAACATATTGACAATCATCAACCCTGACGAAAAAGTATGGCTTGTACCTGTACGGATTATTTTTCTGCTTTTACCGCTTATGTATATCAGTATGGTAATACTGGAATTCAGAAAAAAAACTCATATAGCCGTTAAGCTCACGGGTATATTACTTGGGTTATTTATTTCGGCAGGCTCTATTTCAACAATATTATATCAAATTTTTCAAGTTGATTCACAATTTCTATACGCAATCTTTGATTTCCATACAAATATTTCAGGCTTTATGCTGGTTCCGCTTATTTTATTTTTCGTAGCATCAGCCTTTTTTGGAATGCCACTTTACATTGTACTTGCAGGGATTTCATACGCTGCATTTATGCAAGGTGGCGGATATGTTGATGTCATTCCGCTTGAAGCCTACGGGATATTAACCGACAAAAGCATAGCGGCCATCCCTCTTTTCACAATAGCCGGTTGTCTACTTGCAGACGGAACCGGAGGCAAAAGACTCACGGAATTCATAAAATCTGCAGTCGGCTGGATCAGAGGCGGTGCAATAATTACAACCGTTCTTGTAGCTACATTGTTTACTACATTCACGGGTGCTTCAGGTGTTACAATTTTGGCACTAGGAGGCGTATTAAGTCTAATTCTAACAGGAAGTGGCAGCTCAGAAGATAATGCAGAGGCATTGATAACATCATCGGGTTCACTTGGAGTTCTATTACCGCCCAGTTTAGCAGTAATACTATATGCTGTAACAAACATATTTTCGGGAGCTAATGTTATCGATATATTTAAAGGTGCATTTCTTCCGGGTGTATTGCTCGCAACTTCGACTATTGTACTCGGAATAATATTAGATAAAAATAAAACAAAAATTAAATTTTCTAAAACTGAATTTAAAACATCTTTTAAGCAATCGTTTCTGGAATTGTTTTTACCAATCGCTATTTTCGTATTATACTTTTCAGGTATTTTTAATTTACTACAAACTGCGGCATTTGCGGCAATATACACTTTAATTACCGAAGTATTTGTCAGAAAAAACTTTACATTGAAAGAAGCCTTTTCATCAATTGTGGATAATATTCCTGTAGTTGGAGGGGTACTCGTAATAGTCGGTGCGGCAAAAGGTCTGGCATTCTTTTTAATAGATGCAGACATACCAAACATACTCAGCAATTTTGTTATCGCACATGTCAGTTCAAAATACCTGTTTTTATTCCTGTTAAACATTTTCCTTCTGCTCATAGGTTGTATTATGGACTTATACTCGGCAATTTTGGTAGTCTCGCCACTTATAATTCCAATAGCAGAAAGTTTTGGTATACACCCTGTACATACCGCCGTAATATTCCTTGCAAACTTAGTTTTAGGATTTTTAACCCCACCGGTTGGAATGGACCTTTTTATTGCGAGTTATAAATTTAAAAAACCGGTACTTAAAATTGTAAAAAACACACTGCCGTATTTGGCGATACAATTCGTAATTTTATTGTTTATAACTTATGTGCCATGGTTCAGTTTGGTATTTGTAGAATAGAGTAACTTTCAAAAGTCGAATGACTTTTGAAAGTTCGGAAAGACACTGACTGATAACAGAAACTATTTTTCCCATTTAATGTTTTTAATTACCCATTTTGTTAAAGTTGCATTATGGGTAATTTCAAATTCTGCAGTATATCTTACTTTACATTTTATAATTTCAAAAATTTTATTGTTTCGAGCTTTCTTTTTTAATTTTTCCATTTTTATTTTGCGCAAAAGTGTATTTGCATATCCTCCTGCATTTCCCAAGATGAAATTCCCTATATATGCTTTTTTTTCGCAACCATTAGAAATTCCAAAACATTTTCGAATAATTATATCATTATAATTCTCAGGAGGAGTAATTTCAAGTGATGTAAAATTATTGGTTTCAATTTCAACAGGACAATAAGGAATTGTATTATAAAATTGAAAATCCAACAAACTTTGAAATAACGCCTGCTCTTCACAAAATATCAGCAAAATATTATCAGGGACAAACAAACACTTCATAACTTAAAACAAAGAATTCCTTGGAGAGTCATGCTTTTTTTTCAATGCATTGTTATATAACCTTTCACTTCCAATAGAAGTGGGTGGCCCAAGCTCAGGCATAATTATAATTTCATCATTTTGGTTGAATATTTTTTGAAATAAAGTTCTCTGTAAATTTCTCACAGCATATATATTGGAAGTTTCTCCAATTTCGCCTGCACGAATTGCCGCTCCTGAAAAAACAACATTTTCAATTTGAAACATATACGCACCGGCAGCAAGACCCTGTACAGAGAAATGCCGAATTTTAAATCCTGCAGTATCAATAATGCCATCCCCTTTTATCACAACAGAATTTTCTATCTTTAAATCAGGCGCAACACCTATCACTTTCGGATTATAAATCTTCATAATCGTATGAAGCCCTTCCAGCTGAAGCTCCTTATCCGTATGTGTAAATAAAACGGACTTAAGTTTATATTTATGGTGCGAAATATTTTCTATTATATCAATTGTAATTCTGATGGGATCTATAAAAATTGCCTCACCTGTTTTTTCATTACCTACCAAGTAGCTATTAATAAATTTTTTAGGTGAATAATAAAAAAATATTCTCATAATTTACGCTATCTCCACATCAAATAGAGCCTCTCGTGTGTTTGAAGCCTTAAAGGAAACCCCGGTATATTTATTTTTATAAAATACAACTTTTTTTAAATTGCAGTTTTCAAACATTGCAAATGAAAGATGAGCATTTACGATGCTTGAATTGTATAAATCTGAATCGTTAAAAATTACGCTATCCGTTTGAATACCGTTAAAATTATTATGTAAAAGCTCCGAATTTTTAAAACTCACATTTGTAAAAAAAGAACCGCTAAAAGATGAAAACTGTAAGTCAGAATTTTCAAATACACAATCTTCTAGCTCACAAAATTCGGCAAAACACATACGAAATTTTACGCCCGTAAAATTACACCGCAAAAATTTTGTTTTTGAAAAACAACAACCTATAAAAATTTTTTCTGAAAAATCAACATCAGATAAATCTAAATTTGCAAAATTTTTGCTATTAATCTCTTTTTGATTTTTAAGCAATTCTATGAGGTGCTGTTTTGCTGTTTTTTCATTAGATTTAAACATATCTACATTGTAAGCTATTGCAAGATTTTAGTCAAATGGGTATAGTATATATAATGAAAAAAAATATAAAGACAAAATACGCTTTTATTGATTCAGGACTTGGCGGGTTGGCATACTTAAAAGCACTAAAACAAAAGGCACCTAATACCGGAACTGTATACATAGCAGATAATGCAAATTTTCCATATGGCACAAAAAGTGAAGAAGAGCTGATTTATGTTGCAGTTAAACTTGTAGAAAAAGTAATCAATTCTTTTGAACCTGAAGTAATCATTTTAGCATGTAACACTATTTCAGTAACAGCATTGGCAGAGCTTAGAAGAAGATTTCCTGTTGACTTTGTAGGTACAGTACCTGCAATAAAACCTGCAGTCGAAAAAACAGCAACCGGACAAATAGGTATTATAGCAAGTGAAAAAACAATAAAGGATAACTATACCAAAGAGTTAATTGCAAAATTTGGAAAATCCTGCAAGTTTAGTTTTTTTGCCGGTCAAAAGTTAATTCAAGAAATTGAAAACGGTTTAATGTTTAAAACTGAGGCTGAAAAAATAAAAGCAATTGAACCGGCTATGACATTTTTTTATAAGGAGCATGTAGATTCTTTAGTTTTAGCATGTACACACTTTTTATTAATAAATGATGTATTTAAAAAAAAAGCAGAGCCACAAATTAAAATCATCGAATCGGTTGATGGTGTAATAAGGCAAACACTGAAAATATCGCCACCACAGGAAAACAAATCCGAAAGCTCTTTCTTTTTTACAAAAAACGTAAATCCGGTTGAAATAGAAAAGTACTCCGAATTTGCTTCAGCATTCGGATTAAACTTCAAGGGATTATTAAAATGAGCACAATTGAAGGGATTATTTTAACAGGCTCAAATAATTTTTTTAATGTTGCCTGTAATGATACAGTTACCAGAAGATGTAACCTGAAAGGTAAAATTTTAAAACCCGCAACCGGCTTTCACAACCCGCTTGCACCCGGCGATAAAGTAATTATTGAGCCTGACATACATGATAATAACGAAGGGCAAATTATAGACCTAATTCCAAGAAAAAACTCATTCGGTAGATTTAACGAAAAATCACGCCTTAAACAAATACTTGCCGCCAACATTGACTTACTGTTATGCTTTACAACCCCAAATGCCCCTCCGTTCCGTCCTCGTTTTTTAGACAGAGTTTTAATACAAGCAGAATCGGATAACATACCGACACTTATAGTTGTCAACAAAATAGATCTTGGTATTCCTAAAAATGTACAAGACAGAATAGATAACTGGAAAAGTTTAAATTACAAAGTTATGCTTCTCTCTGCAAAAACAAAAGAGGGTGTTAAAAATTTAGTCGAAAGAATTTCAGGATTGACCATTACAGTAACAGGGCAATCAGGTGTCGGTAAATCAAGTTTATTAAATGCGATAGATCCAACATTAAATTTAAAAACTGCAGAATTATCAAGAAAAGAAAATCGCGGAAATCACACAACCATTCAAGGCGCATACTATAATATAACCTCAGATATTTGCCCAAATAAAACTCATAAGATAAATTTAATTGATACGCCGGGTGTGCGGGATTTCGGTATCGCAGGAATAGATGCAGATGATGTTGCATTATATTTTCCGGAAATGGAAAGCGTAATAGGTAAATGTAAATTCGGGCTTTCGTGTACACATAAAAGTGAACCGGGATGTAAGGTATTAGAATTATTGCATTCAGGTAAAATACATAAAGACAGATACGAAAGTTGGCTTAATATCAGAGCAGAACTAATAGCAAGGACTAAAGGCATCTATGACTGAGCATACATTTGAAATATTAGAATACAATAAAATATGCCAAAACATCTCAAAATTATGTATGACAGAAGAAGGAAAAACAGAATGTTTAAATTCAAAGCCTTCAACAGATAAATCAGAAATATCGGCAAAGAAAAAACTTGCCAGCGATTTTCTTGCATTATTACAATTAGATTTAAAACCACCCATAAAAAATCGACCGCCGGTTCTTCCTTTTCTAAAAGAATTAAAAGTAAAAGGTGCTATTTTAAAAATTGAAGGAATTTATTCTGTCGGGCTTTTAGCAAAAGCGTTATATGAATTGCATAAATGGGCAGAAAATTTTTTAAATGATAATCCAAATACGGAAAATACAGCTGTGCTTTTTATAAAAAATCTACCCGAGCTTGAAACAATACGAAAAGCAATATTTTCATTTATAAACGAAGATGGCGAATTGCAAAATATTCCGGTCTTAAGCAAAATACAAAAAGAAATAAACAAGATTGAAGATGACATTACAAAAATAATGCAAAGCTATTTTAAGAATTACAAAGATTTGCTTCAATCGGAATTGCCAACAGTAAAAGACGGCAGGCAGGTAATTGCATTAAAGTCAAACTACAAAGGACGCATTAAAGGTGTTATTCACAATTATTCACAAACCGGACAAACATTATACATTGAGCCTGATGATATAGTTGAAAAAAATAACGAGCTGTTTAGTGCAGAGGCAAAATACAGGCGCGAATTACAGAAATTACTTGCCGAGCTGACCGAAAAGATAGCAGAAAATTTTTCGGTAATTCAACATTCTATATCGAAACTCACCGAATTAGATATTATTTATGCTTCTGCACGATGGGCTAAACAGAATAACTGTGTTTTTGCACTGCCGACAGATGAGAACAATCCACTGTGTTTACACCAAGCTCGTCATCCTATGTTAGGAAAAACGGCAGTCCCCATTGACTTAAAGCTTTTAAACAAAACAAAAGTTGTCATAATAACAGGGCCTAATACAGGAGGTAAAACCGTAACATTAAAAACGGTATGCCTGTTTGCTTTAATGAACCAAACAGGTTGGGCTGTTCCTGCAAGCGAAAAAACACGACTTCCAATTTTTGATTTTATTGCTTGCGATATAGGAGATGAGCAGTCGATTGACCAATCACTTTCGACTTTTTCGGCACAGATGAAAAACATATCCGGTATTTTAACAATAGCAGGAAAAAAAAGCTTAATTGCGTTGGACGAGCTTGGAAACGGAACAGACCCTCAGGAAGGTTGTGCCATTGCAATGGCAGTACTTGATGATTTAATAGAAAAGGGGGCGTTGGTTTTTGTTACGACCCACCACGGAGCATTAAAAAATTACGGTTATACAAATGAGCTTTGTGAAAACGCTTCTGTAGAATTCAGTCATAAAACACTTGCTCCCACATATAAAATACTGATGGGTGTTCCCGGAGAAAGCCATGCTATTGAAATAGCAGAAAACAATGGAATACCGGATAAAATAATCAGTAAAGCCAATAAACTGTTGACAGATAATAAGGCCGATGTTTCCGCCTTAATAAAAGGGTTGATAAAAAAGCACTCAGACTTAAATGAATTTGAAGCTGTAAAAAAGAAAGAAGAAAAAAAATTGCGTGAAGCAAAAAGAACGGCAGATTTAAAAGAATTAAAGCTAAAGCAAAAAGAACTTGAACTAAGAGAGGTTGGATATAAACGGCTTGACAACTTTTTAAAAGTTAAGCGAAAAGAAATGGAAAACATAATTCGTGAAATACGCGAAGGGGAAATCACAAAAGAAAAAACAGCGGGGGTAAAAAAATGGTTTAATGAATTTGAGCAATCCCTTGCAAATGAAAAAGAAGAAATTAATGCTGAACAAAAAAAAATAAAAGAAAAAACCAAATCAGAAAAAAATAAAAATTCAACACCAGAATTAAAAGACGGTTTACAAGTTTTTGTTTCATCTTATAACAGGCATGGAGAAATTATAAGAAAAGAAAGAAACGGCAAATGGCTGGTAGCAATCGGGAACCTAAAATTATCTTTACCCGAAGAAGAGTTAATTCCCGAAATTACAGAAAGAGCAGAAAAAAAGACAGAGATAATTATTGAAAACAAATCAAGCCAAAAACCTGTTTTTGAGCTTCGGCTTTTGGGAATGCGTTATGAAGAAGCCTCTTTAGCTTTACAAAAACAATTGGATTTAGCGGTTATGCATAGGCTCTTACAGTTTTCGATTGTTCACGGCAAAGGAAACGGAATACTCCAAAACATGGTACATAAAACATTGAAGCAGTTCCCGCATATAAAAGATTTTTATTTTGCAAAACCCGAAGACGGCGGCACGGGAAAAACATTTGTTGTTTTAAAAGAGTAGTTTATCGTAAAGTTTTATGTATCGTGCGACATTTAGTTTGGGGGGTAGCGGAAAAAAAAATAGGTTGCTTATATTAAGCAACCTATTTTTTTGAAGCGAGGGGGAGACACCCCCTTCAAAATTTTTAAAATAAAATAAATTTTAGGGCTGTAATTTTTTTTAAAATTGTTTATAATGATTTAAGTTTGAGAGGTTTTTATGAAAAAATTAAAATTGTTTGTTTTATGGTTATGTCTGTGTTGTGCCATTTATCCGGAATCCGTAAACATCATCTTGACCGTCCAACCGCTTGCCGGAACAAAAATCTTAGTCGGCGAAAAAGAAGTGCCATACAAAATAATGAGTAGAGACAAAACTTTAGGTACAGTACGCTTCAAGTTAGAAGAGAAATCTGATTTCACGGTTTCGTCCAACGGCTTTATAAACAAGCAATTTAAAATACCTGCAGACGGAAAATCGGAATATTCATTTCTTGCCATTCTCGATAAATCCGGCTCTCAGTGCAAATTTCAAAACTGGTTCACATCTGACGGGGCTCCTAAAAGCGTCAGATTCATCGACAACGATATAATAGTCGTAACGCTTTTAAACGGCAGAGGCATTAATATATTCAACTTAAAGACAGGCGAAAAAAAACTTATATCACCGCCTGAAAAATATGCACAAAAAACAGGCTTTGTAGAATCATTGGTTTTAAAGCATAAAAACGAATTATGGATCAGCCAAATGACAACTGCCTGCATTCATGTATTTTCAATTCCTGACTTTCAATATAAAACATCAATACAAAGCAGCGGTAATTGGAGTAAAGTCATGGAGTATAATGAAAAACGAAACAGAGTATATTTAAGCAATTGGGTTTCGCAAGACATTAGTATTATAAATCCCGATACATACAAAGAAGAAAAACGAATTAACGCAGGAGCTGTTCCAAGGGGTATGTGCTTTTCAAACGATGAAGACTTTATTTTTCTTGCACAATTCAATACACCTGACGGAGAATGCCACGGCAAAGTGCGTACGGTTAATTTGGATACATTCAAAATAGTTTCCGGTGCAGGAATACCCGGTGCAAAAAGACATATTGTAAAAGATAAAGAAAGAGAACTTATATATGTTTCGGATATGCGCAACGACATTGTAGAAGTTTTTTCCATTAGCAATAACACAGAAACCAAACTACTTACTACAATCAATGTTTACAACAACCCGAACACAATCTGTTTAACACCGGATAAAACAGAGTTACTGGTTTCATGTCGCGGTCCAAACAATCCTGAAAAAGGATATAATTATAAGGGCTACTATATGGGACAACTGTACATAATCGATACAAAAACTTTCAAAGTTAAAGACAGGATAGAAGCAGGAAATCAACCAACGGGTTTGGATATTTCACCGAATGGAAAAATCATAGCACTGTCAGATTTTTTGGACAACCGCATTCGCATATACAGAAAAATAAACACCGTGTGGTTACAAAAAACAGAAAAGACCATCATGGAAATACTCATGACAGTCTTTTCCGAAAACAAGTAAAATCTAAATCTACATATTAAGTTTGTCGGGAACGTCTTCCTCAGACGGCTTCTCAATATCTTTGCCGCTATCTTTTTCGGCATGATACAAATGCACATCTCTTTGAGGATAAGGAATTGTAATTCCGTTTTGGTCAAGCGTAATCTTAATTTCTTTCATCAAGTCAAAATATGTCGGCCAGTAATCACTCGTTGCAACCCATGGGCGCACAGCAAAATTTACACTGTTATCCGCAAGCTCAAGAACACCAACAGTGGGAGCGGGATCTTTTAATATGCGAGAATCCCTGTTAAGAATTGATTTTAAAACCGCTTCGACCTGCCTAATATCATCATCATAACCGACACCTATAACCAAATCGATGCGGCGCTGTTTTTCTTTACTGTAGTTTATAATTGAGCTGTTCATAACAGAAGTGTTTGGAACAATAACAACCTTGTTGTCAACCGTTTTAAACTTTGTCGCAAATATGCCGATGTCAAAAACCGTTCCGTCAACACCTCCTGCGGCAACATAATCGCCAATCACAAAAGGCTTTAAAATTATAATTAAAACGCCCGATGCAAAACTTGCAAGCGAGCCCTGCAATGCAAAACCTACAGCCAAACCGGCCGCTCCCAAAATTGCAACAAACGATGTTGTCTCTACTCCAAGTTGCCCTAAGATAACAACTGCAAGAAAAACCTTAAGCAACACCGATAAAATATTTATCAAAAAACTTCCAAGCGTTTGGTCAAACTTCAATCTTTTAAAAGCCTTTTTAATAAATCCCATCAAAACCTTTATAACTATCCAGCCGACAATAAAAGTCAAAACTGCGTATAAAACTTTTAACCCCAAAGACGGACCGGTCGTTTTAACCGTGTCCCACAATTTCAATAAAAATTCATTCATATCTAATTCCTTCTAAAAATGATTTTCATTTCTAACATATATTCAAATAAAAATCAAGTCGCTTTATCAGCGCGTAAAAAATAATTATGGGGGGGGGTGTCTCCCCCTCACTGCGGCTCTTGCCGATTTGTTTGACTAATACAACTTGCGATTTTTCGCTTGTCGCTTCAACTCGCAATTACAAGATAATTTTAAGCATCGGCAATATCCTCCGCTCCCCCCCAAACTAAAGGGAACGCTCCACATAAAACTTGAACGATGATTTTAGATTAGTTTAATACAAAAATGCGTAAGTTTTAAAAAGAACCGGGACAGTTAATTCAATCCGCTTAACCTGATTTTAGACGGCGAAGTCTATCTTTTTGCTCGATTAAAATATTGAGTAAAGCCGGCTCAGATGAGACGGCGCTTAAACTTCAAAAAAAAGAGAAAAAAATTATGCGAGCCGTCCGGTTGAAAGCAATGGAGCGTTGAACAAAAACATGCGCTCCATTGCAATAAAGAAAGTTAATATCCAAAAACGCCTTGACTAATATGCTCAGTTCCAGTAAAATCCAACAGGGGAAGCAAATGACAATTTTAGAAGCAATTTTATTGGGTTTTTTGCAGGGAGTAGCTGAGTTTTTGCCAATTTCAAGCTCAGGGCATCTTGCGTTTGTTGAAGCATTTTTGGGAAGGCAGGATGTTCCGATTCTATTTGATATTTTGCTGCATGTGGCAACACTCGCTGCAGTCATAACGGTTTACGCACGAAAAATAGGGCAACTGTTTTGCGTATTGTGGCGGTTTATTATTCAAAAAAAACGCCCTGAAGATGCCGGCGACTTAAAGTTTATTCTTGCAATTATTGTTGCAACGGTGTTCACCGGCGCAATCGGCTTTTTACTGAAAGATATTGTGAGAAATTTGCATTTAAGTATTGTCTCTTGCCTGTTCATCGTTACCGGCTTAGTGCTGATTTTAAGCGAAAAAACAAAAAGCGATAAAAACGACCCTGAGCCTAATTTAAAGCAGGCTTCCATTATAGGCATTGCTCAAGGCTTGGGCGTTTTTCCGGGTATTTCACGCTCAGGCAGTACAATTGCCGCCGCAATACTCTGCGGTGTAGACAGAAAAAAAGCCGGCGAATTTTCGTTTATTCTTTCTATTCCCGCAATCCTTGCGGCGCTTATGTTGGAGCTTAGCTCTGCCGATAATCTTCTTAGTAGTGTGGGTATCCTTCCTGTTATTGCCGGTTTTATAACAGCTTTTATTGTGGGATTATTTTCACTGAAATTTTTACTGCGTCTTATAAACAAGGGTAAGCTGAAATATTTTGCCTTTTACCTAATCCCGCTGGGAGCAGGTCTGTTTGTTTATTTTACTTTTTTTGCTTAGTCCATATTTTGGCAGTTTAGGTGGTTTTTAAAAGTGCAACCAAATTTAAGATTTAGAATTTTATCAGTCATTTTAGGTTTTCTCCTCGTACTCTTGGCAATATTATTGACTGTCGGTATTTTATTGCCACTAATAGGGTTTGACAGCAACGAGTTTTTTGTTCTAAGTGCATGCTCGAAACTGTTTGCTTTTTACGGGTTTTCCGCATTTGTAATACCGCTCATTCTACTCTACGGTGCATTGTTATTGATAGTACCGGGTTGGAGTGAACAGTCAAAAGCAATATTACTTGGAACACCTCTTTATTTTTTTACAAGTTTTTTGGGTGAAAAGGTGAGCTGTTTTTTTAAAGCAACATTATACACCTCACCGCTTTGGGCTCTTTATCAGGGGACAATCATTATTTGTACAATACTCTTAATTGTGCTGGAGATATTTTTGTTGCTCACTTTTTCGGAAAAAATCATGAACATGCGAATTAAAAACTTCAATTTCCAAAAAGGCACCCCCGATAACATAATAGCCAATTCTTACGGTTACTCAAATATAACGGAAACCGGCGAGCCTGCCACAAACGAAATAGACCTAAACACGGAACCGGACATAACCGAAAAAACAGAACTTTACGAAGCAGAACCTTTAGATGAGCATACAGCATCCGATGAGCCGGAAGAGCCGGACAATCTTGAAACAACCGCCGACAAAACTAAAAGCTCAACCGACACATTAAGCATAGCCGAAATACCGCCGGAAGAAACAACACTTTTGGATTCGCTTGTAATTTTAGACAACGACATAGAAGAGCTAAACGATGAAATTGACGAGCTTCCGCCGGTAGAAGCTACTGATGATGTCCATTACGAAATTTCAGAGCTGGATACTATTGATACTGATACTATTAACGAAGTTGAAGACAATACAGAGCCGGAAATCGAAACCGAAGAAATATTGGACATAGATTTGGAAATAGAAGACCCTGAAACCGAAGGCTATTCAAATGATGATATATACATTAACATTGACGATTCGGAAGAAGTAAATATCGGAATTGACTCTGTCGAAGATAAAATACTTTTAAAAAGCTCCGAGCCGGAATTGGGTTTTGAAAATGAAATAGACTCTATCCCTGTTGAAACCGTTAAACCGCTTGCATCCAAAGGAACGGCTTCAAAAAAATATTCGATACCGCCAACCTTACTTGCAAGCTATCCCGACAATGAATACTGGATTGTCGATAACACAACACGGCGCGATGCTTATATTTTAAAAGACACCTTAAAAGAATTCAAAATTGATGTTGAAATAAAAGGCATAACAAAAGGGCCGGTTGTTACGATGTTTGAAATAATGCCTCCACCGGGAATAAAACTTTCCAAAATAACAGGTCTTCAGGATAACATTGCATTAAGGCTGGCTGCGCCAAGCGTCAGAATTGTCGCACCAATTCCGGGAAAAGAAGCGGTCGGCATTGAAGTGCCAAATAAAAACAGGGCTATCGTAAGTTTAAGAGAGCTAATCGAAACAGATGTCCCTGAATTGGAAGATATGCACATTCCCGTAATTCTCGGCAAAGACATTACCGGAAGACCACAAACAATGGATTTAAGCCAAACTCCTCACCTTCTGATTGCAGGCGCAACCGGCTCGGGTAAATCCGTTTGTGTCAACTCAATCATTCTTTCAATACTGTACAGTTGCACACCGGAGCAAGTTCGGCTCCTTCTGATTGACCCGAAAATTGTTGAGCTAAAACTTTACAATGATGTTGCACATCTTTTAACGCCGGTTATAACCGAGCCGAAAAAAGCGTTTCAGGCATTGCAATACTGCCTTTGCGAAATGGAAAGACGGTATGCCCTCCTTGACGGAATGAGTGTACGAGATATAAAAAGCTATAACCGAAAAATCAAACAGGAAAAAATAGCAACCGAAGCCCTGCCCTACATCGTCATTATAGTTGACGAATTTGCAGACCTAATGGCAACAACAGGAAAAGAGCTTGAAGGCATTGTTGCAAGACTTTGTGCGATGAGCCGAGCAGTCGGTATTCACCTTGTATTGGCAACACAACGACCTTCCATCAATGTTATTACCGGTTTGATAAAAGCAAATATCCCCGCACGAATTGCCTTCATGGTTGCATCAAACGCCGACAGTCGAATTATCCTCGATGAAAGCGGAGCAGAAAAACTTTTGGGCAAAGGCGATATGCTTTATGTAAGCACTTCCCAACCGTTCCCCGTGCGCATACAAGGAACATTTGTATCCGAAAGCGATGTTGAAAATGTCGTAGAGCATGTAAAATCCCTGCGCGACCCCGACTATATTGACGATGAAATCTTTATTGACGAAGATGCCGATTCCTACAGTGAAAATATGTTCGCCTCAGAAGAAGACCCGCTCTACAATGAAGCCCTTGATGTAGTTCTTTTGGAAGGAAAAGCATCTGCATCCTATCTGCAACGCCGACTCAAAATCGGATACAACCGAGCCGCCCGAATAGTCGAAGAAATGGAAGAGCGCGGAATAGTCGGCCCCGCAAACGGTCCGAAACCTCGAGAAGTAATTTACAATCCACACAAAGGTCAATAAAGTAAATTTTGGCGTTGCACTTTGAATCTTTATTTAATGCAAAATTAGCGTGCAAAATAGATCTATGTACCCTTCAAATCCCTAACGCCGGAAATAACTATGCGAAAGGGATAGTAGCTATGCAGGGTGTGTTTTTCAAAAACACACCCTGCAAATAAAATTGTGGCGTTAATTATAAGCCGCAATTTTAGTCGGAGCCGAAAGGCGTAGTAGCGGATAGCCCGTTTTTTGCATTGCGGAAAGTAGGTTGAGTTAAATTTAATTTTTTCAAATCGCAATGCAAAAATTCGCCCTAAAACTTAATTGCTAAACTTGCACTTTTTTTGAATTTTAAGTATAATGTATTGATGTTAATTAGTAATACGAATATTCCTGAAAATATTATGCGACTCAGCAGGCATTACAACGACAATATTTCAACTCGTTTTTTGCGTCCTGTCTTTACGAAAATTCTATCGGATTTAGAATTGTCGCACAGTCTTTCGGATTTAACCGAGCATTCAGAAGATTTTGTGGTGCAAGGGTTACATCTTGAAGATTTATACCCGCAGATTTTGAGTATGGCGAATTTTATCTTTTTGGTCAGGCGGGATATTTTGCCTAATTTGCATAACCTAACAGATTCAAATACCCGTGCCGCAACCGCAGATAGGGTTTATCGAAAAATGGCTTTTAGCAGTTTGCCGACAAATATAAACATTCTCTCTGAAATGCTGGAGGCAATTTATGATGAGGCAATTAAATTCGATAAAGCAACATGCACCAGAGGCAAACTCGTAGCATCAAAATTCCCGAAGCTAAGCCGTTTTAAAGATATGCTTCACGCTTAGCGAATAGACTTCCGCTAAACCGGTTGCTTTTCTGTAACCGGCAATCTACTTAAAATAAGCGGATAAATCTTTTTGCAGTAATTCTTCCAGTTTTCTTCTAAGGTCGACTTTTAGCTCGTTTGTAAGAGCTTCCACCTTTTCTTTTTGCGACATAGCCAGCAGAATAATACTCTCGGGATTTTCTTTAAACTTTATTTCTCTTGCCGGACTTCTTGAATATACTGCGGTAAAGCGGGTGTGCAAAACAGCCTTTTTTGCCGTATCGGAAATGTACTTAATATCGGGAAAAACATACTTCGCTTCATTTTCCAATTCCGTAAAAGAGCCGTTTGCAATAATTTTAATCAGTTCGCCTCTTTTAAGATTTGAGGCAAATTCAAATTTGCAATTATCTTTTTGTTTATTAAAGTCAATTTTACCGGTTAATGTTGTGTTGCTGTTGTCTTGGACAAATTTCAAAAAAAGCTCATAGATGTCAGCTTTTTTTGAAATCAGCATTTCAGATTTACCTTCATCGGAGAAAGTTGAAATTACGGTTTCAAAGCTGTTATCATTATTTTTGAAATTGTAATTAAGTGTAAATTCAGAATTTGAACTTTCAGGATTTTTTTGAAAACCTGTAATTTCCACGCTTTCGATGGCGGCTCCTTTTACATTTGTTTTAAGAATAAGATTAGAGTTTTCATCTATTTCCGAGAGTATATTTTCCAGCTCAGGACCAAGCTGTTTGGAAATAGCGAGAGCTGCCATATTTTTGTTGAAAGCCGTTTTTAGCATTTCTTTAATTTCGCTTCCCTTAAATTGGCAAATGTAGATGCCTTTTTCTTTTTTTACTTTTCCTTTTTTAAATACATCGTCTATGAGGTTGTCCAATTTTTTCTTCAGTTTTTCTCTGCCTGCTTTTGAAGATGATCCTGTATTACGCAGTTTTTTGTGTAAGTCGAATGTAGAAAAAGGCAGTGATACTCCGGGTATTGTTGTCGGAAGTGTAAAGGTTTGGTTTTTTGAAAACGGTGTTGAAATCAAAAAGTTTTTTGCGTTTGTGCCAAAATTGATAAAAGGTATGGTTTTTTCGCCTTTTGAAATCAGAAATTGCATCCCCGCCTTTTTTTCCGAGAGTGCCGAATACAGGGTAAAATTTAAATCGTCCATGCTATTCGTTATATCGTTTACGGGGTATTTGCTGTTATTATTGTTATCGGTTTCTTTGATGAAGTCGCTGAAGTTGGAAAACCGAATGGTATGCTCGGTGTATCCTGATTTCAAAAAATCAATGAGGCATGCTTTTTGCAAAAAAGCATAATAGTTGTCTACATTTATGTGTGCGGTAGTTTTATATGCTTTTAGCATTTGTTCTTTTATTGCTTTGTTTTTATTACAAGAAATAAAACTCAATACAGTTAAAATCAGCATAAATATTGCTGTTGTTCGTTTTTGCTTCATATTCATTTTTCCATTATTTTAATAAAAAGTTAATTTTACAAAAAAAAGCCACAGAATACCCTGTGGCTTAGAGCTAAGTTGTTTGGCTTAAATTCCGCCACCCATAAATTGTTGCATGTCAATTCCAATTGACATTAAGGCTGATGCCAAATCCATTACGAGTTGCATGCCGGTATTGTTCATATCGGCTTTTTCCATTTCTGCCAAATTTAGCTGTTCCGAATCTTTTGCAAATTCCAAAGTTTTGGTTTTATCTTTGTTTATGTTTATTTTCGTTGCCATAATTATATCAAAAGGCATTTCAGCACTTTCCAAGCCCATGTCGCAGTTAATATTTACCTGCTTTGCGGTTTTTGCATATACTCCGTCTACAACCATTGTGTAGACATCTGCGGTATTCATCAAAATGGAGAATTTATTTTCAGGCTTTCCTTTTTCAGTATCGAGAACGAACTCTATCGGCAAGTCTCCCGCTGACTCTCCGCCTTGGAATGCACAGGTAAATTTTTCTTTGTTGTTTTTAACCGAAATAGCCACGGTTGTTTCATTTATATCATTTTTGATGATGTTAAAAAAACCTTCTCCCGCATAATCGTCCCCGTTTTTCTTGGCATTGTATTTTAAGTCAAATCCTCCGTCTGCACCTACAAATACGGCCGTTATATTTTGACTGTCATTTTGTGAATAATCCATAATCAGTCTAGGCTCATTTAATCCTTCAATTTCAAAATTAATTTCTGTGTATGTTACAACCTTTTTGTCCACTTTTTGCTTTACACTATAAGAAAAACCGTCTGACTCTTCAATGCCTTTAATTACTTCGTCATAAGACTCCATAACATTATTCATACTGTAAACAGGGTTTGTTTTCTTTAAGAATTCCATTGTTTCATCATAACCTGCACGCAAGATTTTCTTTGACTGCTCTTTTGAAACAGTGTAAACATAAAATTCACCTTCTTTTTTTACATCTATTTCATTAAAATAGTCGTCAATCAATTTATTGACAAAATCCATATATTCTTTTTCTGTTACAGGATTGGTAACCGTATGTGCAATGACTTTATACATTTGCTCCAAATCCATTTCTTTACCTAAAGAATCGCCAAATTTTTCGTTAAGCTCTTTTATGGTTGCAAAAAAAGTTTTATTGTCTTTAGTAAACGGCAACGCCATTATAATTTTTGAATCCAGTAATTTTAAATTTAAAAGCGAAACGGAATTTGACTCTTTTGTTAAAGCAATCTCCACTTCATTTTCAAATTTTTTGCCAAAATTGTTGGAATAAAAATTAAGACCAAGACCGTCAAAAGAGCTCATATCTTTTCCGGCAGTACCGGAAAGTATACTTCCGATATTTTCAAAAACTATGTTTGTTTCAACTGAACCGTTATCCGCAAAATCTCTAAATCCAAGCTCACGCATATAAGCATAATTTGCTTTTACGCTTTTTTCTACTGCTGTTTTATGTGCTTTAATCAGTTCTGACTTTTTACCTGCACATGAAAACAACAAACCTGCAATCAAAAATAAAGAAAAAAATCTAAAAAATTTTTTCATAAAATAATACCTCTTGAGAAGTTTATATTACAATACACAAAAAAAGTCAAGCGAATTGCATTATGATGTAAGATAATATAGGCAGTAAAATAATATGGACAATTCGACAGATTGGCGAGTTTGTTGGCATACACGGGAAGTTAAACAGAAATCCGGACTGTTAAGTAATCCGTTAAAATGTAATGGACAGGCGAAGTCTATCCTTTTGCCCGAGTATAAAAAAAAGTAAAGGCGGTTGCAGCGGTAGCGTAAAACGCCGCTTAAAAATAGTGAGAAGAGGGCAAAAGATTATGCGAGCCTGTCGGGTTGCAGAGCATTAAATATTTAAGGATTTTAAAAAATCCTTAAATATTTAATAGCGATAAACTAAAGCGATAAAACATTATGACCTTGAAGTTTTAATTGTATTTTGTTATACTCGAATTTGTGAGGGTGAAGCGATGAATGTGTACCGCTTTTTGGTAAAAAATAAAAATGAGAAAAATGATGTTACGGCAAAAATTGTAAGTGCCGGATTTAAGGTTGATTCTGTCGAGGCTTTTTCGCTATATTTTGTTTTGGGCAATTTGTCGGAAGAGCAGCAAAATATTTTAGGTAAGTTTTTATTTTCAGATGAATTGTTTGAAGTTTGCGAAATTGCAAAGTTGCCTTTTACGCCTGCATTTTCCGAAGACAAAAAGCGCGTTGAAGTTTTGTTAAAACCCGGTGTTACCGACCCGCAATCAGCAGAGGCATTTCGTTGTGTTCGCGAATTGGGATTTGAAGCAGTTGCCGAAATAGTTAGCGGTACAGCTTACGATATTTCAGGAAAGATTAACAATGATGATTTGCAAAGATTGGCACGGACTGTTTTATCGAATGATGTTATTCAGTATTTTGCAATCGGAGGTATTACGCCACACTGGGCTTCCGTACAAACTGCCGGCGAGTTAAAAGCCGCCGAAGCAATAGAAGAGTTTGATATTGCAAAAATGTCCGACTTGGAGTTGGCTGAATTTTCAGACAGTCGCCGGGCGGCACTCGATTTAAAAGAAATGCAGGCAGTTCGGGAATATTACAAAAAACAGGGACGAAAATGTACCGATGCGGAATTTGAAACAATTGCGCAAACTTGGAGTGAGCATTGTGTTCATAAAACCTTTAAGGCAAAAATTGAAATTGACCCCGCATCGGCAAACGATGAAGTAAAAAAGAATTATCCTAATCTCTGTGTTGACAATATTTTAAAAACATATATTAAAAAGGCGACCGATGAAATTGCAGCCCCTTGGGTATTATCGGCGTTTGTCGACAATGCCGGTATTATTGAATTTGATGATAATTATGAAGTTTCATTCAAAGCGGAAACTCATAACCACCCTTCCGCTATTGAGCCGTTCGGTGGTGCAAACACGGGTGTAGGCGGTGTCATTCGAGATGTGATGGGAGTATCCGCTCGTCCGTTTGCCCTTACCGATATTTTATGTTTCGGAAAACCTGAGACCCCCGCCGAGAATATCCCCGAAGGCAGCTTACATCCAAAGCGTATCATTAAAGGCGTTGTCGAAGGGGTACAAGACTATGGCAACAAAATGGGCATTCCAAATGTAAATGGAAGCATACACTTTCATTCAGGATATGCTACAAACCCCTTGGTGTACTGCGGTTGTGCCGGTATTGCAAAAAGAGGTGTCCATAAAACCACTCCTTCCGTAGGTGATTATGTAATTGCTGTCGGCGGACGAACAGGACGAGACGGAATACGAGGGGCGACATTCTCTTCAATGATTATGGACGCAAGCACAGGTGATGTTGCAGGCTCTTCAGTACAAATCGGTGAGCCTATTATTCAAAAAACGGTTTGCGAATTTTTAGAGACAGCAAGCAACGAAGAACTTTATTCTGCAATTACCGATTGTGGTGCGGGCGGATTTTCGTCCGCAATCGGAGAGATGGCATCAGAGCTTGGCTGTGAAATAGAGCTTTCAAAAGCTCCGTTAAAATATGCCGGACTTAAAGGTTGGGAAATATGGGTATCGGAATCACAGGAAAGAATGGTGCTTGCCGTTCCTGAGGCAAATTTAAACAGGCTAATCGAAATTTGCGAGGCACTTAATTTGGAATTTGTTAATTTAGGTAAATTCACAGGAAACGGAGTTTTGAAAGTAAATATCAACGGAAAATCGCTGATAAACCTTGACTGCTCTTTTTTGCATTCAGGCCCGCCTCAGCGAATTCTAAAGGCGACACCAAAGCCTACGCAAAAGCCGGCTCAGGCAGAGCAGAAAATGCCGAATTTAAAAACAGCTTTATTAAAAATGCTTTCACATGATGCAATCGCTTCCAACGAAGATATTGTGCGCCTATATGACCATGAAGTTCAAGGGGGTACAATTTTGCGCCAGTATGAAGGTTTGTGTGCAGAAGGGCCGCAAGATGCCGCCGTAATTCAACCTCGTGAAATAAACGGACAGAAAGCTGTCGCTATTTCCAACGCACTTAATTTTAGATACGGTCTTCTTGACTGTTATAAAATGACTGCCGCTACAATTGATGAAGCAGTTCGTAATGCCGTTTCGGTAGGAGCAGACCCCGAAAAAATAGGTATTCTTGACAATTTCTGTATGGGAGATCCAAAACGCCCTGAAGTTATGTGGGACTTGATTGAATGTGCAAGAGCCTGTTATAACACGGCAGTAGATTTTGGAACTCCGTTTATTTCAGGCAAAGATTCTTTCAATAACGAGTATCTTACATCAGACGGAAAAAGAGCGGCTATTCCTGCTTCGCTTTTAATTTCAGCCATGGGTATTGTACCGGACATTGACTGTGTACCCGGCTCAGATTTCAAACAAGTCGATAACGAAATTTATCTTATCGGTAATCCTGATTTTGCATGGGGAGGCTCTGTTTTTGCAGAGCTTTTTAACGTTCCCGAAAGCACAGCCACAGAGCCGCCAATTTTTTCACCAACCGCAGTGCAAACATATAAGGCATTACACAAGGCAATTATTGAAAAGCAAGTTTTAAGTTGCCACGATGTTTCTGACGGAGGCATTGCAATCGCCGTATCCGAAATGATAATTGGCGGAAAACTCGGAGCAGTTATACACCTTGATGGAATAAGCAAAAACAAACTTGAAGCATTATTTGCCGAAACCTGTGGCTGTTTAATAGTAGAAATAAATCCTAAAAATGCCAACGCTTTTACGAGCCGATTTGAAAAAGGCTTTTGCACCAAAATCGGTAGGGTTCAAAATGCTAAAACACTGCGAATTGAACGGGCAAACGAATTACTTGACACTCCAATAGAAGTTTCTTATGAAGAATTGCGAAGAGCCTATTTGCGAAAATAACCCTGTATTACCAAAGCTAGTTTCATCTGAGTATTTAAAACTCATCGAAAATGCAGACCCTGTTTCTGCCGAAGCCTTAAAAAAGCAGGTACTTCCTTCACCCCAAGAAAACAATGTACAAGACTTTGAAACGATTGACCCTTTGGGCGAAAAATACTATCAAGTTAGCAATCAATGCATACACCAATACCCCAACAGAGTTCTAATCCTTACCACAGGTAAATGCTTTTCGTATTGCAGATACTGCTTCAGGCGTGAATTCGCGGCACGGCAAGAAGGCTTTATTTCAAACAATGAATTTTCCAAAATCATGGACTATATTCGATTAAACCCAAATATCAAAGAGGTGTTGCTTTCAGGAGGCGATCCGGTAACAGGCGGAATTGAAAGAATAAAATACTGCCTTGAAAACTTGCGCTCTGTTTCAAAAAATCTTATTATCCGACTTTGCACCCGCTCTATCATTTTTGCCCCGCAAGCATTTACACCCGAATTTATCACATTGCTAAAAAAGTCAAAACCTCTGTGGATTATCCCGCATATCAACCACTTCGCAGAATTGCAAGCACCGCAAATAAAAGCAATTGAAAACTGCATTGATGCCGGAATTCCAATGCAATCTCAAACGGTTTTACTAAAAGGAGTAAATGATGATGCAGAAGTGTTAATAAAGCTGTTTCACAAACTAACCTGCTTGGGAGTAAAACCCGGCTACCTGTTTCAACTTGACACGGCAAGAGGAACATCTCACTTTGCCGTACCTCTAAAACAAGCCGTTTCATTATGGAAAACCCTGAAAAACCGACTGTCGGGACTTTCATTACCGACCTTTGCCGTAGACTTACAAGACGGTGGCGGGAAATTCCGCCTGGATGCGGTCGCATTGCACGAAAACATAAGCAATATAACCGAAACCGGCTTTACGGTTGTAAAAGATGACGGAAAAGTATACACTTACAAAAAATAATCGTATACAAAAGTATACAGAAAACGAAAAATAATCTTACACAAAATTTAACACTATATATAGTGTTATAATTTAAAAATATGCAATACCCCCCCCCCCGTATATAGAGTTATCAATTATCCAGACCTCTAAAACTTGGCACGGTTTTTGATTACAAATTCACGAGGTACCCATGAGTGATAAAATTTTCAAACAATATATAACTGAAGTAACAAAATACAATATTTTATCCGCCGAAGAAGAGGCAGAGCTTGCCAAAAGAACCATCACAGGCGATGAAGAAGCGATTAACAAACTTGTCAAACACAACCTTCGGCTGGTCGTCAAAGTTGTACTCCAGTCATCGGCAAAAAACAGCCAAAATATAATGGATATAATTCAAGAAGGAAATTTAGGCTTAATAAAAGCCGCAGAAAAATTTCACCCGAAATTTAAAACACGCTTTTGCACCTATGCAACATTTTGGATACGTCAAGCCATTACCAGATACTTAGGCACTTGCGTACGCAAAATCAGGCTCCCCATACGCAAAGAAGAGCTTATGATTCGCATCAACAAAGCCTCACTTCAATTTCAGGCAAATCACGGCTATAAACCAAGCTATTCACAACTGTCCAAATTAGTCAATGTGTCGGTCGAAACGATAAAAGAAATGTTTGACTGCACAACCGAAATATACAGCCTTGATGCACCTATCGCAAACGACTCAAAATACTCCAACTATGAAGTCATAAAAAACATGGACTACATGCCCGAAGATGTTTTGGAAGAAAAAGAAATTGCAATTATGGTTGACAAAATACTGAACCTCTTGCCCGAGCTTGAAAGAGATATTTTAATCCGCCGCCGTTGCCTCAAAGGATACCCTCGAAAAGAATCGCTTTATCACATCGCCGAAGTCATGGGAATTTCCGCTGAAGGCGTAAGACAAATTGAATTGCGAGCATTAAAAAAACTAAAATATCATCGCAACGAAATAAAAAGTATAGCGACAGTATAATATTTTAAATGAGTAAAAAAGGGTTGTTTATCACAACCCTTTTTTACTTCTCACCCCCAACCCTCGCATAATCTTTTCGCCTCTTCTTAAAATAAACGGCAAAAGTATTTTCCGCTATCGCTCCAACTACTTTTTCTTAAAAAATAATCGGCGAAAAGGATAGACTTCGGGTTTGAAACGCATTTACTTTTTTATACTAACATAACTATTTAATTAAAATGCGTTTCTACATTTACACCAAAACCGTACTGTTTAAAACTCCGGTTTTCTGATTTTAAATCACGCCGGTCAATCTATTGTGCTTTAAAAGTTAAACTTTTTTCGCTTTAACACAACAACCGCATAGAAAGACGGGTTGCAACTTAAAAAAATTATTTAATTTTTTTAAGTTTTTAAATTTCCTGCACATTTCCGCTTCTAAGATAAAACAAAAAAGTTTTAACCGGAAGATTTTGTTTACCTTTGATTTTATAAAGGTCGGTAACAGCTTTTTTATAAACGCTCAACTGCTCTTTATGATTTTCAGGAATTTCTTGTTTGTCGGTTTTATAATCAACTATGTAAACAATATTATCAGCCTCAAACATTAAGTCTATCTGACCGATGACTTTTTTGCCGTCATATTTTGTAATAAACCCATACTCCGTATTACGCACTGTTGCCGACACGGCTTTTTGTCCGAGCTTGGATTCAAAAAAAGTATCACGCATTTTTAATATTTCTTCTTCATGCTTAGCAGGAAGTGCAAGTGTTTTTTTCTTAAAAAAATATTCTATCGCCAAATGCGTAAGCGTTCCAATATCAGTTGCTGCAATTTTTTCACTCCCCGTTTCATCATGCGCATCAAAATTATTTAAGTCATCAAACGAATCGTTTTGTTTTTTTGTCGGATAGTTTTGTTTATAATCCTGCGATTCACAATCATGCAAATGACTTGCGGCAAAAACTTTTTTCTCCGGCTCGGGAAAAATTTTGAGTGTAGCTTTTTTATAAGCTTTTTCAATTTCTGCCTGAGTCATAACTTTTTTGTTCTTTTGCTTTGCACCGGCAAACATGGAAACCACTTCCGAAGATGTAATCGGCATAATTTCCGAAACTTGAATATTGAGATTTTTAAATTCATCGTCATCTTCATACAAACCGGGAATGAGCAAATTAAAAAAGCTTGTTAATGAAGTCTTTACTTCAGGAAACTTAAACAAATCTCGCAATTCAGAAAGACTTCTTTCGCCTTTCAATTCAGGATCTTTCTTTTTACGGTTAATTTTTTTACCTGTCATTATTATATGACTTTCTGCACGAGTCATTGCCACATATAAAAGTCTTTTTACCTCTGCAATGTGTTTATGATTTTCAATTTGTTTTAATTCATCAAAAAATATATTCGGTGAAACATCCTTAAAAAAGTCTTTTTCACTTTCCGGTAACACAATTGAAAGTCCCAAATCATCGGAATAAAAAACAAAATCATCGTGTTTATTCGGCCTACCTTCATATCCGCAAAAAGGAATACAGACCACAGGGTATTCAAGCCCCTTGCTTTTATGTATGGTTAAAAGCTGAACAGCATCACCGTTTTCTTCACCGGGTATATCTAAGTCTTCAAGTTTATCACCGTCTACAATATATCCTTCCAGTAAATCCAAGAAGGCGACCACCGAAAGACCGTTATCGTCGGCTTGCCTTGCTATTTCAAACAAATAGTCATACAATTCAATATAGCGGTGATAGTTTTCGTTTGTTAAAATCAAATATCTGTATGCTTCATCATACCACAAACTTGAAATTATTTCTGCATTTGTTTTTTCTTTTATACATTGTTTTATGCGTGTAAACAACGCTCTGCCTTTTATAAAGCCCTCTAAATCAGCTCCTTGTAAAAATTTATCCGCTTGATTATCAAACGGTTCAAAATCTTGCAAAAGAATTTCGGTGAACGCATTATCTGAAATGTTTATAAAAGGCGAGCGTAATACTTGTGCGTAACCGAGCTTATCCCAAGGATATACTGCAAGTCGCAACAATGCAACAATATCATTGATCGGAGCATCGTAAAACAAGCCTTTTTGTTGTACCGCCCTATAAGGGATTCCTGCTTTTCGTAAATACCTCTCTACAATAGCTTGGTTTCCGGTGGTTCTAAACAAAACAGCAAAGTCCGACCAACGACAATCACGTGCCTGACTTTCGGCTCTAACCTGAGTTTTACTTTCTTTCATTTTTTTAATTTCATTTACAAGTGTTGCAGCTTCACATTCTTCATCGCTTAAATTAGGGTTAGAAGCATCCAAATCTGCGAATTTCAATCTTGCCCCATCTGCAATCAATATTTTTAATTCAGGATTTACACCGGCAGTGTTTCTAATTGATAGAACAGGCTCAAAAAAAGATTCATGTTCAAGCATGCTTTCTTCTATCTCATCGGACGGAAGATGCTCATCGGAATAAAAGACAGACTTAAAAACATAATTAAATATATTCAACATACCTGTTTCGCTTCTGTAATTTGTAGCAAGGTTAATTACAGAATCTTCATCATTAGTTATTTCTCTGTTCAATTTTTTAAATACAGAAACATCTGCACCACGGAAAAGATATATTGACTGTTTGTCGTCTCCTACAAAAAACAATTTATCCTCGCACAACTCATCAGGATTCGGAATTGAGAGTTCTACCCTGTCGCTTTTTTCGGTTAATAAAAAGAGCAAATCCCTCTGTAAGCGGTTGTTGTCTTGAAACTCATCTATCATAACAGCATCAATTCTGTTTTTGTAAAAATTTCTTACATCAATGTCATTTACTAAAACATCAACAGCCAATTGTGCAACATCAGAATAACTTAAAACACCTAAAGCTCTTTTTTGACTGATAAAATCTTTTTGCAACTCTTTTATAAATTCAAAAAGCTGAATTGTTAGCGGCACATTATTTACATAATTTAAAAGCGCCAACAGATCTATAGTTATATTTCTAATTTGTTTTATTGCTTCTTTACAAGTTTTGGTTACCTCGTCTCGTTTTAAGTGTTGAATGCTAATATTCGCCACTTTATGCAATTTTTCTAAAAAGCTTTCAAAAATTTTATCCCCAACACTTTTAGGTGTTTGTCCAAGTTGATTTATATTGCTTTTGACTGTATCGCAAAATTCGGATTTATTGGATTCAAGTGATTCGATAATTTGTATTTCTTTACTTAATGAGGTCATATATTTTTCAAACAGTAAAACAATTTTTTTGTTCTGTTTATGAATAGAATTATCTAAATCAAGCGGCTTCGTAATTAACGAATAGTTTTTAAGTATTTTTGCAAAACACCCTGACACAAAGTCTTCTATGTTATGGTCTGCAAGTACTTTTTGCAATACAGGCTCGTCTCTGTGTTTTAGAAAAAAATTCAAAGCTACGGTATCTGCAAGTTTATCGGAAGCGGCTTTATCTATTTTAAAATCAGGGCTAATTCCAAATTGACTACATCCTGTTCTGGCAATTGTTGCACAAAAAGAATCTATCGTTGAAACCTGAGCCTTGTTAAAATCTTCAACAGCTTTTTTCAATTCAGGAGTTTTAGTTTGTTCAGCAAGAGTTGAAAGCGCTTCAAAAATCCTTTCAGACATTTCTGTTGCAGCTTTTTTACTGAATGTAAGTGCAACAATTTTATCAACACTCAGTTTTTTTTCTACAATAAGATTGACAAATCTTTTTGCAAGCACTCGTGTTTTACCCGAGCCTGCCCCTGCTGAAACCACAGAGTTTTTTACAACTTTTACGGCAGCATACTGCTCATCATTTAAGTCAGACAAAAAATGTTCTTTTTTCAATTTATTCACCCTCCACCGAAAAAACTGTTCTGCATATTCGTTTATACTCACAATTTACACAACTATCCCAATCTACATATTCCTGTTTGGAAAAACTTACAGCGTCCATTCTTTTTTTAAAAAGAAAAGCATATTCTTTTAATGCAGAAATCGTATTTTCAAAATTATCAACGGCTTTACTGCGTTTATCCTTTTTTTCTCTGCAAAAAATTTCTGAAGCCTCTTCTTTTCTAAAACTCCAAAAAGATGCAGAATTGATTTCTGCTTCATTGCCAAGATTATTCTCAAGTAAATACACATACATCGCCATTTGAAAATTATCCAAATATTCATCAGGCTCATTAACCGAACAGTTTTCCGCATTAGGTGTGTATGAGGTTTTATAATCCACCAAAGAATACAGCCCTTTATCGGGGTCAAACCATAATTTATCAACTATACCGTGATACCTTATATCGTTTGCGTCATAAAAAAATTCTTCTTCCAGTAATTTTGGTATGCAACGGTTATAATGCTCACTGTCAAAAATAATCAACGCCTGAATTGCTTTTAATATTTTGTTTTCAATCAATGCAATAAAGGGTTTTGCCAATGCACCTCTAAAATCATCTTTTAAGGAAATTGCATTTTCTATTATTTCCTTTGCCCAATTAACATACATGTCAGAATGCTCAGCTCGAAAAGATTTATCTATCAACGCAATTTTTTTATAAAGCTCTTCGGCAACAACATGATATAAAGTACCGAGTCGCTTTAAATTAAAAATTTCAGGGACAATACCTTTTTGCTCAATCGAAAGAATGCGTCTGAAAAACCATTTAGTGGCACAAGCTTGATGTAAATTCAATGTGCTTGCCGAAGCTCTTATTAAATTATTATTTTTTGCATCGTGAGTATAAAAACCCTGCATTTTATTTTGAAGAGCAACACTTTTTTCAGTAAAGCTGTCCTTAACAAACGAAAATGTTTTTTTAAGAGAAAAACCGGAATGTATGTTTTCAAAAAACCTTACCAAACCACTTGCTTGACTTTGATAAAGTTCAAGAGCATAATTTTTACTGTCAAGAAAAAAATCTTTTTCAGAATAAAAAGGATTTGGCTCATTTTCAACTTCATGCTTTTTAAAAACACTGTTGCAAATAGCATAACTTGAAAAAGTTTTTTTTGAATAAGAAAAACACGAAGCATTTAAATCATAATATGCCGCAAAAAAATCTTTTGACATGTTTTGTTCAATAATTCCAAGCTCTTCGCGTTTATCCTTGCGCAAAAAAGAAAGTTTATCATAAATAACCGTAGAAACTTTTTCGCCCATGTTGATAACAAACTGAAATTTAAATGGTGTTGCCACACCAACCTTATACGGGAACACATTAACTCCCTCACCGCTATTTTGAAAAACATATTGTTTAGTATCCAAAATGGAAACAAAAAATTCATATTTTTCATCTGTCATAATATTTGCATATTTTTGCTCAAAACCAATCAACTCTCTTAATACATCTACACAACGACCAACAATTAAATTGTCATCTTCAGAAAAATTTTCTGTAAGTAAAAAATCGTCTCTAAATAAAACATAAGCTGTTTGTATTGCATAAAAAGATTTTGCATTGACGATTTTTTCAACCGCACCGTAAAGTTTGTTAAACCAACTTTCAATTTCAAATTCTTCTTTTGATTTTTTATCTTCGCGTATTTTAAATGCTTCTTTCCAAACATTTTTCCATTCAGAGTTTTCATGCCACGATATAACACAATTGTTTTCAATCCCGAAATTTATCAACGCTTTGATTTTTTCAACATGCTTCCACGGTATATGAGGATTTAACAAAAAATTTTTAACCGCCGTATATTCCCAATGCGATGATACAATTTCCATAAATGATTTAAACATCGACCCCGCAGAATTGCTTGTAAGAGGGGCACCATATCTAAATTGCAACGGAACACCCCTTAAAATAAACTCACGCTTTAAATAAGGTGCTATCTCTTCTATGTTACAGACATTAACGGATATTTCGTTTGCGGGAATACCTGAATTGATTAACTCTTCTATTTTGGAAACACAATAGTTTATTTCTTGCCGACTGTTTTTAAATTCCAAAATATCAAAAGACTGTTTATGCTCTTCGGGAATATTTATAATTTGCACTTCTTCTTGATCATTCAATAAAAGCTCATACTCTGAAAAGTCTTCTATCAATTCAGGAAAGAAAATGATAATTTTTTTTCCGTATGAAACAAATTTATCCGCATGCCAAGAAGGCTCATACAAAAAGTACTCCTGTAAAAACTGTTCGTACTGTATTTTTAAAATTTTTAAATCATCTGATTCAAGAATATTCTCAGGCTCGTTTTTTTTATAAAATCTTTTAGACCAATGGTCAAGTTGCGGTAAAATACGAACAAGCCAATCGGTAAAAACGCTCCCCTCAGAAGCAAATTGTTGAGGAATAATTTTTTTAAATAAAGGTTTACCTTCTTTGGCAAGTTCTGCATTTTTTTTGATAATATTTTGTACGAATAATTTTCGCACAACTTGAGGAACAGGTTCAAGTTTTTCCGAACTTCCATAATTAAAAAATATTTTTTTAAATATGTCCCAAGCCAAATATGATTCTGTAGCAATTGTATCTACACCGCTAATATCCGGTGCCTTTATCAGCCACTCTCTCGCTGTGATACCTGACGAAAAAACAAAACTTATGTTTGTATCATTTCCGTTTTCTGCAATTGTTTTTTCAATTATTTGCTTACATGTTTTCATCTTATACCTCACTGCATTATAATGTAAAAAAAATCACTGTGTCAATTACCTCATGTATATCCAATCTTGTATCCAAACATTTTTATACAATATAATATAAAACAGATAACAACTTATTCAGTATAGTTTCGATGTAAACAAAAGCGTTAGGCACATTAAAAGTTGTGCCGACTTTTTGAACAAGTCGGCACAAAATAAAAATCTTGCGACAATTTTCGCAAGATTTTTAGTCGGAGGCGATGCCGGAGCTTTTAATACGCCGGCGGTTTGTTAAAGTTTTGCAATTAGTTTTACATTATTCTTCAAACCGCAACGCCCAATTACTCACTGAGTATTTTTTCAATTGCAATTTCGATTGACTTAATAACTTCGTCTCCCTTTTGCTTTTCATCCTCAATAGAATTTTCTTTGCAAGGCCGACGATGAATGATGTATGTTTTTATTTTTGGCTCCGTACCACTCGGGCGAACAGACAAAACAGTGCCGTCCTCAAGATAATATTGAAGTACATTGCTTTCAGGCAGGTCGATTTTTGTTGTTGCATTTTTGTTGCTTGGGCTGTATTCAATTCCAAGCAGAACATCACGAATTTTTTTAATCGGAATTTCTGCAATTTCCGCCGGTGTATTTTCACGAAGCAGCTTCATCATGGCCTGCATAATTTTCGCACCCTCAGCACCTTTAAAAACTTTGTTGATTGTTTTTTCAATATAAAGGCCGTGTTCAACAAACAGCTCGTTCAATCTGTCAAACAGTGATTTATTTTTACTCTTCCAGTAAAGTGCCATTTCAGCACAGATAGCGGCAGTCGCAATTCCGTCTTTATCACGCACTTCAGTTCCAATGTTGTAACCAAAACTTTCTTCAAATCCGTAAAGATATGTGTTTGAGCCGCTTACGGTCATTTTTTCGGCAAGACCGCAAATCCATTTAAATCCGGTTAAGCATTCAAATGTTTGCACTCCATAACTTTTTGCAATCGAATCGGAAAGCGAAGAAGTAACGATAGAGCGAACAATGGCAGGGGCAGCAGGCATTTTGCCAAACTCTTTTGCAGTTAAACAAATGTAATCGGTCAGTAATGCCCCCATTTGGTTGCCGCTGATTATTTGCATTTCGTTATCTGCATTTCTAACTGCACAGGCAAATCTGTCGGCATCGGGATCCGTAGCCATCAAAATATCTGCGTGTGTTTTTTCGGCAAGCTCAAAACCCATCTTCAATGCTTTTGGGTCTTCGGGATTCGGATAACTTACTGTCGGGAAATTACCGTCCGGCTCTCTTTGCTCAGGCACGGTCAAAATTTTAAATCCCATATCGCCGAGTATTTTTTCTACATGCATTGCACCGGTTCCGTGCAGTGGAGTGTAAACAATTTCGACATCGTTTGACATTTTTTCAATCAACTCATGTCTGTTTATTTTAGCCTTAACTATGCTCCAATACTTTTCGTCAATTTCACTGTCAATTATTTTCAGTTTGCCGGACTGAATGGCATCACTTCGAGAAATTGATTTTACAACCTCTGTTTTGTTTACTTCATCTATTATGCCTGTATCATGCGGCGGAGTAATCTGCGCCCCGTCCGACCAATATGCTTTATACCCGTTATACTCAGGCGGATTATGCGATGCGGTAACAACCACACCTGTATGACAACCAAGCTCTCGAATAGCAAAAGAAAGCTCTGGTGTCGGACGCAATGAAGAAAACAAAAAGCAAGTTATACCGTTTGCGGCAAAAATCAAAGCCGAGCTTTCGGCAAACTGCGGAGAATAATGCCTTGAGTCATACGCAATTACTGCTTTTAGCTCTCCTGCTTCCGCCTCTTTTGGGAGCGCCTTTATCAAATAGTTCGCCATTCCCTGCGCCGCTTTTTTAACAACATAGGGATTCATTCTATTCGTTCCACCGCCGATTATTCCGCGCAATCCGGCAGTTCCGAATGCCAAATTTTTATAAAACCTTTCTGAAAGCTCTTTTTCGTTTTTCTCATCGATTAACGCCTTAATTTGATCTGAAAATCTTTTTTCCGTTTCCTGTTCAATATAATTGTTTGCTTTTTCTAAAATTCTAATATCCATAAGTGCCCCCTTAAAGCCCCTTAATTATAAAACAATAAAAAATATAATTCAAGGTAAAAAGCAAAATTAAGTTTTATTTGAAAAATTTCCTCGATACTATAAATTTTAAAATTCGCTAAACGCCACCCCGCTCCCTCGCATAATCTTTTTATCTTTTCTTTGCAGTATAATCGAAGTCTCATGTATGAGCCTTCTTTACTTGAATGCTTTAACGATAAAAAGGATAGACTAGCGGTCGCAATTAAAACCCAAGCGAAATGATACAGCAGTAAAGGGAGTTCTTTTTTCGTTTCACGCAATAAACCGACATGTTGGAAGCACAAATAACCTGATTTTATGACCGGCATCAATGAAAAAAAAGCTAAAAATACAGCCCCTTCTTCTATTGACATAAGTTGATAGTTATGGTATTGTTTTTTTTACTCCGTCCCATAGAAAATATGGGACATGTGTCCATAGGAGGGAACATGAGAAAATACGAACTAATGACAGTATTTACTGTTGACGAGGAGTCTTACAATGCGGGAATTGAATCTTTGCGCAAGACTCTCGATGGCTTTGGCGTAAAAGTCGTTTCCGAAGATTCCAGAGGCGACCGAAATTTGACTTACGAAATTAAAAAACAGTCAAAGGGACGCTATGTTTTATTCATTATCGAATCAGAAACCGACAAAATTTCAGAATTGACAAGACAGCTTAAACTTATTCCTGCAATTCTAACATTTATGTTTGTTAGAATAGAAAGTTAGGGGGCGTTATGGCTGATGTTAATCATGTAGTATTGATAGGCAGACTAACCAGAGATGCCGAATTAAGATATACTTCATCGGGAATGCCTGTCTGCAACTTTTCTATCGCCGTAAACCGCCGCAAAAAAGTTGGCGAAAACTGGGAAGAAGAAGCCAGTTTTTTTGACATTGTTTTGTGGGGAAGACAAGGCGAAGCCTTAAATCAGTATTTGGTAAAAGGCAAGCAAGTCGGAATTGACGGAGAGCTTCGCCAAAACCGCTGGGAACAAGACGGGGTTCAACGAAGTCGTGTTGAAATAGTCGCTTCAAACTTACAACTGCTTGGAGGAAATCCGGGCCAACAAGGCGGAGGCAACTACGGAGGCAGCTATCAGCAATCGAGTAATTCAGCATATCAAAAACCAAATGAAAACAACCAATCAGCTTATCAAAAAAAACCGGTCCGACCGGAAAACAGCTACGATATGGGTTATGACGATGCAGATTTGGAAACAGTTCCATTTTAATTTAAGGAGAATAATATGTCAGATAAAACAGAAACAAAGAATAACAATGATGTACAGGAAAACACAAGAGACACCGAAGAAAAATTTCAGAGAAAACCTCGCACCTATTACAGAAAAAAGGTATGCAGGTTTTGCTCTCAAAAGCTGAAAATAGATTACAAAGATCCTGACAGCTTACGCCGATTTATCACAGAGCGGGGTAAAATTTTACCAAGAAGAATAACAGGCACATGTGCAAAGCACCAGCGAAAACTGGCTCTTGAAATAAAAAGAGCAAGAGCTGTTGCATTACTGCCCTATGTTTCTAATGACTAATGAGTTTTAAATAAAGCAAAAATTTTATGCTTTATTAAAAAAAAATAATGGAGAGCGGGATTTAATTCCGGCAAAACCCGAAATTAAATCAGCCGCCCATAGTCTTTTCCAACTCCATGGAAAAGCCGTACAAATGCTTGTACGAATTTTATTGTAAGGAGCTTGACTAATGAAAGTAATTCTTAATGAAGATGTAAAACACCTCGGAGAAGAAGGTGATGTAAAAGATGTAGCGGCAGGATACGCTAGAAACTACCTGCTCCCCAGAAATCTGGCAGTTCCGTGTAATGAATTCACACTGGCACATTTTGAAAGCAAACGCGAAGAAATAGAAGCCAGAAAAGAAACAAAAAGAGCCAATGCAGCCGGAATCAAAGAAAAACTTGAAGCACTTGAAATTCTTATCCCTATGCAAGCAGGCCCAAGCGGAAAACTTTACGGAGCAGTAACCAACCAGACAATTGCAGACGAGTTACAAAAACAAGGCTTTGATATTGAGCGCAAAAAAATTGAAGTACCCGGTTCAACTATTAAAACCGCAGGCACTTTTACCGTAAATGTTCGCCTCTATGAAAGTGCAATTGCCGAAGTTACCGTAAAAGTTGAAGCAGTAATTCCAAAATCGGAAAAACCCGAAAAGAAAGAAAAAAAACCACGACATCAAAAGAAAGAAGAAACACCTGAAACTGAAAACAATTCCGATGAGGAAGAAACCGTTTCAAACGAAGGCGAAGACAATTTAAACGAAAACACTTCAGACGAATAAACCATGCCTGAGCCCAATAAGTTTTCATCAAACTTAAATGACAACATACCCCCGCACAACTTAGAAGCAGAAAAAGCTGTGCTGGGGGCGCTTTTGCTTGACCAAAATGCAATGGCAAAAATCAGCTTTCTGAAAGTGCAGTCTTTTTACGCACCACAGCATAAAAAAATTTTTGAAGTAATTTCCGAATTATACAATGAAGGAAAAACCGCCCCTGATATTCTGGTTTTGACGGAAAAGCTGAAATCTAAAAAAGAGCTTGACCTCGCAGGCGGAGCCGCATACATTGCAAGTCTGCCCGGTGTTGTACCGACAACGGCAAATATTGAATACTATGCTTCAATTGTGTTAGACATGGCAATAAGGCGCAACTTACTCCATGTTTCCGCTAAAATTCACGCAGACAGTTTTGACGCTTCAATACCCGGAAAAGAAATAATTGAAAACGCTCAACAAAAAATATTTGAATTAACCGAAGCCGGCCAAAAAGCAACCTACCAAACTCCAAAAAATTTGATGGTATCACTGATAGAAAAAATTGAAGAGCGAAACCGCAACCCAAGTGAAATTATGGGAACTCCAAGCGGATTTAATGACTTAGACTACCTTACAAGCGGCTTCCAGGATTCCGACCTAATCATAATAGGTGCAAGACCCGGTATGGGAAAAACCGCTGTCGCACTTTCAATGTTCTCGTATATAACCCAAAAGAAAAAAACACCTGCCGCATTCTTTTCGCTTGAAATGTCTGACATACAAATACTGACCCGCTTACTTGCACTCGATGCAAATGTATCCATGAACAACTTGCGAAGCGGGCACATCTCCGCAGCCGAACTCCAACGACTCTCAGACTCCGCAGGAAGAATATATGAAACCCCTGCATACCTTGTAGACATGCCAAACATGGGCATTCTGGACTTAAAAACACTCTCACGCCAACTATGCAAACAAGAAGGCGTAAAAATCATCTTTGTCGACTACCTAGGACTAATAACCGCAGAAAACAGAGCCTTACAGCCTTTTGACCAGATGGCAGAAATCTCCAAATCACTCAAAAGCCTGGCACGAGAATTAAACGTCCCCATAGTAGCCTTATCCCAGCTTAACAGAGAAGCCGAAGGAAAAACACCGGGACTCGCAAACATTCGCGGCTCAGGCGCAATTGAGCAGGACGCTGACATTGTAATGTTCATCCACCGCGAACGACAAACCTCCGACTCAGCAAAATCATCTGACCGCGAAGGCATAGAAACAGAATTACGCATATCAAAACACAGAAACGGCCCGACCGGAACCGTCAACCTAATCTTCCTCCCTAAATTCGCAAAATATGTGGAAAAAGCAAAAAAAGAAAATTAAATTCGGGCTTTGCGGTTTGAACTAAATTCAAAACAAAAAAAATGACCCAAACAAACCGCCGGCTCGCATTACTCCACCCCCTAAGGCAAAGCATTTCTTTCACAAACTAAAAAATAAATTTTAAAAAATGCAAAGCTATACTTGATTCTTATGCCGTTTTATGTTAGATTACCAACATGGGGTGCTTAACAGCTGAGATAATACCCACAAGGATGTCCGTACGGATTCCTTATTACCTGATCCGGATAATGCCGGCGGAGGGAGTTATGAAAACTCGTTTTTTTTCTTTTTTTATGATTGTATTTTTTGCAATCTTTTGTAGTTCGTTTGCTTTTGCTTTTGGCGGAGCAGATGAAAATGTTGTAGTAGTATATGCTTACGACTCTTTTGTAGCCGAATGGGGACCCGGTCCTGAAATAATCAAAAGATTTGAAGAGGCCACAGGTTATAAAGTCGAATTTTTTATTTGCGAAGATGCGGGAACAGTTTTATCCAAAGCAATACTCGAAAAAAACTCACCGCAAGCAGATGTTCTTGTAGGAATTGACAACTTCTTAATTCAAAAAGCAAGACGTGCAGATGTATTAACCCCCTATATTCCAAAAAACAAAAACAACATCACTTCTGCCGACTTGGTTTTCGCCAAAGACTATTTACTTACCCCTTATGATTACGGATACTTTGCATTCATGTACGACACGAATTCAAAAATCCCTGCACCTAAAAGCCTAAAAGACTTATTAAAACCGGAATACAAAAAATCCATCGTCTTAATGGATCCAAGAATCAGCACACCCGGTTTAGGATTTTTGATGTGGACTAAAGCAGTTTTTGGCAAAGACTATCTTAACTACTGGAAAAAACTGGACAATTCTGTTTTAACAATCACACCCGGTTGGTCAAGCGGATATAATTTATTTACGGCAGGTGAAGCACCGCTTGTTAGTAGCTATACCACCAGCATGGCATATCATGTTAAATACGACAAAACAGAACGATATCAGGCTTTAATATTTCCTGAAGGACATATCAGACAAATTGAAGGGCTCGGTCTTGTAAAAAATGCAAGAAACCCTAAAGGGGCAAAAGCATTCATTGAGTTTATGCTTACAAAAGAAGTTCAACAGCTTTTAACTGAAACACAGTGGATGTATCCTGTGGCGTTAAAGGGAAACCTGCCTGCTTCGTTTAACAAAGTTAAAGTACCCGGTAAGGTACTTAAAATAAATGATAACCCGGAGGAAGTGCTTGCCGAAAGCGTAAAATTTTTGTTAAAATAGAAAATTGCAAAAGTCAAAATTGTTTTGAATAAAATACAAAACAATTTTGACTACACTCAGCAATCTAATACCAAAAAGCGTAAGCTTATGGTTAATTTGCTTGCGGAAATCTACCAATTTTTGCAAACATCTTAAACAACTTTGGTAAAATAACATTAAAAATTTTATTATTGGGGCTTGCAAAAAAAATAAAATTATGTTATATTCCGATAGAGCGATATCTCCTTTTGAAACAAGCTCCCCCCAATGCAATCGCTTGCTTATCTTTTTCATACTTGGGGGGAGCGTTTTTACCCTTGCTGTACTTTCATTTTTACTACCAGTCATTTTTGCTATCTTACCCTCATTTTCAAACAGATTTGAGGTTTTAGGAAATTTCGGTAAAAGTCAATCTGATTTTGGCAGGGTAGCAATGATTACAGGCTTTACTGTAACGCAAGCCTTTTTTTCCGCCATACTTGCCGTAATTATAGGATTTGGAGCCGCTTTTTTCTGTGCATTACGCGAATTCAAAGGGCGTAATTTCCTTTTATCACTTTCGGCAATTCCCCTATCCGTACCACCGCTTATTATTGCTATTGCCTATATTCTCTTTTTTGGGAAACAAGGTGTTTTAAACAGCATATTAAATTGGGCTTTTAACGGAAATATCAACATAAATTTTTTGTATTCGGTACTTGGTATAATCATCATTCAGGCGTTTTATAACTTTCCGATTGCCATGCAGGCAATTACGCAAGTATGGCAGCGATTAGATGAAGAGCTTGAAGAAGTTGCCGCTCTCATGGGTGCCAAACCACGCCGAATTTTCAGACAAATAATCCTTCCTGAACTTTGGAACCCTATTTTATCCTCATTTTTGATTATTTTTTTATATTGTTTTTTCTCCTTTATGATTATTCTTATGTTCGGCGGCATGGACTTTTCGACATTGGAAGTTGAGCTTTATGTAGCAGGTCGCACAACTTTAGACATTAGTTATGCAGGAAAAATAGCATTGATTGAAACAGCAATAGCCGCAAGCCTTACAATAGGCTACATATTTTCGAGAAAACAAAGCACGGAAAATGTTTTAGACCTAAAACGACAGAGAATCAGAAAAAAAATAATCAACAAAAAAGAAAATCTTATTTTTATCATTTTAATGAGCATTATTATCTTATTTTTACTTGCCCCGCTTTTTTCTATTTTTATTCATTCTTTTATAAAAACAGGTTACACACAAGGGGGAAACACATTTATTAGCCTTGCTCCGTGGAAAAAAATTTTACAAACCGCATCAACATGGGAAGCCGCATTTAACACGGTTTGGATTGGAATAACCACCTCAATTTTGTCGATTATGGCATCTCTGTTTTTTCTGTATCTAAATTTTACCACATCATTAAAAACCGGCATTACTGAAAACAAATTCTCAAGCTTCATAGATTCCGTACTTAAATTTTTGCCTTATGCACCGCTTATGATTTCATCGGTTGTATTGGGCTTTGGCTTCAAAATATTTATGCCACGAGGCTCCATAGTAATTTTAATTTTAGCACAGCTTGCCCGAACATGGGTTTTTGCTTATGCTCAAATACAAACATCTTTCGCGCAAATCCCAAAAGATATTTTACAGGCTGCAGTATTATTTTCTTCGGGGAAAAGAGATGCTTTTATGAGGGTTGTTTTACCACTGATAAAACCCGGAATTAAAACTGCTTTTGCATTCTGTTTTGCCATTAGCGCAGGAGATGCAAGTATTCCGCTATTACTCAATATACCAAAATTTAAAAATTTAAGTTTGCAAATTTTCCGCCTTTCAGGCTCATACAGATTTACTGAAAGCTCAGTTATAGCTATCATCCTTGCCGTAATAACCGGCTTGGTATTTTTTATTCTACAACGCAAAAAGGAGACAATTTAAATTATGAAGAATTATTTTTTAAAAATACAAAATTTAACCAAAAAGCGGGGAAATAAAAAAATACAAGCTTCGTTTACACTGGGCAAAGGCAAAGCACTCGCTTTAGTCGGACCATCCGGTTGCGGAAAAACAACTGTATTAAAAATGATCGCAGGATTACTCGCACCTGACAGCGGAAAAATATTAATTAATGACAACGACATAACAAATGTACAAGCATGCAAACGAAAGATAGGTATGGTATTCCAGGATTATGCCCTGTTTCCTCATCTTTCAGTATCCGAAAACATAGCATTCCCGCTTGCAACATTGGGTGTAAAAAAAGAAGAGCGCAAAACACAAGTCGAAAAATGGCTAAAACTGTTCGACATTCAAGGTTTGGCAAAACGAAATGTAACAGATATTTCCGGTGGAGAAAAACAGCGAGTAGCGCTCGCCCGCACTTTAATCACCCAACCGGAAATTGTCCTATTCGATGAGCCTCTTTCCGCATTAGACATCAACTTAAGATCGCGCCTCCAAAACGAGCTTTTAAAAAACCGGGAAGAATTTGGATATACGGCAATTTATGTAACACATGATCTTGATGAAGCACGATTTTTAGCCGACAAAATCCAAATGATGCAATAACCCGCTTTTAATAAAGGCAGTATGCTCAAGGCTAGTTCTTAAAAAGCGTTTTACTGCCTTTTTTTAAAGTGTAGTGATTGCCTTTACCGCTCAATTCATAGATATCGTTTTTATACCAAATACCCGAAGCCGATTTTTGTTGAATTAGATCAATCTGTTTACCGCCATTAAAATAGACCTTAACCGCGCCTTGAGTGTTATTAAACTTCATATCCAAAACATCGCCTTTAGAGTTTTTTGCTTTTATAAAAACAACATCATCTTTATGCTCAAAAAGCACTTTTCCGTTTTTGATTAACTGCACATCATCGCCTTTCCCAAAAAGCTCATAGTCTGAATTTTTATAAGAAAATCCTGATGCGGTTTTTTCTTTCTGTAGGACAATTTTTTGCTCCTGTAATAAAACGGTAACAACATCCTTTTCGTTATCAAACAACAACTCCATTGACTTACCGTCTTCGTTTCTAAACAATTTGCTCACCACAGCATTATTTTCTTGTTTACCAATTGTATTACAAGAAGTAAAAAGCAGTCCCAGCAAAACAGCTACTAAAAAATTTTTTCTAAACATTCCCAGTTCCTCCAATATATAAACACTAAACCCTCATTTAAAGATTTAGTTACACAGAAAAATTATAAAAATCAGTTATTAAGTTTATCGCACTTCGGCAAGCTCAGTATCCCACTTCGACAAGCGGCTCCCGAGCCTGTCGAGGGACAGTAACCGGGTAGTCGAGAGACTAAGCAGAAAACCACCCTGTAATTAAATTCGTTTAACGCGTGCGTAGCGACCGATGTCTATCCACGATATTTCTTAAGACATTCTATCGGAGGGTAATAATCACCCGTCCTGTGTGATTATTACCCTTGTTTACTTTAGGTGGACATCCTGTCCACAACACGAGACTCTCCACATAAAACTTGAACGCCGATTTAGTTTTACTGTAAAGGACGGAAAATTTTGCAAGGGAGCGGGTTGGCGTCAGCTTAAAATTTAAACCCTCTTTGTTTTCCAAACACCTTTTTTGTAATGATATAAAATTACACTTATCGCGCCGACTTCTCCGACAAGATTTGAAAGCCAAACGAACTCAATTGGAAGTTTGAAAATCAAAATTGTAATAATCAAAAATGGAAGTTGTACCAACCAGTTTCCGCAAATTGTTGCATACATCAAAGGCAGGTTGTGTCCAGAGCCGGAAAAAACGGTACCGAGCCCAAGCATGAAGCCAACACCTATAAACGAAATACTTACAATGCGCAGCATCTTAACCCCCTCGATGATGATGGCGGGATCGTTTTTAAAGAAGAACGCCAAAATACCTTCAGGAAATATCCAAAGGAAAATTACAAAAATCGAAATGATTAGCGCACCTAATACAGCCGCAACAATAGAAATGCGTTTTGCTTCGCTTATATTTTCTTTTCCCAAACTATGCCCTATCAATGTAGCTCCCGCCATATCCAGTCCGAACAACGGGATAAAAGCAAAACCGGAGATTCTTCCTCCAACGCCTGCGAGTGCAGTTGCATAATCTCCATAAGAGCTTACAAACCACATTAACACAGTGATAAAAAAGGTTCGGACAAATTGATTAAAACCGGACGGAAGACCAATTTTTAAAAGACTAAAATCAATATCTTTGTCAAGTTTTAAAAGCCCCTTTAAACTTATTGTTACTTTATGCTTACCTGAAAATAACGATATGAAGCCGTATAAAAAACTTATTGTAATTGATGTCACGGTTGCCAAAGCCGCACCGAAAACACCAAACCCAAATCCGTGTATTTCAAACGGAATTGGAATCGGCCCGAAATCGGGAACTACATCAAAAATAAAAATAGGATCCAAAATGAAATTCAGCACAGTCGAGACAATCATAATACGCATTGGCATTTTTGAATTTCCGGTACACCTGAAAATCGTATTTACCGAATAAGAAGAAAACGCCAAAGGCAAAAAGAAAATACGAATCCACCCGTAATCGAGCGCCTCTTTTATGACTTGCGGGCTGTCAGTATAAAGCGAAAGAATTGGACGCATAAGCAATGCAAGCAACAAACCTGAAATTATCGCAAGCACAACCTTAAAGCTAATCGTCTGCTCCGATATCCTCTGCAATTTTTCCTTATCGCCACGCCCGTAAGCCTGCGAAATCATAGAAACCGAGCTTGCCCCTGCAACCGAATTAAGCACGCCAAACAGCATAAGCAAAATAGAAAAGAGCGTAACACCCGTAAGCGATGCTTGCGAATATTGTCCAATCCAAGTCATATCCACAATGTCATAAAAACTCTGTAGTGCAGTCGCTATCATAGTCGGATATGCCAAAACCCACAACCCCTTCGTCGTCTTTAAAACCGAAGAATTGCCTCTGACCTTCACGCCCCGATTATCATTCGAATTACCGTCTTTAACATTACTCATTAAATTCCCTAAACCTTCGCCTTCAAACTAAGAAAGCCAAGTATATATCAATTACCGAAAATTAGCAAGCATTTTTTGTGATTTTATAAAATAAATTTGGGCGAATTTTTGCATTGCGATTATCCGGTAAAAAAGCGAATGCAATATTCACGCAATGCAAAAAACGGGCTATCCGCGACTACGCCTATCGGCTCCGACTAAAATCATGGCTAATAATTAACGCCATAATTTTATTTGCAGGGGTAATTTCTTAAAAAATACCCCTGCATCGCTACTATCCCTTTCGCGAGGCTTAGCTCTTGCGAGGTTTATTAAAACAATCACAAAGCACACACCGTATTCGCTGTTACACTTTAAATTTACTTACTTCATTCGACAAGTTCATAATACTTTCCTTATTCTGCTGAGTAAGATCACTGACCTCTTGAACGTCAGTGTTAATTTGACTTGCACTTTTTGCCATTTTGTTCATACTTTCTGTAATGCTTTGAGTAACTTTATCCAGCGTGCGAACTTCGCCGGCAATTTTCTCTCCACCCTTAAGCATTTCAACAGAGCCGGATTTTACTTCATTACTTATACCGTCAACACTATTAATTAAATTAAGTAACTTTTCGCTTTGCTCTTTTCTTATATCGGCTATTTTCATTATACCGGCACTTCTTAATTTTACTTGATTTACTTTTTCAAATATTAACATAAAGCTCTCACCGATATTACTCGAGGAAGTTGAAACCCCTTCAATTTCAGTACTTAAATTTTTCAATGAAGCAGTAATCACTTTCGCCTGTGAGCCTGATTCTTCGGCAAGTTTTCTGATTTCATCGGCAACAACGGCAAAGCCCTTGCCGGCTTCACCTGCGTGTGCCGCTTCAATTGCCGCATTCATAGCGAGCAAATTTGTCTGGCTTGCAATATTTTGAATAATACTGCTTGCCTCTAAAAGACTACCCGATTCTTCTAATATTTTTTGTACTTCTTGCCCCGATGTAGAAATAACATCTCTACCCCTTGTTGACTCTTCTACAAGTTGCTCTATAAGCTCATCATTTTTATTTAGAATATTGTACGTTTCGGCGGTGCTTTGGTCGCTATCTTTTATAAGTGTAATAAGCCTTTGTAAAGTTTCAATTTGACTTACAATTCTTTCATCAAGACTATGAATGGTGCGAATAATTTCTTCCATTGTTGCAGAAGTTTCACTAACACCTGTACTTTGATTTAAGACTTGATTCTTGACACTTTCAATGTTTGTACTTATTTCATTTATTGAATTTGCGGTTCGCATCATATTACCTGAAAGGCTTTGTCCAACATTTTGCATTTCATTTGAAGTTTGTAAAACTGATTTTACCGACACATTAATTTTTTCAATTGTTTGGTTAAAATGATATGATACTTCTGTAACTTCATCATTTCCTTTAACAGGCAGTCTTGCTGTTAAATCGCCATCTCCTTGGGAAATATTTTTTAATGCTTTTGAAACTGTTTGCAGAGGTCTTGTCATTCGATTTGCAATTATCAAAATAATAATTATAGCAATAAGCCCCATTATACCACTAAGGACAATAAGGAATAATCTCAATTTATCTATCATTGCTACAAATTCCGCTTCTGTTACCCTTGCTACTACTGTCCAGCCGGTGTTCTTTATTTTTGCATAAGCTCCAATTGCTTTACCGTCATTCCATGTCCATTCTCCTATAGCACTATCATTGGAATGAATAGCCTTATTTTCAAATTCTGCCAATGCCTCAAACATCGGTTTTGTTTCAGCTTCTTTCATAGCATTAAATTGTGTCTTAACCAAGTCATATACTCGATTACCAATTTCATTTCCTGTTTTTCCAAGAACAAAAACATAACCGTCTTGCCCAAATGAAATATTTTCAATTTGATGACTTAGCCATAAACCATTTATTACAACATTTAAAACACCAACGATCTTATCTTTTTCGTTATAAATAGGAACAGATACAACATTTATCAAAGTTTTATCTGAAAGTGAAGTAATTGGCTCGCTGATTGAATTTTTACCATTAATTGCATCAATGAAATTTTGTTCGGTTTTTACCGAGAATGTTACTCCGCCTTTTGTATGACATATACCTTTTAAATCGGTAATATTAATTTCATGAATGATTTTATTTTTTCTTGACATGTTGTACAAAAATTGCATTTTTTTGCTATAGTCTACTTCACGATTGTACAAAATAGGACTTGATGCTGTAACTTCCATAAACTGAAACAACACATTTAGTCTTTCGTTAATAATTTCAGCTGTATCAGAAGCTTTTGCCAATAAATAGTTTTCACCTCTTTTTACTATAATTTTTCTTGCCGTGCTTATAGATAAAGTTGTTAAAATGGTCATACTTATTGCTGTCAACACAACAAAAACAATTATCATTTTGTACTTAATCGAAAACAATTTTTTGCTTTTTGTCCTTTTCATTTCAGCCAAATTTACCTGACATAATTAAATTCACTCCTTACTTATTAAATATTTTTTATAAAAACCTTCGGTATTATTACATACTTTTCTTAATTTTGCAAGTTTAAAAATACAGAAATTTGTTTAAATAATAAAAACGTGCCTCCCTTGCCAAAGTATGCAATTTTTCCGTGAGATAAAAAACTACATACTTTTTACAGCATGTTAGAGTAATTAGTTTTTTAATAACTTTATCTCTTTTTCTGTTAATCCTGTCATTTTAGAAATCATTTCGATTGGATAACCTTCTTTTAATCCGTTTTTCGCAATTTCAATCTTACTTTCAATCTTGCCTTCAATTTTACCGTCTTCTCTTGCAGTATCAAGAGAGTTTTTTAAATCTCGATAGTATTTCAAGCTATCTTCATAATGTTGATATTCTTCTCTGCTAAATTTTGCTATCTCTGCTGTTTTAAATAATTGTAAAAAAACATTATCATCAAACTCTTCGGGTATACTATCCATCAAATGCAAATTCTTTATCACATACAACCATTTATCAAATTTTGTCTCTAACTCTTCTATCGTTTTTTTAAATTTCGGCATTGCTAAATAAACAAAAGTTAATTTTTCATAAAATATTTCTTTTGTTTCTAATTCTGTTAATTTTACATCATAGCGAAATTTATTTGGATATTTTTTATCTTCATCAAATTCAAAGTCTAAAATTGCTATTGTATAGATTTTTTCCAGCCTAAAATTCCATTCAGTGCCTGTTTTGGCTTGCTCTATTATGGGGAAAGTTGAATAATACAGCGTACGGTCTTTGAAGAATTTTTGTTTTGTTTTTTGAAGCTCTACTATAAACTTTTCTCCTCTTTCGTTTGTGCAATATAAATCAAAAACCGCCTTACGGTTTACTTCAGTGTCTCCAAGATGCTCATTTTTAAGGTAGGTCAGCTCAGTAATCCTTCCCTGCTCTTCTTTTAAAAGCTCGTTTAAAAAGTCCAAAAGCAAATTTTTATTTAATTCCTCTCCGAATAGTTTTTTAAAACCAAAATCGGTAAAAGGATTTATATATTTTTCTGCTGTTCTATTAATTTCAGGCATCTTTCCCTCCAAATATATATCTATTTTACACTAAATTTAATATTATTTAAAGAGCTTGTGGTTTTTATAATAAATGATAACGAACGAGTCGTGTGTAAAGCGGTGCTTTTTACAGCATTTTAGAAGTAGTTTTTATTCTTTTAATTTTAGGTAACTAATACATAGATATTATATACTCGCTTTATAAAATTGTCTAGTCTAATATCTTAAGAAGGTTTAATTCTTAAGAAAATAAAAAATATCTGCGGGGTATTAAACAGAAAACCGGCGTGTTAAAATAAAAATTACTTTGTAATTTTTATTTTAAATTTCGCTTAACCTGATTTTGCGAGCGTTAGTCTATTTTCCGCTCGATTATTTTATTTAAAGAAAAGGTGGCTTCTCTTGAAAGAAAGACACCGATTATTTATATTAAGTAAAGAGCGGAAAATTATGCAAGCGAGCGGGTTGGCGTTAGCAAAAATTAATATTGATTTTACACTCGCTTCAGTAATTTTTTAAGTCGCTTATACCAAGTTGAGCGTAAGTTTTCGGCAATCGAGTACATCTTATAAGAAAGCGGTTTAAGTTCAACATCAAGACTTCCCACGAAATGCACAATCTTGCCGCCGAAGCCTGTTTTAAATCTGTAAAGCCCGTACATCGGATGCGAAGGCTCATCAAGCGGCGGAATTCCGTAAAAATCATATTGCTCGGCACCATTTTTTTTAGCATCACATATCGCCTGCCATTGAAGTGCATAGGTCGACATTAGATTTCGCTTTTTGTTAGAAGACGCACCGTAAAGATAAACTGCCTGAGTGTCGGCTGAAATTACAATTATACCGGCAAGGTAATCGCCCTCATGGATTGCAAGATATACAGCGACCTCAGTGTTATACTTAGAGCTTGAGTTTTGCGCCAGTGAAAGCAAGCTCTCATAATACGCTTTAGAATGAATTGCTATGCCGTCTCTTTTTGCAGTTTCCGTATAAAGTTTATAAAAAATATCGACACCTGTAGTTTTAGCATCTTCGCCTGTAAGCCGTTTTATTTCCACGCCTTTTTTATTTGCCAACCGAATGTTGTATCGCCATTTTGATTTTAAATCAGCTTCCAGCTCAGAATCAGAAACTGTTAAATCCAAATGAACACTGTCAGGCGGTTGGACATCATATTTTGCTTTTAGAATTTTTTTACTTGCATTTTTTAAAATCGACAATTTCGGAAACTGCTCATTACAGGCCTTTTTGCCTTTCGAATTCAACACTTCGGTTTTCCACGGCGGGTCAAACCTTATACAAAAAACATTTTTCGGCAATAACGATTTTAATTTTTCGGAAAGCTCACTTAAAAATTTTCCCGCCGTCTTTGCCGTTTCTTCATTGCTGAAATCTTTATCGAAAAAAATATTAGGACCTAAAGGTACATAAGCTATAAAACCGAAAACGCTGATTTCTTTCAACAAGACCGTCAATGTAAATGGCTCAAATTCACAACCTTGAATTTTACCGCTTACATTGAACATTCCGCAAGACCAGCCGTTTCTTTTTTTAAATTCAGCCCAAAAAGGCTTTTGCAAAAAAGACTGGGTTTTTTGCGGTATGTAACTTTCTACTTCAACTGGAACAACCAACAAGTCGAACATTATCCGGCCTCACCCGACTTTACATTTTTGGTTTTAATTTCTTTGTTATCTGCCAAAAGTTTTTTCTCGCCTACTGTAAGCACATAATCTTTAATCATTAAAGGAACTGCAAAAAATTTATCCGCATTTATTGATGCAGGTTTTTCCGCATAAAGTTTTGCACAAGATTCTTCATTATCCGTTTGAGCAGAGCCTTCAACCATGACAGGCGTTCCCGGTTTAGTCCACGGGGCTTCCAAAACTTCGACAAACTCATTTTCATCGGCATCGTAATAACTGGCTGCAAGAAGCATTCCTTGCGATTCAACGCCCCGCATTTTTCTCGGTTTAAGATTATCCGCAATGATAACCGTCTTTCCTAAAAGTTCATCTTCGGTTAAAAAAGGCACAAGCCCCGAAATAATAGTTCTCTCCACGCCGGAGCCGTCATCTAATTTTTCAATGTAAAGTTTGTCGGCATCAGGGTGTTTTTCAATTGCCACAATTTTTGCAGTTTTTAACGCTATATTTTTTGTAAACATTTCGTCTAAAGACAACTGCGGGGTTTCATCTTTTTTTTCGGTAGTCATTTTTTTGTTATCCTTTTTGTTTTGTTTATTATTCCTATTTTTGCCGTCATTTTGGTTTGAATCTAATCCGGCATATTTTTGACGATGCTCTTCAACTGTTTTATTATCAAGCGTTTTAAAGATTATACATGGAGTTTTTATTTCCGAAAGGCCGAAACGCTCACCAATATTTTTCAGATTCAACGGCGAATTCGGCATAGAGAATTTGCGTACATTTTTATCAAACACATTTCCTGACCAAATCTTAATATTAAGAAATTCCGCAACTTGGTCAGCATAGTTTGGCATAAAAGGATGAACCAAAATCATCAAGTCTTTTATAAAATAGCATAACTCAGTTAGAAGGCTTTCGGCAAATTCCAAATCCGTCTCTCTTGTCTTCCAAGGCTCACCGTCCTGAAAAGCCTTATTAGCCACTGAAGAAAGCATAAATATTTCGTGAAAAGCATCACGCAAATTCGCTCTTTCAAAATGATTAGTAATTTTTTGCGAAGACTCTTCAACAGCATTTCTTAAATTTGAAATTACAGCTTTTATATCATCACGCATATTTTCAAACGAGCCGATACTGTCTGCTTTTGGAATTCTACCATCATAATAGCGAAAAACAAATGTGAGTGTTCTGTTTACTAAATTACATAAATTGCCGACCAGCTCACTGTTTACCCGCTCTTGAAAATCTTTCCAAGTAAAACGGGTGTCCGATTTTTCCGGACGATTATAAAAAATATAGAAGCGCCACATATCTGCAGGAATACCGGACTCCTTTGCATCAGTGGCGAAAACTCCCACACCTTTCGACTTTGAAAACTTACCTGTTTCATAATTCAAATATTCCGTGCTGGACATGTGATGAAGTTTTGTCCAATTTTTGCCGGAGCCAACCAAAGTCGAAGGAAAAATAACAGTGTGAAAAGGTATGTTATCCTTGCCTATAAACTGAAAAAGCTCAACATCGCTTTGGTCTAACCACCAGTCTTTCCAGTCAAGTCCGCATTCATCGGCATAGCATTTTGTAATTGAAATATACCCTATCGGTGCATCAAACCAAACATAAAACACTTTATCTTCATAGCCGGATTTCGGAACAGGAATACCCCACTTTAAATCTCGCGTAATTCCCCGCTCATGCAAACCGTCTCGAATCCAGCTCATCGTCATCTGCACGGCATTTTTTGCCCACTGCCCTTTTTCGCTTGCCTCTTTTTGCCACTCAGTATATTGTGGCAGAATGGAAGGCAAATCGATATATAGATGCTTTGTTTTTTTTAGCTCAGGAGTTGCACCACAAGTAGCACAACGGGGCTTAATCAAATCAACAGGATCATGCAATTTACCGCAATGCTCACACTGGTCGCCGCGAGCATCATCATAACCGCATGAAGGACACTCACCATGCACATACCTGTCGGCTAAAAAGCGCCCGCATGAATGACAAAAAGGCTGCTCGGTTTCATGCTCCGTAATAAAGCCGTTCTTCTGTAAATCCAAAAACAGCTGCTGAGTAATTTCAGTTTGCTGAGGAGTGGAAGTCCTGCCAAAATAGTCGAAAGCAATATTAAACCAATTATAACTATCTGCATGTATTGAATGATAATAATCGCAAAGCTCTCTGGGAGTTTTACCCTCCAACTGAGCCTTAGTTTCAGTTGCCGTACCGTATTCGTCAGTTCCACAAATATACAAAGTTTCATACCCCGCCAATCTGCAAAACCGTGCGAAAACATCTGCCGACAACACTTGAATTAAATTACCCAAATGCGGAACATTATTCACATAGGGAAGAGCTGAAGTAACTAATTTTCGTTTCATTTGATTATAATAGAAGAAAAACAACTTTTTGTCAATATAACATCTCCTAGGGGAATTGAACCCCTGTTGTCGGGATGAAAACCCGATGTCCTAACCACTAGACGAAGGAGACAAAACCGAATTAACGGTAGAGGAATTATATATTATACTCAAAAAAAAGTCAACAGTTTTAACTCATTTTTTTAAATTTATTTTGGGCGTTACGGGCAAGCCCGCCGGCGTATTAAAAGCTTCGACTAAAACTTGAGCAAAAATTATCGCTCAAGTTTTATTTTGCCTCTTGTGTTGAAACACAAGAGGCAACTTTTAATATACCTAACGCAATAAATTAACTCAAACTGCGGACGCTTCCAAATCAACGCCGCGAACAGCTTCAATTTTTGCATTTACAATTGAACCCGGTTTGATTGACTGCCCCGCAATATCAGTTTGCCAAGGCTCATACACAACAACAACAGCCCCGTCAACTTCAGGTGCCTGAAACCACGCCCGCCCTATGGCAAATGATCTGTCTGCTTCGTCCGGTGGAATTATTTCTTCAACCAACACCTTAAACGAATTGCCAACCATATTTTCAAGTAAACCGGTTGTAATCTTGGTTTGCTCATCTTGCAAAAGATTTTTTCTTTTTTCTGCAATACTTTTCTTGACATTATTTTTCATCTTTGCGGCGGGCGTATCATCTTCGGCAGAAAACACAAAACCACCCGACCAAAGCGTCCGCGCATCCTGCAAAAATTTAAGCGTTATTTCAAAATCAATATTTGTTTCACCCGGAAAGCCTGTCAAAAATGTTGTGCGAATACTCACAAATGAATATTCGGTTTTTTCAAACGCAGAGCTAATTTTTTTGATTAACTCCAAATATTTTTTTGGACTCCCCTTTCTGTTCATTGCCTTCAAAATTTTCTCTGAAGCAGACTGAAACGGTAAATCAAAATACGGTAAAAACCGTTTATCCTTTGCCATAATGTCTAAAATATCAAACGGAAAATTATCAGGGTGAATGTACAAAAGCCGTATTCTAAAATCACCCTCAAGTTCTGAAATTGAAAAAAGCAAATTAGCCAACTGTGAAGATTTTGTGTTTTCTTGTTGAAAAGCCGCAAGATCCTGCCCAATCAAATTGAATTCATAATACCCCTGCTTTATAAAACTTTCAATTTCTGCAACAATGTCGGATATTTTCCGTGAGCGCAACCTACCGCGTATTATTGGTATAGCACAAAAGGTACAAAAATGATTGCAACCTTCAGTTATCTTTATATAAACAGAGCGTGGAAAATTAAAGAGCTTAGGCCTTGCCCCGCATGAAACACCTTCTTGCGGAAATAACCAAACCGGCTTTTTTTTATTCCGTAAAAAAGTTAGCTCTTTATCAGACGGAATAAATTCAGGCTCCCAAAAAAGCTCATCTACAGCATCGCCTATTTTTAAAATATCACCGTTGCCAAAAAATCCGTCAGCTTCATCAAGCTCGGTTGCAAGCAAATCGGCATACCGCTGTGCCAAACAGCCCGCCAAAAGAATTTTCGCATTCGGGTGATTTTCCCTTGCAGTTAAAACAGCATCTATGGCTTCTTTTTTTGCAGGCTCAATAAACCCGCAGGAATTGATAATTATCAATGATGCGTCATCGGGGACTTCTGTTTCATTCCAGCCTTTTTGATTAAGAACCCCAACCATAATCTCTGCATCGACTTGATTTTTTGCACAACCGTGCCGAGAGAGAAAATACTTTTTAGTCAACTTCAATTACCACAAACTTAAATCTACCGCTCTCCGTATCTTTAATCCACTTTAAGTCCTGCACTATAACTTCACCCGGTCGACTTACATCAAGGTCAACAGTTTTTCCTCCGGCAACAAGCTGTATCTTAACGGCATTACCGTTAGATGCCCAAATTCTAAAACCGTTATTTGCCTGAACCGTAAAGCCCTCGTTTTTCTGATAATATCTTTCTTTTCGCTCCCGGCTATCAATTTCATATCTGAAAAAGCAGTAGCCTCGAAATGTAAAATTCGCTGTTACAGGATATGCCGAAGCTCCGTCAAAAATCACTTTATATTTCTTTTTTGTATTTAAAGAATCGTTTTGAGCTCCAACATCAACCGGCTCCGTTTGACTGCTTAAAGCCTCGCCGCTTAACACCATAATCAACACGCCTTTAGAGCCATCATCTTTATCCAAATCCGTAACGGCAATTTCTAAATCTGCATACGCATCTTCGTCCAAATCAATAGAAATTTTTTCGCCCAACTTTACGATTTGAACACCTACAGGGGTTTCCAACTCTAACTCAGGCGAGGCTTTTTTTACCGTAAAAGTATGCGTTTTCTCTCCAATTGTAAACTTAAACGAATCTGCCTCAAACAATCTTTTTTCAAAACTGTCATTTTCAATCTCGTAAGTAGTTGCCTCTCGGCTTGTAATAACCCGCTCAGTCGCCTCTTTTTCGCCAATATTTTTTTCAGCCTTTTTTCGTCTCAACAGCTTTCCTATAAGCCAATAGCCGCCGAAACCCACTGCCGCAACTAAAACAAGTATCCCGAGCCCAATTAAAAATGATTTACCAAAAACCGATTTTTTTGGTAAAAGTATTTCATGCGGCACATCGGTTTCCTGCACTTGAATTTGCTTATATGATTGGATTACTTCATCTGAATTAAGGCCTAAATAATCGCAGTAAATTCTCAAAAACCCTAAAACATAAGGCTCGGCAGGAAAGACGGTATAGTCATCTTTTTCTAAACCCTCCAGATAATGTCTTAAAATATTTGTCTCTCTGGCGACTTGATCAATTTCAAGCCCTTTCTCTTCTCTCGTTTTTGAAAGTAATTCGCCTATATCCTGCATTGGTATTTTCCTCTACATCAATAAATTTCAATTTGGATTTATTCTAAATACAAAAAATTGTTAATAATTTCAGACGCCGGCGGACTGTAAACAAATGTAGTATCCGCAATACCGGCGTTAATTCTGTAGTTGGTAAAGTCAAAAGTAATCTTACTGCCCGATGCAGGCCAAGCCTCCACGCGCCTAATCATTTTAGTTTGAGGATTAACGGAAATACGCATTTGCCGGAATGTTTCATTTGCACTTCTTCTCAGCAACCTTAAAGCAATAACCATTTCAGAAGAGCCTGCTTCAAGCGGAACCGGAGAAGCACTGGTTTCATAAGCAATTGTATAAGAGCGTTTCATTAAAGACAAACCTTTTGAAGAGCCCGCCCCTGCAAGACCCGCCATATTTCCCTCTACAGACTGCGATAAAGTTGTCCTTGTAGACGGAATGTATATAATTAACTCATCGCCGGTAAACACGATTGTTTGAGACGCAGGTACTGAAAAGTCCATACGCAACTTACCCGGCTTTTTGAATTTAACAATCCCTATGGAATTTACGCCCCTGCCGTTCGTAATTTTTATATTCGCAATATAATCATTTACCGAAGCATACTTTTTCGACATGGAAGAAAAGAAAACCCCTGCGGTTGTAATTTCCTGCGCGTTTACCAAAAAACTGACTGAAAACAGTGCTACAAAAAAAATAAATCGTCTCATCAAGACAGTATACTCGAAAATCCGCCTTTAAGTCAATATCTTACGGCATAAGTTTTAAATTCATTTTATTGCCGTGAAATGTTGGATTGAAAAGTAATTCATAATTTTTGCCTTAACAACATTTCACGCATTCAACCCGCCGGCGAGCATAATCTTTTTTTTGCTTCTTAAAATTTTCAGCATTGCTTCTATCGAAGATTGCTACTTAACTTACACATGCAAAAAAAAGGATAGACTTCGCCGGCAAAATCAGGCAAACGATACTTTTTATCAGTCCGGTATTCTCCTATTTTCCCCGTTAAATCCCGTTAAAACTGACCTGATTTTTTTAAATTTATTCTGTAACTATTGAGGTACAGCTTTGGTTTTTTGAGTGTATGTTGAATAAACACTCCAACAAGAAATTGTAACATACCTCCTTTGCAGTTTCCCGACAGGCTTTATCCTCCTTTTTCCTGTCGGGTTTTTTATTTTAAACCGACTTATTGCCCCGATAGCCCGAAATGAGGGGGTAGCGGAAAAACAATTGCCTTGATTTATTTATTTAAGAAGTCGAAGCTGACGGTTAGGAAGATTCGACTTAATGCACAATTCAGAAAAAAGGCAATTTTTTGCAAGCGAGGGGGAGACCTCCCCCTTCAAATAAAATTTATAAATTATTTTTTTCATTATTCCGAAACTCATACTGTATTTTTTTTGAAAAATATGCTATACTTTAGCAAAGGTGGGAGGTTTTTTGTGGCAAGAGTAAGAGGCAGAGGAACGGTCGGAAAGGTTATCGTTCTGTTAATTCTGATAGTTGTTTTAATTTTTATAGGTTTGTTTTTATTCGATTATTTGAATTTAATAAATGCAAAGCGGGTTTTTTCGCCGATTTATTCAATGTTCGGAATTCAAAAACCGGTGGGGGCAACTGCCGAGACGGATTTACCTCAACGCGGCAACTTAGACGAAGACAGGTATGCAAAACGGCTTGAATCTCTTGAAATATGGAAAGAAGAGCTTGCACAAAGAGAGTCGGAACTAAAAGCACTGGAAGAAGAAAACTTAAAAATTTCCGCACAGCTGGCCGAAGAGCGCGGTATTATCGAAGAAAAAGAAAAGTCCTTTAATATGATGCTTACCGAAACCAATAACCGTGCCGCAAGTATTCGTCAAATTGCAATTTATATGTATCAGATGCGTCCGAAAGATGCAGTCGAAAATATTCTTGAACTCGATGACCAGGATATAATCGATATTTTCCGGGATGTCGAAAAGTATTCAAAGTCGCAGGGCAAGAATTCTCCTGTTTCCTATTGGTTCTCTTTGATGCCGCCTGAGCGGGCTGCCGATATTCAGCGAAAGATGGCGAACAATCCCGAAGTACTTCCCTAAAGTGCGTCCATAAGAGAGATAGCAATGCTCTTTCCGACAGTCAATTTCGTAATCTTTTTCGTTATAATTTTTATTCTCTATTGGTACGCTTTCAGAAGCGAAAACGAAAGGAAGGTTTTGCTTGTCGTTGCAAGCTATGTGTTCTATTGTTTTTGGAGCTGGAAGTTTGCAGTTATGATGCTTGTAATGAGTGTGGCAAACTTTATGTTCGGATACGCTATAGGCATACAAAAAAACTATGCTCCAAGAAAATTCATGTTGGTTGTGTTTACTGTAATCAATATTTTATACCTTTGCTTTTTTAAATACACCTACGATTTTATTTCATTGCTACAAGGGTTTTTTCCCGATGTTTTATCCTCAAATACGGCACTCATCAATATGCAAACATTAACGGTGCTTATTCCGTTTGGCATTTCCTATTATATGTTTAAGTGCATGAGTTATGTTTTTGATGTTTATCTTTGTAAGATGAATTACCGAAAATCGTTATTCGATGTTTTGTTGTATGTATCTTTTTTCCCCCAAGTTTCATCAGGTCCGATTGTTCACGCCCATAAATTTTTTAGCGATTTTTCCGAAAGCCTGACAAGGGATAAGATTTCGCCCCGTACTGCAATTCCACTTGACAGAGCATTGCTTCTTATATTGAGCGGGCTTTTCAAAAAGGTTATTATCGCCACATTTTTAAGCATACTTGTTACAAACAAAGTTCTTGCAACGCCGTCAATTTACAACGCAGGCGAGCTGATATTCGGTCTTATTGCATACTCGATTGTAATTTACTGCGACTTTTCAGGATACAGCGATATGGCAATAGGTATTGCCATGCTTTTAGGCTTTAATACCGAAAAAAACTTCAACCGCCCGTATATTTCAAGCTCCGTAAGCGAATTCTGGAGGCGCTGGCATATCAGCTTTTCTTCATGGCTCAGAGATTATGTTTATTTTGCAATGGGCGGCTCAAGATTCGGAATTACCAAAGCCGTTTTTGCACTAATTGCAACTATGATAATAGCAGGGTTTTGGCACGGTGCAAAGTTGACCTTTTTGGTTTGGGGGGCAATGCAGGGAATTGCACTTGCTTTTGAACGAATAGTAAAATACATGGTAGAATACAACAGAGAAAAAATACAGGAAACTAAAATGCAAGCCGACTTAAACTCCACCTACGAGGAATTTGTAAATCCGACAAAAAAAACAATTCCCGCATGGCTTAAAATCATCAAGATACTCGGCGTGTTTATATTTGTAAATTTAAGCTGGCTTGTATTCCAAGCCCAATCACTTGGCGATGTCTTGCACTATATAAAGGGCTTAGGAAATTTTTCAAGCAGTTTTAAACTCATAAACCCTTTTACGGGTATTGTTTTGGCAGTGGGTTTATTACTCCAATTGCCTACAGAAAAAATGCGCAGTAAGCTGTTTTCGTTTTACACGGCAATTCCGTTTCCGGTAAAAGCAATGGGATTGGGAGTTTTTTTTGTTGCAATTATGGTGATGGCAACTTCGGGAGTACCGCGATTTATATATTTTCAGTTTTAAGAATATACATACAATAAGATGATTAGGATATAACAATGAATAATACCGAAAAACAAAACATAAAAACAGAAATTAAAGATTTTTTTTCAAAGAGGAAAAAAGAGAGAGGATTATATTCGCCAAACAAGTCAATTCTGTTTTTTTTAATTTCGCTTTTTTTTATATCTCTTTTTTCCGCCACCAATATAAAACAATTTTCAAGCGACATAAAAAATAATTATGCCAAAAACATTTATATTTCCGTAAGTCAACCTTTTGTAGACCTTTCCGAAAAGTTAAAAACAAACCTGCTTTTTTCAAACACACGAAAAAAATTTTTACAGGCTTCGAATTTAACTGAAAATTTTAACTGGGACGATTTTTATTACCAAAAAGAAAAAACCCGTCTTCTCCTGCGGTGGCCAAAACCTGCTCCAAAAATTAAAAAATCAAAAATTGAAAACAAAACAACAGCTGTTCCGCCAAAAGCCATACAGCTAATCACAAGCAATAACAACACTCCCGAAAAGACAAGCGATAATGATGAGTTGCTTGTTGTCTCCTACGATTACACTAAAAAAAATCCGCTAAAGATACTTTTTGCAGGTGATTCTGAAATGGAATGCTTTTCAGACGGGTTTTTAAGAATTGTAGGTGAAAAATCACCCTTCAAAATCGTAAGTTATGCGGTTCCTTCTTCCGGTTTCATCAGAACAGACTATTACAACTGGCCTGCAAAATTCAAATCAATTTTTTCTAAAGCCAATGCAAACAAAGAGCCTTTCGATTGTGCAGTATTAATTTTAGGAATGAATGACTACCAAAATTTTTTTGACGGCAAAGGCAACCTATTTAAAAGAGGAACGGAAGAATGGAAAAAAGCATACATCGAAAAGATAAGAACATACTTTGATGTGCTTCAACCAAATGTAAAAAAAATATACTGGTTAGGTTTACCTACAGTCAAATCTAAAACAATAAACCAACAAATAAGCTTTATAGAAGAATGCCAAATTGAAGCGGCGAAAATATTAAACACAGACGGCAAAATAGAAAAAATATCCATAAGAGAAATAGCACCGGGTGCCGGCGCACCATACACAGACATTTTTCAAACACCCGAAGGCAACAGAATAAAAATAATGCGAAGTGACGGAACTCATCTGACAATCTCCGGCGGAGAATTTATGATGAAACAAATAATGAAAAAATTTTACATTGACTTTGATATTGAATTAACCGAATAAATTCGATATACTGATATATTATAGGGCATAAAAAAACAAAAAGCAGCAACATCCATATATGAAAAAAGAAAAAATAAATTAACTTTGCACTTTAAAAGAACAAAGGAGAATAAATGAAACCAAAAGAAGGGTATATATTTGACTACATTTCAGGCAAAGAAATAAAAGCAACACCGGAAGAAGTGCAGGCAGTTCAAGTATTTGCAAAACAGCTTGTTGAAGATTATGGT
>PDOP01000039.1 GCA_002749205.1 Treponema sp. | reverse complement strand
TTCGATTATTTTAAAAAGAAGAGGTGGTTGGAATGAAATGGAAAACACCGATTTTGTTAAACAGTAGAGAGCAAAAGGTTATGCGGCGGTCGCGGGTTGGCGTTTAGCAAATTACAATGTTTAAATATTTATTTTTTGCTGATTTCAAAAACTCTGCCGCCCATTTTTTTTATGTCCTGAATATCATGGCTTACAAAAATTGTGGTTATACAGAAGTTCTTGATGATTTTTTTTAACTGTATAATTAGTTCATCTTTTAATTTTTCATCAAGGTTGGAAAAAGGCTCATCCATTAAAAGCATTCTTGGCTCTGTTGCAAGGCCCCGTACTAAGGCAACTCTCTGTTGTTGTCCGCCTGAAAGTTCATAAGGATATCGAGTAGCAAAATTTTCAAGTTTAACCAAACTCAATAATTCATCTATTTTTTTGCGTTTTCTTTCATGATTTTTTTCTTTAATTCCAAAAGCTATATTTTTTTCAACCGTTAAATGCGGGAACAAAGCGTAATCTTGAAAAATAAAGGCTATATTTCTTTTTTCTACCGGTACAGAATTAATTTTTTCTCCGTCAATATAAATTAAACCGGAAGTTTCATTTTCAAAACCTGCGATTATATTTAGTAGAGTTGTTTTTCCAATACCGCTTTCACCATATACTCCAAGTATTTCTCCTTTATCCATCTCAATATTTATATTTTTCAGTATCGGTTTATTTTTTTCATATTCAAAATTTAAATTTTCAATTTTTATGTATTTCATTTTTTTCATTCCTTGTAAATAAATATAATAAAGCGGTTGAAATGACAATTATCAATATTGCAGGAAAGGCTATATCCGTTATTCGCTCTTGTGCCGCATAATTACTGATAGTGATTGCAAGTGTTTCTCGATTAAACGGGATTAAAAGTGATGTTATCGGCAGGTCTTTTATAATTTCAATAAAGCTTAATAAAAAGGCACCAATTATATTTGCTTTGATAAGAGGTAAGTCTACTTTTAAAAATGTTTTAATCTCTCCTGCTCCAAGCGACTTTGAAGCCTTTGAAAATTTTAAACCACATTTGTTAAAACCGGCATCAATTGAATTAAAACTCACCATTATAAAACGAATTGTGTAAGCAATAAATAATGGAATAATGCTTAATGTAAAAATCAAGCGACCAAATATAAATCTATCCAATTTTATAAAAAGCGACAGCGTTGCAATTGCGATAATTATACCGGGAATACCATAACCGATTGTTGCAACCCGAAAAAGCAGTTTATTAAATTTGTCGTGATGATACCTTGAATGATTTGCAAGTATGATGGAAACAATGACTATTAGGGATGCACTGAAGATGCCTACAAAAAGCGTAAAAAAGAAACTGCTTGCAACAAAACTTACATTACCGATTGAATGGTACAGCCATAAAATAAGGTGAATACACGGAATAATAAAAGAAATACTGATTAGTAATATCAAATAAAAGTATGCCGCAAAAGCTTTTACACCACTTATATTTTTCGGTTGAATAAATCTAACTGCACCTGAAGAATACTGATATTTTTTTGCATTTTTCATCATATAAATTAAACCCGAAACTACTCCTATAAACAAAATTAATATGAACGACAATTTTGTTGCGGCTTCTATGTCTTGAAATGAAACCCAAGCATGAAAAATACCTGTGCTGAAAACTTGCACACCGAAATAATACGGAACACCAAAAGCATTTAAAACTTCCATTATGATAAGCAAAGATGCAGAAAGAATAGCGGGGTAAGAAACCGGTATTAGAATTTTAAAAATAAGTTTGCATTTACCTGCACCAAGTGAAACAGCAGAATCCAAAATATTTTGGTCAAGTCGTTTTAAATATGACCTAAATATTATATAAGAATAAGGGTAAAAAGCACAAATTAAAATAAAAATCAGGCCTTTTATATTCATTATATCTAGATTGAAAAAAATACCGAACCGTTGCATAATCTTATAAATAATTCCACCATAGGAAAAAAAGTCAGTATAAATGTAAGCAAGAATATAAGAGGGAATTGCAAATGGAAGAATAAGTAAAAACTCAAAAATTTTTTTTCCTTTGAAGTTGTAAAAGCTCATGATACATGCTGAGATAAAACCAATAAGCAAACAAAAACAAAGTGTGAAAACTAAAATAATAGCCGTGTTTTTTGTGTATGTACCTAAAAACATCGTTACAATTTTTTTTGTACTCGGACTTGTTTTTGATAAAGAATTTACAAGAAAAAACAACGGCGGGGCAATTAAAACTGAAATAAAAAAATATGAAAAAAAAGACCAAAGACTGACTTTGGTCTTTTTTTGTTTTAAAGAAAACATTATTTAAAGTTTGCCTCTGCGGCAAGCAATGTTGCCTTCTCTAAATTTGCACCAATTTTATCAAAATCAATTTTGGACATTTCAATTTTTCCCCATGATTTTAATAACGGTGGCATTTCTGTTTTTGGATTTGCAGGAAATTCAAAATTCATTTCTGCAAAAACTTTTTGGGCATAAGCATCGGTTAAAAATTCAATTAATTTTGCCGCATTCTTTTTATGTGTTGCAGATTTTGTAATACCTGCCGCACTCAAATTTGCATGAACACCACCTTTACCCTGATTTGGGAAGAACAACTTTAATTTTTTTGAAGCTTCATTTTGAATAGGATCTTTATCTATAGCCATTTTCCCCATGTAGTAGCTATTCATAATTCCAATATCCCCTTCACCTGCAAGAACAGCTTTAGCTTGTGCTCTATCATTACCTTTGGGATCTCTGGCAAAATTTGCAACCAAACCTTTTAACCAGTCAAGAGTAGCCTTTTCTCCGTATTTTGCAATCATAAAAGCAATTAAGTGCTGATTATATGAGCTGCTTGAACTTCTTGTTAATATTTTACCTTTCCACTTTGGATTGGCTAAATCTTTATAAGAAGAAAGCTCACTTGCATTAACTTTTGCAGGATTATACACAAGAACTCTTGCTCTATATGTAATACCTGTGTAGTAATTCTGCTTATCCATAAACTGCGAAGGAATATTCTTTTTTACAACAGAAGAAGTAAACGGTTGTAATAAACCTTTCTTCTTGGCCTGATATAATTCCCCGATACCTACAGTCATAAAAACATCAGCAGGGCTATCCATACCTTCCATCTCAAGCTTTTTGATAAGAGCCGCTCCCTTATCATTTAAAACTTGAACCTTGATACCTGTTTTCTTTGTGAACTCATCAAAAACAAGCTTATCACTGTCGTAATGTCTTGATGAATATACAGTTACGATCTTTTCTTTATCGGAAAGATCTGTTACAGAAATATCTTTGCTGCCACCTGCAAAAAGTGAAACACTTAAAAACAGGATTAACATAATCGCCATGATTTTTTTCATAAAAACCTCCTATCGGCTAAAGTTAGCTATATCTTACTAAAAAAACAAAAATAAGTCAAGGCCGGTTAACATAAATTTATAGTTTTTTTATAAATTATTTGTCGCTAAAGCTCCCACCCCTCGCCTACCTTTTATCTTTTGAGCTTTTCTTTTTTTATAAAAGTCGTTTTCCCTCCGTTCAACCGACTTTTCCGACAAACTAAATCGCCCAAAAGGATAACGGTAGTCTCAAAATCAGGCTAAGTGTACTTCCACCACACCGGTTTATTGCGTGAAACGAAAAAAGAACTCCCTTTACTGCCGTATCATTTCGCTTGGGTTTTAATTGCGACCTCTAGTCTATCCTTTTTATCGCTAAAGCTTCTCAAGTAAAGAAGGCTCAAGCATGAGACTTCGATTATACTACACAAAAAAAGATAAAAAGATTATGCGAGGGAGCGGGGTGGCGTTTAGCAAATTACAATGTTTAAATATTTATTCAAAAAAAAAGACAACCCACACGGGGCTGCCTTTTTAAAGAAATTAGAAAACCGTTTGTTCGGAAACAGGTGTTTCAAGGGCTTTTAATGCCTTTTCTACCATTTTGTAGCGCAATTCTTTTTCTTCTGCGGCAGTCATGCTTGGGTCGCCGAGAGGATACGGAATAGCTACAGCCGGAACTATTCGGTTAGCACCTACTGTTTGCGAAATTGGAACAACAGTAGCAATGTGAACTACGGGAAGGACTTTTTCAATTTCTTTTACCATCGTTGCACCGCAACGAGTACAAGTACCTCACGTAGATGTCAGGATTACGGCATTTACGCCATCACTTACCAATTTCTGAGCAAACTCGCTTGCAAATTTCTTTGAGCTTTTTACTGCAGTACCGTTACCGGTTGTTGTATAGTATTTTTCGTGCAGTTTGGCGATTTTGCCTTCTTTTTCCATGTCGCGTAAAACATCAACAGGAAGAACACGGTTTGGATTTTCATTACAGTAAGTTGGGTCATAACCTCCGTGAGCAGTTTCACTGTCAGCAGAAGAAAGTTTATCCATTCCTGCAATTGAATACTCACCGTATTTTGAAGCGCTTGAAGCTTCGATTCTGTCAGGATTACCTTTTGGTACAACACCGCCTGATGTAACAAGGGCTACAACCGCTTTTGAAACATCGGCTACAGGTGCATGTGGTTCAACTTGGTCGAATACAGGCATTGGATATTCTGTTACGAACTCTTCGCCTTTCAGTTTTTTTACCAACATGTCTACGGCTCGTTTTGCGCCACGCTCTTCAGCAAAAAAGTTTTTTCTTACACCACGGAGCAACAAACCTTCTTCTTGAGCTGTGCCGAGCTTTTCGCCTGTTAAAAGTTTTTTTGCCAATTTAGCAATTGCGGGAACGGCTTCTCGCATACCAACGGCAGAATTTTTTGTAGCAACCGTATACATTGTTGCTTTGTAAACATCATATCCGGGGTTTTCTTCATATAATCCCGTAACGGCAGGTATGCCCATTTCATTTGCCACTTTTGAAGCGGCACCACAAGCCATACCGTAACGACCTGCATTAAAACCCGGCCCTGCGATAAAAAGATCAGGCTTAACTTCTTCTAAAACCTTTTTTACAAAAGCCAAAGCATTATCTTCATTTTCATTAAAATAATTATCACCGCAAACTATTGTTTTAACAATTTCGCCGGCATCTCCGATTGCAGTATCAATACCCAAGCCCGGCCCCAGCTTACCGTCAAAAACAGCGGGCTCAAAATCAGCTTTGTCTTCTCCGCCTTTACCGGCAAAGAATTGGTTAATATAATGAACTATTTTTTTCATAGCCACTCCTTATAGTCCTCGAGCTGTAAGATAATTAAATCCAAGCTCGTTAGTTGCACCGGTAATCACCTGAATTTCAGCAGTAATAGATCCGTCTTCGTGTAAACTTCCGTCCCAGCCGCCGGCAATAATATTTGCCTGTAAGCTGTCTCCAATTACATTATCCATTGCAGGCAGGTTAATAACTTCGTTTGCATTACCGTTTGACACAACAGCATCGGCAGTTTTGTGAGCATCAGCCAATGACTGACTTGCTCCGTCTTGACCTGCATATTCGTCTGTTACCAATATTGTTTTGAAACCTTTTGCCGTAAGTTTTTTACAGTTCATGATTAAGTCAGCATCAGGATTACCAAAACCTTCTTCAGAAACAATAACAGCATCAAAGCCCCACATTTCAGCAATTTTTGCGGTTAAAGATGAAGAGCGCTGTTTGTCCGAAAGCGTAACATTTTCATTTGTTATAATAACACCCATGAAGTTGAAGTCCTTACCGTGTCTTTTATAAAGCTCATGGATAATAGGACTGTTTTGATGAATATATGTAGGATTTTTATCACATGCCGAAACACAGTTGCCGCTTACAATAGCACCGTCCATAGCTTCGGTCGGGTACATAACTGTTGGCACAATTTGCTTTACATCAACACCGTAATAATATGTATCGTGTAACAAGCCTTGGCTTTGAAGCATGTAAACATACCCGACCTTTGGCAAGTTAGGATATTTTGCGGCTTGCTCAATAGGGCCAAGTGTTTCATAAGTTTCGGTTTCAGTCGGCTTTACATCTTTAGCGGCTTCGGCTAAATAGCGAGCCGTGCGTAAACCCATATAGCGCAAAGTTCTTTCTTTAACCGCTTTGTTTACATCATCTTTAACCTTACAATCAACAACAAGATTATAGGTTTTTGAGAACGGTGTATATTGTGCGGCAGGACCGCTCATATCAATAATACCTTCCTGGAAACCGACAACAGTTCCTGTTGTAACAACAGCGGCACCACGCAAAACAATAGTTTTACCATCACCTACAGTATCTTCTTCGCCTGAAAAAATTCCCGGAAAGCAAACACCACTGCCTTCTACCTTGCATCTTGGCTCGATAACATCTTTTACAGGAATAATACGAGTACTGTCACCGGGTTTTGCAATATGGAAAGACACGCTTTCAACAAGAGGATCCTCTTTAATGAGGGCTTCAAGTTCAGCCGTGTTTACTTCGAGGCATGTCCCATTAACACCGGTCTTACCGGAAAACTTAATGTCGTCAATAGGAATAATACCCAAATCAAGTTTCATTATTTGACCTCCTTCCTAGTCAATCTTGAAATTTACTGAGCAATTGTAACATATATTTACAGTTTTGGTCAAGCTATACGAAAAAACTAGTAAGCTAAAAACAACGGTTTAACCTTAAGTTCAATTTTAATAAATTTTATGGAAGGGGGAGGTATCCCCCTCGCTTGCAAAAAATTGCCTCTTTTCTTTAAGTGTTTTAAGTCGAGTCTTCGTCCCTCAGCCTCGACTTATTTATAATTAAATCGATGCAATTGTTTTTCCGCTACCCCCTCGTCAGGCTCAGGGGCTACACTTCCGTATTATTACCATGAAATGTTGAATCCGAATAACCTGCAGGCTCTCTTTTATCGGCTGTGTTATGTGCATAGCTTAAAGCCAAAGGTTTACCTCTGTAATAAATGCCGTTTACTTTTGATATTATCTCTTCAGCATTTTCACTCATTACTTGCACAAAAGAATAATTATCCAAAATTCTAATTTCACCGATATTTTCACGAGGTATTTCTACATTCTTCATAATGAGTGTAATTATGTCTTTTGGGAACACTCGTCTTTTTCTTCCTACACTGATAAACAGACTTGTCGAAACATCAGGAGCCAAAGCCACTTTAGGATTCGCTACCCTATTGGAAGTTTTCGAATGCACAAACTTTCCTGCACATTGTTTAATTAAATAACCTGCAACATAAGCTCTCATTGTTAAAGGTACTGATTTTCTAAACAGCCTGCGGTATTCATTTAATTCTTCAGGAGAAACTTCTGTTTTTACCGCTGAAAGAGCATCTTTAATAAATTTTGAAATTTTTTCTTCGTCTAAAATAATTTTTTCAGTTGACACATTAATCTCCTCAAGACGTATTTTGCCATAAAAAAGACTTTTTTACAAGTGTTTTTTTGCATAAATTTTTACAAGTGGCTCAACTCTCATTTAATTTTTATAATTTCTTCAATAATATACATACAAAGATATAGACAATACATAGCCAAAGAGCGTTTTTTTTGATAGAATGTTTGTATGATTAGTATTGCATTAAATATAATTTCAGGTTTGTTTGTCGGAATAGCAAATGTTATACCCGGTGTTTCAGGCGGAACAATTGCCGTAATATGTGGCGTGTATCCGAGATTATTGACAGTAAGCTCACTCAATTTTTCGGAAATAAAAAAAGATTGGAAAAACATATTGGCTTTGGTTTTCGGTATTTTTTTCGGGTTTTTGGCTTTTGCAAAAGTCGTAAATTTTTTCTATACGCATTATCCCGTTTATACTTCATGTTTTTTTGTCGGAATTATTTTAGGCAGCATTCCTTTTTTATTCCGATTGATTAAAACAAAACAGAATATTGATTCACCATTGCCGAAAAAAATACTTGCCTTTATTTTAGGGCTCGGTATAATGCTTTTAATTTTTTTCGGTAAAATAAAGTACGGTAATATTCAAAACGAAATTATTACCGAAATGTCGCTTAAAATTTTTGCTTGGCTTTTTATGCTCGGAGTAATAAGTGCGGTTGCAATGCTGATACCCGGAATTTCCGGCTCATTTTTATTGCTTATACTTGGTGGCTACGCCAGTGTAGTGAATGCTGTTGCCAATTTACAAGTGCTATTTATAATGCCGTATTTTGTCGGTGTTGTATGCGCCTTGGTTATTGCTTCAAAATTACTTGACAAAGCAATTAAAAAAAGACCTCAGATACTTTATTCGTTTATCTTTGGACTCGTACTTGGCTCAGCTCTATCCGTATTCCCAAACAAGCCGCAGAGTTTTACAATATCGGCGGTAATGATTTTATTGGGTATGGCTGTAGTCTTAATTTTCACTTACTTGGGTAAAACTAAAAAGGAGGAAACATAAATGCATAATTTTGAAAAACAGGAAATTACAAACACTAATTTAGATACTCTGATAAAATCGTTTTCAGGATTGGCTGACGATTGGATGCTTGTAACTTCAGGAACAGGCTTAACACGACAAGAGTGGAACACCATGACTGCGGCTTGGGGCGGATTTGGTATTCTTTGGAATATACCTGTTGCACATGTTTATATTCGCCCTACAAGGCATACTCTAAACTTTACCGAAAATAATGATTACATGACGCTTTCTTTTTTTAATCCAAAATGCGAAAAAATGAAAGATGCGTTAAAATTCTGCGGCACAAAATCAGGACGCGATTTTGACAAAGCAAAAGAAACCGGATTGAAACCGATGATGCTTCAAACAAGAGCAATTGGATTTGAGCAGGCTGAAACGATCATTGTATGTCGAAAAATATACACCGACTATATTAAGCCTGAATGCTTTTTAGACCAAAGCATAATCTCAGATAAATACCCCTTAAAAGATTTTCACAAATTTTATGTTTGCGAAATTACGGCTCTATACAAAGCTGAAAAATAATCTAATCCTGAATTAAAACAGTGGCAAGATTTTCCGTATAAAAGTAATCATCTATTGGTTCACCGGTTATTTTTCGACCAAGCTGATGCCCGACTTTGTTTTTACCGTGAAAATCACTACCCGCTGTTGCTATCAACCCTAGAGATTTTGCAAGAGCTTCCAATCTACGACAGCTACCGGCTCTTGTACCGGCGTTCCATGCTTCAAGCCCAATTAACCCGTCTTTTTTTAACTTTTTAATTTCATCCGGTAATTTAGCCCACGAAAGATAAAGCGACATTGGATGTGCAATTACAGGAACTCCACCGGCTTGTTTGATAGCCCAAACTGCATCATTAAAATTTACTCCGGGTGTTTTTAAGAAAAAAGGCCGATTATAAGCAAAATATTTGTCGAAAGCCTCTTGAGTGCTTGAAACCTTATTTTGCTCTTTTAAGAATTTTGCAAAATGAGGTCTGCCAATCATACCGGTGTATTTTTTTTTAAGCTCCTCATAGTCAATTTGAATGCTTTCTTTTTTTAGCATTTCGCATATCTTTATATTACGCCTATCACGGTCTGAAGCCGATTTTGCAATTAACTCGGTTAAATGCTTATTATATATATCCATTCCATAACCTAACAGATGAAATTCCCCAAAATCTCTTTCTATACTGAGCTCAATTCCCGAAATAAATTTTATCCCCTGTGTTTTTGCCTCTTTTTGTGCCTCCTCAATTCCTGAAACCGTATCATGGTCTGTAAGTGCAAGTACGGAAACACCCGCTTTTTTTGCCTGTTGTACAACTTCAGTTGGAGTACATGTTCCGTCAGAACAAGTTGAATGAGTATGTAAATCAATCATATTTAAATTATACCAAAAAACAGATAAAAATACTAGTTTTTTTTTTCGTTTTGTGGTACAATATAGACATGGAATTTATATATTTAGTCTATGGGGGAATAAATGCCTAAGGCAATACGCTATAAATCTAATTCGGTAATTTATTTTTCCGGTGATGTAGCGGACCGTGTTTTCTTGTTAAACAACGGGCATGTGGCGCTCACAAGCATAGACATTGAAACAGGTAAACAAGTTACTGAATACATAAAAACCGGTGAGTTTTTTGGTGTAAAATCAGTTTTGGGAAATTATCCTCGTGAAGAAAGCGCAATGGTTTTAACCGATTCCGTTGTTTATGCTTTTTCACCGGCGGAATTTGAGAATTTTGCCCAAAGCAACACCCGAATTATACTCCAAATGATAAAAGTTTTTTCAAAACAGCTTAGAAAAATACATAAGCAACTGCAAATACTTTCAAGCGATGAAAATAATCGTGAGCTTAACCCCGATGACGGTATGTACAGTGTCGCAGTGGCATTTGCCAATTCTCAACATTTTACGGGAGCCGTGGAAGTTGCAAACAGATATAAATCTCTTTTTCCAAACGGAAAAAATTTGCAGGGCATGAACGAATTGATTTTCAATGCTACAGGAAAAAAGGGCTTGGAATTCGGTGTCGCATCTCAAGATGCCGGCCCTGTTTTCATTGAGCCGTCCGATACCAAAACCGATAACTTCGACCTGGCACAGGAGGCATTAAAAAAGGCTATAAGTGCTGAAGCAAGCGGTGATTGCTCTCTTGCCTATGATAATTATCATACGGCATTAGAAAGCGGTGTACCAAATGTTGTAGAAGTTGCATCTATTGGGGCGGCACGTTGTTTGTACAAACAAAAAGAATATGTCCGTTGCGTTCAATTATTGACAACATTTGTTTCAAATAATTCTAAATCTGCTAAAATTTCGGAAGCTCTTTTTTATCTCGGACTATGTTATGAAGGGCTTGTTAAGCCGGATAAGGCAATAGCCTTCTATAATAAAGCGGCTTTAATTGCATCGCCGGAATTACTTCCTAAGATTAAAGAAAGACAACAAGCATGTGGAGGAGTACAAAATGGCTGATATGTCCGCATTTTCAAGATTTGCCAAAAATTTTCCCAAAGGCTCTGTAATGTTTTCCGAATACGAGCCGGGCAGTTGTTTTTATTTAATACAATCAGGGCGCGTTCAGTTAATCAAAATCATAAACGGTTGCGAAAAAAATCTGGACATATTGCACCCGGGCGAAATATTTGGCGAAATGGCTATTTTGGATAACTCGCCCAGATCCGCAACAGCAATAGCTTATGATGATGTTGAGGCATTGGAATTCAATAAAGAAAACTTTGAAATTCTGATGAAAGGAAATCCCGCTATTGCAATTCGCCTTTTAAAAACATTTATAAACAGGATTTATTCTCAAAAACGCCGATTTATGATACTCACAATTGAAGACAAACAGGCAAGAATCGCAGATGTATTTTTAATGCTGGACGAAACATCGCCTAATTTAGATCGCAGCACCGAAATACGCACATTTGAAATAACGCTTGATGAAGTCGCAAGATGGGCGGGAATGACCGTTCCTGAAGTCGAAGAAAATATCAGAAAATTTTTAGACCAAGGGCGAATTGAAATCTACAGCGACAGAATTATCGTACAAAACATGACCGACATGAAGCGCTTTGTAAACACCAGACGCTCACGCGGAAACGATATATATGTTAAATAAGATGTTTTGGAAAGTAGGGAATGGGCGCTGACGGGATCGAACCGCCGACATTTTGGGTGTAAACCAAACGCTCGTACCAGCTGAGCTAAGCGCCCCTAATTTTTCAGAATTATAGTCTAAACCCGCAAAAATGTCAAGAGCTTTTTTTAATTTTTTTCATTTTTTTTGCTGACTCCAAAGCTCGCCACCCCCTCGCGCCGCATAATCTTTTCATCGTTTCTGTAAAGCATAATCGAAGTCTCATGTTTGAGCCTTCTTTATTTAAAAACTGCAACGATGAAAAGGATAGACTAGCGCTCGTTAAATCAGATTAACCGCTTTTGTTAAACACTCCGGTTTACTTATAAACTTCCCGAAATTAAACACAGCTTCAGTAAAGCATTTCAGTTCTATGTACCGCGTTTCAAGAGGACAGGATGTCCGGTTAAAGTAAACAGCCGCAATGTTTTGAACTAATGTTCAAAACTTGTAGACTTTTTTTCATACCGGAAGTTGAAAAAAGTCGTAGGGTGTTTCCCGAGCCTGCCGAGGGGGTAGCGGAAAAACAATTGCCTCGATTTAACAAAAAAGAAGTCGAGGCTGACGTGAGGAAGACTCGACTTAAAACAGTTAAAGAAAAGAGGCAATTTTTTGCAAGCGAGGGGGAGACTTCCCCCTCCTAAACATAAATTATAATTTGATTACAAGCTTTCGATATTTTTTTAAATAAATTTTTAAAAATTAACTTGACAAACAGACAAACCTATTATATAATTAATTATATGATTGCAATTTATTTTGAATATAGTGCAAAAATATGACAAAGACATGTTTAGGAGGTTATCATAAAATTAGAGAATTTAAAAACCAAGATAGGAAAAGCAGGTTTGGAATTATCAGCCGGAGATGTTATAAGACCAATGGGATGCTGGTTTTCTTGTTCACAATGTTCATCCAGCTGTCAATCAGGATGTTCTAATACATCTACCAACAGTTGCAACAATTCAGAATGTGCCGCAGGGTGTACCGATGCTTGTAGTGGCGGATGCTCTGAAGCAACTTGTTCAGCTTGTATAGGTGCTTGTGCACATGGCGCAACAATTGGTATTGATATAATACCACTAAACTCTTAGTTTTATAATGAGGTATGGAATTATAAATGAATCTTTCAAAATTAAAAGCGAGCATAAGGAAGGGGAATTTAGCTTTAATCAATATGGATAAAGAGCTTTTAAAGCTGGGGGCTACTTCTTTTTTTGTAGAGCTTTTGTGTGTTTCATGCTCACAGGGCTGTGTTGCAAATGGTACTAACTCTTTGAAAACAGGCAGCTGTATTACAGGTTGCGAAAAAGGTTGCTCTTCTTCTGTTTGTAGCGCCTGTACTATAGGGAATAGTCAGGTATAGGAGCTTTTATGAATTTATCTGAATTAAAAAACAATATCAAAAAAGGTAATCTGAATTTTCAAAAATTAGATGATGCCGTTCTTGAAGAAGGTTATTCAGGTTATTTGTTTCATCATTTATTTAGTATGCAATGTATTATCTGCTCTGCAGGTTGCTCTAATGCAAGAACAATTGGAGATGATTTTGGATGTAATACCTGCTCACAGGGTTGTACAAATTCAAGTTGTGCAAAGTGTGCAATTTCACAGGCTGCATCCTGAAAAAGGAATAATAGCTTAAAGTTAAAAAAATTACAGGAGGTTGTTTATGAAAGAAATTAGAGTTAAACGAATTGGTTGTGTTTTTTTTATATTTTTATTAATGATAAATTTTTATTCTTGTTCAAAAACACGGACAGGTAATAAAGCATTTCTAACAGAAGAAGCTGTACAAAATTTTATAAAGCATCACAAAGACTTAAATTTGAGTTTGCTAAAATTACATGAACAGATAAAGCCATATATTAAAATATCGAAATTTAATCCTGAAAATACTTTAACTAAATTACAAAACATGCCTACACCTAAATTGCTAAAAAATCTTTTTAAAAAATTCGGCTTAGATGAAAATAAGGCCGTGATGCAGATTACGGTTATGCAATACGGAATTATCGCTTATACGATGGAAGCGACTTTGGAGGAAATAAAAAATTCCGGAGAAGAAAGAAATGAATACCAAAAAGCTTCCGATTTAGCTGTGGAGAATTACGCAAAAAAACTGAAAGCCTTAATTAACGAAGACGATTACAAACTTATAAAAAAATACCATAGTGATTTATTTGCAGCTTTTGATAATTTTAAAGGCTGGAATGAAAGTGAATAGAAAGGCTGAATAATTTAAAAATAATTTTTTAATTATTATAATTTAATGTTGACAAGATTAAAAGTATATGAGATAATTTTTATAGGGTTAAGTACTTATTACATTTTTCATAGGAGGAAAATATGAATTTAGATCAATTAAAAAAGGATATTATCAAGGCGCATCTCGATATAGACCGAAGTAATAAAAATTTATATCTTTCATTAAATAGGTTGCTGAATTCCGACAAATTAAAAAAATTCTTTAATTCTAAGAATGGGGGGGGGTGTATTTTTTCTTCCTGTTCTGAATCATGTGCAAAAGGTTGTTCGATTTCAAGTGCTTTATCTTGAAAAAGGTACAAATATGCAGAACTTTAATTCAAATCAAAAACTAATTTACAATCCGGAATTAAGATTTAAAAAAGAAGAGCATAGGTGCATAGCCTATACTATTGACGATTTCTTTTTTTCGCCGGATAATGTTACGGTTTTGCTTCCCCAGGAAGTAATAATGCTGTTGCTTTTTGACGGTAAGCACAATATCGATGAAATTACGACAAATATGGCATATATTTTTGATGCTCAACATGCAGACAAAAATACAAAACAGTTTCTCTTAAATTCACTTGAAAATTTGGAAACGAGAATGAATAAAACACCTCCGGTTCTTCCCGTGGATGAAGTTCCTGAAGCAAAAGTAAAAGAGGCACAAAATCGCTATCTTGATCCTTCTTACTTTATTATTCCCAAAGACAAAATTATTTTTAACCCTCGCGATTTACGACTTTCTGCTCCACTTTCGGTTAATTATAATGTTATGACTACATGCGGTTTCAAATGCAAATATTGCTATCACCCTCTTATGCCTGTCAAAGGGTTAATTTCCCTTGAGAGACTCAATGTAATTTTTAAAGAATTAAAAGAACTCGGTTGTGAAAGTTTTATGTTGACAGGCGGAGATCCCATGCTTCGACCTGATATTGATGAAATTATGATAAGCCTTTATAAAAATAATCTTTTGTATTCACTTTCAACAAAGTCAATTATTCCCGAAAACAGAATTATTAAATTAAAAGAAAAAGCCGGCTTACGAGGTATGCAAATCAGTCTGGATTCATCAAACAATTCTATTGCAACGAATTTATTGGGCATTAAAGATTCGCAATATGTGCAAAGCGTTTTACAAATGATAAAAACCTTGCAAAAACACGGTATTGAAACTCGGGTTAAAGCGGTACTTACCTCTTATAATGCAGACGGTTTGGAAGAATATCTTAACACTATTGCAGACTTGGGAATTAAAAGAATGCAAGTTGTGCAATACGGAAGAAGCGGTGCCAGACATACCGATGATTTGTACCCCGGCGATAAACAGATGAAAGAGGCGAGTGCCGTTGTTCAGAAATTTAAAGAAGAACATAAAAATATAGAATTAACAGCAGGGGGATTTGGCGTATCCTATGATGAGCCGGTTGTTGTAGAAAAAATTACAAAAGAAAATATTTTTTCAAAAAGAGCAATTTGCAATGCCGGAAGATTTTCGCTTACTCTTATGCCTAATGGAAAAGTTTTTGTTTGCGAGCAATTGCCTTATAGTGAAGAATTTGTTTTAGGCGATCTAAAAACACAAAGCGTGGAAGAGGCTTGGAATAGTGAAAAAATGAAAAAATGGCTTTCTCCGCCCGATAGAAATATTTTTGTCGAAGACTCTCCATGCAAAAATTGTCCCGATGAATATTATAATGAATGCCACAAAACTTATAGCAGGTGTTTGCGTTTTATTTACGAGCACACCGGCAATACTCATACCGCCGATATAAAGTGCCCAAGATACAGTTTTGATAAACGAAGAATCACTTGAGCTTAAAAAAAATTATAGGAGATTGTTTATGAAAAAAATTAAAATGAAAAAAATGCTTTTTGTTGTTTTATCGGTTTTATTTTGTAGTGTTTTTGTCTTTTCACAAAATAATTTTGAAAGAGAAAGCGTATTAACTGAAGAGACTTTAAAAAGTTTTATCACAAATTATAAGCATATGTTTAAGGATTTAAAAGCTGAAAATGCAGGTAAGCATATTTACGTCAAGAAAGAAAGCATACGGGAATCTTTTGACAGACTTTCAAAAGTAAAGCCTTCAAAAAAAATAAAACGCATTTTTGAAGAATACAGCTTTGACGGTGATAAGGGGATATACCAAATTGTTGTATTACAATACGGGGTTGTTGCCTGCACTATAGAAGAAGCTCTTAATGAAATCGCAAACGAAAAACGTACCGAAAAACAGAAAGAAAAAGATAGAGAAACAGTTGCATGGCTTGTTGAAATCAAATCACAAATAAATTCTTCGGATTATAAACTTATACAAAAATATTTTAAAGAGCTTTACGAAATTTTCAACCGAATTGAAGAAAAAATATAGTTAATGTTAAATTAAATAAACACCGGGAAATAAAATTGTGAATTTGAAAAAACAAAATACAAAAGCACTCCTTTCTTGGGGTGCTTCATTCATAAAACCATTTATTCCCGTATTAATTTTGCTCTCGATATTTTCACTTCTTGGCTCATATCTTTTAACTTTTGAGCCACGTTTTACCGGCAAAATAATAGATGCTTTAACACAAAAAGACAGGCAAAATTTTTGGTTTTTCTTAAAAATTGTTATTGTCTTTCAATTAGCAGGGTTCGTATTTTCGCTTTTAGCTACTTGGTTCGGTTTTTTATTTCAACGCAAAATAACTATTTATACAGAAAGTCGTTTGTATTTAAATTTTTTATATTTGCCGACAAAAAAAAGTGCAGAAAAAGATTCAGGCAAACTTTTAAATTTATTTTTATCTGACCTTTCAGCAACAATAGGAATTTATACTCAACAATTACCTTCTATACTAAATTCACTTATTATAATGTTTGTAATCGGAACAAGGCTCATTAAAATTGATGTCATACTTTTTTTTATAACACTGCTCGTTTCAATTATACCAATTTTTCTGGCAAAATACTTCGGAGCAAAGCAAGCAACAATTCATAAACTTCAGCGGGAACAACAAGACAAATACACTTCATATCTAAACGAAACAATTTACGGTTTACAGGATATTAAAAATTATTCTTCACAAAAATTTTTTAGAGAAAAATTTTTACAAATTGTAAATCTGATTTTTAAACTTGCAAAAAAATCCACCATAATTGAAATGCAATCTTTTACGGCTTCTTTTTCAAGTAACTTTATTATAAATATTTCGCTTTTTATAATAATAGGTTTAACTGTACTTACCGGAAAAAACACAGTCGGTACAATTACGGCTGCCTTAATGTATTCACAAAAATTTAGAAGCCTGGTTTCTTCTGCCGCTGAAGTTTATCGTTCAATTTTAATTTCCTTTGTTTCACTTAATCGTATAAAAGAAAATTTTGAAGAAAGACAAAAAAAATATTCTATTATAAAAGAAGAAAAAGACAACATAAATAATACTAAAAAATTAATAATCAAAAATTTAAATTTTTCATATAACGATAATAAAAAGGTTCTAAAAAATATAAACAATGAATTTTCTTTTCCGTCTTTATATTTAGTTAAAGGAAAAAACGGCGCCGGAAAAACAACCCTATGTAATATTATTTCAGGCAATTTAACCGAAGATAAAGCTAATTTAAACGGAGAAATTATTTTTAAAAATCTTTCAAGTAAACTTTCTTTTGTCAGACAGCAGTCTTTTATCTTTAACGGAACTATAAAAGACAATTTGTGTTTTGGACAAAAAATAAGCAAAAAGAAAATAAAAGATATTTTGGAAAAAACAAAATTAAATTTGATAATAGAAAATCTTCCTGATGGTATAAACACAAAACTGGGCGGAAAAGATCATATTCTTTCACAGGGACAAATGCAAAGATTGGCGCTAAGTCGCTGTCTTTTACAAAACACTGAAGTGATTTTATTTGATGAAGTAGAAAATGCTCTTGATACCGAAACAAGCAAAGCTCTTTTGCAGATATTAAAAGAATTAAAATCTGAAAAACTTATTTTAATGATAACACATAAAAACGATTATGATAATATCGCTGATGGAATTTTTAATATTTCATAGCCGGCACTTGAAATGAATCGGTTTTTTACTTATAAACTTCCCAAAATTAAACACAGCTTCAGTAAAGCATTTCAGTTCTATGTACCGCGTTTCAAGTGGACAGGATGTCCGGTTAAAGTAAACAGCCGCAATGTTTTGAACTAATGTTCAAAACTTATAGACTTTTTTCATACCGGAAGTTGAAAAAAAGTCGTGGGGGTAGCGGAAAAACAATTGCCTCGATTTAACAAAAAAGAAGTCGAGGCTTAAGGGACGAAGACTCGACTTAAAACAGTTAAAGAAAAGAGGCAATTTTTTGCAAGCGAGGGGGAGACTTCCCCCTCCTAAAAATAAATTTAAAAAAAAGAGACCACCCGCCTACGAGCAGTCTCCGTGTTTGTGTTAAATAAAATTTATGACAAGCCTTCGATATTGCCGTTGATAAAGTCGATATGTTTTGCTTGCGGCTCTTTTGGAAGACCGGGCATTCTCATCATATCTCCCATAATTGCGACAATCAATTCAGCACCGTTGTTAAGCACCACTTCGCGAATGTTCATATCGAAATCTTTTGGAACACCGTGCAGCTTTGCATCGGACGAAAAAGAATACTGGGTTTTTGCAATACATACAGGATAGCTTCCCGCACCTGCGTCCACAATTTTCTTAATCATCTTTTCAGCCGCCGCCGAGAAAGTAACATTCTTTGCACCGTAAATCTCTTTACAGATTTTTTCAACTTTGGTTTTTACGCTGTCAGAATCTTCGTAAATAAACTGTAACGGCTTGGAAGGATTCTTTTCGATTGTATCAACAACCAATTTTGCAAGCTCTTCGGCTCCTTTTCCGCCTTCAACAAATGCGTTATTCACGGCAAAACCTACACCGATTTCTTCGCAATGCTTGCGGATTAAATCAAGCTCATCATCGGAATCATAGCCGTATCGGTTAAGCGCAACAACAACTGTCTGACCGAATTTCTTCATGTTTTCGATGTGCTTATCAAGATTACCAAAACCTTTTTTCAATGCTTCTGCATTTGGTTTGGAAATTTCAGCTTCAGGAACATCGCCGTGCATTTTCAAACCGCCGGTCGTTGCGGCGATAACCGTGAGTTTTGGTGAAAGCCCTGCCTTGCGACATTTAATGTCAAAAAACTTTTCGGCGCCAAGGTCAGCCGCAAATCCTGCTTCGGTAACAACATAATCGCCGTAAGTAAGAGCAGTCTTTGTTGCAATGATTGAATTACAACCGTGTGCAATATTTGCAAAAGGCCCGCCGTGAATAAATGCAGGTGTATGCTCGATTGTTTGTACGAGGTTAGGGTTAATCGCATTTTTCAAAAGTACAACAATTGAGCCTGCAATTCCAAGGTCTTTTACCGTAACAGGATTATTGCCGACATCGTAACCCAAAATGATTTTTTCAATTCGCCTTCTTAAATCGTCAATATCCGTTGCAAGACAGAAAATCGCCATAATTTCAGATGCAGGTGTAATATCAAAGCCCGACTCTAAAATTACTCCGTTTCCTGCGCCCAAACCTGTAACAACCTGCCTTAAACTTCTGTCGTTTACATCCAAAACACGCTTCCACAAAACCTTTTTCACTGCCTTTGGAGTACCTTGATTTCTAAAGATATAATTATCCAAAAGAGCGCTAATCATATTATGTGCGGAAGTAATTGCATGAAAGTCGCCGGTAAAATGCAGGTTAATATCCTCCATCGGCAAAACTTGAGCATAACCGCCACCGGCAGCTCCGCCTTTCATACCAAAACAAGGCCCCAAAGAAGGCTCGCGCAATGCAACAACGGCATTTTTGCCAATTCTCTGCATACCCAATGAAAGCCCGATTGAAACAGTTGTCTTTCCGATACCCGCTTTTGTCGGAGTAATCGCAGTAACCAGAATCAGATTATTCTTCTTCGCCTTTGCTTCATCAACACATGTATAAGGAACCTTCGCAATATAATTACCATATGGGACAAGGTCATCTTCCTTAACTCCCAATCCATCAGCCACTTGAACGATTTTTTTTAGCTTCGTTTCTCTCGCTATTTCAATATCTGTTTTCATGCAAAAAGTATAACACCAATCATTTTTTTTTTCAAGACCTCAAGACAATCAAAAATATAAAAACTAAACCGAAATTTATTGAAGGGGGGGACCGCCCCCTCGCTGCGGCTATTGTCGATTTTTCTTTTAATCTTAACTTGCGATTTTACGCTATCGCTTCAAATCACAATTCTTGAAAAATTAAACATCGACAAGTATCCTCCGCTTCCCCCCAATGTAAAAAGCTCGTGCAACATAAACCTTTAAAGCTCCACTTAAATATTAAAAACCGGCTGATTAAACCTGCAAAAATTGTTTTTACAAAAACTATAGTAATTTTTTTTAAAATGTGTTACACTGGCTTTATTATTGGGAGTTTCTTTTGAAAATTGGAATTAACGCTTTTGGATGCAAGCACGGGCGCTCAGGTATAGGTGCATATGTATATTCGCTTGTAAATAACTTACCTGAAATTGAACACGAGGTCAGTATTTTTGGCCCCGAGCTTGACAGATACACTTACACTTCTGATATTGATTACGTAGCCTACGAGGGCATATCAATAGACGATACGGAATTTGCAGAAAAACTCTGGCATAAAACACACTTTAATGCATTTGTACAAAAAACAAAATACGATGCTGTTTTGTTTCCTGCAGGAACCGGTCTTTTACCGATTGCTAATTTTTCCAAACCTGTATTTTTGGTAATCCAAGAGCCGATAGAGCCTGAAAAAAAATCCTTGTTCGGTTTTTTTTCAAAATTTTCAAACAAAATGATTTTTGAAAAAGCCACCGGAATTATTGCCCCGACAAAATACATTAAAAAAAGTTTAATCGAAGCCGGAATACCCAAAAACAAAATAAAGGTTATTCACAATGGGATTAACACCGATATTTTTCACCCGCGCAAAATAAACGAAAACGAAGTTGCTCTAATGGAGCCTTTTGCAATACGCAGACCGTACATTATATATGCCTCACGGATTTCTGAGCCTGAAAAGCATCATGTTGAACTAATTCGCGGGTTTTCTATATTCAAGCAAAAAACCAACGCCCCGCATCGGTTGGTAATTGCCGGCGCTGAAGGTGAAAATGCTGATATTGTCTACAACGAAGTTATGGATTCTCCTGTTTCTTCTGATATACTCCTTACAGGTTATATTGAGCACGAAAAATTGGCAAACCTTTATGTTGCTTCAGACCTCTGCATTTTCCCCTCTACAATCGAGGGGGTTGGATTACCGGTGATTGAAGCAATGGCATGCGGTATACCGACTGCTTGTGCAAATGCCGGTGCGTTACCTGAAATTGCAGGATATGCGAGCCATTTTTTTGATCCTGAAAATCCTGAAGCAATTTCTGCTGCAATTATGGAACTGGCAACTTTCTCTGACGGCTCTACCGATGACTACCGACAGAAAATGACGGAAAAAGGTTTGGAATGGGTAAAAAAATACAATTGGACAAAGACTTCAATACAAACATTTGATTACATCACAGACCTGTTATCCAATTTATAAATTAACTTATTTTTAAAATAAAAAAGCACAAAGGAATTATCCGAGGGAATTGAAAAAGCCGGACGAGTTTTGCAATTTCTTCCAAAATCTACCAAAAAACGCAATGAAATGAGCTTCTTTGAAGGCACTTTTAAAAAGTAACTCACCTTTTGAAAGTGCCTCACCCCTTGTGCTTTTAATTCATAAATTGCTACAATTAGAAAATATTAATACTTCCCAATGACGACTTCCAGTACATAACTTTTTCGTTAAGTTCTTTCATGTAAACCAATTCTTCAGGTATACGATCTTTTTTGCCTGACCCTGAAACTAAATTTTCAAAAAATTTGCTCATAAAATAGGGCCTCCTTAAATTAAAATTGAGCATCATGCTTTTAAGCATCATTGCTCTTGAAGCGGTAATATACTCATTTTGAATAAAAAAGTCAAGCATTTTATTGAAAATAATTGAAAATTATGCGTTTTTATGCGGTATTTTGTGTTTTTAAGCATAAAACCGGCAAGTTTTAGAAAAAATCATAAGTGATTTTTTTTCGTCAGTTCGTTTAACCTGATTTAGACAAATGCAGTTATCACGATATTTCCCGAGATCCTAATCAGAGGGTAATAATAACCCATTCCGGGTGATTATTACCCTTCTTTACTTTAGGTGGACATCCTGTCCACTACTGCTTGAGGCAAAAAGATTTAAGGAATTTGTCGGGTTACAAAAGCGATGAGCGACAAAATATTTGTCGCCCACCTAATTTTTTTTATATAAATAGGTTAATTCCGCTTTCGCTGGCCGCATGCATGTAGGTTGCTACTCCGCCAATTTCTACTCCGTCCATAAGCTCTTCTGCGGTAATGCCCATTATGTCCATCGACATCTGACATGCGACTAAGCGAACACCGGCATCGAGTGCGGTTTGGAACATTGTTTCGAGCTGGTCGACATTTTTGGCTTTCATTCTGCCTTTCATCATTTTAGAACCCATTCCGCCGAAGTTCATGCTTGAAAGCGAGAGTTTGCCCATTCCTTTTGGTAACATCGAGCCAAACATTTTGCCCATCGTATCTTTTTTCACCTTTGGTGCGTTTTTCTTTCTGAGAACTGAAAGTCCCCAGAAAGTAAAGAACATCGTAACTTTTTTACCGGATGCAAGTGCACCGTTTGCCAAAACAAATGATGCAAGTGCTTTATCCATATCATTTGAGAATACGATAAAGGTGGCTCCGTCTGTTTCGGAGTTCCCGCTTGTTTTTGGAACACCGGCACCTTTTTGTATGTTTGCTTTTATAATGCCTTTTTCGCTGTCAAGATGTAAGAGCTTATTACCGGTAAGTTTACACCACGATTGAATATCACGGGAAAAGCCGGGGTCTGACGCTTTTATGGAAAGCACCCCGCCTTCGGGTAATTCTTCAATTCCTGTTTTCACTTTCATAATTGGGCCGGGACATTGTAAGCCGCAGGCATCTATCCTTATTTCTTTCATTGTGTTTTTATCTCCTTTTACCGGTGTAGAATTCTTAAAACTACCGTCATCTTCAAATACATCGCCGCTTAAACCTGCTACGGAAGCAGTAACAGACTCGGCTTTTTCAGGGTGAGCCAAAAAGTCCTTTTCTTGGTGTGCAAACTCGTAAGACTTGTATCCGCCGGTTAAATTTACTGTGTCAGAATAACCGTTTTGTCTAAGTATTCTTTCGGCAAGATAACCTCTTAATCCCATTCCGCAGTTTATAAACACAGGTTTATTTTTCGGTATTTCGTTAAGTCGTTTTCTGATTTCAGTATTCGGAATGTTTACTGCTCCTTCAATTGCCCCTAACTCAAATTCTTCTTCTGTCCGTACATCGAGAAAGAACGCTCCTTTTTCTTTGTATGCTTCTACATCTTTCCAAGTTACCGTCTTGGTAAGTCCGTCTCTTTCGTTTTCCGCAACGAAGCCAATCATGTTTACAGGATCTTTTGCAGACGAAAACGGCGGTGCATAAGCATGCTCAAATTCCGCAAGGTCATACACAGTGCCTTCTTTCATTATGTATGCGGCAAGAACATCTATTCGCTTATCTACACCGTCTATGCCTACAACTTGACCGCCCAAAATTTTTCCGTCAGCAGGATTGTATAAAACCTTCACTGTAACGAAAAATGAGCCGGGGTAATAGCCGGCATGATTCGGTGCATGAGTAACAATTTGCTTAAACGGAAGCTCGGCTCGATTTAAGCCTTTTTCGGTTAAGCCTGTCGAAGCAATTGTCATATCAAACACTTTGGCAATACTTGTTGCAATACTTCCCGAATATGTTTGCGTATGACCTTTCACTATGTTTGTCGCACATATTCTCGCTTGCTTATTTGCAGGCCCTGCCAACGGAATGGTAATAGGCATTTTTAATAGCGGACTTGTGTATTCAATTGCATCGCCGATAGCGTATATGTCTTTTTCAGATGTTTGGAAATACTCGTTTACTTTGACAGCTCCGTTTTTTGCCAAATCAATATCAGCTGCTTTGCATAATGCTGTATCGGGTCTTACCCCAATCGAAAGTATTATAATATCGCAAGGAATTTCTTTTCCCGAATTTAACACAACATAAAGCTCGCCGTTTTTTCTTTCAAACGATTTTACGGCATCTTTGAGCTGAAGCTGTACGCCTTTACCTCGTATATGATTTTGTATAATTGCAGCCATGTCATAATCTATAACATTCATTACTTGCTCCATAGCTTCAATTACCGTAACCTTTAAGCCCCGCTCATGCAGGTTTTCTGCCATTTCAATTCCGATAAAACCACCACCGACTACGACAGCCCTTTTTGTTGCGGGGCTATCAATTTTTTCTTTTATTGCATCAATATCGCTTACGGAGCGCAGTGTCAAAATACACTCATCATCGATACCCGGAATTGGCGGGCGAATTGGGGACGCACCCGGACTTAAAATCAATTTATCGTAAGCCTCCTCAAAAACTTCTCCTGTTTCAAGATTTTTTACACTTACGGTCTTAGCTTCTTTATTTATACTTATTACTTCGTGCCTTACCTTTGCATCAACATTCAAGCTCGCCTTAAACTTCTCCGGCGTCATAACAAAAAGATTTTCTCTCTCTTCGATAACCCCGCCGGCATAATAAGGCAATCCGCAGTTTGCAAAACTGATGTGATGCCCTCTTTCAAAAATAACTATCCGTGCAGTTTCGTCCAATCTCCTTAACCTTGCAGAAACCCCTGCACCACCTGCAACGCCACCGACTACTACATATTTATTCATCTTGAACCTCCTATATTCAAAAAAATAATCCTATTTATTAACCGCAAACAGCGGCACCCAAAGCTACACAATTTTCAAGTTGTTTAATTTCAAAATATATGCCCATCTTTACTGTAAGATACTCGTAAAGCAATTTACTAATTTCATCTTTTAATCCAAAGCCTTTATCAAAAGTAGTTCCTTCAGCAATTATACAAATAGGCTTTCCCGACTCTTTTCCTTTTCCCGACTTTATACAAACGGAAGCAAGAGAAGATGCCACAATACGGGCAGTACGCTTTAAAACCGTGTCGGCAAGTCGCCTTAAAACATCAATGTCTGTATCCGATCCTTTAGATGATTTTATAACTGAAGCCAAACTGTTTTGCTCAAGATTAACATGACATAAAAAATTATTGATTTCAGGAAAATTATAATCAGCATTGTCAAATGCTTCACAAAAACTATCCGAAAAAAGTCGATTTCTACAAGCAGCCCTAATTACAATCGAAATTAATTTTCCAAGATAAGCTCCTGAGCACATTTTCTCCAGTTTACAAACATCGCCATCTGAAGTTTCATTATATAAAGCTTTGTCAAATTTTGAAACAGCAACTTTATCCGACTTACCTATTTCCGACACTATAACCTGCGGTAATTTTGCTTTATCGCCGAGCTTGGGAATACTGTGGTTTTCAATATAAGCAATATTAAACCCAGTGCCTAAAATGACTCCGACATAAGATGAATATTCTTTGTGTTGCACCGATAAGGCAGGCAAACAGCCTGACAATAACGCCGCCGTTGTATCATTTAAAACACAAACTCGCTTAACCCTACTCCACCCGCGTTTTGCCAATGCACACATCAAACTATCACCCAATAACGAGCCAAGCACTTTTTTTGCTTTAATCTCTTTTGAAAACCGAATCACTTCACCGTCAATATTCGGCGTAATTTTCACCGCATACGAAAACGAAAAATTTATCTGCTCTGCTTCATCCCGAAGATACTCAAGGTATTCTGCGATTTTATCAAAAAATTCTTCACGACCGTATTCACGATCCAAAGCAGGCATCAAAGATTTTGCCGACTTACAAATTTTAGCCTTGCCCTCCATATCAAATTCAACAAGAAAAGACCTGAAATTCGTCCCGCCTGCATCTATCACAATTACCCGCTTGTTTTTTGGCGCCTCCATTGCGGGCGTAATCCAAGTCGGAATCATCTCCGGCGCGCCCTCATTTCCGCCTTTCAACCCCAATTGCAAATCTTCAGACAAAGCCCGTACGCTAACATCAATCTGCTGCCCTGCAATATTAAAATCATACTTACTAAAAAAAGAAGCAACCCTTGAATGAAAATTATCCATAACAAAAGATTATCATTTTACGGTAAAAAAGTCAAACAAGATTAGAAAATGAATTTGGGCGTTACCCCCTCGATGCAAGTAAACTTGCATCGAGGGGGTCGGCGAGCTACGGACTACGCCTAACGGCTCCGACTAAACCTGCAGTTTGTAATTTAAACTGCAGGTTTATTTTGTTGCCGTGTTTTTTAAAAACACGGCAACAATCCTGCGCATGCCTAACGCTAGGGTAAAATACAACCAATAGCGTATTTTTTTTGCTTTTAAAAGTTTACAATGCTTTAATCTATTTTTATAAAATGCAAGTCAAATCTCAAAAAAAAACCACGATTTTTAATCGCGGTTTTTTTCAATTTCTAAAAACAAAATATTTAATTCCAACTATGATTCCACCACATGACATGCACAAAAATGACCCGGTAATATCTCTCTATATTCAGGTTTTTCTTTCATACATATCGGTATTCTCTTAGAGCAGTTCATATGGAACGGACAACCCGGAGGAAGATTAATCGGAGAAGGGATTTCACCCGTAAAAGGGATAGCGCGTTTTCTGGTTTCAGGGTTTGTATCGGGAATTGCCGCTATCAAAGCCTGAGTATACGGATGTAACGGATTTTCATATATTTCAGTTGAAGACGCCATCTCCATTATAGAGCCAAGATACATAACGGCAACTCTATCAGACATGTGCTTAACAACATTAAGACCATGCGAAATAAACAGCAACGTTAGATTTCTTTCTTTTTGCATATCCAAAAGAAGATTCAAAACCTGCGACTGTACTGAAACATCAAGAGCACTAACAGGCTCATCACAAACAACAATTTCAGGATCAAGAGCCAAGGCTCGTGCAATAGCAATTCGCTGTCTTTGTCCGCCGGAAAACTCATGCGGATACCTGTAATAAGCATCTTCAGGAAGTCCTACATCCTTTAAAAGCTTCAAAGTTTTTACTTTACGCTCATTAGGAGTGAGCTTTGTTTGAATTAACAAGGGCTCTTCAATGATGTAACCTACATTCATTCTCGAATTCATAGATTCAGCGGGGTCTTGAAAAATCATCTGCACATTACTGCGAACTTCTTTGAGTTGTCTTTCAGGCAGATTTTCAATACTTTTACCCTTATAATAAATCTTACCCGCTGTTGGTTTATAAAGGCGCATCATGGCACGACAGAGCGTACTCTTTCCGCAGCCAGTTTCACCTACAAGCCCAACTGTCTCTCCGGCAAAAACCTGAATGGACACACCATTTAATGCGTGAACAACAGCCTTACTGTATCTACCTTGCGAAAAATACTGTTTCAAATCAACTGATTCTAAAATTGGTTTTTTTTCACTCATTACTCAAGCTCCTTATGTCTAAAGCACCTGATTGTGTGCCCGGGTTCAATCTCTTCAAGTTCAGGTCGATTTGTGCGACAGTATTCTGTTGCATAAGAACAACGCTCGGCAAAACGACAAGTTGCAGGATACAATCTGGGTGAAGGAACCGCACCTTTGATATACGGCAAATGCGTTTTTGGCTCCGAGTCCATCTTAGGCATAGATGCAATCAATCCTCGCGTATACGGGTGTCGTGGATTTTTGAAAATTGTAACAACATCAGCAGTTTCCACAATTTGTCCTGCATACATAACGGCAACCTTGTCGCTAACATCAGCAACAACACCCATATCGTGTGTAATGTAAAGAACAGCCATATTGGTTTTTGCCTGCAAATCTTTTATCAGTGATAATATCTGTGCCTGCACAGTAACATCCAAGGCTGTTGTAGGCTCGTCGGCTATCAACAATTTTGGTCGACCTGCCAAAGCCATAGCAATCATAACTCTTTGCCTCATACCACCTGACAGCTGAAACGGATAATTTTTCATTCTCTGCTCAGGCGAAGGCATTTCAACATCTTTAAGAACCTTGAGAATATGCGGCTCTCTTTCTATTTTTTTTATGTCAGCTCTGTGAAGCTCAAGAACCTCGCCTATCTGTTTTTCTACAATATGCACAGGATTTAAAGCTGTCATAGGCTCTTGAAAAATCATGGCTATTTCCGAGCCTCGCTTTTTATACATTTCTTCTATCGGCAAATCCAAAATATTTTTTCCTTCAAAAAGGATTCTTCCATTTGTTATCATACCATAAGGTTGAGGTAAAATTCTCATAACAGAAGATGCCGTAACGCTTTTACCACAACCCGACTCACCGACAAGCGAAAGGGTTTTCCCTGTTTCCAATGTTAATTCAACTTTATCCAAAACCTCCAACGGCTCACCGGGACCCGTTTTAAAAGCTACAGAAAGGTCTTCAATCTTAAGAAGTTCTTCAGCACTCATAACTTACACTCCGTAAAAAGCCGGAGGGGAATATTCCCCTCAGGCTTATAATTTTTTTTAATAATTCAAATCAGCTATTGAACATAGCGCTCACTCAAGTGGTAAACTCGAGGCTCGTAGGTTTTACCTTCTGCCATAGCTTTCTGAACTTCGGCTTTGATTTCTTCATCAATCCACATATATCCATAGTAGCTTGTCCAGTCAGCACCTGTATCAAGTCTTCTGTTACCCCACCAAGGTAAGCGAACCCATTTCCAAACACCGGATCTTTCAAAGTCAAGGTAGTAGCTTGGAACTATCAAAGCTTCTTCATGAACAAGTCTTTCGATTTTCTTGTTGTTTTCAGCTTTTTCTTCAATAGGTGGTGCGCTTTCTTCAATCGCAATAAGCTTTTCCATTTCTTCACTCCACCAACCAAAGAAGTTGTTAGTAGAAGGCTTGTCGGCATTTGCTTTAGCGAAGAACTGCCAGTAGGTTGGCTCATACCAAGTAGTCATACCACCCCACCAAGCATCATGCTTTTTGTTCAAAACAGTATTGAACATACCGCTTTCCATGAGTTTAAGCTCCATTTCAACACCGGCTTTTTTTGCCTGCTCTTTCAAAACTGAAAGTCTTTCAGTATGGTGCTGAGCACTGTAAAGCAACTCGAATGAAACTCTTTCGCCGGCATCGTTCATTAAGATACCGTCTTCACCAACTTTTGTGTATCCTGCTTCGCCTAACATTTCGCGAGCCTTATCAGGATTAAAATCAGGTTTTTTGATCGAGTGATCATTGAAGTCAATTCCACCCCAAATCTGACCCATACCGATATTGTGTTTTCTCTTATATTCGCCGTAAAGAGCTTGGTCAATCATACCCTGCATATCAATAGCATAGTACATAGCTTGACGCACTTTTTTGTCGCTGAATAATTTAACCTTAGTATTAAAGAAAATACCGCCCATACCTTCTACAGGATAGTAGTTTATAACATATCTGTCGATATAACCGTTTGTAACATTTTCCTGTGATGTAGCTTTCTTCCACTTATCCGGAAGAACTAAGCCAAAAATATCCAACTCACCGTTATAGAAGTAGTTTTCCATCATATCAGCACCACCGGTGATTACTTTGTACTCAATTCTTTGTATATTAGCTCTCTTTTTGTAATATGGATATGAGCGAGCCCACCAGTCGTCTACTCTTTCAAATACAATCAGCTCACCCTTGATGTTTTCGTCTTCTTTCATAGCATAAGGACCTGTAGTTGGCTCTATTTTCCAGTTATACTCAACTTCCCAACCTTTTTTAATTTCACCGTTAAAAAAGTGTTCAGGTCTAGGTCTGATACTTGCATTATCCATCAAAGATGCTCTTGGAAGTGTATCTGACTCAAGAAATTTAATTGAAATACAAAACTGATTTATTTTTTTAACTTCCAGCTTGCTGTAATGGTTGTTGTACCATGGAGCATTCAAGTTAGGAGAAGTCATAGCTTCCCAAGCAAAAACAAAGTCATCTGCATCACAAACTTCGCCATCTGACCATTTCATTTTTTCATGAAGTTTATAGTAAACAGTTTGGTTATCGGCACCGAATGCCCAGTGAGTAGCGGCATAAGGCATGAATTCCTGTGTTTCAGGGTTAGTAGTAACCAAGTCTGCACATGTCCACATCAAACCTCTTGTACCTGTATTTGATTCAGGGCCTGTATAACGAAAAGTAGTTGGATACTCTGAAAGTGCTCTATGAAGGGTACCGCCAACTTTTGAGTATTTTGAACTCAAGTCTTTTGGATAACTTGTAAGCCATACAACTTCTTCAGGCATGCCTTCAACTTTTAATTTAGTATCTTCAACGGGTGGTGAAGTAAAGTCAGGGATTTCTCCTGCCAATTCTTCTTGAAAACGAGCTTCAGCCTTTGCAACAGGACCTTTTCCGGCAGCTCCACCGGCGGCTCCACTATCGCCACAAGACATTACAAGTGCCAAAGCAGCCAGAACACAAAGCAACAACATTGTAATTTTTGTGTTTTTTTTCATAACGAATTCCTCCTCTAAAAAATTCATTCTTTTATATAAAATAACCAAAGGCTATTTATACACGGTAAATCTTCTTGGGTCAAAGGCTTCTCTCAAACCTTCCCCAACAAATGTAATCATAACCAAAATAAAAACAAAGCCAAACACCGCTGACGACAAAATCCAAGGTGCACTCTGATAGGTTGAAGTTCCGATACTTAAAAGCTCACCCCAGCTTGGTGTCGGCGGTTGTAATCCGTAACCCAAGTAATCCAAAGAAGTCAAAGCACCAATACCGCCGGAAACAACAAACGGCAACGATGTAACAATCAAAACCATAACATTCGGCAAAATATGCACTGTTATAATTCGCCAAGAGCTTGCACCCATCGACCTTGCGGCAAGAACATAATCGCGCTCACGCTCCCTGTAAGTCATTGCACGCATACCCCAGGTTTTACCTGCCCAACCGAAAGCAATGTTAATCAGAATAAACATAAGAAGGTTAGGCTTAAAAATAGCAGCCAAAATCATAACCATATAAAGATAAGGGATTCTTTCCCAAATTTCTATAAATCTCTGAACCAGTATATCGAAAATACCGCCAAAGTAACCCATGGCTATACCCAGCACTGTACCAATAAAGTATGTTACAATAGCTACTGAAAGCGAAAAAGTCATCGCTATTCTAAAGCCATATAAAACACGGGCAAAAACATCACGACCAATTCTATCCGTACCCAAAATATGCCTTGTCTTCCAAGAAGGTGGCAACGGATGGAACATTTGCCCTTTATCGCCTTTTGCAAACCTTATGGTAAATATCTTACCGTTGGCAAGCTCTATTCTGTTATCAGCATCACCTATTTTATGCCAGATATAATCTTTTGGATTGGTAGACTCATTTGAGCGAGTTTTATCTACCGCAATCCCGACCCACCTTCTTTTGGAGGAAGGAAAATCTGAAAGCTCATTTTTTGGATTACCGGAATCGGCAAATTTTACCCAAGTATACTTGTCTCCTGTTTTTACACCATTAATCCTTCCGACACCAATCCAAGTATAATCAGCAGGATTGTCATGCGGCAAGGAGTTAGAATCCGTAACGGCAAAACCCATTGCAGGGGCATGATCAAATTTCAAAGCAAGCGGATATTCGGCAACATCACCCTCAAAAGGATTATACGGAATAACAGGCATTAAAGCCCAGCCCCGTTTGGTTTTTTTCAAGTGTTTTGCGAATTCCCTGTAATTTATTTCAAGCTCGTTTTCAACCTTAAAATTAAAATCATCGGCAAGCAACATCTTGGAATATGTAGGAAAATAAAGCTTACCGTCAACAGCCATAATAATAGGCCTGTTGGAAACAAACAATTCCGCAATTAAAGAAAAGGCATAAAAAATCACAACAGCCAGCAATGAAATTTTAGCTCTCTTAATTTCACCAAATCTTTCAAAGCGCTTCTTTGTCAGAGGGTCAAGCCTCATTCTGTTGCGAAAAGCCGACCAGTACTCTTTGAGTTTGTTTTCCGATTGAATGTTTTCGATTTCAGTGTTTTTTTCTTCCATACTATTCCCCCAACCTTATTCTAGGATCTACAAGCGAAAGAATAAAATCGCTTAAAATATTACCTAACAATGTCAACAAAGCGGTCATAACAAGAGAGCCAAGAACAATCGGATAATCTCTGTCTTGAATTGCACGGAAAGAAAGAAGCCCCATTCCGTTTATATTAAAGATTTTTTCAATAAGAAACGCGCCAACGAAGAAGATGGTAATAATACCGCCCAATCCTGCGGCAATAGGGATAACACTGTTTCTAAAAGCGTGCTTCCACATGGCATCTTTGAATGTTCGTCCCTTTGCTACAGCAGTCTTTACATAATCCGAAGCCATGTTTTCCATGAGGTTGTTTTTCATACTCATTGTCATAACGGCGAAACTACCTATTATGTATGCAATCATGGGCAAAACCATGTGCCATACATTATCCTTTATCCTCTGGAAAAAGTTCATAGTCTCATATCCGCGAGAGAACAATCCTCCCGAAGGGAACCACCCCAAAGTAAAAGCAAAAAACTGCAAAAGAATAATTGCAACAATATAACCGGGCAACGCATACCCGACAAATATCAATATGGAAGTAGCGTTATCAAAAGCACTCCTGTGCCTGAGCGCTTTTTGAATACCAAGAGGTATACATATAAGATATACAAGAATAAAAGACGTGATACCAAACCTTAAAGATATAGGAAAACGACTGACAATCATACTCAAAACAGGATCATTGTACTTCGTAGATCGTCCAAGATCTCCTCTGAGTATTTTCCCGAACCAAATAACATAAGCTACCGGCCATGGTTTGTCAAAACCATAAAAAGCTTTCAGCTCTGCCAAAGCCTCGGCATTAAGCGGTTGAGTATTTTGCGAGCTTTTTGCACCGCTTCCTCCACCACCGCCTTTGTCTTGCTGGAGCATTCTCTGCATAATTGCTCGCTCAATCGGCCCGCCCGGAACAACCCTCGTAACCGCGAAAACAACCAATGTTATTCCTATAAATGTCGGAATGATTAACAGCAAACGCCTCACAAAATAATTATTCAGCATAACTCCTAAAAACCTCCTTAAACCGGCTCAGAGAAAACACCTCACGCCATACAGATTTTACCATATCTAAAAAATATTGTCTAGTCTTTTTTTTTAAAATTCTTAAATTTTTTAAATTGCAAGCAATTTGCAACCCACAACTGCCGCATAATCTTCCGTCCTTTGCTTATAAATTTAATCGGCGTCTTTTTTTTAAAGCCGCCTCTTCTTAAAAAGCCAACAGGGAAAAATATTTAACCGTACAACACAACAATCGAACGGAAGGATAGACGGCAGTTGCCAAATCAGGTTAAGCGGATTGACTTATCAGTAATGGGATTCTTTTTTTTTCATCACGCACCGCCTTTTAAAAACCGGCTTAGTGCATCGTTTAGTTTTATGTAATTCGCTCACTTTAGTTTGGGGGGTAGCGGAAAAACAATTGCCTTTTTAGCAAGTTATTTAACTTGCAAAAAAGGCAATTTTTTGCAGCGAGGGGGATACACCCCCTCATATAAAGTTAAATTAACCCCAGATATTTTGCAACATTGGAGCAATTACAAGCGATATCATTGACATTAATTTAATCAAGATGTTAATTGAAGGGCCGGCTGTATCCTTGAAGGGGTCGCCTACCGTATCACCAACAACCGCTGCTTTATGTGCATCTGAGCCTTTACCGCCTGATGCTCCACCCTCGATTGTCTTTTTGGCATTGTCCCAAGCACCGCCTGAGTTTGACATAAAGATAGCCATAACAACACCGGTAACCGTAACACCCGTAAGCAGTCCGATTAACATTGCAGGGCCGCCAATAAAGCCTACAAGCACAGGTGAGATTATCGCAACAAGACCGGGTATAATCATTTCGCCCAATGCGGCTTTTGTACTGATGTCAACACAGCGTTTATAATCAGGCTTTTCTTTGTCTTCAAGTATTCCGGGTTTTTCGCGGAACTGGCGACGAACTTCGGAAATCATCTGATTTGCGGCATTACCCACCGCAGACATTGCCATTGAAGAAAACAGGAACGGAATTACGGCACCGAGCAATATACCAATCAAAACACGAATGTTTGTGATGTTTACTTCGCTTACTCCTGCCTGCTCTTTAAATGATGTAAACAGAATAATTGCGGTAAGAGCTGCAGAGCCGATGGCAAAGCCTTTTCCGATAGCGGCTGTTGTGTTTCCGACAGCATCAAGACTGTCAGTGATTTCACGCACTTCGCTTTCAAAGCCTGACATTTCGGCAAGCCCTCCGGCATTGTCTGCAATTGGACCGTAAGCATCAACCGAAAGCTGAACACCCAAGGTTATCAACATACCTACGGCAGCCATACCTACACCGTAAAGTCCTGAAAGAGCAAAACTTCCTCCGATGGCAAGAATGATTAAAGCAAGCGTAGGGAATGCACTTTCCATACCGACAGCAAGACCTGTAATAATAGTTGTTGCAGAGCCTGTTTCGCAGGACTTTACAATTTTGTTTACAGGCTTTGTATTTGTTCCGGTGTAAAATTCGGTTAAAAGCCCGATTAAAACACCGGCGGCCAAACCGATTATTGTAGATCCGAATACATGATATATAGTAGATGAGCCGTTAAATCTTGCTTCAGGACCGATGAAAAAGTACAGTAATCCGAATACAAACAATGTTGCCAAAATAGCGGCACCGAAAGTAGCGGTGTTCAATGCTTTTTGAGGGCTTTTACCTTTTTTGCCTCGAACAAAGAATGTTCCGATAACAGATGCAACAAGACCTACAACTGCAATCATCATAGGTAAAACTGTCAGCTTCATTTTTACAACTGAGTCTGCTTGAATTGTAAGCCCTAAAATCATGGCACCAACAATTGAACCGACAAATGACTCAAACAAGTCAGCACCCATACCGGCAACATCACCTACATTATCGCCGACATTATCCGCAATTGTTGCAGGGTTTCTTGGGTCATCTTCAGGAATTCCTGCTTCAACCTTTCCTACCAGGTCAGCACCGACATCTGCAGCTTTTGTAAAAATACCGCCACCTACACGTGAAAACAATGCTATAGCAGAAGCACCGAAAGAAAAAGCTGTCGCAAGCGGGAAAATCTGCGTTTGTAACACGCTTTCTTCCTGCCCAAGAAAAGAAACAGAAACCATAAATACAATGAACAATCCTAAAAGAGCAAGACCTACAACGCTCATACCCATAACGCTACCGCCTGAAAATGCGATTTGTAATGCACCTGCAAGTCCTTTCTTCGATGCGGCATCTGTTGTGCGGGTATTTGCGGCTGTTGCAACTCTCATACCAATGAAGCCTGCGCCCATGGAGCAAATAGCACCCAGCAAAAATGCCAGCGACTGAAATCGCACTGCACCCTTGTTAAAAACTGCCAAAAGAACGGCAACCAGAATAACAAACGGAGCCAATGTCAAATACTCGCGTTTCAAAAAGGCCATCGCACCGTCAGCGATATGACCGCCAATTTCTTGGAGAGTTGCGTTTGAAACCTTTTGCTTAAAAATCCAATTTGTTTTGAAAAACGCATAAGCTAAGGCAAGCAGTCCTCCTCCAAGCACAGCATAAAGAGCATGTGTAATATTCATCTGTCCTCCTAAATGCAAAAAACTTTGCAATTTAAAAAAAAGTATGTCAGGAAATTTCCTGACAATCTAGCATGTTATTGTAACATAAAACAAATATTACTTCAAGACCTTATTATGCACTTTTAAAATAATTTTTTAAATAGCAAAAAACAAACAAAAATTACAAGCATATAAATTGACATCTTGAAAAAAAAGCTATAAAATAGGAGAAACACCGTAAAACCTACCTGTATCAAGGCGGTTAATACAAGGACAACACACCAATAATGAATACAGAAAAGAAAAAAGCTGAAAGAAACAGAACACTAACCGTATCAGAAACCGAATCCAAATTGTTTGAAAAAAAATTGTTTAAGTATTCAAAAAGATCCGCTTTCGAACCTGATAAAATTATAAATAAAACCATACTTGGCAATACAATCGAAGTTTTAACCAAACTTCCCAACTCTATTTTTGACTTAGTAATAATCGACCCACCCTATAATTTAGATAAAGACTTCCACGGGTTTAAGTTTAAATCATCTGATGATAATACCTACATAGACTATTTGGAAACATGGTTTCCCAACGTAGTCAGAACCATGAAACCCCATGCTTCTCTTTATCTATGCGGTGACTGGAAGAATACAGCCACACTGTACCAAGTAATGCAAAAACACCTGACTGTCTTAAACCGAATAACTTGGCAGAGAGAAAAAGGAAGAGGTGCAAAAAAAAATTGGAAAAACGCAATGGAGGATATTTGGTTTGGAGTTAAGAATAAATCAAGTTATTATTTTAATGTAGACGCAGTAAAAATGAAGCGAAGGGTAATGGCTCCTTACAAGGTAGACGGTAAGCCAAAAGACTGGGAAGAAACAAAAAACGGGAATTTCAGGCTAACTTACCCGTCCAACTTTTGGGACGATATTTCCATTCCGTATTGGTCAATGCCCGAAAACACCGAGCACCCGACACAAAAGCCTGAAAAACTGATAGCCAAGTTAATTCTTGCAAGCTCAAAAGAAAACGATATTGTCTTTGACCCGTTTCTTGGCTCAGGCACAACTTCTGTTGTTGCAAAAAAACTCAACAGAAAATATGTCGGAATTGAATTTAAGCGTGAATACGCTGTTTGGGCAGAAAAAAGACTCTCTCTTGCCGAAAAAAACAAAACAATACAAGGCTATTCTGACGGGGTGTTTTGGGAGCGCAATACACTTGCAGCGCAAAAAAAAGCAAACCACTGAGTTGAGTAAATTAAATTGAGTAAATTTTAAAATTTGCAGTGCTATGGAGTGTTTAAATCACTTGCCAAAAAACCGGCAAAAACTTTCACGCCCAAATCTTACAGAAAATACAATTAGTACTTGACAAAAATCAAATAAAAATGCACCATATACTATGTTTACGAATACTGTGTTTAAAGATATATCTTTTCCCGAAATTGTACAGGAAGCAGGCTTGAAAGGAATACCCGATTTTATCAACGCCGAAGATGATGCCCTGCACACTCCGGCAAAAATTATAGCAAAAGCATTTAAAGCAGACCAAAAATTCCTCGACTTGCTGGAAAATGCAAAAGATGATATAACCGTAATTGAAAGTTTTCAAAAAAATGTACGATTGCTCGTACAAAAAACCTGGACAGAAAAAGAAGATGAAGAATTCAAAGAAGAAACAGTTTACCGAATAGACACATTATGCAAAACCTTACTTACAGATAACTCAAACCTCAGATACGCGCCCGTATTTGCCGAATGCTTTTCCATCCTTGATGATGTCGTATTCCTCCTATTCGGTACAAACGCCAAACAACCCGACTTTTTAGATTACGCCGTCCGCATCGACCCCGACTTCGGCCTCTTCTGCTACTACATCAGCTCAATATCAAAACTGGAAAACCTCTCCGAAAAAAAAGCAAGACTATCCGTCCTAAACGCAATTTACTTTCTCGCAAATTTCTGATTAACATTTTATTTTATGAGGGGGAGACTCCCCCCAGCTGCAAAAAATTGCCTTTTTTGCAAGTTAAATAACTTGCTAAAAAAGACAATTGTTTTTCCGCTACCCCCCAAACTAAAGGAAAAACGGTACATAAAACTCAACGCTCCACTAAGTGAACAGTAGCTTAAAGTAAAACAGCCATTATTTTGCTTTTTTTGAAAAACAGAACCAATAAACCAATCCGACAAAAAATACACCGCCTACTATATTACCAAGCGTAACAGGTACAAGATTTTTTACAAAAAAATTGCCCCAGTTGAGAGCTTGAAGAGCTGACTCTGAAATATGCGATGCTTGAACATAACTGTCAACGGATTTTGCAAAAATTCCGGCAGGAACATAATACATATTTGCAACACTGTGTTCAAACCCTGAAGTTACAAACAACCAAATCGGAAAAAAAGCAGTCAAAAGTTTACCGGCCATATCTTTAGCACCGTAACTCATCCATACAGAAAGACAAACTATCCAATTACATAAAATACCCATGACAAATGCCTTACCGAATTGCAGAGTAACCTTACTGTAAGCTATTTTAATCGTAAGGCCGCCAAGCATAGATTTGCCGGCAGAAAGCTGACCTATGTAAACAACAGCGCCGGCAATTAAAACCGCACCCAAAAAATTACCTATGTAAACAAGCAACCAGTTTTTTAACATACCGGATATAGAAACTCTTTTTTTAAGTGTAGCAACAAAAATTAAGTTATTTCCCGTAAATAGATCCGCACCGGCTATAAGCACAAACATAAGACCGACAGGGAAAAGAAGCCCTGCTACAAATTTGCCCAATCCGTATGTTTCGGGATTTGCAAGCAATCCGTAAGATGCCATATTTGAAGCAGATGCCGCAAATCCAATAAAGGCACCGGCAAGAATACCGAACACAAATTGTTTGGATAAAGGCTTACCGACTTTTTTTACACCGCTTTCAATTGTTACATCTAAAATTTCGTTTGGCGGTAAATACATTTTTTCACTCATAAAAACTCCTTCAATAAATAAATCCTATTTAAAAAATATAATTATTCTAAGGCTCTAAAATCACTCCCGTGGGAGTCATGCTTACGGGAGGCATAGCATTATTTGTAATTCGATACTGTTTTCTTTTGCATCTTTTTGACTTTTCAATGTCGTTGCAAAACAAACTAATCCAACCGTTCTTTACAACTTCGGAATTGCCCGCAAAACTTAAAAAAAACGGGCATTTTTCAAGGTTTTCACATTTATCATTCATACAACACCCCCTGATTAAATTTTAGCTTTTTAACTAAAGCTAAAATTTAATTTTAAGATTTCTGCACGCAAGCTCAGCAGAAGACTGCTCAGCCTCTTTTTTGCTTTTTCCGCTACACGGCCCGTAAACACTACCTGATACTTCAACGCTTACCCAAAACAATCTGTCGTGGTCAGGGCCTTCTGTTTTTTCAAGACAATATTTTGGAACTGTTTTATAATGTTTTTGAACATATTCCTGTAATAAAGATTTAAAGTCAGCATAGCGACTACTATTTTGAACTAAACTGATTTGGTTTTTCATTAAATTTAAAACAAACTTTTCCGCAACCTTAAAGCCTGAATCAATGTAAAGTGCTCCAATCACAGCCTCTAAAGCATCTGCCAAAATAGCCTTTTTTTTACGCCCGCCTGAAAGCTCTTCGCCTTTACCGAGCACAAGATATTTATCAAGGTTTAATTCAAGTGCAAGTTTTGCAAGAGATTCTTCGGAGACAGCAGCTGATTTGACTTTTGCAAGCTCTCCTTCAGGACGACCGTTAAGTGTTGAAAACAGCATTGAAGAAACAACAAGCCCCAATACAGAATCGCCTAAAAATTCAAGTCGCTCATTATTTTTGCCGGCAGGAAACTGCTCTTTTGAGGCAGAGCGATGCTTTAAGGCAAGAGCCAGTAAGGCAATGTCCTTAAAGCGTATGCCCGCAGATTTTTGAAACTTCAGCAAATCCTTTTTTCTTGCATTTGAAACCGGATTTTTAAAATTAAACACAAATCTGTTTACCTTAAATGTCTTAAAATTTTAACTTTGAGATTTTAAGAATTCGTAAGCATCACGAACGGTTTCAAATTCGTTTGCTTTTTCATCAGGTATTGAAATTCCCAATTCTTCTTCAATTGCATAAACAAGCTCATAAGTATCTAAGCTGTCTGCACCCAAATCTTGTCTAAACGAAGCATCAAGGGTTATTTTGTCTTTTTCAATTTCCAACTTTTCCGAAATAAGTTCTTTCATTTTTTCAAATAATTCGTCCATATCCGCGCCTCCTAGTTCATTTTATCGGGATTGATTACCTGTTTGCCTTTATAAAAACCGCATTTTGGGCAAACCCTATGTGAAGTAATCAAGTTACCACAAGACTGACACTCAATTAAATTAGGTGCAGACAGCCTCATATTAACACCTCTTCGGCGTTTTGTCCTAGCTTTTGACGTTTTAGCTCTTGGTACTGCCATAATAACCTCCAATTAAAATAATATTGAAAAGAAAGTGCAAAAATCGCAACTTCTCTCAAAATTTTTATAAAAAGCTCTGTTAAAAACTTTTTATTTTCCCCGCAATTCTGCAAGGTACATTAAGCACTATCACATAATACCGGTGCAAAGATTATCATTTTCCGCTAAAAAAGTCAAGCATAATTTTTAATTATGTTTTAGCACTTAGACGCTTATAAATTCTAACAAGTCGCTACAAATAAGCCGGAGATATTGTAGAAAAACAAACTAAATTTAATATACGCTTAGTGTTTCGTTCAAGTTTTATGTTAAGCGTTCAATTAGGTTGGGGGGTAGCGACGGCTCCTTGCTTATGTTTAAATTTGAGCCACTTGCAAAAGTCGGTTATTTCTGCAAGTGCCTCTAAGAAGCTCATTTCATTGTGCTTTTTGATACATTTTGGGAAGAAATTACAAAACTCGTCTGACTTTTGCAATTTCCTCATTTAACAAAATTGTGATTTGAAGTGATAACGGAAAATCACAAATAAAAAATAAAAGAAAAATAAGCAAGAGCCAAAGCTAGGGGGAGACACCCCCTTCATGTTTTATTGCCATAGATGATATTTATGAATTGCGCTCAAGTAGTAGTAAGTCCCTGTAATAAAAGCCACTATGCCGGTGATGAGAGGAAGTATGCTTGCAGTTGTTAAAAGCAACATGTAACCGAATAGTATGAGGAAGGTACTCCACGCCGCTGTTATATATTCTTTTATGTTTGACTGTTTGCCGCGAATGTAATATGTCAAGGAAGCGATTAATGCAAATACCGCAAAGATTATTTTGTCTATATTTGAAAAGCCCGACTGTATTAGAAAGTTTGTCATAAGTGTGGATGTATTTGCGGGTATTGCAAATGTAACGGAGAATGCAAATACGGATATTGCAAACAGAACCGATTTTGAATGGCGAGTGAAAGGATATGCCGCAAACAATGCAGAAATCAGAATTGCCGAAATTGCATATATTCTGCAAAAGAACACGGTTTTTGAAAGTAAAACTGTAAAAATTACAGGGCGTTCCCATAGTTTTAGAGCAGGCACAAAAAGGCGAAGAGCTTCTATGCTAATGATAAAGATAAAAACCGAAAAGTATGCCACTTCGATGGTTTGTGTTTTTTCAAAAAGGAATAAAATCATTCCCAGAGTAATTAACGCAACAAGCGGAAAAAAAATTGACTGAAATAATATTATAATTTCCATAGGTCGAAATAGCGGTAATGCAGAAAGGAATTCAGGCTGTATTTGTGTGCCTATGTCTGCAAGGCTTTGCAAATAAAATTTATTTATCAAAAATATGGTTAAGACTATCGAAGTTATTGTCAGTAATGCGGTAATTATTATACCTGTTTTCAGTAAAATGTTTCTTTGTGCGATTGTCATAATTTATTATATCTCGAAAATAAAAAAGAGTAAATAGGACTTTAATGCATCTTTGCATCTGTCTCTTTCGTCTTTTGAAAGTTGTACTAAAGTATTGTTTTTTATTTGTCGAAAATATTGTGAATCGTAAGGAGTAACTATGAAAAGATTTTTTCTGATTTGCTTATTTATTTTTTTCGCCTTTTCGGCAGTATATGCAGGTGATGTTTCAAATTTATTAAATCTCGGATTTTCAAAAGACGGCCAGGTTTTCGCTTTTGGACAGTATGGTCTAACTGATAAAAATTTTAGAGCATACGCTGAAATTTATATTGTCGATATTGAAAAAAATGAATTTATCCCAAAGGGTGTTTTTAAAACAACACCGACAAAAGCTACCGAAAATAAAGAAAGTAAGTCTGTTTTTTTGTCTTTGCAAAACATAGCGGCAAGCAGTCTTTCAAAAGCAGGCATTAGCTCAAAAAGGCAAGGGCGATTTATTTATAAGCAAACAGAAAAAACCAAAAATCACAAAACACTCTCATTCAGGGATTTTGAAACAAGTGATGAATACAATGTTGTTTTGCACACAGATAAAAAAGGCTTAAAGGCTTCGTTCCATATTACTTTTGATATTACGAAGCCGGACGGCTCTAAAAAATACTGCAAGGTCGGTAATCCAAATTATAAGCGAAAGGGTGTTGTTGATTATAATATTAAGTCGATTATAATTTCTGAAAATAATAATTCGCTGATTTTTGTAATTGAAAAAATACTTCATGAGGCATCGGGTAATTCCGTAAGATATATGATTGAGGCTTTTTCGCTGTAGATTTTTAAGAAGCTAAAAATCGGGATTAAGGGAATTACAAAAATTTGTAATTCCCTTTTTATTTTAAATCAAACACGATAAAACTATTCACTTTGAAGAGTCTTACCTGCTTTGTTTTTTATACCGACTCGTAACATGAAAAAAAGTAAAATTAAAAAATAAACCAAAGCCAAGACGAGTACGATAAAACTCATAAGTGGCGAAGTTGGTGCAAGAACTATCAAAACCAAGATTGGAATTGCCAAAATAATTGCCATTCCGCTTCCTGTTATTAAGTTGTTCGCCGCGGGAGTTTTATACAGCGGGTCAAGCTCTCGAAGCAAGAGTATCCCGGAGCTTATTGTACCGGTTAGCATTCCGAACATTGAGACAAAGGCTTCCTCAGAATAACTTGGGTACAGTTTTTTTGTTATCCATTTTAAATACAAAAATGTTACAATTGCACCAAATACAATTGTGATTAAAAACGGTACCCACACACCTTTAATTTCATTGATGTTTATAGAAGCAATTCCTGCAGTTATCATTATGTCAAATGCAAAACCCGAAATACGATTTAAAAGATAATTGTTGCAGTATTGACGCCTCATTATTTTTGTTTTGCGCAAATGAGTTAAAACAAGTTTAAAAATCATTGCAACACCAATTCCTATAATAAAGTTAAAGCCCCAGATAAGATTATTTAATAGCTTCGCAATATTCGGCGCATAGGTTGATGCTGTGCCGGTAACAAAATACATTAAAGCAAATGTAACTGCGTATATTACCACCACTATTGCAATTTGTACGGAAAGCCTGTCAATGGATTCTGAAATCGGTATTTCGTTTTTGTCTTGGAAAATGTCGACAGTAATTGAACCGGAAATTACTTCAGCATTAGCCCTTTTTATTTTCTTTTTTCTTACAAGTACATTTAAGTAAAATATACCGACAAGGCAGGCACATAAAAAACCGGCAGCCGCTATAGCAAGACCGTATGAATGCCCTCCTGCAAAACCCAATCGCTGATATGTTGAGCCTATATTGTTAGCCTGACCCGGTCCTTGTCCAAAGCCCATGGGTAAAAGCACACCGGCTGCTTTAAACAGCTCAGGCATAAAAGTATAAGCCAAACCAAGCGAAATAATTAAGCCGACTACAGCTTGCAATAAGTATGTGCTTACAATTAAGGCTCCGTTCTTTGCAGGTATGAATTTGCTTATTTCAGAAGTTTTGTTTTTTTGGTTTGTGCGAAGTGATAATGCAATAAACCCAAAAGCAATTCCGTGATAGGTTATCATTTCTAAAAATTCAATATTTGCAGGCATTATGTTTGTAATTCTCAACAACAGTAAAATAAATCCTGCTAGAACAGATGTAGGCAAGAGAGCCTTTTTTACGAGCGGTATTTTACTTCTCAGAATATTTGCAATCAACAAAATGCCGCATATTTTACCCATTTCAATAATAAACCGCCACAACTGTATATTCTCGGCCGAAAAATTCATCAATCAGTCTCCTTTATTTGCATTTTCAGTAAAATACTTAAAAACCGTAAGATAATGTCTTACAGATTTAATTGTTTTTGACTTTAATTCATAATACTTATTGCCCTTGCAGACTATCAAAAGCACATTTCTAAAAACAATGGACATATCAAGGATTTGCTCAAAAAGCAATTCTGTATTTCCGATTGTAATTCTGTCAGCGTAGATACAAAGCGAACCTGTATCGATAATTCGCTCTTTATGTGATTCTGTAAATGTGATGAGCCTTACATTGCTGTCTTTTAAAATAACAGCTCCACCGGATTTTTCGGCAATCTCGGTTAAAGCATTTTTTTGCCACATATCCCACTCAGGAATTGTTTTAAACGGAAAGTCGCCTTTGATATAGCCGTATTCAGTGAACTCTGCTTTGCTCTTACAGCTTACACAATGAAATTCCGACTTTTTTGATTTGATGCTTCCGATATTTTTACAAACAGGACAAAGATACAAAGCAGATTCAATTCCCTCAGCTCTGACTGAGCTTTTATAAGGTATCATCTGTGTTGCCTGTGTTTCATAAGCATCTTCTGACAGGTCTTTTTGTATAAGCTCGTTTATTTCCTCATGGCTCATTTCAGCCAATTTTTCAGGAGAATAAACACCAACAACAGCGCCCCAAGTTTTTCCTCTTCGAATTCGTTTTGCCCAGCGAGGCGTTGTAAAATACATTCCCCGTATCCTGAATGTAACAAGGCTTGCCTTTGAAGTTTTTACAAGCTTACCGGTTGCAGGAAATATTTTTCCGGTAACGCCGGTAAAGGAGCGATTACCTTCAGGAAATAAACTGACATTGTATCCGGCACGCAGATACCTCATCATATTTATAATGGCACTTGCATCACTTTTACCTTTTAGTTTTGAAATAGGAGCCCAGAGGTTTTTTATCAGCCATGAAACAGGCCCAAGTCGAAAAATATTTTCTGCCGCAAGAAAATACATCTGTTTTTCAAAACTCAGAGCGCATAACCAAGGGTCAAGATTGCTGTTATGATTACACAAAACAATATAATTTCCTTCAATTGAAGGAGCAGGCGTAAATTCATAATTATAAATTTTAGATAAAATAGGACGAAGAATTTTTAATGACCGGCGCCAAAACTTTTTATGTCTCTTATGTGCAACAGTAATCTCTTTAGTGGAAGGCATATTTGCAACTATATAATAAAACAAACAGACTGTCAAGGATAAAATATTAAAAAGAGAAAATTACAAAAGTCAGACGGGTTTTGCAATTTCTTCCAAAATATACCAAAAAGTGCAATGAAATGAGCTTCTTTGGAGACACTTTTAAAAGTAACTCAACTTTTGAAAGTGCCTCAAATTAGCAATCGGTATTTTATTTATTCATCCGGCCTATTTTAGATAAAAGCAAAAAACCAGCGTGTTACGCAAATTTGTTTAACCTGATTTGGCTCTTCGCCGGTATCCTTTTGTTTGCTTTTGTTGACAGTAAAAGCGGCTCACAATGTGAGCTGCTGATTATTTTTTCGCAGAAAAAAACAAAAGATTTAAGGCGGGAGCGGGTTGCAAGAGCGATTAGCGATAATTATTTTAAAATATATTCAAAAATTTTTTTAATTCGGTGTATGTTTTTAACAAAGGGAAAACAGAAGGCTGATAAAAATTCGGGGAAATAAAAATATGAGAATCGAGAGCTTTAATAAAAAGTTCGGTGTATTTTTCGGGGGCAATTTTCGGTGTAAGGTAAATACCGTTTTGATGCCAGATTTTTTGAAGACCTGAAAGAAAGCTTGGTTCAATATTGGTTTGCAGATTTTTTTGGATTTGCACGGACGCATATTTTATATCGTGAAAGGAGCGAACAATCGCAAACAGCTCGGCAGAAAATATTGTATCGGACTTAGGTGGGGCAATTTTCATTTTATCGGGATTAAAAATAAGAATGCCACAGTCGGTAGGGAAGCATGATTTTACAACGAAGCAGGGACGTTGTAACAGTGCAGCTTTTTTATCGCCGGCACAAAATCTCCATAATATTTCTTCAGGTGTTTTAAATGCATAATTTTTTTCGCAAATATCAAAAGCCGTCTTTTCGGATTTGAATACACGCACTTGAGGGTGGCTCGGGAAAATACTATTTAAAACTTTTTTTAATTGATGCTCAGCTTGTGTGGGCATTTCAAGCATAAGACCTTTATCAATCTTTTGTTTTAAAATCAGCTTTGCTTGTCCGGTGCGTCTTCCTGCAATTGAGGTTCCTCCATCAAGGTACATATCAATTAGTCTGATGTTTTTTTCGGTGTAAATATAGTAGCCTCTAGCTCGTTTAATATTACCGTAGCGTTTTTTTATTTCTGTGTAATAATCTATTTTCATATTTTATCAAGTTTAGTTTAATCAGACTTTATTGTCTACTGTGAATATATTCAAGCATGTACTGTTGAATGCCATCAAACCATTTATCTTGAAATCTGCACGCCTCAACACCCATGTACCTGAAATGCCAGCATTCCCATTGATACCCCGTAATAGTTTCATAACCTTTTGGATACGAAAGCGACCAACCGTACTTAGAGGCATTTTTTTTAAGCCATTTACCGGCTTTCGTGTCAGCATAGGAATTTCTAATACTACCAAAATCTACGGCAGTGCCAAGTTGGTGCTGACTTGCGCCCGGACGAGCAGAAAATTTTAAAGCCGCTTCTTTACCTGAATTTTTACAATGTCGGGCAAAGACTTCCTGTTGATAATCGTATGAGCGATAGCCGGAGCTTGCAATCAATATAACGCCTTCGGCTTTTGCCGCTTTTGCCATTTTTTCAAGAGCATTTTCTGCCTCAGCCGTTAACGTCATATCATGACGGCTTATTCCATAACTGCGGGGAACATTCAATGCTACAAGATTTTCAGGAACATAATCATGCACAAGAAGATGTTTTTTATCAACCAGAATTAACAAATCTTCAGGCACAGACACAAGCAATAACTGCAAGTCTAAATAAAACTCAGCAAAATTTTGATTTATATCAGCCAATACTTGCGAGTAGGTTTTTTTATATTTTTCGGTCTGTGTTTGAGCGGATAAAACGCTTATAGTACAAAACAGCAATATAAAAATTAAAGTCGTTTTATTCCAACGGGTGATTTTTTTTAAAAGCATGGTTATATCACCGTTTAATTAAAGATAAACTACAATCGAAGAAATCGGCTTATCATCGTTGTACACAATATGACTTGCCAGATACCGAGTCATTCGCAAGCCCATACCTCTATACCGTCCCGCTTCACTGTTATAATGTGGTCTCGAACGGCGGACACCGTTTATCAATTCTTGAAAATTACTCGTCTGATACGAAAAGGTAATCCGCGTCCTCTCTCTTTTGGAAACAGTAATAGTTATAAAACTGTCATCGGGACTTACAGCATGTTCAACTATATTATCAAAAAATTCCGTTGAAATAATCAAAGCGGCATTGCGTTTATCATCGTCAATATTCGGCGATGTACGCATCAGCTTTTCAATGTGAGAAATATTTTTGAATTGTGGCTTCAGAACAAGCTTGCAATCTTCCATAAATTATCTTTTATCCCTTAACTAGTTGCCTACTTCGTCAACACTTTTTATAACCTTGAACATATCTGCAAAACCTGTAGAGTCGATAGCAAGTTTGACTATGTCCGAAGGATTTAATACATAAATAGAGTGTCCTGCTTCTTCACCGTCATCATGTGCAGACATTAAAACACCCAAACCTGATGATGACATATTAGTAACCTTATTTAAGTCTAAAACTACATCATCTTCCTTAATTGCCGAATAAATTTTTTCTTCAAATTCTCCGTAAGTGTAAGAATTCAGATTTCCCTCAATTACCAATAAAATGCAATTGCCTTTTTTTTCTTCTGTTATAATCAGATTTTCCATTTTTATACCCCCGTATTTTTATTGTCCGGTGTGTTTAAACACCAGTATAGTTACATCATCTTGTAATTCGCTGGAAACGAAGTCGTTTAATCTGTCATAAATAGCCTTTGTAATCTCTTTGGCAGGCTGTGCGTTACTCTCTGTCAAAATACTTGAAACTCTGTCTTTACCGAATCTGTCTCCTCGAAGGTTTTCCGATTCCAACAAACCGTCAGTTGTAAATACAATGACATCACCGGGATTCATCACAATTTTTCGCACCTTTAAAAACGGCTTTATGTTTTTTACAAAGCCCAAAACCCGACCTTCGCCTTGGATTTCTATTGCGTTTTTGTATGTACTTATATACATCGACATCAATGGAATACCGCAGTTCAAATAATAAACGCTGCCGGTGCTAAAATCAACAATACCGAACAAGCCTGCGAAAAATGTTCCCTTAGGCAAATTTTGCTTAACGAACAGATTCATCTTTACAACAAGCTCTTTAAAATCCTGACTTTCTTCAAGAAATGTGTGCAACACCGATTTTAAAATTACCATCGACATACTTGCACTCAAGCCTTTTCCGGCGACATCACCAATTAAGAAGAAATAACGGTTTTCGGAAAGACGAAGGAAGTCTATGAAATCACCACCCAGTTTATAAGCAGAGTAGTTCAGTGAATCAATTTCAATCTGTTTACTTTCGATTTTTTCGACTGCACCCTGAATTGAGCTTATAATCTGGTCTGACATTTCAACCTCTCGGTCAACAGTCATAACAATATTCTGTTTGGCTATGTTTCTCAAATAGTAAATAACAAGAAAAAAGTAAGAATAAAAGCTCTTTATTACATTTAAGTCATAAGTGCCGTATTCGGATTTATTGGATTTTTTTCCCAATGCAAACGCACCAATAATGCGCTGATTATCCCGCACGAAAACCATAACATCGGCACCTGTTTTTGAAAAAATAACATTCAAATCAGGACGGATTTCTTCGTACTCGTATTTTGTAACCAACTCGGTTTGAAATAAAACCTGAATGTTTTTATTTATCAAATAGTCAAAAGCAGAAACGGTGGTATCAAACCTATTCGTATTATCAATTGATGAAAAAACGGTTTGCATAACAAAATTATCATCAGTAACAAGAATATCAATACCTGAGCAACCCATGTAAACACGTAAAGCTTCCGTAATGTCGTGCATAACATCTTCACGCCCTTTAGTAAAGTCAATTTCCTGCAATGCCCTCTCAAAAGGTTTTTCATAATCTTTGGTTTCGCCGAAAATCCAGAACAGCTTATTTTGCGTAATCTGCCTTACAAAAAAAACAACGGAAACTGCACCTACAATCACTACCAGCTGCATCTGGAAGTTACGAATATTGGAAAGAACATAACCTGATATAAGACCTGCTATAACACCGAAAAGAAGTGTAAAAGCCAAAAACCTTAAAATCAATAAAAGAACTTCTTTTCGGTCAAAAACTATCGTCAAAGAAAAAGCGTAAGTAACCCATAGAATGCCTACAATATACGGTATCGGAAAAAAAGCAAACATCCACGAAAATATCATCTGCGAAAAAATATAAACAGAAAAAAGAGCTATACCCACGAACCAACATCCTACGCTCGTCAAAACCATATTCTGTCTGTAAATACTACTTCTGATGCCAAACGACCTTATAAACAATATAAGACCCGAGAGCAAAGGCAAAAGCAAAAAATAGAATACAGAGAAAAGCCCAAAACTTTTTAAGCCGCCGTCTGTTAAAGTTTTGGATATAATTTCAAATCCGACAAGCGAGTTCCAAGAAAGCTCGTCTATTAAAAAAGCAACAAAAACCACACCGCCTACGGTAAGAATACCGTTTAATACCGTAAACCAAGTTTTTTTATCGAAATAAGGAGCCCGTACAACCAAGTCCAGCATAAAACTTGTAAGCACCACAATCCCCGAAAACATCAACTTTGACGCTATCTTAGTATATATGGACGAAATACCCAAATACAACATTATATAAACTAAATTCAACAGAATAGTAGTTATGGCGGCAAACAATGAAACAGCGGCCAAATGTTTACCGTATTCATCTTTCCTTGCAAACAAAAAAGTTGTCATTATCAACAAGACAATTATAAACAAGCCTTCAAATATAATCAGTCCCATGCTTACCCCTCTAACTTCACGGCAACGATAGTGAGATCGTCTCGTACCTTTCTTCCAACAGAATAGGCAAAAGCCATTCCGGCTATATCCTCAACTAACTCGCCGGCAGACTGTTTTGCATACTGCTTTACCGACTCAAGATAAAATTCCGTTTCACCAAGCTCAACACCGTTTTCGTTCATAACCTCAGGCACACCATCGGTCAGCATAACCAAAACATCACCCCGATACAGCGAAACCTCCTGAACTTCAACATCGTCTAAGTCAATGATACCTACAATACTGCAATTAGAGTCCAAGGTCTTTATTTTATACCCGTCCATCGACTCTGTCAAAACAAGCGGGCTTTCAAGAGACGCATTAACATATCGAATTGTCATCTTCTCAGTATCGATTAAACCCATAAACATTACAGTATATTTATCAACCAAACCCATACGTCTAATAGCATCATGAACAGAATAAAGAAGCGCTGCAATATCTTCTTTGTCTTCGGCAATTCGGATTGTATTAACAACAACACCCATTATAAGAGCGGCCGGCAAACCCTTACCCGAAATATCCCCTACCACAAACAAAGTTTTGGTTTCGCTTACTTCGACAAAGTCATAATAATCGCCGGAAACATTTACAAGAGGTCTGTAATATGCACCAATATCCAAGCCCTTTATATCGGGGATTTTTTTAGGCAAAAAAGACCTTTGCGTCTCGGCAATCATATTCCATTCTTTTGCAAGCTCGGCAAATTCAAGCAACTTTGAAAGAGTAGCCTCTTTTTTTTCATAACTGATTATTTCGGTGTAAATTGCCGGAAAAATCTCTTTTTCAACATTATGCAAAAACCGACAAATTATGAACAACCAAGTTGATTCGGTGATTATCGCAAAACCCTTTGCTGTTTTTTGCTTCTTTACTATATTAAAGTCATCATCGAAAAAGTAAAAACCGCTTTTTTCAACGCCCTTAAATTTCTCCGTAAGATTATCGAGGGTTTTGGGCTCGGAAATAAATCTGGAACTGCTGTTATAAATAACATGGTCGGTTTTTGGGTCTACAAACAAAACCTCACAGTTAGCCTTGTATTCGAGATCATTTTGAATTGCATCCATAAAACCTTCGCCGGTGTTCGATATTTTAAGCTTATTGAGAAAATCCACAAACAACTTAGTCCTGACCTTATTAAATTCCTTGTCCTCTATTTTTTTATAAGTATAAGTTGTCAAAATACCCGTAAGCACAGAAACCAGAATAAAAACACCCGTAGCGATAAACGCCCTGTGCATTAATGTCATTTCCGTAAGACTTTCGAATTTGGTAATCGAAAGGTTCATATACTGAGCAGAGTTAAACTTTCCAAGAAACAAGATACGGGGGCTTATAAAAGCCATAAAAAACGCAAAAACAGAGGCCGCACCGAGACAGATAACAATTTGCATTAGAATTTTTTGACGCTTTATCATTTCAAACTCCTGTAAAAATTGTGCCTACTTCAAAATTTGAAAAAGGACAATTACCCCCTCCTACTTGCAACACAATCATGGAAGTATAACATATTTTTCAAAAAAATAAAAGCCCAAAAAATAAAAAAAATAAAATTATCGCTAATCGCTCTGTAACCCTCGCCGGACTTAAATCTTTTTTCCTTTTCTTAAATTTTTAATCGATGCTTTTTCCTGCCGGTCAAAGATCTTTTTTGCGATTTAACAATCGGAAAAAAGGATACCGTCCGGCTCAAAATCATGTTAAGGTCAAAGGCATAACACGCCGGTTTTCTGCTTTTTTCGATGCCTTCAAGATATTTGATTAACCCAATGCATTATTGAAAAGCTGTACAATTTAAGCGTAGCATTCTGAAGCTTGTTCAACCGTAATTTTAAGTTCCCCTGACTTACTCATTGTGCATTTTGCGGTTTCACCTTCTTTTATTTCGTCAAATAAAATTAAGTCTACCAACGGGGTTATAAGCTCTTTTTCAATCATCCTTGAGATATTTCTTGCACCGAATTCGCGACTGTAACCTTTTTCAACAAAATATAGCATGATATTATCATCGCATTTAACCGACCTGCCTTTTTCGGCGAGCATGTTGTTCAGTTTTTTTATCTCAGTAACAACAATTTGCTTTGCTGCCTCTGTGTTAAGTTGATGGAATGTTATAACGGAGTCAAGGCGATTTCTAAACTCAGGCGAAAAAGCATTTTCAACCGCCGTTGTAATTGCAGAATCCGAAAAAGTCTTTCCTCCGAAGCCTATTTCAGGTTTACCCAATTGGTCTGCACCGGCATTGCTTGTTAAAATCAAAATAATGTTTCTAAAGTCTGCCTTGCGCCCCTGATTATCGGTGAGGGTTGCGTAGTCCATTATTTGCAACAACACATTGAAAATACTCGAATGTGCTTTTTCTATTTCGTCCAATAAAAGCACTGCATGTGGAGCTCGGCGAACAGCATCTGTGAGCAATCCGCCTTCTTCAAACCCGACATATCCGGGTGGTGAGCCGATTAAGCGACTGACAGTGTGTTTTTCTTGGTATTCGCTCATATCAAAACGGTGAATGGCAATGCCAAGCTCATCTGCTATTGCATTTGCCAAAGCTGTTTTACCGACACCTGTAGGCCCTACAAAAAGAAAGTTAGCAACAGATTTGTTTTTTGCTCTAAGTCCCGCTCTGGTGCGTTTAATTGCAGTAGATACTGATTGAACAGCTTCTTTTTGTCCGAATATCTTTTCTGAAAGTTTTTGTTCAAGGTTTTGTAGTTTTTCACGCTCATCTGTTGAAACTTTGTTTTTCGGAATTTTAGCCATTTTTGCAACAACCAAGTCTATTTCCGCCTCTTCTATTATTTCTTTTTTTTCATCCGGAACAAGTGAATTGAATATACGGGCTTGACTACCCGCTTCATCTATTATATCGATAGCCTTATCCGGAAGAAATCTTTCATTGATATAAAGGTTTGAAAGATGAACTGCGTGCTTCAATGCTTCATCACTGTATTTTATGTTATGAAAAAGCTCGTAGTCAGGTTGAATACCTTTCAGTATTTCAAAAGTAGATTCTTCGCTGGGCTCTTGTATTTCAATTTTTTGAAAACGGCGAGATAGTGCTTTGTCTTTTGAAAAGGTTTTTACATACTCGTCATAGGTAGTAGCACCTATGCAACGCAAGTTTCCTGAAGTCAAAAAAGGCTTTAGAATATTTGAAGCATCGAAGCCCCCGTTAGTTCCGCTACCTGTGCCAATCAGAGAGTGAATTTCATCAATAAACAATATGGCTTTTTCATGTTTGATAAGCTCGTTACAGATGTTTTTAAGTCTTTCTTCAAAATCGCCCCTGAGTTTTGTTCCGGCTATAACCGAAGACATATCCAAGCTGAAAATTTCAAAGTCATATAAAAAATCGGGTACTTCTTTTGCGATAATTCTTTGAGCAAGCCCTTCGGTTATGGCCGTTTTTCCGACACCCGGCTCGCCGATATGAATCGGATTGTTTTTTTTCTTTCTGCACAGTATTTGAATGGTATTGTCTATTTCATCTTGGCGCCCGATTATCTTTCCGAGTTTTCCTTCTTTTGCCAATTCGGTCAGGTTACTGGTAAATGCAGGCAATATTGAACGCTTTTGTTTTCCGGGTTCTTTTATGTTTTCTTTGTAACCCGGTATTTTTGAAGGTCGATTTACCGCCAATTCATCAATTTGCTCTTTAATGTTTTTGTAATTAGGCGGAAATATTTTATTCTTCAGTGATCTGTCTAAAATATCGATAGGGTGTTTTTTTGAATAGGAAATTGCTTGGAGTAATTTAATTCGCTTTATTCCTGAATGTCGCATTAAAAATGAAGCGTGGTTTAATTCTTCGTCATAAATGCTGACCAAAAGATCTGCCGGTTCCAATTTTTGTTTGTCTGCACTTTGGCAATGTAAAACAGCCCTGCTGATAACAGATTTAAATCCCAAAGATTGCATCGGAATATTGATCTTTTTTCTTACGGGTATGAAGTTATTCAAATATTCTTTAACATCAAAATATAGGGCTTCAACATTTGTATCGCATAAAAACAACAGCTCTACTATATCCGACTGTCCTAAAATTTCAAACAAAAGATGCTCAGGGGTAACAAATTCATGATTTTTGGTCTTTGCATTTTCAAGAGCGGCATCAACCACTCTTTCTGATTTAGTCGATAGACTTACCTTCATTCCCTCTCCAATTTACACGCAAGTGGAAAACCGTTTTCTGTAGCAATGCTGCTAACCTGCGATGATTTACTGGTTGCTATATCGTAGTTGTAAGTGCCAACTGCTACCTGTCCGTTTTTATGTGCTTCCAGCATCAGCTTTTTTGCATCATCAAGGGTTTTTCCAAAAATTGTTATTAAAATCGCCACAACAAAATCCTGACTTGTAAAGTCATCGTTAAGTAAGATAACTTTATATAACTCAGGTTGTCTTACTTCGTTATGGGTTAATGTGGTTGTTGAATTTTGTTCTTGTTGTTTATTCATACTTATAAGATAACCCAAAACACTTAAAAAATCAAGTTTTTTTTAAAATTAGCAAAAAAAACTTAACTGTTACAGTCGTCTTTCACATTTAAAAGTTATAAATTTAAAAAATCGGAGAAATTTTATAAAATAAATATGGGCGAATTTTTGTATTGCGACTCAAAACATTCATAAATATGATTTGCTTTACTTCACGCAATGCAAAAACCGAGCTATCCGCTACCAATCTTAACGCCTCTTCTTTTAGACTACAGTGGTGTTTTCCGCTTCACTTCAACCACCACTACTGCAATTTCCTCAATCGGCGTTAAAATTCCGCTACTATCTCTTTCGCGGCTACCCTTCGACAATCGGTTATCGAGCCTGTCGAGGGACGGTTCCCGAGTTTTTTATAATGCAGAATTCACCAAATCAGCAGTAGCTTGTTTTGTATCAATAGGGGCATACAACATGTAAATTATTTTGGCAGTGTTTTTTTGAATAATCAACCTATATGATGTTGAAATATATTCTATATCGTATTTTTTTTCATTGAAATTCTTTTGTATAAGATTAACTTTTGACATTGCCTCTTTGGTCAACGCTTCATCTTTAGCCTTTTTTGTTTTATTGGCAATAGTAGAAATATCTTTGGTAAATTCCCAGCTGACACAAGGGTTTATGGAGACTTTACCTGTTATTTTACGAAATTCCTTAATGTATTTTTCCGTTATGGGTTTATAGGTTTTTGCTGTAATCCCGGGCTTAAACCCCATGTCTACCCAATAGGTTTTTTCGTCAGGCCGATTACTTGTAAACGCACATCCCGGAATACATGAATTAACCCAAGATTCTTGCTCTATAATTTTTTTGGAAAGCGCCATCAATTCATCAAACTTGTCTTGCGATTTAGCACCTACACTCGTACATGCTGTTAGCAAAACAAAAATCAATAAAGCATTAAAAAGATAAAGGGATTTTTTCATAATATACTCCTACCATCCAGTATATCACAAAAGCAAATATATGTCTATAAAGTTTTATTAAAATTTAGAAAAACCAGCTTAAAAAATAAAGGAGGCAAAGATGTCTTTACCCCCTTTATTTTAATTTTTATCTTAAAGCCCTGTACATTTTAACCTACTCAAGAATAGGTGTTAAGTCAAAAGTTTCCCCATTTAAAGTTAATTTATTTCCTGTAAGATTCATTGGGCTTCCATTATTCAACAAAGTTTTGATATTATTTAATTGAGTTGATGGATCTGCAGTAATATTTGAAAAACTTACGGTTTTTGGAGTCGCTGATGTATTACAGGTTACTTTTGCCGTAACTTTAACACTATTGTATTCTCCTGAAATATCTGCAGTACCGGCACTCTTATCAAGATTTTTAAAAGTAATTTTTGTGCCTTTGGAGCCGGTAATAATTTTTGTATTATCAGAATTTGATGAAGAATCACTTGGCTGTTTACAACCTGCCAAAAGACTACTTGCAATGATTAATACCATCAATGCAACCACCCCCTTAAAAACATTCCTAAATTGCTTCATGTTAATACCTCCCATACATATATCGAAATTTATCTTTAAGATAGTGCTATAGTGACTCAAATACCTTAATTACTGCAAAAGCAAAAATGACGCTTACACCTTAAATTTATTAACCTCTTCCAATAAGTTTTTAATACTCTCTTTATTCTGCTGCGTTAAGTCGTTTACTTCCTGAACGGAGGCGTTTATTTGTACCGCACCGGTTGCCATTTCATTCATTCTGTTCGTAATAATTCGAGTAAGCTCATCTAACTTTCTTACCTCATCAGAAACTTGCTCTCCGCCTCGAAGCATCTCCGCTGAGCCTTCTTTTACCTCACTGGTAATACCGTCCACCTTTTCAATTAACTGTAACAATTGTTTACTTTGCTCTCTTCTGGTTTCCGCTATTTTCATTATCCCCGCACTTCGCATCTTAACCTGATTAACCTTATCAAAAATTAAAGCAAAACTCGCCCCTATGTTATTTGACGATCGCGATACG
>PDOP01000060.1 GCA_002749205.1 Treponema sp. | reverse complement strand
CCTATTTTACTTAAAAAGCTTTTAAGTTCTTTTTTACTTTGAGAAATGTTTTTTATAATAGCTTCGGTGCAAAAACGATATTTTATTTCTTCGTCTGTTATTTTTTCGGTATGAATTAATGAGATTTTTTCTGTTGATCTAAATACAATTTTACGAATGTTTCTGTTTTTTATAAAATCAATTGCACCTTTAACAAAAAGCACAAAAGCTTTTGCTCCTGCATCTACTAAACCACTTTTGTTTAAGGCTTTGAGTTTTGTAGTTGTTTCTTTCAAAGACTTTTCCAAAACTTCCATCGAATTTATAAGAACAAGGTCAAAATCACCTATGGAATTTTTTTGGCTGTAAATAAATTCTGCCCAGTCTTTAATAACGGTAAGCATTGTGCCTTCTACTGGATTTTCAACAGACTCATAAACATAAGCTATCGATTTGTATATGCTATCAGCAAATTCACTTAGATTTATTGTTTTTTTATTTGGTGTTTCTTGATTTGCACCATAAAGAAATTGGGCAAAAATAATTCCTGAATTGCCTCGCGCTCCCATCAATGCCATTTCAGCTATGCTATTCGCTGTTTTTTTATAAGACTTATATGGTTTTATGTTGTCTATAACCGAACGAACAGTGGAGGCTAGGTTTGTTCCAGTATCTTTATCTCTCACAGGAAAGACATTGATTTCGTTAATTTGACTTTGATGTTCTAAAATTTGATTAGCACCAGAAACAAAGGCATAGTATAAAAACTTACCATTTATTCTATGTTTTTCTAAATGAATTTTCATTAAACTTTAAACTTCTCAACATCCTGTGCTATGTTTTCAATGCTCTGTTTATTTTTTTGAGTAATTCCATTTACTTCATGAACTGCATTCTTAATTTGAGTAACACCTCTCAGCATTTCATTCATGCTTTCACTTATAGTTCTTGTAAGCGAATCCAATTTTTGCATTTCTTCGGCAACTTGTTCTCCACCTTTAAGCATTTCTGCTGAGCCGTCTTTTACTTCATTAGTAACAGAATTAACACCTTCAACTAAGGAAAGAAGTTTATCGCTTTGTTCTCGGCGAGATTCAGCTATTTTCATAATTTCAGCACTCATTGTCTTTACTTCGTTTACTTTTTCAAAAATTGACATAAACTTATTACCAATGTTTGTCGATGAGTTTGAAACAGTTCCTATTTCAGTACTAAGATTTTTAAGAGAGTCTGTTATAACTTTTCCTTGTGTTCCAGCTTCTTCTGCAAGTTTTCTAATTTCATCTGCAACGACAGCAAAGCCTTTTCCACTTTCACCTGCATGAGCGGCTTCAATCGCGGCATTCATAGCAAGTAGGTTTGTTTGGCTTGCTATGTTTTGAATAATGCTACTTGCTTCTAAAAGACTGCCTGATTCTTCAAGTATTTTTTTTACTTCTTGCTCAGATGCTGCAATAACATCTTTACCTTCAGATGCGTCTTTTACTAATTCATATATAAGTTCATCATTTTTGCTTAATACAGCTTTTGTAGTTCCTGTTGCTTTGTTGCTTTCATCAATGATGGCCATAAGTTCATCTAAATGTCCTGATTGCTTATTTATGCCGCTATTTAGGTTTTGTATGGTTCGGATTATTTCTTCCATGGTTGCTGATGTTTCTGTAACACCACTACTTTGATCTAAAATTTGCTCTTGTATTCCTTCAATATTCTCATTTATTTGACTAACGGAACTTGCTGTATTTTGCATTGTATCAGCTAAATTATGACCTTGAGTTTTTAGATTATTAATTGACATATTAAGTTGTTTAATTATAGGATTATTTGCGTCAGCTTGTTCTTGTAATTCTCTTTCATTCTTTTGAGAATTTATGAAAATATTTTCGTGTCTTTCTAAGTCATAACCAAGTGTTGAAAGTAAGGCTGTTAATGTTAAGTTTGATATTCCCATAGGCAATAAAAAATTATGAATCATTATGCTAAAGGCTTCATTTGTAGGTTTTGATCCTAACAATGGAACAAATACAGCTAAATGCACAGCTTCCCAAAACCCTGTAAAAATTGTTGCTATAATAATAAGTCGATATGAGATTTTTATTTCGTGAGTTTTGCGCTTATAAAAGTATAATAGTGCTGCAGAAAAAATTCCTGAAGTGACAGTTGCCAATCCACAAGGAAGAGCCGTCCAACCACCTAATGAATATCGATATATGCCACCAATTAAGCCAACAACAATGCCACTAATTGGTCCTAATAAAACAGTAGTTGTTACAGTTATACCTGTACGCATATTTACAACCGCTCCACCAGCTTTGAATGCAAATATGGATGCATGTGATGATGCCATTACAAGCATGGCAAAGAATGCTGTTAAAAATGCCAGAACAATGTAATTTATGGGTTTTCTTTTTCTTAAAATAATAGTTTCTTTAACACTACTTATTTTGAGCATAAGATAGATAAAGAAAAAAAACATTGCTACATAAGTTGTAAATAAAAAAATTGGGTTTTGATTCATTGCACATTCCTTTTTTTAGTGTTTTATATGTTTATACTTTGAACTTATTTACTTCATCAGAAAGATTATTAATGCTTTTCTTGTTCTGTTGTGTTAACTCATAAACTTCTTGAACAGCCGTATTTATTTCAATTGCTCCATCGGCCATTTCGTTCATGCTGTCATTTATCATGCGAGTAAGCTCATCCAATTTGCGCATTTCTTCTGCTACTTGCTCACCACCTTTGAGCATTTCTGCAGAACCATCTTTTACTTCGTTTGTTATTCCGTCTACTGTTTCTATAAGGGTCATCAAGTTTTGACTTTGTTCTTTTCTTGTTTCTGCTATTTTCATGATACCTTCACTTCGAGTTTTTACTTGATTTACTTTTTCAAAAATAGATTTGAAACTTTCTGCTATATTTCCCGAAGATTTTGATACGGTTTCAATTTCACTACTTAGGTTTTTAAG
>PDOP01000054.1 GCA_002749205.1 Treponema sp. | reverse complement strand
CTAAAATGTATGTTTATTCACTTCCCGATTTTACTTTGCTTAAAGAAGTTTCCGGCTTTTATGGTGCCCTGTGTTTTCTCGGCGAGCGAGACGGCAAAATATACATAGCCGATAAGCATTCAAATTCTGCAATACCGAAAAGGCTCGGAATATACGACACTCTTACGGGTAAACTTAAATTCATTGATGTAAAAGAATTCAGCAATGAAATAGAATTTGAGTGGTGGTAATGAGATTAAACGCTTACTGTATTTAAAAAGCGTTAGGCACATCAAAAGTTGAGGCAAGTTTTTCAAAACTTGCCGAAAAATAAAAATCCCGTTCTATTTGAGCGGGATTTTTAGTCGGAGCTTTTGATACGCCGGCGGGCTTTGCCCGCAACGCCCAAATTTTAATTACTTGTAAATTTATAATCTAAAAAAAAAGCTTAAAACTGATTGACATAATGGTAAAATATTATTATAGTGAATAGTTATTTTTAATAGCCATTATTTTTTGGGAGGATTGCTATGGAAAGGAATGAATTTATTAGCGATGCCGATTGGAAGCAGTTTTTAGAGTTTTCGGAAAAGTTACCGACACCATGTGTTGTTGTGAATTTAGATGTTATTAAAAAGAATTATCTAAAATTAAAGGAAAATTTTCCTTATGCAGATATATATTATGCAATAAAAGCAAATCCAAATGATGAGGTTGTGGCAACACTTGCCGAGCTTGGCTCTTCTTTTGATATTGCATCACGATATGAATTGGATAAAGTGCTTAACTTAAATGTTGAACCTGAGCGTTTGAGTTACGGAAATACAATTAAGAAAGCTAAAGATATTGAGTATTTTTACGAAAAGGGTGTTCGTCTTTTTGCGACTGACAGTAAGGACGATTTAAAAAATATTGCCAAGTTTGCGCCGGGCTCTAAAATATATGTTCGCATTCTTGTGGAAAATACTTCAAGTGCAGATTGGCCCCTTTCCAGAAAATTCGGCTGTCATCCTGATATGGCTTATGATCTTTTAATTCAAGCCAGAGACTCAGGGCTTATTCCTTATGGTATATCGTTTCATGTAGGTAGTCAACAGCGTGATATTGGGCAATGGAATGATGCTTTGGTTAAAACAAATTATCTAATGAATTCACTTGAAGAAGAAGAAGACATAAAATTGCAAATGATAAATATGGGTGGCGGTTTCCCTGCACATTATATAACACCTTCTAATGAGCTTGAAGACTATGCAAGTGAGGTAACCAGATATTTAGATGATGACTTTGGCGATGAAAGGCCGAGAATTATTCTTGAACCGGGGCGTTCTTTGGTTGGCGATTCAGGTGTTTTAGTATCGGAAGTTATCATGATTTCCAGAAAAAACAATACAGCTCTTTTTAGATGGGTTTATCTTGATGCCGGTGTTATGAACGGGCTTTTTGAAACATTAAATGAATCTATTAAGTATCCAATATTTACATCAAAAGACGGGCAGGGTGAAAAAACAGGCTCGGTTGTTTTGGCGGGGCCTACATGCGACAGTATGGATATTATGTATGAAGATTATAAGTATAAAATGCCCCGCTCTTTAAAAGTCGGAGACAGAGTCTTTATACTTTCTACCGGTGCTTATACATCAAGCTATGCTTCGGTTGAATTTAACGGATTTCCTCCACTTAAGACATATATTTATGATACAGGTGTTAAACAAAAATAGCTTATTTATATTAAATTAGCGATTTAGTTGTTTTTCTACTTGCATAAATTTGTCGGACTTATTATAATCTTAGGCATCGTTTATGGAGGAAACAATGAGCACTAGACGAGAACATGACTTATTGGGGGAATTGGATATTCCTGCTGATGCTTATTACGGGATTCAAACTTTTAGAAGTATGCAAAACTTCCACATTACAGAAAACCGTATTTCTGATTTTCCGGATTTTATCGTAGGTTTGGCTGCAACAAAAGAAGCCGCCGCTAAGGCCAATTACGATTTAGACCTTTTGGAAAAGCCGCTTTTTGAAGCTATTGAAAAGGCTTGCCAAGAAATTAGAGTCGGTGAGCTTATTGACCAATTTCAGGTTGATGTAATTCAGGGCGGTGCGGGGACTTCGACAAATATGAATGCAAATGAAGTCATTGCAAATCGTGCACTTGAAATTATGGGTTATAAAAAAGGTGAGTACGAATATTGCCACCCGAATAATCACATAAATTTATCACAGTCAACAAATGATGCGTACCCGACAGGTGCAAGAATTGGTATTTGTTTTAGTAATAAAAAGCTGATTGAAGAGTTAAAAAAACTTGTATCCGCTTTTAGAGCAAAAGCCAAAGACTTAGGGAATAACATCAAAATGGGACGAACTCAGTTGCAAGATGCTGTTCCGATAACTTATGAGCAGGAATTTGAAGGGTATGCTTCAAGTCTTGAAGCTGAAATTAAACATTTTGAAGAAGTAGAAGAAAAATTCCATTCTGTAAACATGGGCGCAACCGCAATTGGAACCGGAATCAACAGTGATCCTGATTATCCTAAAAAGGTTGTTGAGCATTTGGCAAAAATTACAGGGCTTAACTTAAAACTCGCTGAAAATTTAATTGCTGCAACAAATGACACAACAGACTTTGTTTCTTATTCTTCACAATTAAAACGCCTTGCAGTTAAAATTTCAAAAATATCAAATGATTTAAGGCTTCTTTCATCGGGGCCTCGTGCCGGAATTTATGAAATACGATTACCTGCGGTACAACCGGGCTCTTCAATTATGCCGGGGAAGGTTAATCCTGTAATTCCTGAAGCAATGAATCAAATTGCTTTTAGAGTAATAGGAAATGATGCTACAATTACAATGGCTTCTGAAGCAGGACAGCTGGAGCTGAATGTTTTTGAGCCTGTAATGATATATGCCATATTTGAATCCGTAAATATCTTAACTAATGGTATGGAAATGCTCAGATCACTATGTGTTGACGGTATTGAGGGAAATTTTACCAGAGCAAGGAGCTTTGTATACAACAGTATAGGCTTGGTAACGGCATTGAATCCTGTACTTGGTTATGAAGCATCATCGCAGATAGCAAAACAAGCATTGGCAGAAAACAGAAGTGTGTATGATTTGGTTCTTGAAAAAGATTTGCTTACAAAAGAGGAGCTGGATGAAATCCTTGAGCCACAGAATATGACAAGACCACGAAAGCTAAAATAAAAAGAAGATAAAATTTTTATCTTACAAAAGGAGTTTGCCGGTTAGTTTAGCTAACCGGCTTTTTATTTTAAATTTATTTTCCTTTGTAGTAAAGTCCGTCATCAGGCATTTTTCCGCCTATGAATTTAGGATTTTTAGAAAACAAAATTGAAAAATAGCTTTCCAATGCAGGTTGAGCTTCTTTTGCAGACTTCCATTCAAGGTTCATTCTTGGGATACCTTTTGTAAGAATAGGGGTTGGAATACCACCCATAATATCATAGCCCATCTTTGCCGCTTTTTCAGGATTTGAAACAGCCCAATTCATTGATTTTTCAACCGATTTAATAAATTTTTTCACATATTTTGGATTTTCTTTGATCAATTTCTTTGAAATAATAAGTGATGCTTGGGGATATGAAGAATTTCCGCCTATGGTTTTTTTCCATTCTTTTTGAACATCTAAAAATACTTTTGCATTAGGCTTTTTTGTCAATACCATACTAAGCATTGGTTCCGGCAAGATAACAGTCGTTGCTTTTCCGCTTATAAACATAGGTGCTAATTCAGGTGTTGATTCAACATACTTAAAAAAAACATCTTTGTCGGGTTGAAGACCCATTTTAGAGAAAATTTCGCGTACTGTAATATCAGGTGTAAGACCGCGTCCAAAAGTTAAGATAGTTTTACCTTTAAGGTCTTGTATTGACTGAATGTTTTCTGTGGTTGCACCGTATAGAATTCCCCAGACTACGGTACCTGCGATTTGAATATCTGTTTTTTTAGCATATAATATTGCGGCTAAATTTGAAGGTGCAATAACTATATCTGCTTCGCCTGAAAGTAACCTTGCCTGCATTAATTTTGGGGATTTAACTGACTCGTATTCAGTGTTGAGCCCCAAATTGGGTTTTTCGGTTATCATTTTAGCGATACACATAGTTGGAGCACCGTTTGGTACTACGACCTTAACGGTTTTACCGTCTGTATCTTTATCTCCCATAGCAAACATTGCTAAGGTCATGAAAATAAAGATTTGAATTGTGAGTAATTTTTTCATTTGTTTCCTCCATATTGAAATAAATTTCACAAGTTGAATACCTTTACAATATTGAAAGTATAATTCAACCACAGCTTAAAAGGCTCATCTTCAATTTTGATGAGTTCTTTATAATATTATAATATTTTATAGAATAATTGTCAATAAGATAATATCCAATATCTTGTTTAAATTTTTACGGCAAGTATTCCGTATTTATATTTCTAAATGCATGGAATAACTTTTTTTTCAGTTCGTACTTTCCGTCTGTTAATAAATCCAGACGGGTGCGGGCTGTTTTTCTATGTGAATTGCTTTGATAATTACAGGTACATGTTGTTGTTATATATCCTTGATTTTCTGCATGCTGTTTTATTGTTTTAATGTCTGCCAATGCAAGCGGTCTAATTAGCGTAACAGGATATTTTTGAAACTTTAATTTTGGAGGCATTCCTTCAAGGCAGGAATTTGTTAGGGCATTCATTAAAATTGTTTCTAAAATATCATCAAGGTGATGGCCGAGTGCGATTTTATTGTATCGGTTTTTCATTGCAAATTGATTAAGCTCTGTTCGGCGTTGAGTCGAGCACCACCAACAATTCATCTGTTTTTCGGGTTTTAATCGTTCAAGCACATTAACCTGTTTTATTACTAAAGGAATATTCCATTGACAAAAAAGGCTTTTTAACTTGTCTGAGAATGGCGGGCTAAGATTTGTCTCTATGTGCATGGCAGTAACTTCAAAATTAATGTCTTTTCTTTTTAATCGGTAAGAAAAATATTCAGCCAATGCTGTAGAATCTTTACCCCCCGAAGCTCCAAGAAGAATGCGGTCGCCGTTTTCTATCATTGAGTACATAGAGACGGCTTTGTCTATAATGCGAAATAATTTTGGATTAGCCATTATTTACCTGCTATTCTAATTGTTTGGAAGGGCGTGAAACAGGACTTGTTTTTTTTCGGATGTTTTTTCGTTTTATATATTTTGATTTTGTACGAGGTCTGACTTTGCTCGGGATTTTAATGGATTTAAATCCTAATTTTTGCATACATATACTTACTGCATACGCTAATTCAACTCTCATTGGATTCATAGGCATAATAAAATGTCTACATTCTTTATATACAAACGAAAACACCTCTTGTGAAAGTCCGTTTTTGTTTGCAATTAAATTTATAAAATCTCGTATTAGATATACTAAAGCTTGCCCTTGCCTTTTGATTTTATTTTCTGCAACAAGCTGATCCAGTTCTTGCAAACTATCAAAAAAAGACTTGGAAAAATCCGGTATATCTTCAATGAATGAGCAGACATTGGGTTGTATGTACTCGATAAGGTGATACCGAATTAATGCCTTCATGATTGGCATTGAATGGGCGCTTTTTAATATCTTATTGATTTCTTCGGTTATTCTTGAATCAGATGTATATTGTAACATACTTGCATTTCCGGCTATTTGTAATTTAAGCAAAAGTGGAATTTTACAATCCGTCATAATTGAATACTTTATTGCACGTACCATTCTGACAGGGTCTTCCAAAAAAATTGTCTTTTTGGGAATAACTGCTGAAAGTTTTTTTTTCTGTAAATCTCTTACTCCGTTTACATAATCAATCACCTGATTTTTTAAGGGGTCATAATAAAGAGCGTTTATACTGAAGTCTCGCCTTCTGACATCTTCTTCAATACTTCCAAAAGTGTTGCCCACACTTCCATTTTCATTTGAGCGAAAAGTAGCGACCTCGTAAATTTTAGAATCAAAATAAACATGAACAAGTCTAAAGCGTTTACCTATAATTCTTGAATTTCTGAAAATACGGCGAATTTTTGCCGGCTCTGCAGAAGTAACAATATCAAAATCTTTAGGCGGGCGGCCTAAAAGCAAGTCTCTAACAGCACCACCGACAATATATGCATCAAAACCACTTGAATGCAGTCGGTTAATTATGTGCATAGCTTCTTGGTCAACATGCTTGAGTTTTATTTTATGCTCATCTTCAGTGTAGACAATTGCTTGTCGAATCTGTTTTCCATTGGCATCATTTTTATAACGAAATAACATTTGCGTAGTTATTTTGCACTTAAAAGTATTTTATGTCAAGAGGTTAAAATATAATATTTTAAATATTTTAGTACAAGAAAAAGCCCGGATAGATTTAGCAGGTTAAAATAAGGTTGATCTAATTGTTTTATTTTCCGGTATGTTTATTAAATCATTCATCTTGCTTAATAAAAGTTGAGTGTATCGTTCTTTTTATGTACAGCGATGTTTTAGTTTGGGGGGTAGCGGAGAATATTGGCGAGGGTTAATTTTTTTTTGATTTGAAGCGAAAGGGTAGAAAGCGAAAAATATAAATAGGTAAAAAAATCGCCAATAATCGGAGCTAGGGGGAGACACCCCCTCATAAAAAATAATTTAAAAATTCCTTGAAGTATTTTTCTAAACTTGTTAATATTGCATGTATGGAAAAAAATGTTTTTGAAAAATTGCATAGTGTTTTTGGGTTTGAAACTTTTCGTAAGGGGCAGGCAGAAATAGTTGAAGCAATTTTATTGAAGAGAGATGTGGTTGGTGTTTTGCCGACAGGTGCAGGAAAGTCTCTTTGTTATCAGTTGCCGGCTTTAATTCTTGAGGGGTTGACGATTGTTGTGTCGCCATTGATTTCGTTGATGAAGGATCAAGTTGATGGATTGAAGTCTTTGGGTGTTTCTGCTGAAATTTTAAATACATCGTTGAGTTATGAGGATAGCAAGTCGGTTTTTAAAATGGCAAAATCGGGTGAGCTTAAGTTGTTGTATGTTTCGCCGGAGCGTTTGGCTAATTCTTTTTTTGTTAATGCGTCATTGGGTTGGAATGTTTCTATGGTGGTTGTAGATGAGGCTCATTGTGTTTCTCAGTGGGGACATGATTTTAGACCTAATTATAAAGATATTCGCAGTTATGTTTGCAACTTTTTAAATCGGCCTGTTTTTTCGGCTTTTACTGCTACGGCTACGGTACAGGTTAGAAAAGATATTATAAAACAATTGGGTTTGGAAAAACCGTTGGTGGTTGTAAATTCATTTGACAGACCGAATCTTTTTTTTGAGTGTAAGGCTTGTAATGATAAATGCGATTTTTTAAAAAAACATTTACCGTCTGATGAAACTTCTATAGTGTATTGTAATACCAGAAAAAATGTTGAACTGGTATTTTCTTTTTTGAATGCTAACGGTTTTTCGGCTTCTATGTATCATGCAGGTTTGTCTTCAGAGAAAAGAAAGCAATCACAAGATGCTTTTATGAATGATGAAATTAAAATAATTGTTGCGACAAATGCTTTTGGAATGGGAATAAATAAAGCCGATGTAAGAAATGTATTTCATTATAATATGCCGAAAAACTTAGAGGCGTATTATCAGGAAGCGGGGAGAGCGGGGAGAGACGGGCTTTCTGCAAAAGCTGTTTTGCTTTATTCTAAGTGGGATTTTGCCACTGCACGGTTTTTAATTCGTAACAGCAAAGAGCCGTTTGTTTTGGAAAAGTTAAATAAAATGATTTCGTATTGTAATTCTTCCGGTTGTCTTAGAGCTTTTATTTTAGAGTATTTTGGTGAAAAGCAAAATGTAAATTTGACTGACAGTTTTAATTGTGGAAAATGTTCAATTTGTGTCGGTGATTTTATTACTCAGGATAAAACAATTGAAGCACAAAAAATTTTATCCTGTGTGTATAGAATGAATCAAAGATTTGGTACAAGTTTAGTTTGTGATGTTTTGCGCGGAAGTAAAAGTAAAAAGGTGGAAAAATATTCTTTTAATGAATTGTCTACTTACGGTATAATGAAAGATTATTCCTCTTTTGAAATAAAAGATATTGTTGTGGAGTTAGTGGCACAGTCTTATTTAAAAATTGGAGAGTATCAGGTTTTATATTTAACGCAAAAAAGTAAGGATATTTTAAACGGAAAGGTGAGGTTTAATATGAAAGAGCCGGTAAAAAATAAAAAAGTTGATATGTCATATAATTATGAAAATATTGATACGCCGGTACCAAACCATGAATTATATCAAAAACTGAAGGATCTTCGATTTAAACTGTCCGTGCAATTGAATAAACCGGCTTACACTGTTTTTAGTAATAAAACTTTAATGGATATTAGTGCAAAATGCCCGCGAAACTTTGATGAATTTTTAATGGTTAAAGGGGTTGGTGAAAAAAAACTAGATGCCTATGGTAAAATTTTTCTGAAAGAAATAGCTGAATTTTTCAGTGAAAATTGAACTGAGCCACTTGACATGTTTTATACAAAATGATATTATTATAATATCATTTTGTATAAGTCTGTAAAAAAAAGACTATAAGGAGAAATATAATGGAAAATTTTGACGACGGAAAGGGTTTTACTTCCGACAAAATTATTAAGGGAAAATCGGGGATTGCATTTTTATTTTTGCATATAATAATGCTTTTGTTATTGATTACAGGTATAATTTTCATGGCTATATTGACTGTTTCATATGATAGTAAGGTGTTTTTAATTCCTTTTTTTATCGGTGTAGTTTTGCTTATGATGTCGTTTACATTTTTTGCAAGTTTTAAAATTGTAGGCCCAAATCAAGCCAGAGTATTTACTTTGTTTGGAAAATATTATGGTGTAATTAAAGAGCCTGGATTTTATTTTTTAAATCCATTTGTTGCCTCTATTAAAGAAAAAGAAAAAAAATCTGAAAATGAAATTAGAAGTATGGAAGCTGTTAATAAGGCTAATTCAAGCAGTAATGTATCAGCTTATGAATATAATCCTTGTATTTCATTAAAAACAAGAACTCTTTTAAATAATAAACAAAAAATAAATGATCAGCTTGGAAATCCTATTGAAATCAGTATTGCTGTTACATGGAAAATTGTTTGTCCGACAATGGCTTTGCTAAATGTTGATAATTATAAAGAATATCTTTCTATACAATGTGATAGTGCTTTAAGAAATATAGTTCGCTCATATCCCTATGATATATCAAATGAGAAGGATAGTGGAGATGAAAAAACTCTTAGAGGCTCGTCTACTGAAATAGCGGAAAAATTGAAAAATGAAATTCAAGCTGTTGTAAAAAATGCCGGTATAGAAATTATTGATGCAAGAATTACTCATCTTGCTTATGCTCCTGAAATTGCGGCGGCAATGCTACAAAGACAACAAGCATCGGCGATTGTTGATGCAAGGCAAATGATTGTAGAGGGTGCCGTTAGCATGGTAGATATGGCATTAAGTAAATTATCAGCTGAAAATATTGTTGAGCTTGATGATGAAAGAAAAGCCCGGATGGTATCTAATTTATTGGTTGTGCTTTGCGGAAACAAGGATGCTCAGCCGATTGTGAATTCAGGCTCTCTGTATTAAAATAAATGCAATGTCGGAAAAAACAGACGAAAAGAAAAAAAAACAAGTTCTTTTACGACTTAATAAAAGGCTCTGGTTAGAGTTAGCTGATTGGGCAGAAGATGATTTTAGATCCATAAACGGACAGATAGAGTATCTTTTAAGCGAAGCCGTAAAAAAACGCAAAGGTAAATAAGAGTTTAAAAAAGGCGATTACGCTTCGTAATCGCCTTTTTGTGTTTTGGAAAACAGGCAGTAAATACCGAATAAATTATACCTGCTTGAAAAAAACTTATAAAAAGATTAAAATATCAATCATGGTAAATGTGTATACAATTAAAGAGCTTACCTCACAGATAAAAAATATTTTGGAAAATAATTTCGGCAAAATTACGGTTAATGGAGAAATTTCAAACTATCGCCCTGCAAGCTCCGGGCATCTTTATTTTACATTGAAAGATGATAAAGCGGCTATTTCTGCTGTAATGTTTAAGAATAGATTTGCGCATTTAAAATTTGTTCCATCGGACGGAATGTTGGTGCAGGTTACGGGTGTCCTTTCGGTTTATGAGGCTAGAGGATCATATCAGATTATTGTTGAATCAATGCAAGCAGGCGGAGAAGGCGATATATTAAAAATGTTGGAATTGCGTAAGCAAAAGCTATATGATGAAGGTTTGTTTGATGATGAAAATAAAAAGCCACTTCCTGTATTTCCAAAATCTGTTGCTGTAATTACCAGTCCTACAGGAGCCGCTATCAGGGACTTTATAAATGTATCTACTCGACGAAATTCTAAAATTACTGTTAATGTATTGCCTGCTGTTGTTCAGGGGAATGATGCTGCCGAAACATTGATTAAACAATTAAAAATTGCCAATACCCATAATTTAGGAGATGTAATTGTTCTTACACGAGGAGGAGGCTCTCTTGAAGATTTATTGGCATTTTCCGATGAAAAGTTAGTGCGTGAAATTGCAAAATCAAAAAAAACCGTAGTTTCGGCAGTTGGTCATGAAATAGATTGGGCTCTTTCCGATTTTGTATCAGACCGTAGAGCGCCGACACCGTCTGCAGCCGCTGAATTGGTAGTGCCTCTTTTAGATGATATAACTTTTCAAATTGAAAGACAGATTGAAATCATTGTAAATTATATTCAAAACCGATTGGAAAAAATTAAACTTATGCTGGCGGGATTTTCTGCGGAAGCTCTGGAATTAAAATTCAGAAGCATAGAGCAACCTTTTTTGATACGCCTTGATGATGCAAAAGAATCCATACTTTCGGGAATGAACGAAATTATTCAAAATTTAAGGCATCGAATTGAAATTGCAAAGCAGATTTTGGACATCGCAAATCCTCAAAGCATTTTGGACAGGGGTTTTTCAATTGTAAGAAAACAAACCGGCGGACAAACGGTTCGTGATGCAAGCGAAGTTTCTGTTGGCGAAAAGCTTGAAATCATTCCCGCCACAGGTAAACTTACGGCTATTGTTGATACAAAACAGTAATGTTTTTGTCTGATGTGTTTTCTATCAAAGCTAAATCGCAACTGCGACTACTGAGAAATACTCAGCATTTTGGCATTATTTTAATTTCCGGCTTAAAAAAAATCTTATAAGCCAAAAAAAGTAATACCAGTACTAATAGAATAATTTGAATTGCTTTTTTCATAAATAACCTCCTAATTTATAATGGCAGTACAGTAGTCATCGGGGGGTATAAAACCCAAAAACTTAATACATGTCGCCGCTATGGAAGCAATACCTAAACCCTTTTGTAATTCAGTTGAATATTCTTCTTTGTACTCAGGGTCGTAAATAATAAACGGAACAGGATTTAGTGAATGGCTTGTTTTTGCTTTTGGTGAGCCGTCCGATTTTGTTTTGATGTCACCGTTTTTATCGTGCTCGTACATATCATCGGAATTACCATGGTCGGCGGTTATAAGCATGACTCCGCCTGCTTTTTTTACGGCTTTTTTTAATCTTCCAAGTTGAATATCCATAGCTTCCATTGAGCAAACAACAGCTTGGAATACACCGGTATGCCCGACCATATCACCGTTGGGAAAGTTTAATCGTATAAAATCGTATTTACCGCTTTCAATTGCGTCAATTACTTTGTCGGTGATTTGGGCGCATTTCATCCATGGGCGTTGTTCAAAAGGAACCAAGTCGCTTTTTACTTCTTCATAAGTTTCGAGTTCTTCATCGAATTTGTCAAGTCTGTTTCCGTTAAAAAAATAAGTTACATGACCGAATTTCTGTGTTTCGCTTATTGCATATTGGCGGATACTTGATTTGCATAAATATTCGCTCATGGTTTTGTCAATTTCAGGCGGCTCAACCAGATAGTTTTTAGGGATTTTTAGGTCTCCGTCATATTCCATGATTCCTGCATAAAATACCTTAGGTACCCGAATACGATCAAATTTGTCAAAAGATTTATCACCTTCAAAAGCGGCTGTTAATTCGAGAGCTCTGTCCCCTCTGAAATTAAACAAGATAACTGAATCTCCGTCAATTATTTCGCCGACAGGTTTGCCGTTATCATCTGCAATGACAAATTCGTGCAAATCCTGGTCAATAACACCGGGAGTTTCTTTTCGTAATGTTTCAATTGCTTCCATTGCAGACGGAAAGTTTCGTCCTTTACCAAGAACATGTGCATTCCAGCCTCGTTTGACCATTTCCCAGTCAGCTCCGTATCTGTCCATTGTGATATACATTCTACCGCCACCTGAAGCAATTTTACAATCGCAACCTGTTGCGTTGTTTATATTTTGTAAGAATTCTTCAAACGGGATTATGTAATCAAGGGCAGAGGTTTCGGAAACATCTCTTCCGTCAAGTAATGTATGCACACGAATTTTAGAAACACCTGAATGTGCAGCCTTTTCAATCATTGCTTTAAGGTGCTTAATATGTGAGTGAACATTACCGTCTGAAAGCAGTCCGATAAAATGCAAGGTTTGCTCCGGTGAGTTTTGAAGAGGTTTTAATGCCGATTTCCAAGTTTTGCCTTCAAAAATTTTGCCGTTTGCAATTGAATTGGAAACTAATTTTGCTCCTTGCGAAAACACACGCCCACAGCCTATTGCATTATGACCGACTTCACTGTTCCCCATATCCGAATCCGATGGCAGACCGACTGCGGTTCCGTGTGCTTTTAATTGCGTATTTGGACATTCTTTTAATAATGCTGAAAGGTTATCCATTTTTGCAGCCTTTACGGCATCACCTTCATTATATTTACCGTATCCGACCCCGTCCATAATTACCAACAAAATAGGGCCTCGCCTGCCTTTCCAGTTTTTATCTATTGTTAGTTGATTCATACAAACTCCTTAAGGGAAGTCTACAAAAAAAAAGAATAAAAATCAATAGAGCGCAGTAAATCAATTCGCCCTTTGGGCAAAAAAAATTGCATTATGTGTTAGGATAGTTTGCGTTTTTAGGAGATAGAAACAAATGGCAAACTATGATAACCTAGAAAAATTAAAAAAGCTAAGAATGGTAAGAAGATATCCAAGTTCTTTTAAATATGCTTGTGTAGGAAAAGCACTTGAGCAACCGGATAAATCATTCAAAAGTTTAGCAATGGAAATCGGGATAAGCGAAACAAGTTTGTGGCGTTGGCATGATGAGTATCGCAGAAAAGAACTCGCGATAAAAGCAGAAAAAATACCTGAAATGCTAAATTGTGAACAATTATTTTGGGTATTCAGAGTTTTGAAAAGCTTCGTAATTTCGATTGTGCGTATATCGACAAGACAAAATTTATCTGGGATTTAACTAGAACAAATTATCCATATTTTTTAAGTCGCCCGCGTCGTTTTGGTAAGAGCCTTTTACTTTCCACAATGAAAGCCTGTTTTTTAGGACAGCGGGAATTATTTAACGGGCTTGCAATTCAAGACTTGGAAGAAAGCCGAGATAATCCTTGGCCGGAATATCCTGTTTTGTATTTAGACTTGAATCCGGCAAGATATGATTCAGAAGAAGCTTTGTTGGAAATTCTGAATAGCCATTTAAAAAACCGGGAAGAAAAATTTAATATAAAAAAAGCTTCAGAGTTACCGGCACGAAGATTTTTCAATGTAATTCAAAAAGCTTACGAACAAAACAGGCAAGTAAGTTGTAATTCTAATAGACGAATATGACAAAACCTTGTTACAGAGTTTTGGCGATAATGAAGAGTTACAAGATTTAAATGATAAATATCGCAAAATCCTAAAAGCCTTTTACGGTGTAATAAAGTCAGCAGACGAATATCTTCGTTTTGTCTTTTTAACAGGGGTTACTCGCTTTAGCAAGGTTAGCATTTTAGCGACTTAAATAATCTTACCGATTCAGCTTTTCAAATAAATATGCAGGCATTTGCGGAATTACACAAAAAGAATTAGAAGATAACTTTGAAGCTTAAATCGAAGAGCTTGCCGAAGAAAATGACTTGACTGTAAAAGAATGCTTGGCAACTCTAAAGAAAAAATATGACGGTTATATCTTTACCGATAATTCGGTAAATCTTTATAACCCTTTTAGTCTCTTAAATACGCTAAGCTCACTGCAAATAAAAAAATATTGGTTTACAAACAGGTACACCGAGATTTTTGGTTGAATATTTAAAAGAAAGTCATTACAATATTCCTGATTTGGATGGAAATATTATTGTGGGTGAATCTAATCTATCCACTTATAAAGTTGATAGCAAAAACCCATTACCAATTTTATTTCAATCCGGCTATTTAACTATAAAAGAATATGACAAGGAATACAATGTTTATAAATTAGCCTTTCCAAATGATGAGGTTCGTTATGCCTTTTTGGAAAATTTATTTCCAAGTTATACCGGAATACATGAAACGAAAACGGCTTTTTCAATTATGGAATTTACAAAAGCTATTCGAGCAGGACGCATTGATGAATTTATGGAAAGATTGCAGTCGATAATTTCAGGGATTTCTTATGATAATTTAGCCGAAGAAGATTTCAGGTTGATAGAGCAGAATTATCAGAGTGCCGTGTATCTTGTATTTGCACTTATGGGGCAGTTCGTTAGAACGGAAGTACATTGTGCAACCGGCATAGCCGACTGTGAAGTAAAAACCGCCGATACTATCTACATTTTTGAATTTAAGCTGACAGGAAACGGCTCTCCTGAAGATGCAATTCGGCAAATAAAAGATAAGGGCTACGCCGATAAATATAAATCAGTCGGAAAAAAACTTGTGCTAATCGGGTCAAGTTTTAGCGAAGAAAAGCGCACTATTGACAAATGGACTACGAATTAGATATAACAATCGTGCATTGCGGTTTGATATTTAAAATAAAAGCAAATTGTTTTTAAATTTATTTAGTACATTGTAAACTTTATGTGGGTCGTTCATTTACCATGGGGGGTAGCGGAGGCTCATTGCCGATGATTATATTATCTTTAATTGCGAGTTGGAGCGAAGCGGAAAATCGCAAGTAAATTTTTTACAGGAAAATCGGCAATAGCCAAAGCGAGGGGGAGACACTGTCTTTAACCTGTGATAATTTCACCCCTAAGATTAACCAATGAAAATTTCACCCCCAAAGTGAAAAATATATTATTATAGGAGAATGAATTATATC
>PDOP01000050.1 GCA_002749205.1 Treponema sp. | reverse complement strand
AACATAGTTTTTACTTTCCATATACAATACCTCTTTTTATGGATTAAATTCTTAAGGAAAGTATAACATACTTTTAAAATTTAGTACAGTAAAAATAATAATTAAAATGTTTAAAAATTATATCATTTTACAGCTTTTGCTTTTTTTAAAAAAAAGACGGTGTAAAATTTTATTGTACACCGTCTTAAAAATTTTATAAAATGATTATAGTGTACAATTAAAATCTTTTACAAGAATTCCGGGAATTGAGCAACCGCCGGTTCTTCTGCCTCCGTAAGTACCGTCATCGGGTACTGATTTACATTCAGAAGTAATTCCAAGCAAATTTGCTCCGAATATATTGTAAAGCGATTCATCCCAACGCAGGTCGGCAATAGGGCCGATAACTTTACCGTTTTCAACCCAAAGACATGCAAAACGAGTCATGCCTGTTACTCTTGCAACGGCAGGATCACTCCAATTTAAATAATGGAAATTTGAAATATAAATTCCTGTTCCCAATTCTTTTAAAATGTCTTTTTCTTTTAGCTTACCGCCTTTAATAGAAATAGATCGTGTATGCTCGCCTGCCGATGCGGCATTTGATTTTAGCTTATATTGAGCCGCACTTCGAGATGATACCAATGTATTTTTTAGTTCACCTTTTGAAATAATATCAATTTTTTCAGGCGAAAGTTCACCGTTTGAATTAAAAGGAGAATCCAGCCCTAAACTAAAATCTTGACTTAAATTAAACTCTTTTGAAAAAGTTTCTCTGCCTTCTTTTAATGCAATGAATGCACTGCTACCCTGTCTTAAACTTCGCTCGCCGAAACCGTGTAAAAAATTTGTAAGTGCGGAAAGAGCATCGGCAGTAATAAAAGCTCGATACTTTCCGGGCTCAAGTTTTTTAGGCTCAGAATCCAATATTGCAAGATTTTTAATATTTTCTTTTGCTTTTTTTTGATATTCATTTATATTAAATTTTTTGCCTGCATAACTCGATTTTACTGCACGACCGTTTTTTAACCAAACAGAATAATCTAAAATAAATGTTTCGGTTTCAAACCAATGGTTTGCACCTTTCGTGTTTACAACCCCTTCACATATTTTTCCCTGTGTGTAAAGACCGGTAAAATTATAACCTTTAAATGGAGTAAGCACAGTATACGGTATACTGTCAGGTTCAAGAAGAGAGCCTTTAAACACAACCTTTGATTTTTCAGATGCTGTAGGAGGCGCATAATAAGGATCTTCAGGTAAAAGCATAATTTTTTCACGAGCTTGTTGCAAGGCATTACTTATTTCTTGTACATCAAGTTCTTGGTCAAAATGAAGCCCAACATTAAAACCGAAACTTTTTTGCTGTTTCCAAATTTTAACATATATAGATGCTTGCTCTACTGTACCGTTCTGTCGTACAAGAGCTTCTTTAAATCGCATAAAATACGAGTCTTCTGCATTGTAAGTAATAGCAGCTTCTTCATCACTCATAAGCTCATTTAAAATAAACTTTGTAACAAAATCAAAATGTGCTTTGAAATCTATCATTTACCACCTCCAAAAACTTCAACATTATCAAATGCACAAACAGGGCTTGCATGTCCGACATGAATTATTTGATTTGGCTCACCCTTACCGCAGTTTGGGGTACCGTAAACTTCAAAGGTATCTTTATTACCGACTGCAGACAATCCCTTCCAAAACTTGTTTGTAATTCCGCGATAATTCGGATTTTTAACTGTTTTTGTAATTTTACCGTTTTCAATCAGCTTGCCGTATTCACAGCCAAACTGAAATTTATTTCTGTAATCATCGATTGACCATGAACGATTTGCATCCATTAAAACACCTTTTTCAATTGAGCCGATAATTTCATCAAAACTGCTTTTACCCGGCTCTAAATTTAAATTAGCCATTCTGTCAATTGGCGGTCTGTTCCATGAACAAGCCCTTTGATTTGCAACAGAGCTTCCGAAATTTTTCATTCTGTATTCACTTTCAAAACCACCCAAACCTCTCAGCAAAAGACCGTTTTTAATAATATAAGTTTTTTCGGCAATATTGCCTGTTGAATCAGCGGCGTAACTTGCAAGCTGATTAGGGTTTGTAGGATCAAAAGTAATGTTCATCAATGACGAGCCGTATTTTAATGTACCAATGTCTTCGGGTTTTACAAAACTACCGCCTGCAAAATTAAGCTCATCACCGAGTATTCTGTCAATTTCCAACGGATGCCCGATACTTTCATGAATTTGAAGCATCATCTGACTTGGCATTAAAACAAGCGTTCTGGTATCGGTCGGACAATCTTTTGCATCTAAAAGCTCAACGGCTTCTTTGCCGACACGCTTGGCTTCTTTTAACAATTCTTCAATATCGAACAATTCCCAACCGCCTTGAAAAGTCATGGCACTATGACCGTTATATGAGCGACTTTGTATAACATTATCTTTTCGAGCAGTTGCACCAAATCCATACCCTACCTTTTTGAAGTTTTGAATAATGCGTCCGTCAAGCGGAGTAACCATTTCTATTTCTTCATCTTCGATATGAATGCTTGAATATGTATGAATAATTTTATCCGATACTTTCAATGTCGAGCATAAATCTTTAAGATACCCTACAATTTCGTTCGTTGCAGGAATTGTTTGCTTATCGATTTTTGACTGATAATGCAAATAATTATTTGGGCGAATGCTTTCGTCAAACTTTACAAGTTGGAAAAAGTTTGCGGCTCTGACTGCATCAAACGCTTTTAAAGTCGCCTCAACTACACCGTCCGCTGTTAAATCAGGTGTTGCGGCATAAGCATAACTGCCGTTGTAGAATACTTCAACCATCATTCCTTCATCATAGCTGCTACCACAATGTTCAAGAACTCCATTAACAACATAAAAACCTGTTCCGGTTTTTCGATGCCGTCTCAATGTAATCCAATCTGCTGTCTGTGCTGTTTCCATTGCAATAGCAAGCAGATCTTCCAAACTCTGTTTCATCAATTATCCTCCTAAGTATTATATCAAAACCTTTATTATTTAAAAATAAGTTAAGAAACACAATTTAAATTTTATTTCATCATATCCCGATATTTTTTTGCAAGATGTTTAGCCCGCTCAGATGCAAGACCTTTATAGTTCGCAGGGTTTTTAAAAAAATCTTCAGGATTTTCAAAATTCAGTTTTTGTAATTGCTTTGTCAAAATATTAAAAATATTTTCTTTACTTTTTAAAACATCGTAAAAACTGATACTCTTTTCTTCGGCTTCAACGGTAATTTGCCTTATAATTTCATGCCCGTCTGATTCACCTGCTTCTGCCAAAAGTATGTATGCAGGCTCTGCCAACACTCCTCCTTGAACTTTACCTCCACCTGAAAGCAAATTTTTCTGCATCGCATTTTTATCGGCATTTAAACCCGAAAGAATAGAGTGCATTCTGCCTATAGCCAAGCCAAAACCGGTTAAATAATCTGCGACAAAGCGCTGACTTGCTGAATTACTTAAATCACGCTGATGCTCCGAAATTTGATCCATGTAAAAAGTCAACACACGAGGGGCAAAAGCCTTCCACAAACTTTTTACATGTTCCGAATTCCAAGGATTCCGTTTTTGGGGCATTGTAGAAGAGCCTACTTGAGTGGCACTGAAAAATTCAAATACTTCCCCAATTTCTGTTCTCTGCAAATTCCGCAAATCATCGGCAATATTTGCAATAATACCGAATGCAATATTACATTCGAGCAATACCCTAAGCATGTACTCAGGCTCAACCAATTGATGTGAATATTCCGAAGGCAACAATCCCAAAAACTCAAGATATGTTTTTTCAAATTCAAGCGGTTTTTTTGCAATAAGCGAAACTGCATTATACGAGCCGGTAGCACCTGCAAACTTACCTCGCAAGTCTTTTACCAATTCTTCAATTCGCAAAATTGACTTACCCAACCTACTGACATACTCAGCAACAGCATAACCGAATGTAATCGGCACAGCGTGTTGTCCGTGCGTACGACCAACCTGCGGAGTATCCGCTTCTTTTTCTGCAAGATTACATAACACAACTTCGCAATCTCGAAGCATCGGCAAAATCACCTTTGTAACCGCATCTCGAACTCGCATCGAAAAAGCTGTATCCAATATATCCGCACTTGTAGCACCAAGATGTACCAACGGGGCAACAGCCTCAGGCACCTTCGTTTTCATAACATTAACGAGCGCCCTGATATTATGCTGTGTTTTCTTTTCTTCTTCAATAACTTCTTCAGGTAAAACTTTTTTTACAACTTCATCCAGCTCACCTGCCAACTCATCTGTCAACTTTGCATCTCGCTTGCCTAAAACCAAATGAGTTTTAACAAGTGCAATTTCCGCGCGTGTGCAATACCTGATTTCCGCTTCTGCCGAAAGATACGGAGCCAACAATTCAAAAGCTCCTTTCGACTTCAGTGAATACCTACTGTCAATCGGAGAAATATTTTCATAAATAGATCGCATTTCCATACAACTATTTTAACAAAAAGCATGATTTAGTCAAGACAATTATTAAATAGCATGAGGGGGTGTCTCCCCCTCGCTTCAAAAAATTGCCTTTATGCTGTTTTATTTTACAGCGAGTCTTCGGAAAACTGAAGCCTCGCTTTCGGCAATATTAAAACAAGGCAATTGTTTTTACGCTACCCCCCATCGTAAGTTATCGTGCAACATAAAACTTATGGAATATAAAGCCTTATCCCATTGCATTTAATAAAACCGTTTTTGTAGGCGGGTCTACAAGCTCTGACGGGCCGAAATATTGAATTGCACCCGGATAGATATAGCTTGTTGTTACTTCCCATGTTTTACGCCCCTCTGCAAGTTTTTTAAATGCCGGGTCGTCTAAACTTACAAGCGATTTTTTTATAACAGGTTTTTCTTTTCCGCTTCGCCTTTCCATATTCATAAGCATTGTAACAGGTATACCGTAAGCCAGCCATTCAGTACGAGGTTTACTCAAATTTTTAATTGCGGCAATGTAGCCTGTTCGACCGTTTGCAATCAGGAAAAATGCCGTTACCCCAAGTGAATAACAGTAATCGGCATCAAAGTTTGAAGGGAATGCACATCTGCCTTCATAGCCGAAGAAATGAGCATAACTACTGAATTTGCCGTTATAAGTTCCGGCTTTCTGTCTGCGCTCCAGTTCATGCTTTACTGTAGCAATCAAAAGTTTTTCGGTTTCAATTCTCGAAACCTGAACATTGCCGTGAGGGTCGCGATCAATTAAGAGCTGTCGTGAAATTTCTTCGGGCAAGTCTTCAAATGTTTTTTTTGCAGATTTAGAAATATTTTCCGTCAACCATACTTGTTGCTCAGTGTAGGTTTTTCGTTTTGCAAAGTCATCTTTTTTTAATGCAAGCACATCATTCAATTCTGCAATAAGTTTTTTTACTTCAGGAATAAATTCTATCAAGCCTTCAGGAACAATAATAACCCCGAAGTTTTCTCCATTTTTTGCTCTTTTTTCAATTATGTCGGCTATGTAGTTTGTAACCTCTTTTAAGGTCATATTCTTTTCGGCAACTTCTTCGGCAATTAAACAAATATTAGCTTGTGTTTGTAGTCCGCATTCCAAAGCAATATGACTTGCAGAGCGTCCCATTACTCTGATAAAATGCCAGTATTTTTTTGCGGAATTTGTATCCCTGCAAATATTACCGATTACCTCAGAATAAGTTTTTGCCGCAGTGTCAAACCCAAAAGATGTTTCAATTAAATCGCCTTTTAAATCGTTGTCGATTGTTTTGGGTATTCCGATTACTTTTGTTTTTAATCCCGCATTTAAAAATTTTTCGGCAAGTAATGCGGCATTTGTATTTGAATCATCTCCGCCTGCAATTACTATTGCATCAAGTGAAAGCTGATTAACTGTTTTTATCGAAGATTCAACTTGCTCGTCAGTTTCTATTTTTGTTCTGCCTGAGCCTATCATGTCGAAACCGCCTGTGTTTCTGTATTCATCTATTTTGTCTTTAGTCAGTGTTATATACTTACCGTCAACAAGACCTGAAGGGCCGCCTAAAAAACCGATTAACTCAGATTTACTGTTTGCTTTTTTTAAACTGTCAAAAAGCCCCGAGATAACATTATGTCCGCCGGGTGCTTGTCCGCCTGAAAGAATAAAACCTATCTTTAGTGCTTTTGAATTAAATGTTTCCGATTTTCCTTTTTCAAAATGCACCAAAGGTAAACCGTAGCTGTTTTTAAAAAGCTTTTTTAATTCATCTTTATCCTGCAAGGCATCGGTAGGCTCACCTATTATCATTTTAATTTCTTCGGGTTTTGCCTGTAATGCTTGGGGCATTTTTGGCTCGTATCCGTATCTTAATTCTTGCAGTTTTGAAAATACCATAAAAATCCTCCTTAGTTATAAAAGCGGCAATTACTGCTTTCGTTTTTTAGTTTAACATATTTTATAAAAAAAAATAAGGTTCAAAAATAACATTTTAAAAAAAATTAAGCAATCTCTTTAAATACTATGCCCGAGTAATTAGCTTAGTGTATCGTTAAGATTATGTGTAGCGCTCGTTTAGTTTGGGGGGTAGCGGAGGCTCCTTCACCGATTTTTAAAATTTTGATTTTTTTTGATTTGGAACGAAAGTGGAAAATCAAAAATCAACGAAACACGGAAAAATCGGCAAGAGCCGAAGCGAGGGGGAGACACCCCCTTAAAAATAATTTTAAATTTTAAAACCTTGTTCCAAAGCTCTTTTAATTTTTGTTTTTAAAAGTAAGTTTTCTTTGCGCAGAGTCGTAATTTCAAAATGCTGGGATTTTATTATTTCGGTAAGGTCTCCGACAGCCAACGCGCCTGATCCGACAAGGTCTTCGATGTATGCAAGTTTATTTTTGTAATCGATTGTAGCTTCTTCGCCTGCAACATAAAACGAGTCGTCACTGAATTCTTCGAACTCTTCTGTTGTTTCAAATTCCACTGTTTGGGATTCTATTATTTTGTCGGCAATTCTGTATATTGCCTGTGAAACCAGAGATTCGGGTTTGTAGATAATTACGGGGAGTCTTGAAGAAAGCGCTACATCCTGGACATTGTCCCTGTAGATTACGCCAAGATGCTCTAAGTCGATATTAAGGTACTGTTTACAGGAGCGGCGGATTTTCATTACTTTTTCGGCTTCACGCGGGTCGTCTATCATGTTCATTACAACACGGGGTTTGAACTTGCTCATTTTGTCGAGGAGTTTTGCGACCCCCTTTGGGTCAAGCGTTTTTAGACTTTCAAGAATTTTGGGGATATACATTCGCTGCATTGACTCCCCGTCTTTTTTTAATTTTTCAAGGTATTCTCCGCCTTTGGATTTACGGGCAAAGGTACTGAATATCATTCTAAATGCAACATTTTTCAAAAAAAGATATGCATCAAGTGTAGCCGTTACAGTAGGCGATGTGATGATAATACCCTGCGGGGAAAGTAAAAAGAAATCCAAAATTCCCAGATGCGTACCGGCGCCAAGATCCATTATCAGGTAGTCGGCATCAATTGACTGAAGGTTCTTTACAAGTTTGTTGCGCTCATATATTTTAAGAGCGGCAAAGCCGGGTATTTCAGAATCACCGGGTATAAAACTTAAGTTTTCGTATTCTGTCGGAAAAATTATTTGCGAAAAATCAGAGTCGCCTGTTAAAAAAGTTCCGACACCTTTTTTTGCGCCGGCAACGCCAAGCACTAAGTGCAGGTTAGAGGCTCCAAGGTCAAGGTCAACCAGTACTGTTTTCTTTCCTGCCTGTGATAAGGCAATTGCAAGGTTTGCGGCGAGCAGGCTTTTACCGACTCCGCCTTTACCGCTTGCTATCGGTATAATTTGCATAAAGTTTTCTCCCTAAAATAATAAAACACGCCGGTTGTAATATCGAAAATCAACATGGCGATAACAAGCCACAGAATGTGCTCGCCTTGACTTGAAATTTTATCTTGCAACAATAAAACTAAAAATCGGGCAGTAGAAATAATGTATAATACTTTTATAATAATTAAGACCAAGAAATTTTTATTGAATTCACTCTCGTTGCATATTATCATAAAAATGAGTAATACGGGTAAAATCAATATAACAGTGGCGTTTAATGAAATTAAATTATCGGACGCTGTATAGCGTATTAAGAAAATATATCTTGCAAATTCCACTATTAAAATAAAAACATAAATCAGATAAAATAAATATTTTTTCATGTATTTAAGTTTACGACAGAAACTCATTTAGGTCAAGTAGGCAAAATATATTTTTTTTATTATAAAAAGACATTCTTACAATACAATTAAACAAGTGATTAAGCCGAAGTCAAGTCGCTTTAATATGTTGACTGTTTAGTACTTATAGTTTATACTTGACTATACTTTAACGGAGGATGGTAATGCGTGAGGTAGATGTAAAGGTAATTACGGAAAAGGTTAAAAAGGCTTTGATTGATATTGCGTACTTTTTGCCGACAGATGTGAAGAAAAGTTTAGAAACTGCACGGGAAAATGAAAAATGGGATTTGGCAAAAAAAACCTTAGACCAAATTATTATGAATGCGGATATTGCAAAAAAAACAAGGTCTCCAATGTGTCAGGATACGGGAATGGTTGTGGCTTTTGTACGGCTTGGACAAGAGGTGCATATTGCAAACGGTTGGATTGAAGATGCAATCAATGAAGGGGTCAGACAGGCATACAAAGACGGGTATTTACGGAAATCTGTTGTAAGCGATCCGCTGAACGGAAGAGTCAATACAAAAGATAATACGCCGGCGGTTATAAATTATGAGATAGTTCAAGGCGATGAATTTACGATTGAACTTGCGGCAAAAGGTTTTGGCTCGGAAAACATGTCAAGATTTGCAATGCTTAAACCATCGGACGGTTTGGAAGGGGTGAAGGCTTTTATTTTGGAAACGGCAGAGCTTGCAGGGCCTAATGCGTGTCCGCCTATTGTTGTTGGTGTAGGTATTGGAGGAACTGTTGACAGAGTTACCCTACTCGCAAAAAAGTCTCTTATGCGCTCATTTGACGAATATAACCCTGATCCTTTTTATGCAAATCTTGAAAAAGAAATGCTTGAAAAAATAAACGAGCTTGGAATCGGGCCACAAGGATACGGCGGTAAAACCACTGCTTTGAGGGTAATGATTGAAAAGTATCCGACTCATATTGCGGGTTTACCTATTTGTGTAAACATAAATTGTCATGCTACAAGACATATTGAAGTAAAATTTTAGCAAGGGGATAAAAATTATGTCAGATGAAATTAGATTAAAAACACCTTTTACAAAAGATGATTTAAAAGATGTGAAAGCAGGCGATGTAGTTTTCATAACCGGCTATATTTACACGGGAAGGGATGCCGCACATAAGCGTTTTTGTGAGCTTTTAGAATCGGGTAAGAGTCTGCCGATTGATGTAAAGGGTGCATTGATTTATTATGTTGGGCCTTCGCCTGCAAAACCTAATGAGCCTATAGGCTCTGCAGGGCCTACTACCAGCTACCGTATGGACGCATATACACCACAAATGCTCGACCAGGGGCTTATGGCCATGATTGGCAAAGGAAGGCGAAACCAAGAGGTAATAGATAAAATTGTAGAGCATGGGGCATGTTATTTTGCCGCTATCGGAGGGGCTGCGGCATTGATAAAAGACCGTGTTAAGTCTGCGGAAATTATTTGCTACGAAGACCTTGGTGCGGAAGCCGTTCGGAAGCTTTATGTAGAGGATTTTCCCGTAACCTGTATAATCGACAGTAAAGGAAATAATTTATACGAGCTTGGACGAGAGGCATATTTAAAATCAAAGCTGTAATTAAATTAGTAAAAATAAATTTAAAAAAAGGCTTAAATTATTTATATGTATCTTGACATTATGTCGGCGTCCGTTTATAAGTATAAAGTAAGTTTAACCTAACAAAAGGAAATTATATAATGCCTAACGATAAAAATGAACCTTTAAGTTTTAATATTGAAGATCATATACGCAAGCGAGACCCTCTTGATGTGAGAACTCTTTTATTGTTTAATATAACGGTTTCTCTTTTACTGCTTTATGCAGGAAATTTTGCTGTTTTACTTGCAAGTTTTTGTGTTTCGCTCAGTGTTATGCTTTTTTTTAAAATGTGGAAGGTCATGGCAAAATACTGTACAGCTTTTGTAATTATGCAAGGGTTTGTGCTTCTTTCGCATGTTGAAATGCCTTACGCTTGGCTAAAAGCCGTAATTGGTGTGCTTGGATTTTTAGGATACATGACTTCAAGACTTTTACCGCTTATTATGGTAGCTCATACAATTATAAAAAAGATTCCTTCATCTACGCTAGTTTATGCTTTGCGAAAAATGCACTTTCATAAGGGCTTTGTTTTAAGTTTGACGGTTGCTTTGAGATTTTTACCGACTGCAAGACAGGAATTTGTTTTTATTAGAGAATCTATGAGAATGCGCGGAATTGAACTTACGGCAAAGAATTTTTTTAAAAATCCCGGTATGATTATAGAATATTCTCTCGTGCCAATTTTATTTAGAAGTGTTAAAATATCTGAAGAAATGACAGCCGCAGCTATGGTTAAGGGAGTTGAATGTGAATGCAGAAAAACAAATTTAAGCAATATAAAAATGACGATTTTTGATTGGCTTTTTATTTTATTTTCTTCGGCCTTTTTAGTGTCGTCATTTTACTGGAATCAATATTTTGATCTTTCAGCAATATTTTTTATGTAGAGACACTTGCAAAAGGTGAGTTGCTTTTGCAATTTTATCTGTAATACTTAAAAGGAAACTTAAAAATGACCATAGTTGAATATATTAAACAATTAGACAAAAGATTAAAATCGGGGCTGTCGGGGGAGCATACCTATCGTGGCGATATTGAATCTTTAATTAAAACTCTTGCTTCCGGCATTGAGGTAACAAATGAGCCGCAAAAAGTAACAGATTGCGGAAACCCCGACTTTGTTGTTACAAAAGGTAAAATTCCTATAGGGTATATTGAAGCCAAAGATATTGGAAAAGATCTTAACTCAAAAAATTATAAAGAACAGTTTGAACGATACAAAAAAGCTCTTGATAATTTAATTATAACAGACTATTTGTATTTTCAATTTTTCAGGCACGGTCAACTTATTCATGAAATAAAAATAGGTGAAATTGATGCATCCGAAAAAAATAAAAACAACGGAGTAAGAGCTTTTCCGGAAAACTTTTCTGAATTTGAAAATTTGATTAAAAATTTTTGTCTGTTTATCGGGCAAACTATTAAGTCAAGCAAAAAACTTGCAGAAATGATGGCTTCAAAAGCTCGCCTTTTAAAAAATATTTTAGAGCGTGCGGTAAGCTCCGATGAAGACAGTGAAGAAAATACAAGCCTGCGCGAGCAATACAAAACTTTTAAGAATATTTTAATTCATGACCTTAGCCCCAAGGCTTTTGCCGATATTTACGCCCAAACGCTTGCTTACGGAATGTTTGCTGCCCGATTACACGATACAAGCCTTGATGATTTTAGCCGTCAAGAAGCTGCGGAGCTTATTCCAAAAACAAATCCTTTTTTGCGAAAACTTTTTGCCTATGTTGCAGGGCCTGATATTGACGAGAGAATAATGCGAACGGTTGATAATCTTGCTCAAGTGTTTAGAGCTACAAATGTAGAAGAATTGTTAAAAAACTTTGGAGCAAGCACACAAACAAATGATCCGATTATTCATTTTTACGAAACTTTTTTGTCTGAGTACGATCCAAAATTGCGTAAGGCCAGAGGTGTTTTCTACACACCGCAAGCGGTTGTCGGTTTTATTGTTCGCAGTGTGGACGAGATTTTAAAAAGTGAATTTAATTTATCGAAAGGTTTGGCTGATACAAGCAAAACAAAAATAAAAGTACCCGTTCAAGGCGATTTAAAAAATATGGAAGAAAAGGAAGTGCATAGAGTGCAAATTCTTGACCCTGCAACAGGTACCGGAACCTTTCTTGCCGAAGCCATAAAACACATTTACAGAAAAAATTTTAATACCATGCAGGGAGCGTGGAGCGGTTTTGTAGAAGAGCATTTAATCCCCCGATTAAACGGTTTTGAGCTTTTAATGGCATCATATTCAATGGCTCATTTAAAATTGGATATGCTGTTAAAAGAAACAGGCTACAAGCCAAGCAAGAGTCGCCGGTTTAATGTTTTTCTTACAAACTCACTGGAAGAATATCACCCCGATACGGGGACGCTTTTTGCAAACTGGCTGAGTACAGAGGCAAACGAAGCAAACCACATAAAACGAGATACGCCGGTAATGTGTGTAATTGGAAATCCTCCTTACAGTGGTGAAAGTGCAAATAAAGGTGAATGGATAATGAACCTTTTAGAAGTTTATAAAAAAGAACCCGGCGGAAAAGAAAAATTAAACGAACGCAATCCAAAATGGATAAATGATGATTATGTTAAATTTATTCGCTATAGTTCTTATTTAATCGAAAAAAACGGAGAAGGTGTATTGGGTTTTATCAATCCGCATGGCTTTTTGGACAATCCTACGTTTAGAGGTATGCGATGGCATTTATTAAAAACTTTTGATACAATATATACCATTGATTTACACGGAAATTCAAAAAAGAAAGAGGTTTGTCCTGACGGCTCACCAGACCAAAATGTTTTTGATATTATGCAAGGCGTAGCGATTACACTTTTTATTAAAACAGGAAAGAAAAATAAAAACGAATTGGGCAGGGTTTTTCATTATGATTTATACGGTAAGCGAGAATATAAATATGAATTTTTAAATGAGCATACCGTAAACAACATTCCTTTTGCGGAATTAAAAAACAATGCACCCAATTATTTTTTTGTTCCTAAAAATTTTGAAGTAGAAAAAGAATATGAAAAAGGTTTTAAAATTAATGATTTATTTAGTGTAAATAATGTTGGAATTGTTACTTCTCGTGATAAATTTGTTATAGATGACAATAAAGAAGTTTTAGGAAACCGTATTAAAGATTTTTTTATTTTATCTAAACAAGAAATTCAAAATAAATATAAATTAAAGGAAAATAAAAGCTGGAAAATAGAAAACATAAAAGTATTGGCTAAAAATTTTAATACACAATATATGCAGAAAATTTCATATCGCCCTTTTGATATAAAATATATTTACTATGATAAAGATTTTATTGAAAGAAGCAGATCTGAAGTAATGCAACATTTTTTAAATAATGAAAATTTAGGATTGGTTCTCGAGAAGATAATTCCTAATAAAAACTTTAATTATAGAGATGTTTATATTACTAAACATATTACAGACAGTCATTTAATAGGAAGTGCTACTTATAATTACCCCTTATATCTTTACCCAACTTCAAAAGATGAAATTTTAAAAGAAACAAAGAGAGAACCAAATTTAAACAAAGAAATTATTAAGACACTTGAAAATAACTTAAATTTAACTTTCACGCCCGAAAAAGAGGAGGAGAACAACACTTTTGCTCCGATTGATGTTTTTGATTATATTTATGCGGTTTTACATTCGCCGTCTTACCGTAAAAAATACAAAGAGTTTTTAAAAATCGATTTTCCGCGTGTGCCGTATCCAAAAAACAAAAAAACATTTTGGAATTTGGTAAAGTTAGGCTCAGAGCTTCGCTGTATTCATTTGCTTGAAAATCCAAAACTTGAAAACTTTATTACCGGCTATCCGATTGACGGAGATAATGTTATTACAACAAGCATTACCAAAAAAGATTGGGAAATTAACGATGCGGAAAATAGAATCGGGAAAATTTGGATAAATGAACAACAATATTTTGAAAACATTCCTGTAGAAGCATGGGAATTTTACATAGGCGGTTACCGGCCTGCTCAAAAATGGCTTAAAGACAGAAAGGGGAAAATTTTAAATTTTGAAGACATAGTGCATTATCAAAAAATTATTGCGGCACTTTTTGAAACTTCAAAAATAATGCAGGAAATAAATAAAATTGAAATTGAATGAACCTTAAAAAAGAAGGAAACTTAAAAATGATAAAATTAGACGATATAGAATTTACATATGAAAATAAAGATGAAAAAAGTTTAACGTTGCCGTCTTTTGAAGTTGAAAAGGGTGAGTGTGTTTTACTAACAGGTTTAAGCGGTAGCGGAAAGTCAACAATCACAAAATGTATTAACGGTTTAATTCCCGAATTCTTTGAAGGAGAGTTTTCAGGCTCTGCAATCGTAAACGGCTCTTGCATTGATGAGATGCCTGTCTACGATATTTCCAGATTTGTCGGCTCGGTTTTCCAAGATCCTGCAAGTCAGTTTTTTACAGAATCTACAGTTTCGGAATTAGCCTTTGCCTGTGAAAATTACGGCATTGCTGAAGAAGAAATTAAAAGAAGAATTAACAAGGCTGTTCAAACTGTTCATGTAGAAAAATTAGTTGGCAAAAAGTTAAGCGAGCTTTCAAATGGCGAAAAACAAAAAATGGCAATTACTTCAGTTCTTACAATGGAACCTACAGTATTGCTTTTAGACGAGCCTTCATCCAATCTTGACTATGCTTCAATTCTACATTTAAAACACATAATTCAAAACTTAAAAGAAAAAGGCTTTACCATTATAATTGCAGAGCATAGAATTTATTATTTGCAGGATATTTTTGACAGAGTTGTTTATGTAAAAGACGGAAAGGTTGAACACGATTATACTGCCGAAGAATTTAAAGCTTTGAACAACGATACTCTTCATGAAAAGGGCTTGCGAAGTTTAGACATCTTTTTAAATAAGCCAACACGAAAAGTTATTGAAAATCCCAAAACTGTTGTTGAATGTAAAAATCTAAAATACAGCTACAAGTCCGATAAAGAAAATCCTGTATTAAAAGACATAAACTTGAAATTACATTCAGGTGAGATTACAGCTCTCGTTGGTAGAAACGGAATAGGCAAGACCACCTTAGCCAGAGTTCTAGCGGGTATATACAAAGAAGAAAGTGGAGAAGTTTTACTACGTGATAAAAAAGTTCCTGCAAAAAAACGAGTCAGTGAAATCAACTTTGTAATGAATAATGTGGACTACCAACTTTTTGGCGATTCTGTTTATAATGAGCTTGTCATCGGTAATAAGCATATTGAAAATCTTGATGAAAAAATAACGGCTGTTTTAAAACAGATGAATTTATATGAATTTAAAGATGAACATCCGTCATCTCTTTCTATGGGACAAAAACAAAGGCTTGTTATTTCTGCAAGCTATATAAAAAACAGTCCAATTACAATTTTAGATGAACCTACCAGTGGGCTGGATTATCGCAACATGCTAAATGTTTCAAAACTCTTAAGCGATCTTGCCGAATGCACTTGCAGTAATTACAGTAATTGCAAAGATAATCAATCCGAGAAAAATGCTATTCTGATTATTTCACACGATTATGAATTTATTGCAAATACTTGCGAGCGTTTACTTTTATTAACCGAAAACGGAATTAGCAAGGATATAAAACTTACAGGAAATAATGACGACAATGAAAATAATGATGAACTAAAAAGTATATTTTTAAATGAGCTAGGAGGCTTTTAATGAAAAACACAAAAAACGGATATCATGTTAAAGACTTTGTTTTTCTGGGCATTGTGACTGCACTTTACTTTGTTTTGTATGGAGCGATTGCCCTACTTACAAGACTGCTGGGATTATTGGGGCATGCCTTCACGCCTGCAATTTATTCATTAGTTGGTGGAACAATTATACTTTTTTTAATTTATAAAGTTCCA
>PDOP01000059.1 GCA_002749205.1 Treponema sp. | reverse complement strand
TGGTGATTATGGCCATGAGGTTATACCCGTTCCCATCCCGAACACGGAAGTCAAGCTCATGTGCGCCGATGGTACTGCCATGGTGGGAGAGTAGGTCGTCGCCAGTTTATTGTTAAGGGCTCAGCATTCGCTGGGCCCTTTTTTTCCATAAAAAAGAAACAGGATGTTCTGAAAACCACCCGCCAACCCATCCTTGAGTGTGAGACTGAAATCCCAGCTTTATTGTTCCCCTTCCTCTCTTCCATGATTGCAAATGCAAATGGTTTTATACTACCCCAGTGATTAAGCGGTGTTACTTTGTTTTTTTATTGAGTTGATGAAGAAGGGGCTAGGGTAGCCAGGAACACCCGGAGCATCTTGTGGGATGCTCACAGGGGATATTAAAGCTTTCATCTGCAACTTTGGGGGAGGGATAAAGTATGGAAAGGCAATGGGGAAGTCTTTTTGTCAGACCTTGAATTTTCCCATAGCCTCGGTGAGCACTTCTATATTTTCTTGATTTTGCTGTGTTAGTTCATTCACGTCCTGTACCGCATTGGTAATTTGCACCGCACCGGTGGCCATTTTGTTCATGCTATAGGTAATTTGGCGGGTAAGTTCATCCAAGTCCCGTATTTCCTTTGCCACCTCTTCGCTTCCCTGAAGCATTTCTGTTGAACCTCCCTGAACTTCATAGGTAATATCATTGATATTTTTCAATGCTGTGAGAACTTCTTTGCTCCCCTGTTCCTGTTCACGCATGGCGGAAACAATGTGCTCAATTTGTTCCAGTGTTCGTGCCACAAGGTCAAAGGCATTTTCCATAACAGATTCTGTTTTAGAACCGCTGTCTATAATATCATCGATAATGTCTGTTGTTTCTTTTATGGTAAGGGCAATGCTTTTTCCCTGACTTCCTGCTTCTTCTGCCAGCTTGCGGATTTCATCGGCAACAACGGCAAAGCCTTTGCCCGATTCCCCCGCATGAGCAGCTTCAATCGCCGCATTCATAGCCAGAAGGTTTGTCTGGCTGGCAATGTTTTGAATCATCTGGCTGGCATCCAGGAGGGCTTCTGATTTTTGGCCAATCCTTACGACTTCTTCATTGGCAGAGCGGGATACGTTTTTGGCTGTACTTGTTTTGTTGTTAAGATCTTGAGCCAATGTATTTCCCTCGTCCAGCATTCTTCCTATGGAGGCAATGTTGGCAAGCATTTCTTCTATGGATGAGGAAGATTGGGTAACGCTGGCCGCTTGGCTCTCAATTCTTTTATTGAGCTGCCCAAGGGTGCGTAGGATCTCTTCCATGGTGGATGAAGTTTCGCTGACTCCTGTACTTTGATTCTGTACCTGGCTTTTTACTCTTTCAATACTGGTACTTATTTGATTAATGGAGTTAGTAGTTTCAGTCATGCTTCTGGATAGGGTTTGGCCCATTTTTTCCATTGTACCGGAGGTTTTTATAACCGATTTCACAGAGACCGCAATTTTTTCAATGGTCTCATTAAAATACAAGGACACATCTGTTATTTCATCATTGCCTTTTACAGGTAGACGTACCCTCAGATCTCCGTCCCCCTGGGCAATAGCCTTTAGGGATTTTGCAAGATTTTGAAGGGGATGGGCAATTTTCCGTGCTGATATATGAACTATAAAAACCGCTAAAAGGAGCATTATCAATTCCATAATAATGGCTTTATACTTGAGTTCGTTTATTTCAATTTGGAATTCTTTTATAGGGGCTCTGACAATAACCCCCCATCCTGTAGAGTTTATATTGGCATAGCCTGCAATGATTTGCTCTTTATTAAAGGTATATTTCCCAATGCCTGATGCCTCGGGTTTTAAGGACGCACGGTCAATTTCTGCAAGTCCCTCCCATGCAGGATCTTTTTGTGCTTTTTTTATGGTATTCCATTGATCAAAGACATACTTCATATCCATCTTTCCAATGACATTTCCTGTTTTGCCAATAACATAGCAGTATCCCGTTTCAGCAAGTGTAATATCTTCAATGAGGTTTTTCAGGCGTTCTGCACTAACATTTATACTCAGTACACCGGCAATATTTTTTTGATCATTATGAATTGGGGCAGCAAGTGTAAAAATCCATTTTCCAGTTGTCGGGGATTGGTAAGGTTCTGTAATAAAACGTTTATTTGATTTTGCAGACTGGAACCACTCCTTGTGGTTTACATTGACTTTCATGCCGTTTTCATCATAACACATTCCATCAAGGGTTGAGATATTCCATTCAAGTATGTTGTCCTGAGTTCTGTAAATTTCCGTTTCTTTTTTTAGGAACTGAATCTTTTCACCGTATGTAAATTTTCTGTTAGTGAGTTCTCCCTTGGTAGAAAGGGCTTCGATATACCTGAAATCGGCTTTTATTCGGGCGTCTATAATTTTTGCCGTATCTTGAGCACGGTCAATTAATTGGATTTCTACCCTTTTCATAATAAAACGGCGGGAGGTTGAAACAAGATAATAGGTTGCCATGGTAAAGAATATCACAAATAATATCCCAAAAAGGAACCCCAACTTTATCCGGAAAGAAATTCTTTTTTTTGAAGATGATGTTTTCTGTTTATCCATTTTTACATCCTTTTTACTCCAGGTATTTTAAGGAACAGCATTTCCTTGTTTTATTGAATCTTTCTACGCTCAAATTTGCAGGAGTTAGTATAAGCATGGGGCCGGGAACGCGACTTTCCCCGTTTATGGTGCAGCAGATGGATAGGCAATTTAAGGATTGGTAGCGTTTAGACCCAATATCCCCGGTTACAGGGGGACTCGAAAAGGAATGCGCTTGCTTGCTTGCTTGCTTGCTTGCTTGCTTGCTTGCTTGCTTGCTTGCTTGCTTGCTTGCTTGCTTGCTTGCTTGCTTGCTTTTCATTATTAAGTCAATGTTCCTCATGTCAAGTAGTTTAGGGCTTTTTTTTAAAGAATTCAAGTATTTGACTATATCTTTCTGCTATATGCCGGCTGCCTGCCCTGTTCAAGAAAATCCTTTAATATATCCATGGCAAGGGCAATGCAGGCCTTGTCATCCAAAAAACGGCTTTTAATATAGCCTGTACCGCATATTGCAGTACGGGGTTCAAAGGAAATAAAGTCCCCGGTTCTGATTCCAAGGGCTTCTGTTTCCCGTAAACTGGGGATATTTGCATCAAAACGAATTTTAAAATTATCAATAGAACGCTCTGTACTTCCGGTTACATCACTACCGTAAATATGAACCGAAGACTTTACCGGCAATCCTGTACCTGTATGGATTTTTCC
>PDOP01000038.1 GCA_002749205.1 Treponema sp. | reverse complement strand
GATATAATTCATTCTCCTATAATAATATATTTTTCACTTTGGGGGTGAAATTTTCATTGGTTAATCTTAGGGGTGAAATTATCACAGGTTAAAGACATATTTGATGCGCCTTATTGACTAAAAAATAAATAAATAGTAAAATCGCTTTATGAGTGAATTAATAAAAGACATTTTAGTATCAAAGCCGGATGAACGATCTATTGAAGTAAACGGTTGGGTTCGTACAAAACGAGAGACAAAAAATTTAGTATTTATTGAAGTAAATGACGGTTCATGCTTTGCTTCAATCCAAGCTGTTTTTGATTTCGATTCCGGAATAAATGAAAATATACGCAATCAAATAAAAAGGGTTTCCACAGGAGCTTCCGTAAAAATAAGCGGAAAACTGATTGAATCTCCGGCATCAGGTCAATCCGTTGAAATAAAAGGTGAAGATGTTTTTGTTTACGGTGAAGCAGATGTTGAAACTTACCCGCTACAAAAAAAACGCCACTCTATGGAGTTCTTACGGGAAATAGCACATTTAAGACCTCGTACCAACACTTTTGGTGCGGTAGCGAGAATCCGCAATCAAATGTCTTATGCCGTACACACTTTTTTTCAAGAGCGAGGATTTCAATATGTTCACACACCAATTATTACCGCATCTGATTGCGAAGGTGCCGGTGAAATGTTTCAGGTTACAACATTTGACATAGACAAGCTGATAAAGCAGCAACCAAAAGAAATAAATTATTCGCAAGATTTTTTTGGAAAGCAGGCTTTTTTGACGGTTTCCGGTCAGCTTGAAGGCGAGGCTTATGCAACGGCACTGTCAAGAATTTACACTTTCGGGCCTACATTCCGAGCCGAAAATTCAAACACAACTCGACATTTGTCAGAATTCTGGATGATAGAGCCTGAAATGTCTTTTTTTGGCCTTGACGACAATATGGACTTAGGAGAAGAATTCATAGTATACCTTTTAAAATGGGCTCTTGAAAAATGCCCTGAGGATTTAAAGTTTTTCGACTCACGAATTAAAAAAGGGTTAATACAAACTCTGGAACATGTTGTTAAATCACCCTTTACAAGAGTAACTTACACAGATGCTGTTAGCGAGCTTGAAAAGCACTCAAGCAAATTTGAATTCAAACCATTTTGGGGTTGTGATTTACAAACAGAACATGAAAAGTTTCTCACCGGTACGGTTTTTAAGGGGCCCGTAATAGTAACAGACTATCCGAAAGAAATTAAATCGTTCTATATGAAACAAAATGAAGACGGTAAAACTGTTCGTGCCATGGATATTTTAGTCCCTGAGCTTGGAGAAATAATAGGTGGCTCACAAAGAGAAGACAGCCTTGAAGTTCTTGAATCTCATATAAAACGACTCGGGTTAGATATGAAAGCATACAACTGGTTTTTGGATTTAAGACGTTACGGAACAGTACCGCATTCAGGTTTCGGATTGGGATTTGAAAGATTGCTTTTATATGTAACAGGCATGGCAAACATTCGAGATGTGATTCCGTTCCCAAGAGCACCAAAACTAGCCGACTTTTAGGTTGCAACAAAAGCTATTATTCGCACAAGCGATTGAAATGGTAAATTGCAGGTTTTTCAAAACTTGCAATTTAAATCCATTTTTCGCGATATTTTGACGAAAAATTAGTCGGAGCGTTAGCGAAGCCATGTAATGAGCGGTTTTTTGCTTTGCAAAAAATGTGCCCTATTTACTTATTAAACTAAAATATATATAATCAATGAAATGAAAAACAATGAACTAATACTGCGAGGCTTACATAAATTAAATTTAGATAATGATGAGCAAACAAATGCTTTGATAAATTTAATACAAGGATATCTGCAGGAAATTATGACCTTCAATCAAAAGTTTAACTTAATAGGCGATAAAAGGGCAGAAGATATTATCATAAAACATATTTTTGACAGTCTTGCAGGATTTTATAAATTTAAAGAAACAGTAAGTCAAAAAAAAGGGGCATTGAAAATAGCGGACATGGGCTCAGGGGCGGGGCTTCCGGGAATTCCTCTTGCAATAGCTTTTAAATCCATAGACTTACCGGTAAAAATCACATTGATTGAACGAATGAAAAAACGCTGCACTTTTTTGCATAATGTAAAGGCTGTTCTAAATTTAAATCATATAGAAATACAGGAAGAAGATATTAAAAATGTAAAAAACCATTTTGACATAGTTACCTGCAGAGCCTTTACAACCCTCACTCCTGCAATCTTAAATAAGATGAAAAACATCACAACAGCGAGCGGAAAAATTATACTTTATAAAGGTAACATACAAAAAACAGAAAATGAATTGGAAAAAATTAGCAGTTATCTAAACATACCATTTAAATACAAAATAGAGCCAATTACAACCCCTTTGTTAAATGCAGAAAGATGTCTTGCAATAATCAGTCCCTAGCCAAGACTATTCAAAACATTATTCAAGCGAGCCTTATTATATAATTCAATAGGACGACCTTCAGAAAAGTTAATTGCTTCTTGTGTAAAATCACCTGCAGTCATACAAACTCCCGAGCCTGTTTTCAGCTCTTTAATTCGACCGTGGAAGTCACGCAAAAGCAATTCCCCGACAGCTCCTTGTGAGCGGAAAAATCTGAACACAACAGTATCCGTAAAACGCAGTGTATCTATTTCGGCAACCACATCCGTGTGAGTGGTTAAAACCGTAATGTCCACAATTTTAACCTTTGCTTTCGGATAAAAGCGAGTAACAATTCTTCGGCACAAACCGACAAATTCACTTTGTCCCGAAATCAAATAAGTTTTAAGGTTTTTACTTTGGTTAATTTCCTGATATTTAAGTATAAGAGTTGCAACATCTTTGTAGTTCTGATTAACAGCTTGTATTTCTTTTAAAAGTGTCAAAGCCCTTCCAATATTCTGCACTCCAAGACAAATTTTTGCAAGTCGGTATCTCAATTCATGTTCAATTTCAACAGGAATATTTTCGTGTTTTAATCCTATTTCAAGATCTTCAATTGCTTTTTCCGGTTGCCCCAGTTTTGCCCGTATCAACCCACAATACAAAGCTGCTTGTGGTCCACGAATCGGGTCGGCTCTAAGATGAGAGAGTATCTTTAAGGCTTTATCGGAAATACCCAATTCAAAAAAACTTTCTCCCATCGAAAACAATATATCTTTATCGTCGGGTTTGACATCAAAAGCCTGTTTCAAATATGGTAAGGCTTCATTATGCTTTCTTAATTTTTGATAAGCATAACCCAAATATTTTATCGCATTAAAATCATTTCTGTTAAGTGAAAGGGCTTGTCTAAGAAGCGAAACAGCTCTTTCGTAATCTTTTTGAAGATAAGATACATAACCAAGATTATAATTAGCCTTAAAATTATGCGGCTCAATAGTTTTTGCAAGAACAAATCCTTTTCTCGCTTCATCAAGCCGAGCTGTTTTTAACGCAGAAATGCCGTAACGGATATTTATTTCAAGCTGCTTCATGGGCGACACACCTGCCACTTGCTCGCTCAGTGTAGAATAAACCGAATAAGCCTTTTCCCAATCATTGTCTTCAAAATAAACACCACCCATCATACTTAATCCTGTAAAATCATGGGGGTTTTGAGCAAGCTTTTTTGATGCCGCATTCAAAATTGCATTTCTGTCTTTGAGACTGTTTTTTTTCACCTTCTGCATAAGTGGCAAGATTATCACAAAAAAAGTAATCACACCGATAACTATACTCAAAGGAATGATAATAGTCATAAAAGTCATAAAGTAATTATTCATAAAAACCAATTTATGTCAAGACAGCAAAAACACCTTGCTCGCGTACAAAAGTAAGACTACTTTCTCTAAACTCTATACATTTTTTATCTACGGTCTATCCAATATACAACAATAGTGGTATAATAAATAGAGCAGCTTACAAAAGTTGATTACTTTTACAAGTTGCTCCAAAATTAGGAGAAAACATGAAATTTGCGGATTTGGAAAATAATATTCTAGGTGTAAATTTACCGGTATCCTCATTACGCACAGAAAATTCAATGGGAATTGGAGAATTCTTAGACTTAATACCATTTGCTGAACTGTGTAAAAAATGCGGTATCAACCTTATCCAAATATTACCCGTAAATGATACCGGCACCGATAGTTCGCCTTATAATGCAATGTCCGCTTTTGCGCTTCATCCGATATACCTGTCTTTAAATGCTCTCATAAACGAATTAAATATTGATAACAACATCCTTGAAGATATAATAAAAGATATAAAATCAATCAAAAAACAACACGGGGAAAATCCCAGATTTGACTACACGAAAATACTTAACGGAAAACTTAAAATTACAAAAAAAATATTTAAAGCGGATAAAACAAAATTTATAAAAGCTATGCAAACACCTGACTCAGACGAATCACTTTGGCTAACAGAAAACAGCTGGGTAAAATCCTATGTGGTTTTCAAAAGCTTAAAAGAAAAAAATATGCAAAGCAGTTGGCTATCATGGCATAATATGCGCACTCCAACCAAGAAAGAAATATCAGAGTCATGGAATAACGAAGACGATACCAATGAAAAAACATTCCATCTGTGGTTGCAATTCAACTTACATAAGCAGCTTTTAAAAGCAAGCCTTTACTGCAAAAAAAATAAAATACTTTTAAAAGGCGACATTCCCATAATGCTAAATGAAGATTCCGTTGATGTGTGGGAAAACCACACCCTTTTCAGAATGGACTTACGAGCCGGAAGCCCGCCTGACGAAGAAAACCCGACAGGCCAAAATTGGGGCTTCCCTTTATACTCTTGGGAAAACCACAAAGAAGACAACTTCTCATGGTGGAAATCCAGATTAAAAACAGCGGCACAGTATTACGATGCCTACAGGCTTGACCATATTTTAGGATTTTTCAGAATATGGGCAGTACCAAAAGATGAAAGAACCGCAGTTTTGGGCAGAACCATACCATACGAAGAATTAACCGTAGACGACTTAAAATCAGCAGGTTTTTCAAATGAACGAATTCAATGGATGGCAGAGCCACACATCAGAACAGAAGAAATCATGGCAGTTAATTTTGACGACTACCTTAACACACACGGTGAATTACAAAAAGTAGCCACCAGAATTGGCGAACAGGAATTATGGCTTTTCAAAAAAGAAATAAAAACAGAAAACGATATTTTCTCGGCAGGTTTAAAAGAAGCAATCGCAAAAAAACTTTCTGAAAAATGGAAAGACCGAATGCTGATAGGATTGAATTTCTCAAACTTCCGCGAAAAAGTATATGTTACTGCTTGGAACTACAAAAACACAACAGCATGGAACTCCTTTTCTGAAAATGAAAAAACGCAATTTAAACTATTACTCAAAAACGAAACAAAAAAATCCGAACTGATTTGGAAAAAACACGCCGAAAACATATTAGGAACCCTCTGCCCGTCCGTAAATATGCAAGCCTGTGCAGAAGATTTAGGAGCTGTACCAAAATGCGTCCCGGAGCTATTGAAGGAATTGGAAATCCTCAGCCTAAAAGTAATCCGATGGGAAAGAGACTGGAAAAAAGAAAAACACCCGTTTATCCCGCTGACAGAATACCCCCAAAATTCGGTAACCACCACTTCAGTACACGACTCAACCACACTTGAACAATGGTGGAACCTTGAGCTTTCACAACTTGAACGAGAAAACTTTCTGGATGCCATAGCTTGTCCTGACCAAGGTTACAGCACTCTGCCTCTCAACTCAAAATCAGCATACTCAATTCTAAAATCAATCACCTCAACGCCATCAAAACTATATTGCCTACCTATTCAAGACATCCTGACCGTAATCCACGATGATCTAAATCTCACCGACAACCAACGCATAAACATTCCCGGTACCCTAAATAAATTTAACTGGACATATAGAATGCCGGTAACAATAAAAAAACTTTCAGAAAACGAACAATTTAAAAAACTGGTAATATCATTAAAAAAAACGAGTAAAAATGAAAAATTTTAATTTATCAAAAGCGAAACGGAAAATGAAGAATTCCAAAAGTGAGACTAATTTTACAAACGATTCAAGTCATATTCTCCCCGTTTCGCTTTATGCAACCCGACGGGCACAGCATAATCTTTTTGTCTTTTAAACATTACCGTAATCGGTGTTCTACGCTGACCCTCCGACCACCTCTTCTTTTCCAAAAATCGACAAAAAGGATAGACAGCGCCCGTCCAAGCACACTTTAACGAAATGCTTCTAAGTTTTGGACATCTGTCCAAAACTTAGTCAGAAAAAATAATAAAATATTTTTTCTGACTACGCAGGTATTCTGCCCACACCACGAAACCGGCTAAATAAATTGACAACCTAAAAACCGAAAAAAAAATAAAAAAACAGACTTTTTTCTGCTTGACTTTTTTTATTTTTTAATATATAATCAAAAAATATGTTTTAATATGTTTGCTCCTGTAGCTCAGACGGCAGAGCACAACCATGGTAAGGTTGGGGTCAGCAGTTCAATTCTGCTCGGGAGCTTATCTATTTTTTTTGGAGGTTTTTATGGCAAGAGCTAAAACAGCAATTGAACTTATTGCATTGGCTTGTACGGAGTGCAAAAGAAAAAATTATACAACATCAAAGAACAGAAAGAATATTCAAGGAAAACTTGAACTTAAAAAATATTGTCCTTTTGACCGTAAGCATACCGTTCATAAAGAAACTAAGATAAAATAGTTAAATAATACTAGGTCAGTAGCTCTAATGGTAGAGCGTCGGTCTCCAAAACCGAATGTTGAAGGTTCGAGTCCTTCCTGGCCTGTTATTTCAGAAAAAGAGGGCTTTATGAAGATAGTTAAATTTTTTAAAGAATCAATAGCGGAATTGCGCAAGGTAGTCTGGCCAACAAGACCGGAAGTTTTATCCTCACTAAGAGTTGTGCTTATTTCGACTATTCTTGTTGCGATGTTTTTAGGTGCGGTAGATGCATTCTTTGTTGCCTGTATAGATTGGATTTTTTAGAGGTCTTATGAGCAAAGAGTGGTATATTCTTCACACATATTCAGGCTACGAAAATAAAATCGAAAGAACAATCAGAATGATGATTGATCGGGGGCATATTCCGGCAGAAATAATTACGGATATGACTGTTCCCGAAGAAACCGTAGTAGAAAACACAAAAGGTGGAAAGAAAAAAACATCAAAAAGAAAATTTTTACCCGGTTATTTACTTGTTGAAATGAATTTGCCGGATTATGGTTGGAAAGATGTTTGTGCTAAAATAAAAAAAATCCAGGGTGTTAGCGGTTTTTTGGGAAGCACCGGAAACTCAAAACCATTCCCTATTTCAGCAGAAGAAGCTAAGAGTATCTTACAAAAAACCGGAGAAATCAAAACAGATAAAGCATCTGTTTCACTTCAAAATTTTTCAATCGGGGATAAGGTTAAAATTACTGACGGTCCTTTTGCATCATTCTCAGGGTCGGTTGGTGAAATCATGCCGGATAAAACAAAACTCAGGGTTATGGTTGCCATATTTGGTCGAACTACCCCTGTTGAAGTTGAAATGAATCAAGTTGAACTTATATAGATAAGGCTATATTTATGGGAGGAAATAACTTTCCGTTTGTACCAGAAGGAGAAATAAATGGCAAAAAAGAAGGTTACGGCACAGATTAAACTTCAGTGTCCCGCAGGAAAAGCTACGCCTGCTCCACCAATTGGTCCTGCTCTGGGTCCGCATGGTGTCAGTGCTCCACAATTTGTACAACAATTTAATGACCGTACAAAATCCATGGAGCCGGGCTTGATTATTCCGGTAATTATTACAGTTTTTGCAGACAGGAGTTTTACTTTTGAATTAAAAACCCCGCCTGCTGCTGTTTTAATCAGGCGAGCTTGCAAAATTGAAAAAGGTTCCGATAACTCTTTGACAAAAAAAGTTGCAAAACTTTCAAAGGCAGATTTAGAGGAAATCGCAAAACAAAAAATGCCGGATATTACAGCAAATGATATTGAGGCGGCTATGAAAATAGTTGCAGGAACGGCTAGAAGTATGGGTGTGGAGGTAGAGCGATAATGAAACGCGGAAAAAAATACAAAGAAGCTCTCGCAAAATATTCAAGTGATGAGCGCTACAACCTAGACAAAGCCGTATCTGTTGTAAAAGATATCAAATTTGCAAAATTCGATGAAACTGTTGAAGTTCATGTTCGTGTAAAACTGGGTAAGGGACAAACTCTTAGAGATACAGTTGTTTTACCACACCAGTTTAAAAACGAAAAAAGAGTTCTTGTGTTCTGTACTGAAGACAGAGTCAAAGAAGCTTTAGATGCCGGTGCGGCTTACGCAGGCTCCACAGAATACATCGACAAAATTAAAAAAGGTTGGTTGGAATTTGATGTGGCTGTAGCTACCCCCGATATGATGAAAGATGTAGGTCGTTTGGGTATGATATTAGGTAGAAAAGGTTTGATGCCTAATCCTAAAACAGGTACTGTTACTACAGATATTCCTACAGCAATTAATGAGCTAAAGCGCGGGCGAGTTGAATTCCGTGCCGACAAAGGCGGAGTGGTTCACTTAGCTGTTGGTAAGGTTTCTATGGATGGCGAAAAAATTGCAGAAAACATTTCCGCCGTTCTAGCAGAAGTCTTTCGCAAAAAACCGGCTGAAGCAAAAGCAGATTTTGTACAATCTGTTTCAATCAGTTCGACTATGGGACCCGGCATTTGGGTTAATCACACGGTAGGAGAATAAAAATGGCTTTAAAAACAAAAAATCCAAAAGCTGTAAAAATGAAAGCTATTGAAAGTATAACCACTGACTTAAAAGAGGCTTCATCTTTCATTTTTACCGAATATAGAGGGTTGACGGTTAAGCAAATTACAGAATTGCGCAATAAACTGAAAGCAGATAACTGTACCTACAAAGTTGTAAGAAATAACTTTGCTAAAATTGCCTTTGAAAATTTAGACATTAAAGATGTGGGCGACTATTTAGTTGGACCGGTAGCACTTGCTTATGTAAACGAAGACGCAAATGCAGCTGCAAAAACTCTGTTTGAATATGCAAAAACAGCACCGGCACTGGTAATAAAATGTGCAATCGTTGACGGGGAATTTTACGATGCGAAAAAAATCGAAGATTTTTCAAAATTACCTGGAAAAAATCAACTTATTGCTATGTTTATGTCTACTGTCAACGCAACAACTTCAAAGTTCGTTAGAACCTTGCAAGCTATTGTTGATAAAGGCGATACAAACCCTGCAAATGAGGAAACAGCCGGTACTTAAGAATAAAACCGGTTAAATTTGTTTGTTTTGGCTTATAGCCGAAATATATAATGAGTCGAAAGACTCGCCAAAATAATAACGGTCAGGCTTCAAAGGTTGTCTTACTGTCCGTTATGGCTCAAAAAGAGCATAATCTATTTTAAGGAGAAGATAATATGGCAACATTAACAAATGAACAAATCATGGAAGCAATTGAAGGAAAAACAATCCTTGAATTGTCAGAGCTTATTAAAGCTATGGAAGAAAAATTCGGTGTAACTGCCGCAGCACCTGTTGCTGTTATGGCCGGAGGAGCCGCCGGAGGAGCAGCTGAGGAAGAAAAAACAGAGTTTACAGTAACCCTGAAAGGTCTCAGCGACCCAAAAAAGAAGATTTCAGTTATCAAAGAAATCAGAAATGTCATACCGGGTCTTGGCTTAAAAGATGCAAAAGAGTTGGTAGAAGGTGCTCCTAAGGTTGTAAAAGAAGACGTATCTAAAGAAGAAGCAAACAGCGTCAAAGAGTCTCTTGTTGCAGCTGGAGCAGAAGTTGAAATTTCATAAATTAGAAATTTTTTCGTTAAATGGGCAATTAAATAAAAATTGCCCGCTTTTTAGTATTTAGATATTAGTCTCGAGGCTTCCTGCAAAACGCAGGGAGTCTTTTGTGATTATATAACCAGTTAATAGAGTAGCGGGCTTTATTTTCATTTTTAGTTTTGTGTTTTTGGGGGTGTGTTTAGAATGTTAGCAAATGAAAAGAAAGTAAAACGAGAGTATTTGGGGAAAAATATAAAAAGCTATGTGGATTTGCCTGATCTTATCCAGACCCAAATTTCATCATATAATATTTTTTTGAACAGTATAAAAACTGACGATAGTGATAGTACCGAAGAAACCGGTTTAGAAGATGTTTTCAAAACAACTTTTCCTATTGAAAGTCCAAATGGTGATATGACTTTGCATTATCGATCATATTCATTAGAATATGATAGCTTAAAATTCTCGGAATTTGAGTGTAAGCAAAAAGGACTCACCTATGCGGTACCGGTTAAAGCAGAAATCGATTTGTTCTTTAACGAAACAAAAGAAATTAGACGAAAAGAAATATACATGGGGGATATTCCCCTTATGACGGATAGAGGAACCTTTATTATAAACGGTGCCGAAAGAGTTGTTGTATCTCAGATACATAGGTCTCCCGGTGTTGTTTTCTTACATGACAAGGGCGTGTATTCAAGTAGAATTATACCGTATAGAGGTACATGGCTAGAATTTGAAATTGATCAGAAAAATAATTTAATTTTCGCAAAACTTGATAGAAAAAAGAAAATCCTTGTAACTATTTTTTTAAGAGCATTAGGCTTTGCCAATAGAGAAGAAATTATAAAAACTTTCTACAAGTTAAAAGAAACAAAAATATCTAAAAATCGAAATGAATATGAAATATTAACCGGCTCAGTCTTAGCTAAAGATATATTTATAAAAGATGAAAATGGAGAAGCAAAAAAGCTATATCAAGCAGGGACCAAAATACACCCGCATAATATAGACGATTTAATCCAAAATAATATTTCAAAAATAAGTATAATAGACTTTGACCACGAAGAATCACTTCACTCTCAAATGATAATAAACTGTTTTGAGCGTGAGGAAATGAAACACACACCTGATCCAATGGTTAATGATGAGCCTACATTTGAAGATGCAATATCAATTGTATATAATGCTCTGCAACCCGGCGACCCTATTACCATTGAAACCGCCAAAGAAGATTTAATATCAATGTTCTTTTCAAACAGGCGTTACGATTTAGGTAGAGTTGGTAGATACAAAATAAACAAAAAATTTGATTATAAAAAGCCGGTAAAAACATGCACCCTTGTTATGGACGATATAACATCAACAGTAATGAATTTAATTCAAGTATACATAGGTGAAAAAAATATTGATGATATTGACCATCTTGGTAATAGGCGAATAAGATCGGTAGGCGAATTTATGACCAGCACGCTCAAAACAGCCTTTTCTCGAATGGCAAGAATAGCAAGCGATAGAATGAGCCAAAAAGAAATTGAAACACTAAAACCACAAGACTTAATTTCCATTAAACCAATTGTAGCTGCAATAAAAGAATTCTTTGGTTCAAGCCAGCTTTCTCAGTTTATGGATCAAATTAACCCTTTGGCTGAATTAACGCACAAGAGAAGATTAAGCGCATTGGGACCGGGAGGACTTTCCCGAGACAGAGCCGGTTTTGAAGTTAGAGATGTTCACTATACACATTATGGAAGAATGTGTCCAATAGAAACACCGGAAGGACCAAATATTGGTTTAATAGTTTCTCTTGCAAACTACACACGCGTAAATGAGTATGGCTTTTTAGAAACACCGTATGTCAAGGTCAAAGATGGAGTTGCAACAGGTAAGGTTGAATATCTAACTGCACTTGATGAGGATAAATATTATATTGCGCAGAATTCAACTGCGGTAGATAATAAAGGAACATTTAATTTAGACCTTGTATCTTGCCGTAAACAGGGGGATTATACTTCCAGGAGTCCTAAAGACGTTGAATATATGGATGTATCGCCAAAACAAGTTGTATCAGTTTCCGCATCATTGATTCCTTTTTTAGAGCATGATGACGCAAACAGAGCACTCATGGGGTCTAATATGCAAAGACAGGGGGTTCCACTACTCTTTCCTGAGCCTCCTATAGTTGGTACAGGTATGGAAGGCAAATGTGCCTATGATTCAGGTGTTCTGGTAAAGTCAAAAACTTCAGGAAAAGTAAAATATGTATCTTCAGAAAAAGTGATTATAGAAGATATTGATGGTGAAAAAGAATACGACTTATTAAAATACCAAAGAACTAATCAAGATACTTGTTATCATCAACGCCCAATAGTAAAAGTAGGACAAAAAATAAAAGCCGGTGAAGTAATATCTGACGGGCCTGCTACATATAAAGGTGAGTTGGCATTAGGTAGAAATATCCTTGTAGGGTTTGTACCTTGGAATGGATACAACTACGAAGACGCTGTTTTAATTTCTCGACGTGTTGTTAAAGAAGATATGTTTACTTCAATCCATATAAAAGAATTTACTACCGAAGTTAGAGAAACAAAACTTGGTATTGAAAAAATGACACCGGATATCCCAAACAAATCAGAAAAAAGTTTAGATCAACTGGATGCCGAAGGAATAATACGAATAGGTGCAAAAGTAAAATCAGGCGATATCCTCATAGGTAAAATAACACCAAAAAATGAAACAGAAACAACACCTGAATTTAAATTGCTAAATTCAATTTTTGGTGAAAAAGCTAAAGAAGTGCGAGACAGTTCTCTTAGAGTTCCACACGGGGTTGAAGGCACTGTAATTGATGTACAGAGACTGAGGCGCTCAGCAGGAGACGACCTAAATCCGGGTGTAGATGAAGTCGTAAAAGTTTTGATTGCTACAAAGCGGAAACTTCGTGAAGGCGATAAAATGGCAGGAAGACACGGAAACAAAGGTGTTGTTTCAAGAATTTTACCAGAAGAAGATATGCCTTATTTAGAAGACGGAACACCTTTAGATGTTTGTTTGAATCCTTTAGGTGTACCATCTCGTATGAATGTTGGACAGATACTTGAATCAGAATTAGGACTTGTGGGGCTAAAACTTGGTGAATGGTATGAATCTCCTGTATTTCAATCACCTACTACAGAACAAATAGAAGAAAAACTAAAAGAGGCTGATTTACCCATAAATTCCAAGCACACACTTCGAGACGGACTAACCGGTGAACCTTTTGTCAATCCTGTTTTTGTTGGGGTAATTTACTTTATGAAACTTGCCCACTTGGTAGACGATAAAATGCACGCCCGTTCAACAGGCCCTTATTCTCTGGTAACACAACAGCCACTGGGTGGAAAAGCACAGTTTGGTGGTCAAAGATTAGGAGAAATGGAAGTTTGGGCATTGGAGGCTTATGGAGCAGCAAATACATTGCAAGAATTCCTTACTATAAAATCTGATGATATGCAAGGCAGGTCAAAGATATATGAATCAATAGTAAAAGGAGAGCCATCAAGTTCAGCAGGAATTCCTGAGTCATTCAATGTTTTAGTCCAAGAACTTAGAGGTTTAGCACTTGATTTTTCAATTTACGATGCTAAGGGACAACCACTCCCTTTAACCGAGCGCGATGAAGAGATTATAAAAAAAGAAAAAATTGGAAACAATTTTTAATCTGACTTTTGGAGGGGGTAAATTCAATGAAAGAAATACAAGATTTTGGTACACTAAAAATTAAACTAGCATCGCCTGATGTAATTAGATCATGGTCATACGGAGAGGTAAAAAAACCTGAAACAATAAACTACAGAACATTAAGACCTGAAAGAGACGGTTTATTTTGCGAAAAAATATTCGGAACTACTAAAGAGTGGGAATGCTATTGCGGTAAATTTAAATCAATTCGATACAAAGGGGTAATTTGTGATCGTTGTGGTGTTGAAGTAACACATTTTAAAGTTCGCCGTGAGCGCATGGGACATATCGAGCTTGCTACACCCGTTTCTCATATTTGGTATTATAGGTCTGTTCCAAGCAGAATGGGAATGTTACTTGATATTCCGGTAGGTGCATTACGCTCAGTTCTATACTATGAACGATATATAGTTATTGAAGCAGGTGAAACTGATCTGAGACCAATGCAACTTTTAACCGAAGATGAATATTATGAAGCAAGAGAAAGATATGGAGAAGCCTTTACGGCAGGCATGGGGGCTGAAGCAGTAAAAAAACTTCTTCAAAGACTTGATTTAGATGCTTTGGCTACCGAGCTTCGTGCAAAAATGGTAGAAAAAGGCAAAAAAAGTGACGGAAAATTACTTAGGAGAATAGAAATAGTTGAAAATTTCAGATCATCGAGTAATAAACCGGAATGGATGATAATGGATGTTATTCCTGTTATACCACCTGATTTACGCCCTATGGTGCAATTAGATGGCGGTAGATTTGCAACTTCTGATTTAAACGATTTATACAGAAGAGTAATACACCGAAATGCAAGATTAAAAAAACTCATAGGAATGAATGCCCCTGAAATTATCGTTAGAAATGAAAAGCGTATGCTACAAGAAGCCGTAGACGCACTTTTCGATAACTCTAAGAGAAAAAGAGTGAGCAAAGGAGCAGCTAACAGACCATTAAAGTCAATTTCAGATATACTTAAAGGTAAACAAGGTCGTTTTAGACAAAACCTTTTAGGAAAACGTGTAGACTATTCAGGAAGGTCAGTTATTGTAGTTGGCCCTGAATTAAAACTATGGCAATGCGGATTACCGACTAAAATGGCACTTGAATTGTTTAAACCGTTTATCATGCGCAAACTTGTTCAAAAAGAAGTTGTTACTAACATAAAAAAAGCAAAAACACTGGTTGAACAAGGTGCACAAGATGTTTACGCATTATTAGACGAAGTCGTTAGTGAGCATCCTGTATTATTAAACCGAGCCCCTACCCTACACCGTTTAGGTATTCAGGCTTTTGAACCGGTCTTAGTTGAAGGGAAAGCTATAAAGTTACATCCACTTGTTTGTAAAGCATTTAATGCCGACTTTGACGGTGACCAGATGCCTGTCCATATACCCCTGACTCAAGCAGCGCAAATGGAATGTTGGAATTTAATGCTATCCGCACGAAATCTTCTTGACCCTGCTAATGGAAAAACTATTGTTTTCCCTCAGCAGGATATGATACTTGGTTTATATTACCTTACAAAACCAAAACCTATCAACCCTGATGTTCAAATGAAACAATTCTCATCACCTACAGAAGTGCTTTTAGCTGCTCATTCAGGAGCAATACCATGGCAAGACCAAATTAAGGTTAAATATGGTGATGAAATCATTACAACCACTCCGGGTAGAGTTGAGTTCAATGAAAGAATGCCGGAAGGTATCCCTTTTGTAAACACAACATTAGATGACAAAGAAATAAGAAAATTGATTGAAAGAACATTTAAAGAAAAAGGTGCGTGGCTTACAGTCGAAATGCTTGATGTTCTAAAGTCTACAGGATTTAAATATGCAACTTTCTTTGGTGCAACTCTCAGCATGGAAGATATAATTATTCCAACCAAAAAATCGGAGCTTCTTGAGAATGCAAACGATGAGATTTTATCCATATATACGCAATATCAAGGTGGACATATTACCCATGATGAACGATATAATAGAGTTGTTGAAGTTTGGGCAAAAACAAACGAAGAGCTTACTGCTTCTGTTATCCAGAGCTTGGAAGAGGACAAAGATGGTTTCAATACTATCTATATGATGTCAATTTCAGGTGCTCGTGGTAATAGAACACAGATAAGCCAGTTAGCAGGTATGCGTGGTCTTATGGCTAAACCAACAGGCGAAATTATAGAATTACCAATACGAGCAAATTTCAAAGAAGGTCTCAGTGTTATTGAATTCTTTATTTCGGCAAACGGAGCTAGAAAAGGTTTAGCCGATACAGCATTAAAAACTGCAGAAGCAGGTTATCTAACAAGACGACTTGTAGACATTGCACAAGACGTTGTTGTAAATGAAGACGATTGTGGAACAATCAACGGAATTGAATACACCGCTATCAAAAATGGCGATGAAGTTATTGAATCCCTGTCTGATAGAATTGCAGGAAAATATACACTCGAAAGAGTTATGCATCCTATTACAAAAGAGTTGCTCATCGATGTAAATGAATACATTGATGATGAAACAGCAGTAAAAATAGAAACTGCCGGTGTTGAAAAGGTTAAAATTAGAACAGTACTTACATGTGAAGCAAAGCACGGTGTTTGTGTAAAATGTTACGGAAGAGACCTGGGTAGAAATAAAATTGTACAAATTGGTGAAACTGTTGGTATAATAGCGGCACAATCAATTGGACAACCAGGAACACAGCTTACTATGAGAACTTTCCATGTTGGTGGTACAGCTTCAAAACGAACTGAAGAAAACAAGATTGTCTTTAATAAATATCCTATTATATCTCGCTCAGCTACAGGTAATAATGTTAAACTCGAAAATGGTAATTTGTTGTTTACCAGAAAAGGAGAACTAACTTTTAATAAGGTTATAAAAGAATACCCTGTAGAAGCTAAGGACAAGGTTTTAATCAAAACCGGAACCAGAGTACTAAAAGACGATGTACTGATTAAAAAGCAAGACGGTACCGAAGTATTATCCGATATCATTGCATACGCTGATATTCGTGATAACAAAGTATTGCTAATTGGGTCTGAACAAAAATCTGAAATACGAAATGGCTCAACTTTTGTTATTGACCCTAATGATACTTATGTACCAATGGGAACAACAATTGCAACCTTTGACCCATTTGCAGATCCAATTTTTGCAGAGCAAAACGGGTTTGTTCGATTCGATGATATTATTTTAGGTTCAACCTTATTTGAAGAGATAGATGAAGAGACAGGTGTTACTGAGAAAAGAATTAGTGATCTAAAATTCGAAAAAAGACAGCCTCGAGTCTTTATATCTGATGAATCCGGCAATCCCATCAGTGATGAGTCATATTTCTTGCCCGGTGGAGCACAACTTTTGGTTGAAGACGGGCAACCGATTAAAGCTGGAACTATTATTGCAAAAATTTCAAAAGAAGCTGTTAGAACCAGAGATATTACCGGAGGTTTGGCCAGAGTTTCAGAGCTTTTTGAAGCCAGAAGACCAAAAGAGCCGACAGTACTTGCCAAAATATCAGGGGCAATTACAATAAAAAAAGGTTTAGTAAAAGGAAAAAGAATTATTCTTATTCGTGATATTTACGGTAAAGAGTTCAAGCACATGATACCACTCGGAAAAAGATTATTAGTCGGGGACGGAGATCAAGTGAAAGCCGGAGAACCTTTATGCGATGGTAATTATGAACCACATGATATTTTGGAAATACTTGGAGAAAATGCGTTGCAGGAATATCTTATGTCTGAAATAAGAGATGTTTATAGAGCCGAAGGTGTAACAATCAATGATAAACATATTGGTATAATAATACGACAAATGCTTAGAAAAGTTGAAGTAGTGTCCGTTGGCGATACCAGATTTATTTTTGGTCAACAAATCGATAAACACACATTCCATGAAGAAAACAAACGTGTTACAAGTGAAGGTGGGCACCCCGCAGTTGCAAAGCCAATGTTCCAGGGCATTACCAAAGCAGCGCTGAATTTTGATTCATTTATTTCTGCCGCTTCATTTCAAGAAACAACTAAGGTTCTTACAAATGCGGCTATTGCAGGGGCAGAAGATTCTCTGCACGGGCTAAAAGAAAATGTCATCATAGGACATTTAATTCCGGCAGGTACCGGTATGAAGCAATACAGAAATGTAAAACTTTTTGACAAGGATAATAGCGACCTTGACGAAAAAGTAAATACAATACTGGAAAAAAGAAGGCTTGAATTTGAAGCATCTCTTGCAGCAGAAAGTGAAGCGGAAACACAAGCAGATGAAGACGACCTTGATCTGCCAAGGTTCGATACAGAGTTGCTCGATAAAGATGGATATGACGATTGATAATTTTACCCTAGATATGATAATCTAGGGTAAAATAAAAAATGCCTTGATGTTACAATCCGGCACATCAGGGCAGTTATAAAATAAAATTAATAAAACATGAACAGCTTATTTTTTTGGCAGTTCTTTTTTGGAAGCAACTGATTTTAAAACCAGACCATAATCTACAGCCTCACAAACATCAAGCCAATAGTCGCGGTCGGTATCTTTTTTTACCTTACTTAATTCCATGCCTGTTTCTTCAGATATGAGCTTGTTTAGTTTTTCTTTTGTCTTTTCTATTTCTTTTGCATGTATTTCAATATCAGTTGCTACACCCTTAATACCTGAAAGCGGTTGATGTATTAAATAATGGCTGTTTGGTAACCCCACCCTTCTTTCTTTTGGTGCTGCCAATAAAATAAGTGCACCGGCACTCGCAACAAGCCCCATTCCGATTGTTACAACAGGTGGAGAAATAAAACGAATCATATCAAAAATTGCAAAACCGGCATCAACATCTCCACCGGGTGAATCAATATACACATATATTGTTTTAGTTTGAGATTCTGCTTCAAGTAATAAAAGCTGGCGAATAATTTTTTCCGCTGATTCTTTATTTATTTCCCCCGAAATCAAAATTTGCCTGGTATCCAAAAATTTTTGTGAAATTGCATTATTTGCTTTATTATCTTTGTTGTCTTTTTTTTCAGTATCATTATTAGTAAAATACATAAACTACTCCTAAACAAGAGGATACTACCACACTTTTAATAAAAAAACAAGTAGTATTAAAAAAAATGTTACAAACAACACAATTATTAAAACCAGATGAATATTTCTCATTCTAAAATCCGGCTACGGGATTTTCTAACAGAAAACCGGAGAGTAAATATAATTCGTTAATGTGATTTGGAAGACCACCGATATCCTTTTGTTTGATTATATTTAAAAGTAAAAGTGGCTCACTAAGGTGAGACACTGATTATAATATCCGGAAAAAAACAAAAGATACAAGGTGGTCGAGGGGTGGCACTTTAGTGCAATAAAAATTTAAGAGTTATTTAATGTTTTTTTCCAACGGGATATAATTTGCAAGGCATCAATAGGTCTAAGCTCATCCGGATTGATAGAAAGGATTTCATTTATAATAAGTTCTTCGTCCTTGAAAATAAACAGCTCTCGCTCGACTTGAGGCTTTTGCGTTTTTTTAGACGTAGTATTTTTTTTGGATTCGCTTATTAGATGAATTAAGTTTTTTGCCCGCTCCAATACCTCTTTCGGAATACCGGCAAGTCCTGCTACATGAATACCGTAAGAGCTGCCTGAGCTGCCGTGTACAACTTTTTTAAGAAAAACAATTTTCCCGTCAGCTTCAAGCACATCTAAACGCAAATTTACGAGTGTAGGGGCTTGCATGAATTCAAGCTCATGGTAATGTGTTGCAAACAGTGTTTTTGATTTTATGTTGTTTATCAGGTATTCGCTGACTGCTTGAGCAATTGCAAGTCCGTCTTCGGTTGATGTACCTCGCCCCACTTCGTCCATAATTACAAGGCTTTTTTCGGTTGCATTTCGCAATATGTATGCTGTTTCAATCATTTCTACCAAAAATGTTGACTCACCTCGTGCAAGGTTGTCGCTGGCACCAACACGACAAAATATTTTGTCGCATACACTTATTGTAGCTTTTTTTGCAGGCACAAATGATCCCATCTGAGCCAATAATACGATTAACGCATTTTGTCGTAAAAAGGTGCTTTTCCCTGCCATATTCGGACCTGTAATCAACGCAAATGTCGGGGCAGAAGGATCTATACCTGAGGCAAGCAAAGTATCGTTTGGTACAAATTCACCTGAGGGAATATGAGATTCAACAACAGGATGTCTGCCTTCTATTATTTCCAGTATTCCATTTTCAGTCATAGTAGGTTTGCACCAACCGTTTAATATAGCTGTTTGTGCAAAACATTGAATAACATCAAGTTGGGAAATTGTTGAAGATATAAAATATAAAAAACGGGTGTCTTTTTTTAACAGGGATATTATTTCCGTAAAAATCTTTTTTTCCAATTTTATAATTTTTTCTTCTGCTTGAATTATTCTTGTTTCAATTGTGTTTAATTCATCTGTAGAAAATCGACTTGCATTAATTAAATTTTTTATTAAATTAAAATGTTGTGGTATTTTATCAAGGCGACTTTTAGATATTTCCAAAAAATATCCATTCAATCGGTTGTATTTAATTTTTAACCATGGAAGTCCTGTTTTAGCTTTTTCGGTTTCCAAATATTTTTCTAAAACAGATTGAACATTATCTCTTAGATCTTTTAATTCATCAAGCTCTTTTGACCAACCTGTTTTAATTAAATTTCCTTCTGTAAAAGATGTTGTACAGTCCTCATATATAGAATTATCCAATAAGTTATATATTTCTTGAATTTTAATTTTTTCTTTATCTGTTATCTGCAAGAATTTTATTCTTGAATTTTGTGATAATTCAATCAGTTCCAAAACACCTGCTAAACTATGTTTTAATGAAATTAAATCTTTTCCGTGTGCACGCTCCATAGAAATTCTGCCGGAAAGCCTTTCAATATCTAAAATACCGGAAAGTATTTGTCTTAAAGCAGGAAGTGTCGATTCACTTCTATATAATGTTTCAACTTTTTTTAAACGGGTTTCTATTTCAGTTTTATCACATAAAGGATGATAAATATAATGTTGAAGTAATCGAGTTCCCATAACCGTTTTAGTATTGTTTAGAATTTCAAACAATGTATAATTATTTGTATTATCGCGTAAATTAGTTACAAGTTCCAAATTTTTTCTGGTAGATTCATCAAGCGATAAAAAATCTCTTTCAGAATAAACCTTTATCGATGTTATATGTGAAAGCATATTGCCGGCAGTCTGCTCTATATATTCAAGAAGTAATCCGGCAGGCGGAAGCTCGGCGGAATCACTTAATAGCGAAAAGGCTTTAAGGTTCTCTGTACCAAAGCATTGACATAATCGCCTTTCTGCAGTGTCGGGTGTAAAACTCCAATCAGGATATAAATTTTGCAAAATATGTGGGTAACCATCTAATATTTTTTTTAATGCAGGTATTTCGGAAAAAAGAGACTGTTGCACTAAAATTTCATTTGGATTTATGCGACCAATTTCTTTTGCAAATTCTTCCGCAAAGTTGGTTTTTAAAAATGATGTTGCAAAAAAGTTTCCTGTACTTACATCTATATAAGCAAAACCACATTGATTATCAAATCCGAAAGGGGTTTGTATTTTTTTTGGTGAGCAGTAAATTGATGCCAAGTAATTATTTTTGCCGGCTTCCAAAAAATCACTTTCTATAACTGTTCCGGGGGTAATTACTTCAACAACTTTGCGTGGAGTAAGCTCACCTGGAATAGGTGCAGAAACCTGTTCACAAATTGCAATTTTTTTTCCAACCCTTAAAAGTCTTGCTATATAAATTTTTGAAGCATGAAAAGGTACTCCACACATTGGGCTTTCACCGCGCTTTGTAAGAGTTAAATTTAAAAGACGACTTACTTCAATTGCATCATCGTTAAACATTTCATAAAAATCCCCCAGTCTGAAAAAAAGCACAGCATCACGGTGCTGTGCTTTTATGCCGAGGTACTGTTGCATCATCGGCGTTATTTTTTTCGGCATAAAAGAAATCTATATCCCTTTTAAACTGTTTATAACCATATCTGTTATATCTACAGTCTGACTAAACCAAATAATGCCAAGAGACTCCTGCAATGTAAATACGATTGTATACCCTTCGGTTTCAGCCACTTTTTTTACTGCATCAAAAAGAGCCGAATAAAATTTATCATCAGTCAACAATCTTTTTTTAAGCCGCTTTAATTCTTCATTCTTTGTTTTAGCATATTCTGATAAAAAACTTGTCTTAGATGAAATTACCGCTTCATATTTTTTGATAATTTTGTCATCTTTTTTATTCTTCTTGGCTTCAAGTTTTTTATTATTCAATTGTAATATTTCATCTTTCATTTTTTCAATTTCTTTTTGATACCTTTCTTTTTTTTGCTCATAATCGCGAGCGGCTTGAGATTCCATTCTAAAAGTGGAATAAATTCTATCGGTATCCAATACAGCAACCTTTGTAATTTGCTGAGCAAAAGTTGTACCTGCAACCAAAATCAATAAACTAAAAACACATAAGTTTTTTTTCATAAACTACTCTCCTATAAGTTTGGTATATTAAACGATATAACAAATTTCCAGTCGGCGCCTTTTCCGTTTCCCCAATAAGGCTTTCCCTTTTCATCAGATCTAAATGTATTTGCAAACATCAACCTAATCGGAAACTGCGGAAGGGAAAAGCGAAGGCCGGGACCGAAACTGAAATAATAATCATTTATTCTTAATTTAGATATATCATTTATGGTCGGTTTTATGGCGGCGGCATCAAAGAAAAAATCAAATGATAAAATTCCGGGAGCCAACGGCATTCTAAATTCAATCCAATGATTGATTAAAGCATTACCGATTCCTTTACCGCCTAAGGCCATCCACCCTCTTCCAATCATTCTACCATCTATAAAAAGCTGACTTTCATAACCGATTGGTTTATTATTAAGAGGCACTTGGAAACTGAAGCCTGTGTAAAAGCCAAGAACAAATTTCAAATTCCACACATCTGAGACAGCCTTGTCCAACAATGTAAAATAAGCTTCACCCTTTGTTTCAGAGCGGAAAAAATACTCACTTTCTACTTTCGGTATTATTCCAAAAAAAGTAAACTGTTGGCTCAAAAACCAACCCTTTGAAGGATCGTGTATTATATCCCTTCCGTCAAAAGAAGCCTTTGTCCATAATGAATTACTGAAGCCCCATTTTTTTTGCTGATTTCTGACAACAGGGTCATAGGGTCTAAACAAATCTTTATCATACACATTCTTTACCAAATTAAAATTAACACCACCGCTCAATGTTATCATTGCATACTTTGGATACCAAGTATATGCAGTATTTACACCGAAACCTATTTCCCACCTGTCGTACTTCATTGAATGTGCATTTGCTGTAGCAACATCAAAATCAGCACTGGATAAGAACGGGTCAACTACACCTATCGGATATAAAACATCTTGATAAGCCGAAAGTTTTTTATGTGTTGTCGAAACATTAAAACCTACACTCAAAGGAGTATCCAAAAACCAGTTTTCGGTATATCCAAGTTTTAGGCTTTGCTCTTTCGGACCTGCATTAAACCCGACATTCAACTCAGAGCCCGTGCCAACCAGATTGATCTCATTCCATTCCAAAAAGAAAGAAAGAGGAAAAGTATCGGCATCGCCAATACCCGAAAAGGTAATACCAAAGCCTACATTTGCGGTAGCCTTTTCTTCAATATTTATAATCAAATCAACAAGATTTCGCTCAGAGCCCGGCTGAAAATCATAAGTAATGGAAGAAAAATACCTTAAATTATGCAAATTTCGAATACTGTTTTCGAATTTACTTTTTGAAAAAACATCACCGGGTTTTAGCAATATTTCTCTTAGAATTACCTTGTCTTTTGTTTTTGTATTACCGCGAATAATTATATTTTCAATATGGCTTCTTTCTTCTTCGTTAATAAGAATACTAAAACCGGCAGTTTTAGTAAGAGGGTCAACTGACTTCTTTACATCAATAAATGTCGACATATAACCATTTTCGTAATATTTATCCGCAACTTTGCTAAACCCAAGCTGAAACTTTTTCAAATTTAAAATATCGCCTATTTGCAAAGTAATACATTCCTGCAATTCCTCTGTCTTAAATATCTTGTTTCCGACAAAATTAGTACCGGAATAAGTATATTGATCGCCTTCAAAAATAACATAAGTAAGAGTAACATGATTTTTCAGCGGGTCGGTTTTTGTATCTATATCTTTTTTTACGGTTTCAACATAGGCATTTACATACCCTTTTTCGCCGTATAAAAACTTTATCGCCTCTTTATCTTTCTCTAAATTACTGTCTTGGAAAGCACCTTTTTGCAAAAGCCTCGCTTCTTTTGATGCCAATACCTTTTTTATTTTTTTTGGCGAAAAAACGGTTCCCCCTTCAAACAAAATAGTTTTTACGACAGTTTGCTTACCTTCAAAAATAGTATATTCCAAAGTAAGGGTATTTTTTTCTTTATCCAAAGTAGTTTTATAGCTTACTTTGCTTTTTTCATATCCCTTTAAAATATAATAATCCCTGAGTAACTGCTCATCACGCTTTGCCTTTGCCTCATTATAGATATTCCCCTTTTTGAGCAATACCTGTTTTAAAAGCTCGCCGGAACCTATGGTATTATTACCGGTAAATTTATAACCGGCAATTCGAGGTTTTTCCTTAACAACAAATATCAGTAAAACCCCCGAATAAGATTCATCGGTAGGAACAGCCTTAGGTACAATATCCGTAAAATAATCCAAATCGTACAGTTTTTGCAAAATTTCATAATAAAGGTCATCGGAAAGCAACTTCCCCTTATATTCGGCAAAAATAGCATTTAACTCGGTAGAGCTGTCATCTTTATTTCCCTCAAACCTGATTTTTTTAATTGGTTTACCTTTATACCAATCCCCACTCTGAGCAAAAACAGAAAAAGTCATCAACAAAAAAACAAATATGACCTTAACCTTCTTGTACATAAAAACTCCTCGAACCATGATCGCTTTAACAACCATAACAAATTTACAATAGACCTTGAGTATAACATATTTTACAGAAATCTACTACACATTAAACAACATATTTTATAAAAATAAGTTACTATTTTTAAGATTTTATTTATCGCGAGCATTTATCGCTCCCGCTCTGCAACCCGCGAGCTCGCATAATCTTATGTCCTTGCTTTATACAATTAAACGGAGTCTTAAATTAAGCCTCCTTTTCTTACAATTATAATCGGACATAAGGATAGACTTCGCTCGCCACAACACGCAAAAAAAATTACCTGCACGCCGGAATACTGCCAAACTTAATATGAAAATAAGCATATTAAGATTATCAGAATACCTGAGCGGATACAAAAAAACTTAGCCTGATTTGGACAGATGCCGGTATCCTTTTGTCCGATTAAATTCATCATCCAAGACCTTTGACAGGAAGGAAAAGCGTCTATCCGGCTCTTCAAAAAAGGACAAAAGATTTAAGGCATCTGTCGGGTTGGTGTCAGCATAAAATTTTTATTATATTTAAATTATCCTTACAATTTATTTTCAAGTTGTTTCAGTAAATTTATATTTTTTTTATTTAAAGGGTCGATAGCAATTACCTGTTGTAAGTAATATCTTGCTTTTTTATAATTTCCCCTCGCATTATACCAATCATACATTGCAAAAAGAGCGTTTTTGTTTCTGGGGTCTGAAAGCAAGCTGGAGCGTAAAAGCGATAATTTATTTTCACCCGAAGAAAGCTGTGCCTGATAATAATACAGTATCGATTTTCTTGCCTGATTTGCAGTCGGCATATATTGGTTTACAACTCGAGTCATTTCATAATATTTTGAATTTCGCTGTAATGCCAATAAATACAGCGACAAAACCTCATCACTCGGCTCATCTGTTTTTTTATAAAGTTTTGTTGCCACGCCAAGAGCTTCCGATGCTCTTCCCGCACCCAAATAGGCCATTACAAGCAGTCCCAAATTTTCCGCAGAAGGATAGGCGGAAATCAGTCTTTCTGCACGCATGATAGCAGAGCCCCAGTTTTGATTTCCTATGTCGTTTTTTACAATCAGTACAGTTGCCTGTATGTTTTCAGCATCTCTTTGCAAAACTTTTTCAATAAAGTCCCCTGCATAATTTCCCTTGATGGGAAAGCCTGTTTCGAAGCATATTTCGGCACATGCAAGAAGTACATCAAAGTCATTGGGATATAACTCGTAGGCTTGTGAAAGTATATTAGCCGCCGATGCCTTATTTTTACTCCAAAGCAACATCATCTTAGAGCTTAGCAAAAGGTAATCTTTATCCCGTTTGCCGGTTGTCGCAAAAGCATCTAAGAGTGAGCTTGCTTTTAAATATTCTTCCTGTGCAATTAAAACACGAATTCTGAAAAGCAATGCGACTGTATTTTCCGGATCTTCGCTTAAAACCTGTACAATATAAGGATTTGCGACCTCGTAGTTTTTCAACACCATATTTGCTTCGGCAAGAAGCAATTTGTATTCAACGGTTTTACCCATCGATTTTTGTAATTCTTTACTGATTTTTAATGCTTCATCGCCATCACCTGCTTTTGCGAGCAAAAAAGCATATTTAATTCCCGCAGTAGTACAAGTTTTATCCATTTGCCAAGCCTTTTTAAATAATCTTCTTGCTTCAGTGGTATATCCAAGTTTTAATTGCAATATTCCCTGCATCAAATACGGAAGAACCGATGAGGGGTATTTATCTGTCGCCATTGCAAGACGAGATTTTATATCCGAAAAATAACGGCTGTTATCACCGTCATTCAAAAGAATAAAAGACGGTATCATCAACTCAAAGAAAGTGTTTGTTTCAAGTTCAAGAGGATATTCCCCCAAATCGATTGTTTTTAATGCATCAAGATATTTATTATGGTCTTTATACGAAGGAACAACCCAATCAATCTTTTCATGGGGATATATTCGCTTCATTACTTCCGAGCTCAACACAAGATACAGCCGGTTTGTGTCCGTAAGCCCCTTTGTATCAGATTGAATATGTTGAACCGCCAGCCGTAAAGAACCGGGTGAAGCAATTTCAATATTTCTAATCAATTTTTCATCAAGCAGACGGTCTTCTATATCCTTTTTATCTGGAGTTTCCAAAATTGTTTCCGTAATTACACTCCCATCCGGTAATGGTTCCATGACAGAATCGGAAGTTTCTTCCGGAATATCAACCGGTATCGGGTCAATTTTATTGACCTCCGTAGTTTTACAGGAAAACAAGAAACATATAAAAATAATATTTAACGCAAACAAAAGCTTTAAACGCACCACGAACTCCGAAAAAAAATTCACAAATCAGCTAATTTTAAGCCAATTTTTAAAAACCAACCGAGCTTAAGTCCGAGTATGCAGACTCTTGCAAACGGCTTATTTATTATAACACTTTTTTTGTTTTTTGTCATCCGGTATTTTTCTAAATGCAACAAAAAAAGTATCTGTAATTTGAGGAAATTACAAAAGCCGGACGAGTTTTGCAATTTCTTCCAAAATATACCAAAAAGCGCAATGAAATGAACTTCTTAAAGGTACTTGTAAAAAGTCATTCACCTTTTACAAGTACCTCAGACTCTTGCTAAAGTTACTCCACTTTTGCAAGCGGCTCATTTACAAATAAAACTAAATTTAAGATAACAAGTAACAAGAAGAAGCTTTCAAAATTAGGCAATTTCCTCATTTTATAAAACAGGATAAGTTTTTTTAAGGTATCCCTATTGTCAATTAATACTTTTTCTGGTATACTTGTATTGAGGAAATTGATGGATTATAAAAAGCGGGAGAGTTTTACATTTTATTCCAAAAAGCACATAATGCAATTGAGCGAAAATTTTTGAAACAAATGTAAACAAAAACCGACCTTGAGTATATATTGACTTTCCTTAATTTTTGCAGAATGGGTGGGATTTATGCAATATCTGGCTAGTGCTATTACTCTATTAATTTGTGTTGCTATTATTTTGGCTTTTCGTAATCACGATAAAAACAACAACTCTATGGAAAAAACGAAACGATATTCCGAAAAGCTAAAAAATGATTTTTTAGAGTTTGTAAAAAACGAAAAAGACAACCTCACTGAAGTTGCAAGCGAACTGGAAGTCCAACGCTCGCAAGCTATTGCCGCCGTAAAAAGGCTCGATTCAATTTACGCAGGCTTTATCGAAAAAGCCAAAAACCTTGAAGAAAGAGCTCAAGTAATTAAAAATATTGAAAGCCATGTTCAAAAGTCCGAAAATACTATTCAAAAATTGACGGATATGACTAATCTCGCCGAAAAGAACCTTTCACAAATACGACAAGAGTCAAATTTTGTTGAAAATATGTCTAAGTCCATTGACAAAGCAAAGAGCGAACTAAGCAGAATCGAAGACTCTATTCCTGAAATGCAAAACAGATTTGCCGAAGAAAGCTCATTTAGACTCGATGAATATAAAGCTGAAATTCTCAAGCAAATGAGTACCGCAATAACGGATATTGAAGAGCGGCTGAATCAATCCCAAAAAAGCAGTCAAGACTTACTTGAAGTTACTTCAATCAGGCTGAATGAGTTGTATAAAAATGCTTTTAATGAAGCAGCCAAAAATGCAAGCGAGCTTGAAGACGAAGCATTTAAAACATTAAAAGAAGAATCCGCAGAAAGAGTCAAGCAATATCGGCAAGACCTTGAAACCCATTCCGAAATATTTGAAAAGCAAATAAACGCAAACCTTGCCGACACAAAAGATTTGGCGGAAAATTTCAAAAAAGCATGGAAAGAAGAGGCAGCAGGATATATCGGACAGATGCAACAAGACTTTTCAAAAATAAGAACAGATATTATAGGCAGAACTGACGAGCTGAAAAAGCGTGTTGATGAAACTGAAGGAGAAGTACTCTTAAAATCAAAAAAACTTACCGAAGGAATAAAAGAGCATGAAAAAGGCATTAACACCCAAGTTAATTCGGTAATTTCCGATTTACAGGATAAAATATTGGAGCTTACAAAATACTCCGACAAGCGTATATCCGAATTTAAAACACAAACAGACTATAAGCTGAAAAAATTTGAAAAGTCCATTACGGATTTCGACAAATTGGAAACTCAATTTGACGGTGCAATAAAAGTTGCTAAAGAAGATGTAATGAAAAATTTTGAAAGTTATAAAGAAAAACAATTGCAACACTTTGCATCATTTTCACAAAATTTCAAAAAGCAATCTGATAACCTTGAAACAAAACTACAGGAAATTGAAACCGGTATAGATGAAATAAAAACTAAATCCTATGAAAATGTATCGCAAAAACTAAAAGTGTTTGAAGATGAATTTTTTGCTGATATTTCAAAACGAAGTGAATCCATAAACAACAGCTTTGAAAGCTGGAAAAATGATGTTAAGGAAAAATTAACGCTAATAGCATCAGAGCAGGAGTCTGAAAGAAAAGATATTGAAGACCAATACAAACAAGACCTGCAATCACGACTTCAGCATATTTCGGAAACTTATAATTCAAAGCTATCCGGTGTTAATAAACAAATTTCCGATTTGGAAACCGATATATCAAACAGGCTGTCCGCAACAGATGCAAAAATGATGGATTATTCAAAACAACTTCAAGAGCAAGTTGACAAAGCAAAAGAAAACACGCACCAGTATATGCAAAAAGAATTAGATGCATATAAACTTGAATTGCAGAAATCGGTGAAAAATCACAGTAAAGAGTTTGAAACAGAAGTAAATAAAGTAAATGATGCCGTGAACTCTCTAAAAGAAGATTCCGAAAGTCAAATCGCTTTGGTTAAAGGCTCATTTGATACATGGAAAACTACGGTTGACCAACAGTTTAATGATGCTCGCAACTTGTTTGATGATAAAATTTCCAACTTTTCGACATTGGCAGAAAATGCGATTACGAATTTTAATGCGAAGTATAATACCGAATATACAGAATTTGTAAATCAATCAGAAGAATCATTTGAAGAGTTAAGGAAACAGTTATCCGATGTAGATTTAAAAATCGAAAATGCAAAAAAATCCATTGAAGAAAGCTCTATTAAAACCAAATCGCATCTTGAAAAAGAATATGAAAATTTCAATGTAATTTTGGATAAAAAGTTTAAATCCGTTTTTGCGGAAACCGATAAATCCATTCAACAAATAAGAGAAAACATACAAACCGTAAAATCAGAAATTGACCAAAATAAATCATCTATGCTTGAAACAATTCAAAATGACACATCAAGATTAGGAGAAGCCATCAGTAATATTCAAGAAAAACAAAACGAATATTTATCTCAGACAAAAATTTTTGAAAGAACTGACGAGCTGAAAACAAATCTCGAGAATAACATCAATAAATTACAAAGCGAAATTTCCAGACTTGAAATTTACAGTGATGCAATGGACGAATTAAAAATAAAATATGACAAAGTAACGCACTTACAAGATGAAGCCACACAGAAAATATCCCGCTTCATGGATGAGCGTACCAGAATAGAATTACTGGAACAGGAATTCACAAAATTGGCAACACTGTCCGATTCAATTGACAAAAAACAAATTGAACTGGCAGCCTCAAATGATGAAATGCAACAATATCAAATTCAGATTAGAAAGCTCGAAGAAAGTATTACAAATGTAAACACAAGATATGATTATCTTGAAAAAAAAGGCTCTGTTCTTGACCAAACAACAAAAGGAATAGACGAAGCATTTGAAAATCTAAAAGTCGTAGAATCTGAAATTAAGGAATTCAAAGAAACCGTTACAAACATGCCTTCACAAGTTGAGCAAATTCAAACAGATATAGCTTTATTGCTTGATAACCGTGATGATGTCAACTCTATGCTCAAAAAAATAGGAAACATTGATGAAGTCTTAAATGACCTTGATAACAAAATGCAGTCGCTAAATAATTCCAGAGAATGGCTTGCATCAACAGAAAAAAGATTAAAGGGTATAAATGATGATACTGAAAAACAAATTAAACTTATGGCATCATTATTTGAAAAGAAAGATACCCCAAGAGCCCCAAAAACAGGTTTATCAATTTCCGAAAGAGAAAATGTTCTTTCATTACACAGAAAGGGCTGGAAAATTGATGAAATAGCAGGTGCAATGAAATGCTCTTACGGCGAAGTAGAGCTTATCTTGGAAATGTCTGACAAGTACGATAAATAAGACCGGTAACCCACACAGCTACAGCCTGTTTATTGCCTATAATACCGATGCCTTCGCCTGTTTTTGCCTTGACAAAAACATTGTCGGAAGATATCTGTAATATATCTGCTATTGAATTTTTTATTTCCTTGCGATACGGAAGTATCTTAGGGCTTTCAATTGCTATTACACAATCAATATTGCCAATAGTCCAATTATCCTTAAATTTATTCCAAGCTGTTCTTAAAAGCTCAGCAGAATTTGCATTTTTATATTTAATGTCATCCGGCGGAAAAAGCTCTCCTATATCAGAAAATCCCAATGCTCCAAGCAAAGAGTCCGTAATCGCATGCAACAAAACATCGCCATCTGAATGAGCATCACAACCTAACGGGCTTTTTATCTTTACACCGCCAAGAACTAATTCCCTGCCCTCTTTTAATTTATGTAAATCATACCCTAAACCTATTTTATAAAACGGTACTTGCATAGCTAAACCCTTTGCCGGAATATCATCATAAAAAGTGATTTTTTTGTTTTCTGTTTCTCCTTCGCAAGCAAAAACCTTGCCTTCATAAACGGCAAAAATTTCTGTTTCATCAGTATAAATTTTCCCGTCTTTTGAGGCAGAAACATGTGCATTAAAAATTCTTTTAAAATTAAAGCCTTGAGGTGTTTGTACAGCCTTAATTTCACTTCGCTTAAGATGCTCTTCAATCCAATTTGTTCTTGATACTTTTTTTTGAGTATCGGTTACCGAAATCACAGGCGCTACTGCATCATGCTTTAATACATTATCGACTACACTCATTATAATTTTTTTGGAAACAAAAGGCCTTGCACCATCATGTATTAAAACAAAATCAGGAGAATAGAAATTTAAAAATTTAATTCCATTTAAAACAGATGCCTGCCTTGTATCCCCACCGGAAACAAAAAAAATTAAATCAGCCTTATCATGTATTTTTTGAATTCTAGAATCCGCAAAAATTATTTGTCGAGCTTTTTCTTTATCACCGGCAGGTACAACTACTGCAATATGCGAAAAAATATCAATACTTAAAAACTTAAAAACAGCTTCGGACAAAACAGTTATTTCAGAAGTCTCCGAAATAGACATATACTCTTTTTTGCTATTTTTTCCAAACCTGGTCGAATTACCCGCCGCCGTAATCAGAACTGCAATTTTAGAATCATTTAGAGCGACCATTAAAAAGCGTTTTCCTAATCCAAATTCGGCTCGTCAAAATCATCATCACTGTCATCGATATCGAAATCATCATCAAAACCGTCTACCTTATCTAACACATAATCCGAAGCATTTTCGGAAGTAACCGGTTCAAGAGCCTTGTGTATTCTTTCCTCTGTAGCAGCTTGATCCAAATTTAAAGCGGCGACAAGTTCATCTTGAAATATTCTATAAGCCGCTTCATACAGTTTTCGCTCCTGAATTGGTAACTCTTTTATCTTGCTTCGATGATAAAGTGATTTAACAACGGCGGCGATTTCCATAATCTTACCGCTTTTAAACCTATCCATATTCATCTGATAGCGCATTTTCCAATCAGTCGGCATTGGGACTGCCTCTTCGGAAAGAAATTCAATCGCCTTTTCAGCTTCTTTTTTTGATATAATACTTCTTAAACCAAGCTCTTCAGACTTATCAACCGGAACTAAAACAGTCATGTCCAAGTCGGCAAGATAAACTACGTAATATCTTATAACTTCATCGCCAACCTCGGTATCGGAAATATCCTTCACCACCCCTACACCCTGTCCGGGATACACTACCAATTGTTTTGTTTTAAACAGACTTTTTTTTGCCATCAAAGCACTATATCATAAATTCCGAAAAATGTCAAAGGCTTGCCTTTCAATATTAAAATATTTTAAAAAAAAATAAATAAAATTCTTTGGGCGAATTTTTGTATTGAGGAAATTGCGAGTTTTCCGCAATACAAAAACCGCTCATTCCACGACTTCGCTATCGCTCTCGGCTAATTTTGCCCTCGAAATTAGAGGGCAAAATGGATCTTTTAGCCGACTTTTGAAAAAGTCGGCTAAAATCGTTACAATCACTTTCGCGGAAATAAGAAATCCCAACATAACTTTACAGAAAAATTAACCTGATTTTGAAGCCGGACGATATCCTTTTGCTCGATTGTTTTTATTTCAAAAAAGGTGGTTGGAGCGATAGCGTAAAACACCGCTAATTTGTTTTAAGAAAAGAGCAAAAGATTTAAGTCCGGCGAGGGTTGAAATGCAAAAGCGTTAAGCGTTGCATAAATTTTTTAACTTGAAATTTCAAAGACAAACCTATTGACCATATCCTCAAAAATGATAATAATATAAATATGAACAGTGAAAAATTTAACCTTGCAGATCTTGATGAAGAGGATTATGATACAGTTTTGGCTGATGACATTGAATTTAACGGAAACATAAAATTTAGTCGCCCATTTATGATTAAAGGAAAAGTAGCGGGACAAATTGAATCCGACAGTGATTTAATGATTGAAACTGAAGCTACCGTAAATGCAGACATTTTAGCCGACCGAATTATCATCAAAGGCGAAGTCATCGGAAATGTTTCGGCGACAAGTGATGTGCATGTATATGCCAGCGGCAAACTCACAGGCGATGTTACGGCACCCAATGTTATTTTGGATCCCGGATGTTTTTTCTCGGGTATTTGCACTATGACAAAACCGAGATAGTTAGTTTTATGTTATCAAAAAATTGTCATTTTAAGCGAAACTTATTTTTTATAATTTTATTTTTACTTCCCGTCTGTCTTCAGGCACAGGAAAAACCCGATGCACTGAAATGTTATAAAAACAAACAGTACCGGCAGGCGATTGACATTTGTATAGAGGAAATTTCAAAGACACCCGATAATTTAAACAGCTATGTTGTTTTAGGTTGGGCTTTAATTGCAAATAAAAACTATGAAGAAGCAATTAAGTGGTGCTCTGAAGGAAGAAAAATAGCAAAGTATGATTCAAGACTATTACAGTCTTTGGCAGAAGCTCATTTTTACCTTGGGCATAACAATAAATCTCTTCTACTATTTAAAGAATATATCATCTGTACACCAAGTAGTATGCAGCCGGCTTTGATTTATTATTTCATAGGTGAAATATATCTTAGAATGCAAAAATACCAACACGCTGATATTGCTTTTTCGGTAGCCGTGAATTTAAACTCAAAAAGCAGTGACTGGTGGGCTCGACTCGGCTATGTAAGAGAGCAAACAAAAGAATACCTTTACGCTCTTAAAGCTTACGAGCAGGCATTAAAACTGAACAAAAATCTTATTGAAGCCAAAAAGGGTAAAGAAAGAATTTTAAAATTCTTTAACAATTAAATTAACAAAATGATGAATAACATTATTCTTAAAACAATCGGGTGCAGACTAAACCAAACAGAAACTGAAGCCATGGCTTCAGCATTTAAAGATGCCGGTTTTTCCGTATCCAATCATGCAAAAACAGATAATGTATGTTTGGTCTTTTTCAATACTTGCACGGTTACAAGTAAAGCAGAACAAAAAGCCCGCCGTTTAATCAGAAATAGTCTAAAAGAATTTCCCAAAAGCGTGGTAATTGTAACAGGCTGTTATGCAGAGCTTGCCGCCGGCGAAATTGAAGCAATTGACAAACGCATTATTTGTTTTTCAGGTAAAAATAAAGATATACTTGTTAATTTGCCTGCTGAAATAAGAGAAATACAAAATTATGAAAATACTGATGAAAATATAAAACAACTTATTTCATTGATAAAACAATTCAAAAATAAAACCGAAAAAACAAAAAATATGAAATTCAAGTTAGCCACGGATAAATTCTTTTTTCATTCCCGAGCCGGCTTAAAAATTCAAGATGGTTGTAATAATGCTTGCACTTTTTGTAGAGTACATATTGCGCGAGGAAAATCTATATCCTTGCCTTTTAATACAGTTATAGAGAGAGCAAAAAAAATAGAAGCCAATGGCATTAAAGAAATTGTTTTAACGGGAGTTAATCTATTTCAATATCAAAGTGAGAGCATAAATTTTGCAAAACTTTTAAAAATGCTTTTAGACTCAACAGAAAATATCGGCTTTAGAATTTCCAGTATTTATCCCGAAACCATTACAGATGAATTTTTAGAAGTTATAAAATCCAAAAGAATTCGTCCGCATTTTCACCTATCCATACAGTCAGGAAGCCCGAGAATTTTGAAATTGATGCACCGCCCTCATGACATAAAACAAATTGAAAAATCAATTCAAAAACTTCAGAAAGCCAAAGACCTTCCATTTTTGGGTTGCGATATTATTACGGGCTTCCCTACTGAAACTCAAGAGGACTTTCAACTTACACTCAGGTTTTGTAAAAAAAATCACTTTACAGGTATTCATGCTTTTTCATTTTCGCCCCGTCCCGATACACCTGCATGTTTAATAACTCCAAAAGTTCCTGAGCGCATTGCTGGTAATAGAGTAAAAGAGCTAAACAGTTTAGCCCGAAAACAATATAATGAATACTTGGAAAAATATAATGGTCGTATTGTTTCAGGCATAATCGAAACAAAAAGGAAAACAGCTCAAACCAAAATTTTAACCGAAAATTATTTGCTGTTACCGCTTAAAACACCTGAAAAAACGGATTATAAACAGGGCGAAGAAATTAAAATAAAAATAACAAACGGTTATGCAATACCCGAATTATAAACCAAGCAGATAAAAACGAGGAAACCTAAGTCGCAGAATACCGGCGAGATTAGCTGTTTGTTTAACATGTAATGGAGCGGCTGAGTCTACACTTTTGTCCGCTTGATTTTAAATAAAAGCCGGTTGAAGTAATAGCGTAAAACGGCGATTAAATTTTTAAGCAAAGGACAAAAGGTTATGCCGGCCGCTCGGGTTGAATTTTATAAAAAAAATTATAGAGGCACAAGTTAAAGGTTCTGCAATTCAATTGATTTTATATCTAAAATCTGATAGACTGCGATATATGTCTGATGCTCAAATAATTCCATTAAACCCCGATGCTGTTGCAGAATTACTTTCTTATTCAGGGCCTTTGTCAAAGTTTTTTGAAGGCTACGAACAAAGAGATGAACAAATTCAGCTCACAAAAAAAATTGCCGAATGCTTTAATAAATCGGCAGTCGGGGTTTTTGAAGCAGAAACAGGGGTCGGTAAAAGTTTGGCTTATTTATTACCCGCCATTAAATGGATTTTAGAAAATAAAAAACGAGTTATCATTTCAACGGCAACTATAAATCTTCAACAACAACTAATTGAAAAAGATGTTCCGACTGCTTTACGCATTCTAAATGCAGATAAAAAAACAGTGAAAGCTGTACTCGTAAAAGGAAGATACAATTTTTTATGCCTTAGAAGATTCAATCAATTTTCGAAAGAACCCGATATGTTTTTTGATCAAGAAGAAATAATTCAGCATATTAAACAAGAGCTTGAAATTGAAGACTTTTCAGGCAGCTATTCTGATTTTTCGTTTAATATTCATAACGGAGTTTGGTCTAATATATGTTCTGAATCAGATAACTGTCTGGGTAATCGCTGTAATTTTTTTGAAAAGTGCTATTTTATGAAAATGCGTCAGATGGCAGAAAAAGCAAGTCTTCTGATATCAAATCATCACTTATTGTTCACAGACTTAGCCACAAGGTTCGATAATAATGTCTATGAAGGTACAATGGTTTTACCTGCCTATTCATATATAGTCCTTGATGAAGCACATGCAATTGAAGATGCGGCACGCTCAGCTTTTTCGGAAAACTTAAACAGCTTTTTCTTACAAAAACAGGTAAACCTTTTATATCTAACAAAAAGAGGGCGAACACTTGGAGCTTTACACGAAGTTATAGCTTTTTCATCGCGTACAGACCTTTTACCCGTTGCAATTTCAAATCTGGAAACAATGATTAAAGCATACGGCAATCTTGAAGCTAAGGCTCAAAACTTAACCCCCGACATTACCACTTGGAGTGTGCTACAGGCACCTATTGAAGATATTGAATCTTTGCTGAGTGATTTTGAAAAATTCTATAATGCTATCTGTGCAGTTAATGTAAGACTAAACACTATTTTAAACAATATTGAAGAAGAGCATAAAGAAGAAGTTGCAGTCCATCAGGCAAGGGTCATCTCAAGGCGATTAGAAAAAATAGAGCTTTTTGCCCAAGCATTTTTGAATTACAAAGAATTTACCCAAGATGTATTTTGGTTTGATAAAATCAGAACACAAAAAGGAAATGTTATTGACTTTATTCGCACTCCTATACATATTGGCGAATTTATGCAAAAAGCAGTCTTCTCGCCAATGAGCACAGTAATTTGTACATCAGCAACTTTAAGGATAGCAAATGACTTTAACTTTTGGCTCTATAATAACGGGTTAAACAATTTCACGGAAAAGCCGATTTTAAAAGAGCATTTTGGCTCACCATTCCCCTACGAAACAAATGTATTATTTAATATTCCCGTAGATGCTCCACTGCCTCAAAGCAGTGATTTCCAAGGCTTTGTATCTGAGGCTGTACTTAATCTGATTAAAGCCGCAAACGGGAAATCTCTTGTTCTTTTTACTTCGTATGATATGCTTATAAAAACAGCTGCCTTCGTCCGAAAAAATATTGACAACTTTGATATTAAAATTTTATGTCAGGGCGAAGACGACAGAGCGAGACTGCTGACAGAATTCAAACAAGACATACAAAGTTGTCTATTCGCAACCGAGTCATTTTGGGCAGGAGTTGATGTTCCGGGAAATTCATTGAGCCATGTAATTTTGGTAAAACTTCCGTTTGAAGTCCCAACTCATCCTGTTGTAAAAGCAAAAGCTCTGCATATAGAAAAGCAAGGGGGCAATCCTTTCTTTCAACTGAGCATACCAACAGCCGTAATTAAATTCAAACAAGGATTTGGCAGGCTAATGCGCTCAAAATCAGACAAAGGTATTATAAGCGTATTGGATAGTCGCTTACTTAAAAAAAACTATGGAGCATTTTTTTTAAAAAGTGTACCAAAAACACAAAAGGTATTTGCAAATTTTGCAGATATTTTGTATAATGTCAATGACTTTTTGGAATAACAAAGTTCAAGTCGCTTGTAAAAGATGAGTTACTTTTTGCAAGTGGCTGAGGCACTTGTAAAAGTCCAAGACTTTTTACAAGTACCTCTAATAAGCTCATTTTATTGTGCTTTTTGGTAAATTTTAAGAAGAAATTGCAAAACTCGTATGACTTTTGCAATTTCTTAGGTCTAATCACAAATATTTTTGCGATTGACACAAAACACCAATTAAAACAACTTGGAGAAATTATGGGAACTGTCATAGCTTTAATATGTATTATATCATTATTTTTTAAACATGACCTTGTACTTACGGTACTAAAGGCATTTAACCGCAACACTTGTAAAGAAGTTGCTCAAAAAATTTATCTTAACTTTCCGAAAAAAATATTTGCTATAATAAAAACTTATGCGAAGTTCAAACTTGAAAATGAAGATGAATTACTCTCAAACCTTCCTGAACAATATCTTGTTATTTGCAATCATCAAAGCCTAGTCGACACAATTGCATTTATAAGATACTTAAAAACAAAAAGAACCAGATTTATTTCAAAAAGTGCCTTGAAAAAAAATATCCCGCTGGTATCTAACCTGCTAAAAATAAACGGTCATTGCATAATAAACCGAAAAGCAGGCCCAACAGAAATGATGGCAACTTTAGACAGTTTTGCAAATAACGCAAAAGAAAATAATTGGATACCAATTTTATTTCCTGAGGGAACTCGTTCTCGCACCGGTCAATTAAACACACTACACTCGGCAGGTTTTCGCCGTCTACTCATCAAAGCTCCAATGCCTGTTCTCGTTTGTGCATTGGATGGCGGTTGGAAAATATCCGGTATTCGTGGCGTAATGAACAACCTAAAAAATGCAACATTTCGAATTAAAGCATTAAAAATATACCCTACCCCTACAACAAAGGCAGAACAACTACAAATACTTGAAGAAAGCAAAAACCTAATTAAAAATCAACTTGAAGAATGGCGAAAATAACTTTTTAGTATTAAAATTTATCGCTCACGCTCTTAACCCGACGGACTTGCATAATCTTCTGTCCTTTACTGTAAAATAAAAACGCCGTCTCTAAAAGAGCCGGCTTTTCTTTAAATAATAATCGAACAGAAGGATAGACAAGCCCGTCCAAATCAGGCTAAAAAAATCGGGCAAGGCGGATTTGAACCGCCGACCCCAAGTCCCCCAGACTTGTACGCTAACCAACTGCGCTATTGCCCGTATTAAACACGCTTTCTATTAAACTTACTCTAAAAGCGATGAGTAAGTTTATCACAAAGTCAAAAACATGTCAAGCCTTTATTGATAAATTTATAACCACAAATTCTATAAACAAAAAAACGGTCGAACCAAAAAGCCGACCGCCATAATTTTTTGATAAAATCTAAAATCTAAAATGTGAAAATGCTTTATTGGCTTCAGCCATTCTATGCACATCTTCGCGTTTTTTGAATGCCGTACCGGTATTGTTATATGCATCAATAAGCTCAGAAGCTAAGCGACCTGCCATTTCATGACCGCTTCGTTTGCGAGCCGCAGAAATAATCCAGCGCATAGCCAGTGCTTCTCGGCGCTTTTCGGGAACATCCATTGGAACCTGATAAGTAGCACCACCTACCCTCTTTGACTTTACCTCAACAATTGGTTTAACATTTTCAATTGCCTGAGTAAAAACCGAAAGCGGGTCTTCACCGGTCTTTTTTTGAATATTATCAAAACAAGAATAAAGAATCTTAGTCGTTGTATGCTTTTTACCGCTAAGCATCATTCTTAAAATAAACTTTGAAACAACCACACTGTTATACTTGCTGTCAGGAGCAGTTGGTGGTCTTTTAGCAATTTTGCCTCTTCCCATATTTTACCCCCGATTAAGCCTTTGGCTTCTTTGTCCCGTATTTTGACCTGGACTGTTTTCTGCCGTCTACACCCAATGCGTCCTTTGCACCACGAATAATGTGGTATCTAACACCCGGAAGATCCTTAACACGCCCGCCTTCAATGAGAACAACAGAGTGCTCCTGCAAGTTATGCCCGATACCGGGAATATACGCAGTTACTTCAATTCCGTTACTCAAACGCACACGAGCAATTTTACGCAAAGCCGAATTCGGCTTTTTAGGGGTAGCTGTTTTTACAACGGTACAAACGCCCCTCTTCTGCGGACAACTTTGCAACGCAGGACTCTTTGACTTTGACTTCTGCGCTCGTCGCCCCTTTTTAATCAATTGGTTAATTGTAGGCATTAGCCTTTCTCCTTAAAATCCGTCAGCACTACGGAAATTTAAACCCTAGTTTAAAAAACCTATCACAAATATAAAAAAAAGTCAATAAAAATTAAAAAAAATTGTTTAAAAATTAAAATGCTCCCCGCTTGACAATATACTTAAATCAGATAAAATTTCAGCCCGAAACAAAACAAAACATGTTTTTAAATACAGCAAAATTTTAAAATCAAAACAACCATATCCTTAAAACTTAGTACAGCGTTAAGTTTTATGTATCGCCCTCATTTATTTTTTTTTTGGGTAGCGGAGAAACAAATGCCGTTTTGTGAAATATACATAAAGATTGAATGATGCTGTACCAAAAAGGCATTTTTTCGTAGCGAGGGGCGCTTCCCGAGCCTGCCGAGGGGGATACACCCCATAAAAAAATTTAAATATTTTGAGCTTTGGACTTTTTTTTTTTCTTAAAATTTGATAGTTTGTACGAATGAAAAATTACTCAAAGTTTACTCTTATATTTTTGTTTATTTTGTTTATTGCCTCATGCGATTTTTATGAAAAAGTGCCGGAGGATGCGGATTTTTATTTTTCTGAGGTTATCGAAAATTATGAAAAGCAGATGCAGAAAGAAGCAGAAAACCCTCCCGACTTTTCTGCGCCCATGTTTATAGACGAAGGATATTCGGTGGACGAGTTACCTGATTTTGTTTGGTATACATCAAAGCCGGCAAATTTTGGCTCACCTCAGGCAAAGCAAGGAGGAACATTTTATACTCACATTTCCGACTTTCCCGCCACTTTTCGATACTGCGGACCAAACAGCGATAATGTTTCAAAAAATCTTTTTTGGACTCAGATGCCTCTTTTAGATGTTTCATTAGATGATTATTCTTTTATGCCTTCGGCGGCAACACATTGGGCTTTTGCAAAAGACAATAAAACGGTTTACTACAGCTTAAATAAAAATATGCTTTGGTCTGACGGTACGAAATGTACTGCAGACGATTTTGTGTTTGCCGTAAATTTTTTTATGTCAAAAAATATTGTCGATCCTTGGATGAATGATGAGTATGCAAAATTGAAAGTTAAAAAAATTAATAAATATTGTATTGCCGTTACTTATCTTCCTGCAAAAAACTTTTCACAAACAGAGCTTTTAAACGCCACTAATTTTAGACCGGTAGCCAAACATTTTTACAAAGGTATCGTCCCTGCAAATTGGGCTGTGGATTACAACCGTATTCCCGAGCCAACAACAGGACCTTATGCACTCGATAAATTTGATGATACAAACGGGTTGATTTTCAAAAAAGTAAAAAACTGGTGGGGACATGAATACGACCACTACAAGGGTATGGCAAATTATGACCAAATCAATTATTTAATAATTGTCGGAAATGCTCAAAATGCGATAAAATATCTAAAGACGGCACAAATTGATTGTGTGTATCTTGAAGATTCCAACCAATGGTTTAAGGCATTGGAAGAAGATTGCGTAACACAAGGGTTTATCAATATTTGGTCAGGACATTATCAACGGTTACAGGGTATGAAAGGCTTTTTTTTCAATGTAAAGAAAAAACCTCTTAATGATATACGAATCCGAAAGGCGGTAATTCATTCTTTGAATTTAGACGGTGCATTGAATACCGCCTTTGGGCTTAATCAAAAGCGATTAAAAAATATAGGCAGAGGGCAAATTATTGCCGGTATTTCTTTTAATGATAATACAATACAACCTCTCGAATTTGATATTGAAAAAGCTAATAAGCTTTTAAATGAAGCAGGTTATAATCGTTTTGACAGAAACGGAATAAGAATAAATTCAGAAGGTAAAAAGTTGGAATTAGAAATACTGTTTGCCCGAAAGTTACCAAAAGATATTTTGGGGTTATTCTATTCACAGGCAAAACTCGCAGGCATTGAATTAAAATTCAGGTATATGAGAGATGGGGCAATTGAGAGGGTTATGAATGATAAATTTCAAATTTGGTACGGTGAGTTAATGAGCAATCGAATCCCAAATCATTATTATGACTTTCATTCAAAATTTGCGGATACGGAAGACTTATGCAATGTTTTCGGTTTAAGAAATACCGAGCTTGACGAATTATTAGAGCAATACAATAACTTTACAGGTAGTCTTTCAAAGCAGGCAGAACTAAATAAAGAAATTGAAAGAGCCGTAAATTCGCTGGCAGTGTTCATACCGGCTTTTTACACTGATACGCAAAATCTCATGGCTTGGAAGTGGGTTTGTTTTCCGGGTTGGCTTAACAGGCGACACGAGCGTTTTTTTTCCGAGCCTATGTTCGGATACTTTTGGTCTGATGAGGCAATATACGAAGATATAAAAAAAGCCCGTACGGAAAAAAAACATATAAAAATGTCAATTTGGAATTTAAGCGAGCGAAATGTACTTGAATAATTTTAAGGAAGGCGAAAAATGAAGCTTGAAATTCTCGGCTCAGGAACAAGCCACGGGGTTCCGGTAATTACTTGCGATTGCAAAGTTTGTACAAGTACTGCTCCCCATGATATAAGATATCGCTCTTCGGCTTGGATAAGCGATGAAAATACAGATTTTTCGGTTTTAATTGATTGTGGCCCCGAATTCAGATTACAGGCTCTGCGGGCAAATATAAAAAAACTTTCAGCGGTGTTGATGACACATGCACATGCAGATCATGCTCACGGGCTTGATGATTTGCGAATTTTTTGTAATCAATTATCTATGCCGGTTTATTTAAATGAGCCGGCTTTTAAACAAATTAAACAACAGTTTGCTTATGTTTTTAGAGCATCAAAAACAAAATGTGCAATTCCAAAATTCGATTTAAAAAAAGCAATTGCAGGAGTCCCGTTTAAGATTAATGAAATCGAAGTAACACCGATACCTTTGCTTCACGGCAAATTGGAAACGCTTGGATGGAGAATAGGAGATACGGCATATCTAACCGACTGTAATCACATTCCCGAAAAATCATACGAACTTTTGTACGGTATCAATAATTTAGTAATAGACGCTCTTAGAGCAAGAAAGCATGTTACGCATTTTTCTTTTAGCGAAGCTCTAACTGAAATTACAAAAATAGGCACAAAGAGCGCATGGTTTACACATATATGTCATGATTACAGTCATGCGGAAATAAAAGAATTTATAAAAACCGAAAAAATGAAAAACCCGAAACTTGCAGACAAAAAAATAGAGCCCGCATATGACGGGCTCATCATTGAAATTAGCACAAAATAAGACTGTTTACACTTTTTTGGTTATATAACCACTTCGCAAGCACCTTGTGCAAATTTTCAAGGTCATTGTTCTTCCTTGTATTTCAGTCTTTACTTTAAGAAGATTAGGCTTCCAAACACGCTTAGTTTTGTGCATTGACTTACTGACATTATTACCGCTAACAGTACCCTTACCACATATTTCACATATATTAGCCATTTCTATACCTACCTTTAAAAAAAATACTCCCCCGCGCGGACTCGAACCACGGACCCAGTGGTTAACAGCCACTTGCTCTGCCAACTGAGCTACAGGGGAAAGACGCCTAAGCGTGATTGGGATTATATACTAATTATTTTTTTTTGTCAATATATTAAATAAAAAAAATAATATTTTTTTTGATTTATTTTAATAAACAAAAAAACTGCCTTCTGATTGGAAGGCAGTGCTAATTTTAAAGTATCTGCAATTATCAGCCTACTTGGAATAAAATTCAACAACATGCTGAATATTACCTACATGCTGAATATCACCTGCATCGGGTAAAACCGTAACCTTTGCTGAAAGTTTTTCGTCATCAACCTCAAGCCAAGTTCCCTTTGCTCTTTGATTTGCACTCAAATTCTTACGAATAAGATTTTCAATACCTTTTTTTTCGCGTGTCGTAATAACATCACCGGCTTTAATCCGCATAGAAGGTATGTTTGCAGATTTACCATTGATATAAAAATAGGAATGAGACACCATCTGTCTAGCCTGAGCTCTACTAATTGCAAAACCCATGCGATAAATAGTATTATCTAAGCGACTTTCCATAAGAGAAATCATATTATCGCCTGTAACACCGGACATTCTAGTGGCATTTTTATACAAGTTTCTGAACTGTCGTTCCGACATGCCGTAAGCAAAGCGGAATTTCTGTTTTTCTTTTAACTGTTCGCCATAAACAGAAGTCTTACCTCGTTTTCTTGCGCCGCGGTCTTTACCGGGAGTATTAGGTTTTTTATCAAGCAACCTGTCATACTTAGGATTCCCGAAAATGTTGACCCCGAGGTGTCTTACTGTCTTTCCTCTTGGCTTTTTTGCCATCTTCTTACCTCTCAAAAAAAGTGTTTCTGCGAGTTTATACTAAAAAACAGCTTTTGTCAAGAACTTTTAAGAGGAAAAAGAAAAAAATATAAAATCATTTATAGAGACATTTTTTTAACCCTACACTGCTGTAAATTATTTATTCTTGAATACTGTAATGAAGCAAAATTCATTGATGGGTGATCATAAGGGGGAATTCCGAGTTTGGGCAATACTTCTTTTACGGGTTTTACAACTACATTCAAGAATTCGTTTTCATCTAAATTAAGCTTTTGGGTTTTAAGGCGACACTGCTCAGCCAAAAATAAAAAGCATTTATTTTGCATTATAGCAGGGTTTGTGTACATTTCTGCAAGAAAAGTCAATTTTGATGCAGTATATCCTGTTTCTTCCAGTAATTCTCTTTTTGCGGCTTCATCGGGTGATTCGGCTTTGTCAATTACCCCACCGGGAAACTCAATAAATGTTCTTTCCGCCCCGTGTCGCCACTGTTCAACCATTAAAAAACATTTTTCACCGCTTTCATTCAAAACTTCCGGTATAACAAGCACCCAGTTTGGAGCGTTTAAGCTGATAAAGCTCTTTGTTTTCATTTCAGGTGAAATACTGGTAATTTCTTCAACATTAAAAACCACTGTTTCCAATATCGTTTTCTTTGAAACAGGTTGCCAAGTTAATCGGCTTTTTATATTTACATTTTTTTTCATAAATTCTTAAAAAAATCCTTTACAAATCCGTATTTAGCCAGTATTATAATACATAGGAGGATTTTTGAAAACATCTAATAGCTTTTTTTTGGATGTAAAACAAAAAAAATTATGGCGATAATTACAATATCAAGAAAAATAGCCTCTTTAGGCGATGAAACGGCAAAAGAATTGGCAAATAATTTAAACTATAAATTCATTACACGAAAAATGATTGAAGAAGATTTAATTAAACGCGGAATTTCAGAAGAAACTCTTAAACAATATGATGAAAAAAAACCCGGGTTCTGGGCTTCTTTATCGCGTAATAGAGATAAATATTTCGATTACCTGCGTGAAACTGTATATGAATACGGAGAAAACACAAACTGTATTTTTATAGGACGGGGCGGGTTTGCTATTCTTAAAGATGTACCGGGTTGCTATTCAGTGCGGTTGGTTTCTCCTGATAATGTTCGTCTAAAAAGACTTATGACAGAATTCAATTGGTCGGAACAACAGGCAAAAAAGTTAATACTGGAAAGCGATGAAAACAGGGAGGGGTTTCATAAATGCTTTTTTAATGTCGTAAATGAAGATCCAACTTTTTATGACATGGTGTTAAACACAGGGGCAATTACGGCACAAACAGCGGCAGAAATTATACGCTCAGGTTTTGAAAAAACAATAGGAATTGAAAGCGAAGAAGCATCGCATAAGTACATTGCCAACCGATTGTTGGGCCAAAGAATTGTAAATAAGATTGCGTTTGAAGAAAAACTACAGATATTCTTTTTAGATGCTGAGGTTTGTAACGATAAGATTATTCTTCACGGAATCATCGAAGAGAGTAATTTAGTTGATAAAGCGGTTGAAATTGCAAAAGAGCTTTCAAACGGAAAAACCGTTGTATCGGAAATCAATTATGTAAACAATTACAGGGCAAATTCAAAAAATATGAGTATACAGCCTTAGAATTATTTGACAGAACACCGGCCTGTAAAACCGGCGTTTAGCCTGATTTGGACGGGCTTGTCTATCCTTTTGTCCGATTGTTAAAAGCAGTAAAGACCTTTGAGTGGAAGGAAAAGAGTCGATTAAGATTTAAGAAAAGGACAAAAGATTATGCGAGCCCGTCGGGTTGGCGTTAGCAAATTTTTATAAAAATGCAGACAAGTTTTCAGGTAAAAACTGCACTTGAAAATTATATCGCTTTTGGATATACTGCATTGATGAATGAAAATAGATTGTTGATAAAAGGTGCTCGTGCGCATAATTTAAAAAATATAGATTTGGAATTACCGAGAGACAGGTTGATTGTTATTTCAGGACTTTCAGGGTCGGGTAAGAGTTCTCTGGCTTTTGATACAATTTTTGCGGAGGGACAAAGGCGTTATGTTGAATCCCTGTCCTCGTATGCAAGGCAGTTTTTGGGTATTATGGATAAGCCGGATGTTGATTATATTCAGGGTTTGTCGCCTGCTATTTCGATTGAGCAAAAAACTACACACAGAAATCCTCGCTCGACTGTAGGAACGGTTACCGAGATTTACGATTACTACAGATTGCTGTTTGCCAGAATCGGTAAGGCTCATTGTCCAAATTGCGGTAAAAAAATTGAAGAGCAAACTATTGACCAAATTGTTGACAGTATTATGTCTTGGAAATCAGGAACCCGTATTCAAATTTTAGCACCCGTAATTAAAGGCAAAAAAGGTGAGCATCAAAAAATACTTAGCGATGCAAAAAAGTCAGGGTTTGTGCGTGCAAGGATTGACGGATTGACTGTCAGTTTTGAAGATTCTATTAAGCTTGATAAGCAGAAAAAACATACTATTGAGATTATTATTGACCGCATTCAACTTTCAGAAAGTGTAAGAAAGCGTGTTGCAGAAGCGGTTGAAATTGCTTTGGATAATTCCGCCGGTATTTTAGTTGTAACAAAACAAGTGTCAAAAGATGATCCTGTTGAGGAGGTGTTTTTTTCACAGAAGAATGCCTGCTCGGATTGCGGTATTTCAATGCCGGAATTACAACCAAGACTTTTTTCGTTTAACAGTCCGTTCGGAGCATGTCCTGAGTGTACGGGCTTGGGAGCTGCAGAAAAGTTTGATGTTGATTTAATTGTCCCCGATAAAAATCTTTCTTTTAATGAGTGGGCTTTTGTTCCGATTAAACCTGATTCATCTTGGAACAGAGCTCAATTTGAAGGTCTTGCAAAGGAGTTCGATTTTTCGCTGGATACTCCGGTTAAAAAGTTGCCTAAAAAAATTATGGATATTATTATGAACGGATCAGGGGACAAAAAAATAGAATTCATGTATGAAAGAGCCGATGGTTCCGGACTTTCAAGGTTTAATCGACATTGGGAAGGAATTATAAGCCAGTTATCACGCCGACAGGCAGAAAGTTATTCTGAGCGTCAAAAATTATATTACGATAAATTCAAAACGGTATCCGAATGTAAAACCTGTAAAGGGCATAGATTAAAACCGCAAGCTCTTGCAGTTACTGTCGGCGGCAAAAATATTTACGAATTGTCAACTCTTTCGGTGAGCGAGTCACTGAAGTTTTTTGAAAACCTTAAACTTACGGCAACCGAAAATAAAATTGCAAAACAGATTTTAAAAGAAATTGTTTCGCGGCTTTCTTTTATGAATAATGTAGGTCTTGAATATTTAACACTCGAAAGAAAGGCCGCAACTCTTTCAGGCGGTGAAGCGCAACGAATCAGACTCGCCACTCAAATCGGCTCGAGTTTAATCGGCGTTCTGTATATTTTAGATGAGCCTTCTATCGGGCTTCACCAGCGTGATAATCAAAAGCTAATTGATACTCTGTTGTATTTGCGAGATTTGGGCAATACCGTCATTGTGGTTGAACATGATGAGCAAACATTATTAAACGCCGATTACATTGTAGATCTAGGACCCGGTGCGGGAGTACATGGCGGACATATAGTGGCAGAAGGTACACCAAAACAGGTAATGAAAGCAAAAAAAAGTCTTACAGGCCAATATCTTTCCGGCACCTTAAAAATGGATAAACCGAATAAGCGAAGAGCAGGAAACGGCAAGTTTTTAAGTTTGTCGGGGGTTACACAACATAACTTGAAAAATGTTTCCGTTAAAATCCCTCTTGGAAAGTTTACATGCATCACCGGGGTTTCAGGTTCCGGTAAGTCAACACTGTTAAGTGATGTGTTGTTTCCGGCGGTATCTAACCGAATTATGCGAAGCTCAATTAAAGAAGGAAAATACAAAAACATTGCGGGGCTTGATAATATTGACAAAGTAATAAACATTGACCAAAGCCCAATCGGCAGAACTCCCAGGTCCAACCCGGCAACTTATGTAGGGGTGTTTACCGGAATTAGAGATTTATACGCAAGTTTGCCTGATTCAAAAGTACGAGGTTATAAGCCCGGTAGGTTTTCTTTTAATGTTACAGGTGGAAGGTGTGAGCATTGTAAAGGAGACGGTACTATCAAGATTGAAATGAACTTTTTATCCGATGTTTACATAACCTGTGATGCTTGCGGTGGAAAAAGATTTAACAGAGAGACTTTAGATGTGCTTTATAAGGGCAAAAACATTTCCGATATTTTGAATATGACAATTGAAGAGGCATCTAATTTTTTTGTATCTATTCCGCATATAGCAAGAAAATTGGATACATTGCTTTCGGTGGGGCTCGGCTACATACAGCTCGGGCAGTCTGCTTTGACACTTTCAGGCGGAGAAGCCCAACGCGTTAAATTGGCAAATGAATTATCAAAACGCTCTACGGGAAAAACACTCTACATACTGGACGAGCCGACAACAGGGCTGCATTTTGCAGATGTAAAACAGTTAATGCAAGTTATACAACGATTGGTAGACCAAGGAAATACGGTTGTAATGATTGAGCATAATTTAGATGTCATAATGCAGGCAGACCATATTATCGACTTAGGCCCTGAGGGAGGAATAAACGGCGGGACAATTGTTACGGAAGGAACCCCTGAAGAAGTTGCCGAATGTAAAAATTCACATACAGGTTTTTATATAAAAACAATGCAGGAAAAATAAAATGAAAAAGGTGTTTGTTGCTGTCGGACTGTTTATTTTTATATCCTCATTGATCTACGGTCAAGCAGATGACAATAATACACAAGACAGTAAAAAACGAACCATAATTATAAATTCAGCATATAACACCGATTACAAAAAACTCAAAAGAAACATAAAAGAAAAAAACACAGAAAATAAAGACGAAGAAAAAGATGAAATAATAATCTTTACGGGTAATGTTTCCATTTCGGTAAAAGACGATTCTTCAACTTCAATTATCACAGCAGATAAAATTCTGTACAACAAAACAAGAAACACAATGCAGGCGATCGGTAATGTACATTATGAAAGAATAGTCAGCAATAAAACGGCAGAATCTTTTTCAGGTGAATCTATGCTCTTTGATGTAAAAAAAATGAGCGGAGTGTTTCTTGACGGTATTATAAAAAGTGATACACAAAAAAAAGACCAAGCCCCTTATGTTATCCATGCGCCAATAGCCGCAAGAGATGAAAGCGGTACTGTGGCATTTAAAAAAGGAAAGCTGACAACAAACACAGATGAAGACCCACTGTGGTCGATTCAGGCTTCAAGAATATGGCTATTACCCGGAAATGAAATGGGCTTTGCCAATGGTTTTTTTTCAATTGGTGTTGTCCCTATTTTTTACATACCGTTTTTTTATTATCCTTCGGATGAAATGATATTTCATCCTGTTTTTGGATACAGAGCTCGTGAAGGCTATTTTGTGCAAACCACATCTTATATCTTTGGAAGAAAGCCTCTGGCAAAACAAAACAACAAAACGACATTCTCCAATTTTTTACAGGCCGACACATTAAAAAAACAAGAGCGACACGGACTGTTTTTTAAAAATCTTGATGAAGATGCGGCAAACCAAAACCCAAATTACTTAAAACTAATTGCAGATGCTTACTCCGGTTTAGGATATTTAATCGGAGTTGATTCTAAATTCTTTCCCAACAGTCAATACATTGAGACAATAGAATTTAATACATACTTTGGATTTTCAAAAACACTTTATCCAATGAAAAACCTTTTTAAAAACAAGTATTCTACCATCGGCACTACCGGTATCGCGAAACATGAAAAAAGCAACTTATTCGGTAAAACGGTTCCGTTTAGATATAGCTCTAATTTTGAAATGGCAATGCAAAAAAATCCATTTCGATTAACAATTGCTTTTCCGTTTATCTCCGACCCGTTTTTTGCAAATGACTTCCTTCAAAGAAGCGAAGATATGAATTGGTTTAAATTTATGTTAAACTCTGAAGAGTCCTCACAAACCTCAAGCAACACGGAGCAATCATCTTATATTTGGAGCATCAATGGATCAATTACACCTTCCACCGAAATACTTTCGCCTTGGCTAAAAACATTTTCAATTTCAAATATTTCAACTATAATAAATTTTCACAGCAAAAACAACCAAACATTGTCAATGCCGGATCGCTCTTATTCGGCAGAAAGAAAATTTTATTATCCGCACACCGTAAATCCAAAAATAAATATCACTGCGGCAGGTACAATTTTTTCGACAGAAATGATTAACTCAAAAGAAACTGAAAACACAAGTGAACAAAATATTGAAAAAGACATATTGAAAAAAATAGAAAACCCGTTTAAAGTTAAAGGAAAAATACAAAACAAAAAAAAAGAGAAAACCAAAAAAAATCAAAACAATAATTTCTATGATGAATTAATTCCAAAATATACCGAAAAATTCCCTGACCTTGATATTCAACCGGTAAACTATTCATTGGACTATAATATTTCCACCGTTTTTTTGCATGAAGGTCTGTATGACAACTCACAATGGCAAGAACCAAAAAATATAAACTGGAAAAAATTCTTATCTCACTTTACAAAAACACAATATGACATATCATTAAAAAGTAATTTATCGGTTTACAAAGGCTTTTTACAAATAAACAATTCGATAAAATTTAATCATAATTATCAACGACATCCTTTTGTAAAAGACAAAACAAAAAAGGCATCTTTACAACTCAATAATTTTAAACTAAGCCTATATAGATTAACAAACACAAACTCTGTCAAATTATCACCTTTTCTGAATAACCCTATATTCAACGCAACATACATACAATGGACGCTGTCTCAAACTGTTTTAAAAAACAAGTTCAACGGAACATACAATAACCCGACCTGGGAAATACTTAAAACAAAATGGGACAAAGAGTTTATAACAACACACTCACTTTTAACAAACATAGGTTTTAATCTTAATACTTATAAACAAAACATTTCGTTTAATTCTTCATTGCCTCCACTATTAGAAGCATACTCCATACAGGGCAACTTTACACATCCTTACGGAAACATAACTGCAAAAACAAGAATATTTGAAAGAGAAAAAGCAAACAAAAAATGGTTTTGGGAACCGTTTTCTGTTTCACTAAATTGGAACCTGCCATACGAAATTAAAATGAGCCAACAATACTCATACAACATTGAAGAAAAAGAAAGTGAGCTTTTACATCTGAACATCTCATGGAAATACATTTCAGCTTTTTATAAAATGAAACGCGAGCAAACCTTTATACTCAACGCAATATCCGGTTGGCAAAAAAAGAGCAACGACAAATCCTTTATCCCCATGTCTGTCGGAATAAACTTTTCAAATCAGTCCGACCCATGGCAGATATACTCTTGGAAAAACCGCATTAAATTTTCGTTTGCACTTTCAAGCAAACTATATTTTAACTTGCAAAAAATTACTGAAAGCTACTTTACATTTAAACCTACTCTAACATTAAAAATTCACGAATTCCTGGATTTAAAAATAAGCACCGTAAGCAGAAATGATGTTATAGCAAGATATTTCCAAGACACATTAAACCTGCCTGTAAAAATACCCGGCGAAAAAAACATGCTAAAAGACCTAGCCGAATCTTTCTTTTTCTTTGACCCCGCCACAAGAAAAAAATCAGGCTTTAAAATAAAATCAATAGACATAAGTCTTGTACACTACCTGAAAGACTGGACAATGAATTTAACCTACTCCTTCAAACCCGAAAAAAAATACAACTCCGTAACCAGACGCACAAAATACCAATTCGTGCCAACCATCTCCTTCACCGTATTCTGGAAACCCATCGAAGACATAAAAGTAAAAACAAAAAAGACAGGCGAAAAATTTACCGTAGAAAGATCCACATTAAAGTAAATTTGGAGCTAAAGCTCCCACCCCGCGAGCTTGCATAACCTTTTGCCCTTTTCTGTTTTTAAAATCAACGTTTCTCCCTCCGCTCGAAAGTTTTTTTTGCATGTTTGTAACGAGCAAAAGTGTAGACTGCGCTCGTTAAAATCAGGCTAAAATTACAGCATACAGGCCGGTATACTGTCTTCCGTAAATCACCCAAAAAAAGATATTTTTTAATATTTTTTGTTTATACCGGTTGATATTTAGTTATTACTATGATATACTATCGGATATGACAGGGGTTATTGGGCAAAATAACTCCTTACAAAATACAGGATATTTAAGGGAGACAAAATGAAGAAAGTTGTTTTTTTGGTATTTTTACTGTCTTTTATCACAACATTCTGCATAGCTCAGTCGGCGGATAAACTGGAAAAAATTATAAATGAAAAAAAACTAACAGTCGGACAGGCTTGCTATTTGGCTGCATGCGCCAACTCAAGTGTTTCCGATGATGCAAGCTATAAAGAAGCATTTCAAATCTTCAGCTCAATGAAAATGTTCAAAAAGGTTAAACCCAATGATCCTATAAGAATCGACCACTTTTCAAATCTTGTAATGCAGTCAACAGGTACTAAAGGCTCTCTTTGGTATTCCATCGGAAAAAGCCCTCACTATGCAATACGCTCTCTAAAGAAAATGGGCATTATCCCGTATAGAGCCGTACCTTCGAACCCGCTTTCAGGACAAGAAGCACTGGCTATATTTTCTCAGCTGATTTCTCAAAAGAATGATATTGCGGAGGCTGAATAATGAAACGCATTTTATCAACCGCTTTATTCCTTTTTGTAGCCGTTGCCGGTTTTGCCGTAGACGGAGGTGGAATAATTACCTCTAATACAGGCTTTTTATTACCCTTACCTTCCGATAAGGAAAAACCCGTAACAAATCTTTCAAACTACGAAAAAGTAAGTCTATGGCTTACAAATAATATGAACAAAAAGGGAAATTCATTCTTTGATATGCAAATCTCTTATTTGTTTACCGCTAATTCAAAAGTATTCACGGATTCAAGCAAACAAAAAGATCCTGTAATTAACCACATAGTTGACTTGGACTATTTTAATTTTGTATTTTTCATTCCTTTGGATAAAGGCAAAGCGAAGTTAAATTTCGGAAGATACGGAGTTATGGACCAATCAGGTATCGTTTTAAATCAAAAAATTGACGGAGTATCGGTTGATGTAGTAACTTCGGGAATAAATTTCGGCTTTGATTTTGGATTTACCGGTCTTTTGAACAGACATACAACACCTGTTTATCCAAAACTAAAATACGACCCTTCAATAATCTATTCGCTGTCACCTGCTTACTTAGCATTAAGTGTAGATGCGGTTTTTCCAATCGGAAAATATGACCATACACTGGGGGTACAAATCTTAGGATTTATACAACCTAAATTCAAAAAACCCGATTATCACACTTTTTTTGAAATATCTCTAAAAGGCTCAATTATTCCGGGACTTATGTTTGATTTTACGGGTGTGGCAAATATACGTAATTCATTCGGATACAAGCAAAACGCCTGTATGGGATCATTAAAGCTGGAATATTATTTTAACAAATACAATTCGCTGTTTGGTTTTAAATCGCTTTACGCAGGTGGCGGAGACCATACTTTTGTAGGTTTTTCAAAAATACCGCTTACAAAGGTAAAACCGATGTTTCCGATGAACACATGGCTAATGGGTTTATACGCCTCTATTGAGCCTGTAGATTCGCTTATAATTAAAATGTCCACAGATATGCTTTTTTACGGAAAAAAACCGAAATCGAGTAAATCACCGTTTAACGGTTTTGAATGGAATGTCGGACTAAACTACACATTACTTCAAGATGTATATGCCGGTTTTGATGTTGGACATTTTATTTCGGCATCAGGCTCAAGCGACTTATTGATGAATTTGAAATTTATGTTATCATTTTAATTGTTTAAAAAAATATAAGACAGAAACAATTATGGAGGAGGAAAGAAATGAAAAAAACAATTGCTTTTATTTTATCGGCGTTTTTATTTGCCGGGGCATTTTCAGTTGATGCCGAAATACTTGCAGTAACAGGTCATCCAAAGGCAAAGATGAAAAGCTCGTGGACAACACTTAATAAAGGTGCCAGGTTATCTACCGGAGCTGTAATTTCAACAGGCTTTAAGTCCACCGTAACCTTCAAGATTGGCAATTCTGTTTTAGTTCTTCAACCGCTTTCAAGACTTAAACTATCTGAAATTTCCAACAAAGGCGATTCGGTTTTATCAAAACTATATCTTGAAACAGGCTCAATTAAAACAGCTGTTCAAACACAAACCGCAAAAAAGGCAACCCTAAATATACAAACCCCCGTATCTGTGGCATCAGGTCAAGATGCAACCGGTATAATTACTTCTTTCGGAAAATTAACGGGCTTAGGCGGAGTGTGGACTTATTCAGGAAACAAGATGAATACTGCCGTTCGCACAGGTGATTCTGTTTTATATTCCGCAGACGGAACAACAATGAAAAGCCCTGAATTACTTATGTTGACTACTGCCGTAGAAAAACCCTTATCATTCATAGACGCTGTAGATAGCTCTAAGGCTTCGGGTATTGAAACATTGCTTAAAGAAACGGCTACAACAGGCAATGCAAGCATTGATTTTAATATAAAGTGGTAAACTCAAAAGCAATATAAGGTTTATTCAGTAACGATAGGCTGTTTCGTTTCTCGTAACATTCTATCGTTTTGTTTTTTGATATTCGGCAAACAACCGGTAATTTTGCATCGGGTAAATCAGAATACCTGCGTTTAATGCAATGAGCTTAAAATAATTTGCCTGATTCTTACTTAAATTTCATTAAAACCATAAAAAAGTAAATAAATTTACATTTTAAACTTGACAAATCATAACAGCGGTGTTATAATTTTCTTAGGTTTTGAATCATATTTATTTCTTAGAGGAGGAAATTATGAAAAAATTTACTTTTATAAAAGCCTTTTTAGGCGTGTTATCTTTTGCTTTAGTATTATTTAGTTGTAATCAAAGTGTTAAACCTACAGTATCAGAACAAATAAATAATTCTGCTAAACCCAATGTTACTGCTAAAATATCCGGTAGTGTAACAAAAATTCTTGAAAACAATACCGTTCATTCTAATGAAGTCGTTATGCATATATTGAGAACTTTTATAAAAAATGCAAATATAAAATCAGATGGTTGTATAAAAATAACCTTTGATAATAAAGATGAACGTAATATTATTACTAGAAACGGCTCACATGATTCTGATGAACATGAATGTAACTTTGAATTCGTTTTTTATGAGAAGAAAAAACATAAACATAGTACAGGATTTTGGCCATGGCAATGGGAGTGGTGTACAATGGAAATTTATAAAGATGAATGTACGATTTGTGGTAAAAAGGTAGTTGTAGAATATCATGACTACGATGAATAGGGAGGTCTTTATGAAACAAAAAAAAATTATTTTACTAATATTTTTGTTAAATATAATTGTTGGTATATATGCGATAGACTCTGATGCCAAAGTTTTAAACAAAGAATTTAAAGTTGTGGGTATAAATACTGTTTTAGGTACTGTCGAAAATCCGGATGTTTTTTTTGAAGATACATATTTTGAGGAACTAAAACCGACTAAAATATTAAACGGGAAATCTGAATATGATAGAAGAATAGAACAAAAAAATGCAACGGGATATAAAAATATTAACGATCATAATCCTGAGAATCCTATATCACGAGTAAAAATATATAAAGTCAAAAAAGCAAAATCTGCTTATACATTTTGGTTTTCATGTGATGCAGAAGAAAGGGGCAAGGAAAAAGAATATAAAGGAAAGACAACTTTTTCTAACAAGAAAGAATTGGAAAAATATGCAAATAATATTGCCAAGAAAAAATCTCTTGCTGCCAGTAAAACCTTAATAAAAATCTATGATGTATTTACAAAAAATGAACTTAGAAATTTATCAATCGATGTAATACAAGAAACTGAAGATTTTCTTGAAGCAATTGCTTTAATTGATGATTGTTATATCTGCCTTATTCTCAGAAAAATATAAATTATATCAATCTAAGATTTATTCAGTAACGATAGGCTGTTTCGTTTCTCGTAACATCCTATCGTTTTGTTTTTTGATATTCGGCAAACAACCGGTAATTTTGCATCGGGTAAATCAGAATACCGGCGTTTAATGCAATGAACTTAACATAATTTGGCAACCGCAGTCTACACTTTTGTCCGCTTATAATAGTTAATAAAAAACTTTTGACCTGAGGGAAAAACGTTGATTTTACATACAGAAAAGGACAAAAGGTTATGCGGCGGTTGCGGGTTTGCGTCAGCTTAAAAATTTACATAGTCATTTTAATAAAAAGTAGTGTCTATTCTCAAAAAAATATGTTATACTTGTGATAGCTATGTTTGAGCGCAGATTTTTTTTGCTGATTTTTTCTTTACTCTTTTTTTCTTTTTCGCTGCATGCACAAAAAGTAAGCGGTACTAAAAGCATAGCTGTGTTTAGGCTTTCGTACTATGATTGGGATATGCCTGAGGCTTTGTATAATGCTGTTGACAATGTTATTGTAAAATCTTTTTTGGACATGAAAAGGTTTGAAATTATTGCAATGTCGCATCGAATTTCAAGTGCCGATTTAGAGGGGTTTATTCAAAAAATTCAAGAAGACCGAAAGAAGGCTGTCGAATTGCCGGAAGAGGTTTTGGCAGGTAAGCAGGCTTTTACCAAGGCAGACTGGGAAAGATTGGTCAATTCGTATATTATTGTTGTGCCGACTGTTACCGATTATGCTTTTAAACGATTTAGTCAGAAGGTTGATACTGACAATGACGGTGTCGCTGATACTGTCAAGTATTCTTATAGTTTGCTCTTAAAGGTTAATGTGTATTTACGAAATATGCAAAACAATAAGTCTATAGCGAATTTTACATTACAGCATTCAGGATTTGGCGACAGTCCTGAAATGGCGTTTCTTATTGCGTCATCGACTATGATGCTTGATTTGCAATATAAACTTCGCTCTGTTTCGGACTTCAAAATTACGACAGGTGTTTCAAAGGTGTCGGGACAGTTTATCGAATTTGAACTTGGCAGTAATATGGGGATTTCTGTGGGAGATGAATTTACAGTTATTGGATATGAAAGAAAAGACGGTATTGCTTATGAAAAGCAGGTTGCCTTGGTTATGGTTATTGCAGTCAGCGATGAGAAGTCTACGGCGCAAATTTTATTTTCTAAAAGCGATGTTTTATTTGCTGACCAACTCAAGGAAGTTGCACGGCTTCCGATGGAGTTTAATCCGTATTTCAATGTAGGTTTCCCGACCATGCCCCCTGAAGAACGATATATTATAAACGGAAGCATTGGGTTAAAAATCATTCATACGCGAGGGTTTTATAAGTTTAGACCGCTCTACGGAATTGATATAAACTTTTCCCAAAACAGCGCTATTTTGGGAGTGCCGGTAAGAATATTTGCAGGCTGCCAGTTAGGAAATGTTTTTGTCGGCATATTTCAATTTTCGCCTGAAATACAGGTTGGTGGTGGAATGCTCTTAAAGAGTTTATCCGAAAAACCGGTATTTTCGGATTTTTTTGTAAAAGGCTTATTGGGTTTCAATTTTTTAGTAACTAAGGACATAAAACTTGGTTTTGACATAGGTTGTGATTTAGGTTTTAAATCGGAAAACCATAAATCTGCGATGATGTCAAATTTTATTTTGGGATTTGGGATAACTATCAAATAGGAGATTATGTAATTTATGAAAAAGGTGTTTTATGCCGTTTTTATTATGTTTTTTGCGATTACGGTATCATCATGTTTGAGCTTTTTAAGCTCGGATTATTTGATTTCAGATGATAATTCGGAAAAAAACTCTTTACCTCAAATTAAAATATACACAAGCACCGGAGAAAGCCCTTCTCTGATGACAGCTATAAACGATGCAAAAACAATGGCTATCCGTAAAGGAATAATAGACTTAATCGGTGTTTATTCAGAGCAAAAAAATCAAAATGAGTTGCAACGAAGTTTATACAATACAAAAAATACGAATTTATATATTGAAAACAGTGAAATGAAGGTTCTGCAAAAATATAGAACAGGTAGTAACTATTTTTGCCAAATTCAAGTACCGGTAAAATTAAATGAGCTTTCTGCATTTCTAAAAGCCAAAGGTATAGATTATGAAAAAGAAAGCACCACAGGTGCAGAATACGATAACCCATACAATAAAAACAACGGTAATGAGCTTTTGGAAAAAAATAAAAAATCAGCCGAAGAAAAAGGAAACGCCGCATATCTTGAAGATTATTTGGAAAACATGACTTACATGGTATTCAGTGCAGAAAACTCCAAAACAGATGCTTTCCTTTTAAAATCGGCAGTTGAAATGGTAAACAGCTATTTAGTAGGCAACGGCTACAGGGTTATCGGATATTCGGAAATAGAAAAACTCAAAAAAGACAACTCGATTGTATTTGAAGAATCCGAGCAAACAGGTGTTTCTGCCATTCAATGGATAGCACAAAAACTAAATGCCGATATTTATCTGGAAGTTGACGCATTTACCGAAAGCGGTAATGTATCCGATAATGAATATTACGGCTCTGCAAAGGTTACTGTAAGAATTTTTAATCCTTCAACGGGCGAGGTCTTGGGCTCAGTGCCGTATGCGAGCCAACGAACCTTTAGTGATGTAAGCGGCTATGATGCAGAATCAAACGCCTTGCAATCAACTGTCTATAAAACACTGCCCATAGTTGAAGACCAATCCAAGATTATGCTTGCAAAAGCATACTCAAAAGGAATTCGATATGAGCTTATATTTAACGGCACAAGCGACCCAGCAATTATGAGACAACTTAAAGCAGAGCTCAAAAAAAGAGTCGAAAGCATAAAAACATTACATGTATCGGAGCAACAAACAAAGTATGCATTGTTTAATTTTTCCGAAGCCGATGATGTTGCAGATATTGTATATGATATTGCCGGAAAATTGCCCGGCTTTGAAAACATGGAACTTGTTATGTTAAGAGGCAAATCTTTAACATTTACAATGGGAAACTAAAATAAGTTTTATCATTGGCAACAGCCAATTGATTATATTGCTAACTAGGAGGCAAATAAATGAAAAAAACAATCTATTTTCTTGCAGGATTGATGATTATCGCAACTGCAATGCTCTCAGGTCTTACAAGCTGTGCAAGCGAGCCTGAAACAAGCGGTATGGGTCAGGTTTCCGACAGTATTAAAAAACCGGTATTAATTGACCACAAAAACCTAAAATGGTCAAAAGATGCACCTACTTGGGTTTCAAAAGAGGTTTCGGAATTGGAAGCACAGCCAAAATACGCTGACTTGTATATTTTTAAATTTGAATCTCCCCGCTCAAAAAGTTTGGAAGGAGCAGAGCTGTGGACACGAGATTTTTCAGTTCCGTCAGAAATGGCAAGAATGGTTAAAATGCGGGTCGAAAGCAAAGCTGTTGCCGCAGCCGCTGGCGATAAAGACTTGATTACCGGTTATCTTGAGGACATAGTAAAAACCCTTACAGATACAAAATTATCGGGCTTCAAAAAAGAAACCGACTACTGGATTCAGCAACGATATTTTGACGCAGAAGGCGAGCCTGCAGGCGATGATTATACTTACTTGGTTCTATACAGTATACCTAAAAAAACATTGAACAGACTCATAGACAATGCAATTACGGGTGCCGATGAAGTGAAACCTAAAACAGAAGAAGAAAAAAGAGTCAGAGACCTTGTAAAAGAATCAATCAAAGACGGAATTTAAAACACTGAATTTATGAAAAAAAACAAAATTTGCATAGCCTTTATTCTTTTTGCAGTTCTGATAACGGCATCTTGCCTCAGCACAACTCAGGCAAAAAATCCGCCTGAATGGCTTATAAACACTCCAAAATCCGACAGCCAATATGAATATTTTACGGCATCAGGCTCGGATACAAATCCAAGCGAAGCGGAGCACAAGGCTATTGCAAATTTAATTACGGAAGTTACAATGTACATTGGAACTTCCGTAGAATCAAACTCGACAGCCGTTATTTCAGGACAAATAAGCAACCTGAAAAAACAACTGGAAAACAAATTAAGCAGAAAATCATCGGCACAATTGAAAGAATTTAAAATAACCAAAAAGCATTTTATAAATTCAGGCGATGATACAATTGTTTATGTACTTGGACAATATAAAAAATCAGCACTCGAAAAAGAAAAACAAAGACTAATTCAAATTGCAATCGAAAAAGAAAACTCCCATAAACAGCCAAAAAAAGTCGCAGCTGAGCTTTATAATAAAGGATACTATCAGGCGGCTGCGAAGAAATACATAGAAGCCGCAGTTATGGCAAAATTAAACAAAGTTGAAAATGCACCCCTGCTCTTTTCAAAATACATAAAAAACGCAACCGGTGCAATTGAAAAAATTAGCCAAATTAATATCGATATAAAACAGAACAACAATAGCCCACTGTTTGTTATCACAGGCGAGCCAAACACAAAGCTCAAACTTGCATATACGGCAAAATACGGCAACAAATCCAAAAAGCGAATAATCTATGAATACATCGAAATACCCGATACCGACAAGGTGGAATTTACACTACCCCCTACATCAGTGAGCGGCTACCTCTACTGCGACATAGATGCAACCGAGATTTTAGACGAGCTCGAAACTATCGGTGCTGACGGAAAAAATGCAAAGAAAAAACTCGAAAACAGGTTTTCGCAAAAAGGCAAAAAACTAAAATACACTTTTCCCAAAAAAAACATCCCGCCAAGACAATCGGCAAAGGTCGAAATAATTTCAAACTCAAAAACAACCGATGAAACGACAGAAGCTCTAAAACATTCTCTAAAACTTTCTATCGAACAAGAGTTGCAACTTCAAGGCTATACACTTTCCGCACTTAACCCTAACCTTCTGCTAACTGTAGAAATAATTCCCGATAAGCCTGAGCTAAACGACGGAATATACTTCACCGCTTTTAAAATCCTGCTTTCGGTAAAAAACCAAAACGGCGAAACAATCCTAAGTCGCAACATCCAAAAACGAAGCACCTCATTAAAAAAAGAAACAGCCTTTGACAAAATTCCAAGCATATCGGCAAAATTAATTGTCGATGCACTGAATACAATTAAATGATGAAATTGCAAAAGTTAGACGAGTTTTGCAATTGGCTCAAATTCTAATGCCATCGCTTTGCAAAGCGATGGCACTCAACAACTCGCCCTTGCATAATTTTTTTTGAGCTGCTTCTATTTTAATCGGGATTTTCCGCTGTCGCTGCAACTCCCTCTTCTTTTTATCTTCCGCTCAAAAAAAGATAGACTG
>PDOP01000057.1 GCA_002749205.1 Treponema sp. | reverse complement strand
GAAGTCAAGCTCATGTGCGCCGATGGTACTGCCATGGTGGGAGAGTAGGTCGTTGCCAGTTTATTGTTAAGGGCTCAGCATTCGCTGGGCCCTTTTTTTGTGAGTGCTTCTTCGGCAGGGCGCACTCACAAGGAGATGCAAGTCCTCTACAAGCCCGACAGGAGAAGTTTTTGAAACCCACCCGCCAACCCATCCTTGAGTGTGAGATTGAATTCCAGCTTTTCTTCTTCTTTCGCCGACAGTTTGTTGGCGTATCGCAATGGATTACGAACCGCCGTGGTACGGAACCGCATGCCCGGTGGTGTGGGAGGCTGGTAGGTGCAAGCCTTCCTCCTCGATGTTAAAAACATAAACAAAACAGTGCAAAAAAAAAATCTTTATGATAGAATCCAAAGTATGGATATACCCTTGGTTTTACCTCCTGACCATGATAGCCAGAGGATTAGTTCTGTTGAAAAAACATTACTTTCTTCTGAAAAATTAAACCGTATGGCGCAAATTTTTAAACTGTTTGGTGATCCCTCCCGGTTAAAAATTATAAATGCCCTGAAAAACAATGAACTTTGTGTTCATGAAATTACAGCTTTGATGGGGATGAGTCAGCCTGCGGTTTCCCAGCAGTTGCGGCAGCTTAAGCAGGTTCGTGTAGTGGCTTCGCGGCGGGAGGGAAAACGTATTTACTATTACTTGAATGATGAGCATATTATTCAGCTTTTTGAAATATGTCGGATTCATTTGGAGGAAGAAGGCAGGTAGTTTATGGGGGCTGCCCGGGGCATCCCGGGAGAGCAGTCTGTAAATCATTGTGCGTGATGTTTTTCATTCTTACCCAGTTTTTTGTTTATCCTTTTTTTTGAAAACCTGTTTTTTAAAAATTTTTTCTCCAATGGCAAATATTTCTGTACCCACCGGACTTTTCTGTGTTATTATCTGACAAAAGGTAAGAGCTTCATCTTTTTGTTCCAGAATGGACGAGAGTTTGAAATTCTACCATAAAGGTTTGTTGTTGTACCGTGTTTTGAAGATATTTAAAATTAACCTTTGGGAGTAGTAAACATCATGGAAAATAAAAGAAAATCAGGAAAGGCACCCTCAAAAATCATCATTTATGATTATCTTTCTTGCCTGGGATGGGTGTTGCCGGCCTTTATATGCACTGGTATTGTTGGTAAAACAGAAAATGGATTGGCCATTGCAACCAGTACATCATTTTTAATATGTTTGGCATTATTAGCTATTGTTCCTGTCATAAAATACAAGCTTTTATTTCCAGCTATTCTGAATTATAAGGTAAATATTGTCCAGGCACGCAAGAATGCAGGGATGTACGAAAAAACGGCGATTATCCTGCCTGTAAGCATAGCCGTTATTGGGGGTATTTTTGTAGGAATTGAGTTGGATTTTTTTGCTCAACCAAGAATAGGGTTGACATTTTTATTTGTAATTCTTTCAAATGCCTTTTTAATTTCTACCCTATTTGGAGCATTTAATTTGAGAAGTTTTGAAAAATGGGTTTCCTTTATAGAATTAAGTGAAAAATATGTAAACTATTCAATAAAAATAAGAATTTTATTTGTTAATTTTTATTGTTTGACTGCGGCTGTTGTTTTGGCAATAACTCCATTTATCCGGCTGGATACAACCAATGTTATTAAAATCCTGCTCACATCATCTTTACCTCTTTTTTTCTATGGTCTTACGATTTCACAATTAAATCTCAGGATAATTACAGACAATCTTCAAAGAAAAATAAAACAATTAAAGAAGGCAATGAGGCATTTGGCTGAAGGAAATTATCAGCAAAATGATGTTGAAGTAGATACCCGTGATGATATGGCATTGCTGTTTATGGATTATAATAGGTTTTTACGCTTCAATAAAAATTTTTTGAAGACATTAAAAAGTGCTGTTAAGGTTTCCAATGCCGCCTCTGAAAAACTGGGTATCAATATGCAGAGTACTTCAAGAGCTGTGGATTTTATAACCAGTAATATTCATACAGTAAATGAGCATGTGCAAAGCCAATCTTCGGGGGTGCTGGAAACACAGGCAACTCTTGAACAAATAGCGCGTAGTCTTGATTTATTGAATACAAATATCACCAGTCAAGCCGCATCCATTACTGAATCTGTATCAACTATTGAGCAAATGAATGCAAGTATAAAATCTGTTGATAAAGGTATGAGTGAAAACATAGAAACTCTGGATGAATTAAAAAATGCATCACAGGAAGGAAGTAAAGCGGTATCTGGTACGACCGAAATTGTAAAGATTGTCAGTGAAAATTCCGAAGGGCTGCTGGAAGCCAGCACAGTTATTCAAAATATTGCCAGTCAAACAAATCTTCTTGCCATGAATGCTGCTATTGAGGCTGCGCATGCAGGAGAAGCCGGAAAAGGTTTTGCCGTGGTTGCAGATGAAATCCGTAAACTGGCAGAAGAATCAAGTACCCAGGGAAAAATGATTACAAACGTGCTGAAAGATTTAAAAGCACAAATAGAAACCCTTTCGGATTCATCAAGCCGTGTAGAACAGCAGTTTAAAGTTATTCTTGAATTACTGGATTTGGTATATAGCCGAAGTCGTTCCATCATGGATGCTATAATGGAAGAAAGTTCTGGTAGCATGCAAATGCTGGAAGCAATTCGGGAAATTCATGGTATTACCGAACAGGTACGATTAGGATCCTCGGAAATGGTCAAAGGGAATGAAGAAGTCGGGAGGGAAACGCAAAAGTTAGTAGAAATATCTCAGGAAATATTGGCGAATATGAAAAATGTTATGGCCAGTTCAGAAAATATAAAAACTTCTATCTCTCTGGTTTTGGAATCGGGAGAAAAAGAGGAAGAAGCGATAAAAAAAGTAAACGAACAATTAGAGCAATTGGTTGTTTAGCATGAAGAAAGGAAGTTCCTTATGAGGAAATGGGAAGGTTTTGCTGTTCTCTTTGTTTTTTGGAGTTTACTAAACAGCGGATCCATAAACAGTTTAACTCCTGATTCTGAAAAAGAATCAGAAGAGGGCTATTACTTATTACTGCATGATAGATTTGAAAAAGATGGCTGGGAGGTAGAACTTTTGGATACAGCCCGGGATGCGGATTATTTAAGTCCTGTAGAAAAGGATGTTATCTTGTCCCTGAATGCAGTTCGCACAAATCCAAAGAAGTTTGCGGAACTTTATGTTCGTCCGGTAAGTAAAAAATTTAAAGGGAAAATCATGGTTGAATCCGGGGGGAGAAATATTCAAACCCGGGAAGGGGTCAAGGCCGTTCATCTTTTGTATCGGAAACTGCGGAATACGAAAAAATTACCCATACAGCAGCCTTCCAGAGGTCTTTCCCGGGCAGCGGAAGACCATGCCCTGGATCAGGCAAAGACCGGACGGGTCGGACA
>PDOP01000022.1 GCA_002749205.1 Treponema sp. | reverse complement strand
TTCAAAATAAAAATAACTATAATATTCTTATTTAAAAATTTTCTTAACAATTTTTTTACTTATAGTAAATAACCTTTTAAAATTAAGCTTAAATTTTATTTCCGAATTCCTATTTGCTATAAAAAAAACATGTTCAGTTAAAAAAAATATTTTATCTTTGTAATCAAAAGACATGGCTTTTTTAATATTGATAAGATCTGTATGGAATTCTTCATAATTCAAAGCACCAAATTCAATGTTAAAAGGTTTTATATTTTTTACTTTCCAATATTTACTAATTGAAGTATTAAAAACAAATTCACTATTTTCAGATTTTGATTTAAAAATTTTTATAGAATCTATAATTTTTTTCGAGCAAGTTTTGTTTTCATCAATATCAACATAATCATGTAAAATATTTTTCTGTTTATCACTAAGCAAAATTTTTTTTTCATTAACATAAGATTCTAATATATTTAATAATTCATCTTCACTTCTTACAATTTTACTCAACCTATCAGGAACTGTATCAATATATGCCTCTCCAATATCAGGTTGATATGAAATAACATTTTTCCCCATCATGGCAGCTTCCATTCCTGTTGTACAGCCACTATGAATAATTATAGAAGCCCCTACAAGCCAGGGATTAACTGCAAATTTTTTTTCAACATAAATATTATTATAATCCTTAAAAATATTTTTAATTGTTTTTATATCTTCAGCAGGATGTGGTCTAAAAATAATCTTTTTAGATGGAAACCTTTCTGCTATATGTTTCACTGCTAAAAAAAACACCGGAGCAAGTGCCTTTGTTAATTTGTTTAATTTTTGAATTAATTCAACACCTTTTTCATTTTTACCGTTACAATTTACTGCAGCCTTTATTCCATCATAATCATCACGAGTTGCAATATTAAAGTTTGAATTTATTAATATATAATCATATCCAAAATTAGCATTTATATAAGAAACCTCAGACTTAAAAACTTTTTTTGCTATGTCTAATTTTAATAAATCAAGACGGGGATTCCCTAATGGTAAAAGTTGGTTAGGATTTTTATTTATAAATTTTTTAATAGTTCTTTTTTGTCTCTCCCCCCATGTTATAATCATGTCTATGGTATTTAAAGTAGATTCATTTAGGGCTGTTGTGATATAATATTCATCACTGTCATAAATTAAGCCCTCTTCATCCCAACCTACTATAAAATTATTATTCTCATGCAATTGCGATAAAAATGGATATCGATACTTATAAAAATCTTTTGTTATATATATTGAATTCTTAGCATCAGACAGAAAAGGATCCATATGCCAGATGCTGCCAATAGCCACACTATACCCTTCATTTAAAAAATAATTTGCTAACAATAATTTAGCTTTATACTCCCTGTTTTTTACTTCAATGGGTATAAAAACTATTTTTCCTTTAATAGAAACTTTCATATAAACCTCATCTTTATTTTTTTAATAAAAATTTACAATTACTCAATATAACACAATCTTTATTTAACCCTAATACAGAATTATCATCTTCAATAATTAAATCAGGAGTGAACTCATCTAAAACACAATAATTCACTGCAGGGCCATATAAAGATAATTCATCAGCCAGCCAAAAATACAAGGGATAGCTACCTGGCGATAAAGTATTTTTAGGAATATTAAAGTAAATTGTGTTTTCTTCATTTTGATGCATCATTCCTTTTTCTATACAAGCTTTAAATTCTGCTATCTTTTCACTAAATTTGTTTTTTATCATCAAAGAAAAATATAAGCCGTTAAAGGACTTATTAATTTTAAATGCAATTCTAATGTTTATATCTTCATCAACTTTATAACTATCCTTATCAAAAAAAATATCTGTAAAATCTATAGCTCCATTACCTCTTTTTAAATTTTGATCTTTCACAGATATAATTTCAGCTCTATAATTTTTTTTCTTATTTTCTGAATAAGCGTTTATAACATTATTTATTGTCCCTTTTGAAACAATTTTTCCTTTTTCAAGTAAAACACCACTGTTACACAATTGCTTAACTGCTGCCATATTATGACTGACAAACAAAACCGTCCTGCCTTGCTCAGTAGAAAGACTCCCCATTTTTCCAATAGCTTTTTTTTGAAATTCAGCATCGCCGACTGCCAAGACTTCGTCCGCTATAAGAATATCGCTATCCAAATGAGCCGCAACCGCAAAAGCAAGACGAACATACATACCGCTTGAATACCTTTTAACAGGTGTATCAATATGTTTTTCTATTCCCGAAAAATCTATAATTTCATCGAGCTTTCTGTCTATCTCTTTTTTCTTCATCCCAAGAATTGCACCGTTCAAGTAAATATTTTCACGACCTGTTAGTTCACCGTGAAAGCCGGTACCGACCTCCAGCAAGCTGGAAACCTTCCCCTTAATTTTAACTCGCCCTTCCGTGGGAGTCGTAATCCTTGAAAGCACCTTTAAAAGCGTACTCTTACCGGCACCGTTCTTACCGATAATGCCGACCCTGTCGCCTTGTTTTATATCAAGATTTAGATCCTTCAAAGCCCAAAATTCAGTATCGTTTCCCGAATATTTATCCTGTCCTATTTTAGAATGAGGATCTTCCTTTCCTCTTTTTAACGCCCACCAAGTCTGCAAGTCTCTAAAAAGTGTTCCATTATTTATCACACCCAACTTATACATCTTGGAAACGCCTTCTAATCTGATAGCTGTATCCGACATAACTTATCTTTCCTTAATTATCATCTCTTTTATAAATTCTTATTCCGTATTTATCTATATGTTCCATCAAATCTCTATGATTTAATTTATCATAAGCAATAAAATCAAAAAAATATGGAATTATACTTTCATCTTCAATCTTTGACTTTAAACTCGCAGTTAAAAAGTTTGTTACACTTTTCCCTTTTAAAGCTATATCAATATCTGAAGTATTTTTATAATTACCCAGAGCTCTTGAACCAAATAAAACAGCTTCATCAATTTCTTTATAGCCATTTAGAACTTTTATAATTTCTTTTAAATATTTGTCTTTCAATCCGTATTTCATATAGCTCAATTAATTTTATAATTTACTTTTTAATTTTTTTTCCAATTTCTTTGCTTCAATAGAAAAATTATCAATAATAAACTTACACAATTCATATACGACGGTTAAATCATAAGTGTGGCCGGTTAAATTTCTTAACTCAAGACTCTTAAGCCAAATTTCAGGATTCTCTATCACATCAACTTGAAAAGCTTGTCGAAAAACTTTTTTTCCAGTGTAAAGCTCAGAAAAGCCTTCATTTTCAAGATAATCCTTTAATGTTTTCCAAGATAATTCAATCAAAATTTCAAAAGCCTGAACTAAAGCCATTTGGCAGGTTTCATAATACTTACTTCCTTCCGGATTTTCAGACAGATCATTACATCTATTGTTAAAGATTACAAATGCCTTTTGAAAATTTTGAAATCTTTGTTTCCATCTTATTTCTTTAAATGAATTTGCTTGCAAATAAACATTCCCTATATTTTTAAAAGACATCGACAAAATTCTGCTCGTTTTGATTAAACATTATCAAGCCGAGAAAAATCCAAAAAAAAGTCTGACTTACACTCGAAAAAATTACGGCAGGCGGTAATGTCCCCGCACCGTAAAACCATATCCTAAAAAGCTCTATCGGAGCACTTAAAGGGTTAATATAAGCGAGCCACAGCAGTTTACCCGGAATTTGAGATAAAGGATACACCACAGGAGTTGCATACATTGCAAGTCCCAACGCAAAATTGACTAAAATTCTCAAATCTCTGTATTTAGTTGTTAAAGCAGAGATAATCATTCCCATTCCTGTGCCTATTGTTGCAATCCATAAAAGAATTACGGGAAAGGCCAGTGCATACCAAGTAGGATTTAAAAGATCCGTAGTTACCAAATAATAAACATAAAACCCCATTAAGCACAAAAACTGCACAACAATTTTTGTAAGCTGTCCTGCAACATCGCTAACGGGAACGGTTAATCTCGGAAAATACACCTTACCGAAAATATGCTGGTTTCTTACAAATATATTTGTTGCATTGGTAAAACAGCCGGAGAAAAAGCCCCAAAGCATTGTTCCCGAATAGTAAAACAAAATATGCGGTAACCCGTCCGTACTCAGTTTGGCTAAATTCCCGAAAACAAACGAATACATGACCGTTGAAATCAAGGGGGTTATAACAAACCACAACGGACCCAAAATCGTTTGCTTGTATTGAGTGGTAAAGTCTCTCTTGATAAAAAGCCAAATCAAATCCCTGTAGCGAATAACCTCGCGAATCGGTAAATCGAGCAATTTTCTTTTTGGCTCAATGATTAAAGACCAGTCTTCTTGTGTGTTTTCCATATCTTCCCTGTTTTTTATATATAAGCAATTAATAAGCAATCAGCTTTTGATTTATAGGTTTTGATGCGGTAAATTATTAAAAAGCAGAGAAATTTTGAGCTCAAAACAAGTTGAAAATTCAAAAATATACAATTATCCCATTGACAGAATAAAAGTAATTTTTCCGCTTTTTTAGAAACAGGCTGCCGTAACAAGCTCCGCATCAATTATTAAAAGCTGTATCAAAACCCAGATTATCATAAATCCTATTTTATTTCAAGATGTTCCAATAAGATTTAAAAAAAATTAAAGTTATGAAAAAAAAGTTGATTTTTATCTTGACATAAAATCTAATTTAGTATAGAATGTTCACCTGTCATAATGACGCCAACTTAGCTCAGCCGGCCAGAGCACGTGATTTGTAATCTCGGGGTCCAGGGTTCGAATCCCTGAGTTGGCTTGAAGCACAAATTTGTGCGTTATAGGGGAGATACCCAAGCGGCCAACGGGGGCAGACTGTAAATCTGTTGTTTTTAACTTCCAAGGTTCGAATCCTTGTCTCCCCATTTTTTTTGTGTCATTTGCTCAAAATGAAACAAAAATATGCCGGAATTTTGCGAGTAGGGCATCTGTTTTGCTTGCGTGATTTCCAAACAGAATACCGGCGAGATAATTGTTACGATTGCCTGATTTGGCGACCGCAGTCTATCCTTTTGTTTGATTAAACTCAAAGTAAAGACTGTTGGAACGACAGTGTAAACAGTCGATTTATTTTAACAGTAAAAAACAAAAGATTATGCGGCGGTCGCGGGTTGTTATAATTATTTATTTTATTTAAAATTTGGGCGATTTTCGCTCTGCTTATACAAGGAGTCTGATTATGAAACGGACATATCAACCAAGTAAAACGAAACGAGTGAGACGATTCGGATTTCGTGCAAGAATGAAAACTAAGGGCGGGAGGGCTATTTTGAGTGCTCGCCGTGCCAAAGGTCGCAAAAAACTCAGTGTTTCTGCTGAAAAGAAACCTTATTAGTTAGTGGCCGGATTTAAGCTGTCAAAAAAAGAAAGACTTTCGGGCTCTTTGCAAATAAGGGCTGTTTTTAAGGGGGCAAAGGCTGTTAATTGTTCGGGTGCAAGACTTTTGGTTTTGCCGAATTCTTTGGGCTATAACAGGTTTTTGTGCACTTTCAGGCGAGGTTTTGGTAGTTCTGTTTTGCGTAATCGTGTAAGGCGTGTTGCCAAAGAGCATTTTAGGCTTATAAACCCCGTGTTAAGTCAGGGGTTTGATTTAGTTTTACTTGTCTTTTCAGAAAATGCCGGTGTTTCTTATAAAGCTTATCTGTTGGTTCGTTTGCTTAAACATGCCGGTTTGTTGCCACCCGGTTCTGATATTTCTGAGTGTTTTAATTTATGAAGAATATTGATTTATGAAGAATATTATAGAACGGTTTTTATGTATCTGCATTAGATTTTATCAAAAAATGATTTCTCCTCTTTTGCCTAAGGGTAAGTGCAGGTATTATCCTACCTGCTCTAATTATGCTTTGGAAAGCATAAAAAAACACGGGCCTGTTAAAGGCTCCTTTTTTGCAATTAAGAGAATTTTGCGATGTCATCCGTTTCGTAAGGGTGGTTATGATCCCGTTCCATAATTTGAAGTTTAGTTTTTAGTAAGGAGTTATTATCTTATGGATATGAAAAAAAATTATGTATTGGCTACAGTGTTGGTTATATTGGTAATAGTTGCCAATATGTTTGTGCAAAAGAAATTTGCCCCGAAGGTTGAGCCAATTCCCGAAACTTCTGTACAGAGTGATGCTGTACAGTCAACTTCGCCGGTGAATTCGGTTGAAAAACCTGTTGAAGTACTATCTGCAACAGATGAAGAAACTAATTTAACTGAGCAGACATTTGTTGTTGAAACTGATTTAATTAGAGCCGTGTTTACAAATAAAGGCGGCGATATTATTTCATATAAATTAAAACAACATAATGTTTCAGGCTCAACCGAAAATGTTGAAATGATAGAAAATTTAACGGATAATAACAGGGCTTTATCATTGGCATTGGGCGATTTTAATGCAAGTGCCGTAAATCAAATTTTTAATGTAAAAGAAAATATCGATGCTGAAGGAAATAAATTCATAAGTTTTTTTACAAATATTCATATAAAAGATGCCATGGGCTCTGATGCTGTTTTTACTTTGGGTAAGCATTATAAATTTTTGCCTGATGATTATATGTTTGAGCTTGTTATTACTGTTGACGGAGTTGAAAATTTTTCAGGTCTGCATTTTGGAAATATAGCATATACTTTAAGAACTGCCCCTCAGATTGGGCCGACTTGGAATAAAAACGACAGGTATGATTTTAGACAGTTTTCTGCATATATTAACGGTAAGCATAAAAAAACGCGTGTAAAAGCAGGTGATGTAAAGAGCTTTGAAGGCTTATCCAAATGGTCAGCGGTTTCGGGAAAGTATTTTACTTTTGTTGTTGTTCCTGATAGTACTCCAATTCAAGATATTAAGTTTTCTGCTTACACCACAAATAAAAGTGATAAACAGGTAATTGAAAACTCTCAAATTTTTATTTCACGAAACGCTACCCAGTCTATTTCACAAGATGTTTATAGAATATACATAGGGCCTTCTTCAGAGAAGTTTTTGGGTAAATATTCCAATCCGACAAAGAATACTTTTGGATACAGTAATTTAAGAATTGACGAAATTTCATCAGGCAGCAGTTTTGGGTTTTTATATCCCGTTGTTGTTGTCTTAAAGTTTTTGTTGCAATGGACTTATAGCATAGTTAAAAACTGGGGTATTGCTATTATTCTTGTAACTATCCTCATTAAGATTATACTATTTCCGCTGTCTTGGAAAACTATGCTTGGCACCCAACGGATTGCACCGTTTCAACCTCGTATACAGGCTGTGCAAAAAAAATACAAAAGTGATCCGCAAAAAATGCAGGCAGAACTGGATAAAATATACAAAGAAGCCGGATATAAACCCGGTTGTGCAGGCGGATGTTTACCTCAAATACTTCAGTTTGCGGTTATTATCGCTATGTTTCAATTGTTTAACAATTATTTTGAATTTAGAGGCGCAAGTTTTATTCCGGGTTGGATATCGGATTTATCGGTAGGTGATAGTGTTTTAAAATTCAGTAATCCGTTGCCGTTTTTAAAATGGACTGATTTAAGGCTTTTGCCTATTATATATGTTGCTACACAGTATACTTCGACTCTTTTAAATAAGCAACCTATGACGGAGCAAACACGAAGTATGATGTTTGTTATGATGTATGTTATGCCGGGTATTTTCTTTTTCCTCTTGTATAACGCTCCGGCAGGATTGTTTGTATATTGGATTGTTTCAAATGTTTTGATGGTTGTTCAGCAGTTTATTATTAACTCAATTATAAAAAAAGAAAAAGCTGTAACAAAGGTTTAATTTATAAAATAATTGAGGAAATTGCAAAAGTCAGGTAGTTTCTTTCAAAAAGTGCAATGAAAGAGTTTATTAGAGTTGCTTGCAAAAAGCAACTCTCCTTTTGCAAGCGGCTCAACTCATAATTTTATTAAATAGCTGTATTTAGTTAATTTAGCTATTTAAATAAGGAGTAATATATGGTTTATGAATTTGAAGGTAAAACTGAGCAGGAAGCAATTGATAATGCTGTCTCTGAGCTTGGTTTACAAAAAGATGAATTTGATGTGGAAATTGTTGAAATTCAAAAAGGAGCCTTGTTTAAAAAAGGATATGTTAAAATTCGTGTTCATTCTGATCGTGAAATTGTTGTAAGCGAAAATTCTAAAAATGCTAATGTTTCAACGGATAGCGAGTCTGAAAAGATTAACGAAGAAACAATACGGAAAGTTTCAGATTTTTTTGTTGAAATAATAAACCGTATGGGATACACTGCTGATATTTCCGTATCGGCAAATACCGGCAAGCAAGTTTCATATAGGCTTGTAGGAGATGATGCTTCCTATTTGATAGGTAAAAAAGGTAAAACCTTGGATTCTTTGCAATTAATGGGAAACATCTATCTGGCAAAACTAGGATATCCGTCAACAAGGGTCGTTCTTGATTGTGAAAATTATCGTATTAGAAGAGAGGAAAGCCTTGTAAGGCTAGCTTATGATACCGCAGACAGGGTTGTAAGCTCAAAAAAATCTGTGCTTTTGGAGCCTATGAACCCTTATGAAAGACGGCTCATACATACTACATTAAGTGATGTAAATTATGTTGAAACTAAAAGCGAAGGTAATGGTTTATACAAGCAGATAAGAGTTATCTATAAACGGAGGTAAACTCTATGAAAAAAAACACAGCTTGTATATTTTTGTACTTTTTCTTTTTATTAGGCTCGGCTTTTTCCGAAGATATTGGTGCTTCCGGCAATATAATTAAAAGACTTGAAACTGTTTTGCAACCTTCTGTTGTAAATAAATTAGTGAAGGAATCAAGTGTTCGTAAAATTCTTTATGGCGAAAAAAATATGGATTTAAGTATTTGTCCTGCAACAAATATTGCCAAAATGACAACTGATGGTTGGAAAAAAAACAAACCGGTTTTTATGGTTGAAAGCCTTTATTTGTATAAAAAAACAAATCCACAGAACTCAAAAGATATTTCTAAAATCTTGCATTCAGTTTCAAAACTTGAAGGGATTGAATATTATTCAACCAGTCGGAAAAAAATGCGTACTCTTTATGAAAAATCTTATGCTGTAAAGCCTGTTAAAGACGAAAAGAATAAAGTTATTTATCACAAAATTAATGATCAATTAACAGCTGAATCTATGTTGGTTTTACAAAAAGATTTGACATTTGGAGAATATATTTACAGTTATAATTATAAAAAAACTGATGATGGTGTCGGTTTTTTTTGTGAAAATACTGAAAAGTTAAAATATTCATTTTTCAAAATTGTAGATCCTTATGAAATGAATATAGCTCTTTCCGTTACCGATTTTGGTGATTACCTGCTGGTTTATGTAAACACCAGGGCTAATTTTGCTAAATTAGGCAGTTTGAAGAAAAAACTGGAAAACTCTTTTTCAACTCGTGCCGATGCTATATATAATTGGTTTATATCCGAATATGAATCTTATTAAACATAAAAGAAGAGGAAGTATGAATGAAAACAAAAAAAATGGTAATAATTATTGTTAGTATCGTAATTGTGTTATTGATAATGGTAGCTACAACTGCATTTATAATTAGCAATAACCCCGGTAATAAACAATCAAAACAAGAAAGACTTTTGGAGGAACTATTGATGGAAGAACTAAATGAATTTAAGGATACGGCAGCTGATGGACTTTATGCCATTATTAAAACTGCAAAAGGAATGATTTATTTGCAGTTATATTATGAAAAAACACCTATGACTGTTTGTAATTTTGTTGGGCTTGCAGAGGGTAAATTTACTGTTACTGAAGGCAAACCTTTTTATGATGGATTAAAATTTCATCGGGTTATAGCTGATTTTATGATACAGGGTGGAGACCCACTTGGTAATGGAACAGGCGGACCGGGATACGCTTTCCCCGATGAGTTTGTTTCGGATTTAAGGCATGACGCTCCCGGAACTCTTTCGATGGCTAATGCAGGGCCGAATACCAATGGTTCTCAGTTTTTTATAACCCATAAAGAAACTCCTTGGCTAGATGACCATCATACCGTTTTTGGAAAAGTTGTAAAAGGACAAAATGTTGTTGACGCAATTCAGCAAGGTGATATAATTGAAAAAATTACAATTCTCAGAAAAGGAAATAAGGCAAAATCATTTGAAGTAAGCCAAGAAAAATTTGAACAGTTGCAAAAAGAAGTTGCTGCAAATAATAAAAAAGAAGCTCAAAAAGCTATGGAAGCAATACAGCAAAATGCCCGTGAAATAATACAAAAAAAATGGCCTAACGCAAAAAAAACAGGCAATGGTCTTTACTATGTTGTAACGAAAGCCGGTACGGGAAGTCAGGCTCGCTCGGGTCAAACGTTGACAATGAAGTATAAAGGTTCATTACTTGCAAACGGAAAGGTTTTTGACGATAGCGATATGCACGAACCTTTACAGTTTCAAGCCGGTGCCGGTAAAGTAATTCCGGGCTTTGACCAGCAGGCATTGGAAATGAAAGTAGGGGAGTGCCGAACTATTATAATTCCACCGGAACTTGCTTATGGAAACAGAGGTGTCGGAAACGGTTTAATTCCGCCAAATTCATATCTTGTATTTGAACTTGAACTTTTATCGGCTAAGTAATTAAAAACTTCATAAATTGAGCCACTTGCAAAAGTCGGTTGCTTTTGCAAGTTCCTTTTATTTTAAATATAAAATTTAATTAAGAGGTAGGGGGTTATACTTTTCGTTGTAATCGTATGTATCAAGGTTTTCATATTTTTTTACTAAATTGACAATTTTATAAGTTATAGGTGTAAAAATAACTTCAATACCTACTTTGAATAAATAATTTCCCCATATCATACTTAATAAGACTACAGCCGGATATAATCCCGAAAATGCTATACAAACAAAAATAGCACTGTCCAGCAATTCTCCAACTAAAGTTGAACCGATTGTTCTAAGCCATAGATGTTTTCCTTTTGTTTTAACTTTCATTTTTGAGAGAATAACGGAGTTAGAATATTCACCGACAAAATATGCAACAACACTGCCAATAGCTATTCTTGGCATTTGCAGTAAAATGCTGTCAAATGATTTTTGTAAGTCCCATGATTCATCTGCGGGTAAAATTGAAATTATCCAGATGTTAAAACTTGCAAACAATAACATTACAAAACCTGTCCAGATTACTTTTCTGGTATCTTTGTAGCCGTATACTTCGGTTAGCACATCCGCAAAAATATATGAAAATGGAAACAACAATGTTCCTCCATCAAAAATAAATCCGCCAATATTCAATATTTTAGATGCCAAAATATTTGAAATCAGCAATGTTCCTACGAAAGCTCCGGTTATCACCGGCAGTAACTTTTTTCTTGACTGATTATTTATATTTTCCATAAAATTAATATAGCATAAATTTAAAAAAAATGCTAGACTGTTTAAAACATGTTAATCATATTAGCATTGATAAACAGGAGGATTTTTCGAAATGAGAAAAATTTTAGTAACCGGCGCATTGGGACAAATTGGAAGTGAGCTGGTAATGTATTTGCGAAAAGAATATGGGGACAGTAATATTGTCGCAAGTGATTTACAGAAAAAAGATATACCAAAAGTTGTTGACGGTGGCCCGTTTGAACAGCTTGATGTACTCGATTCCGAAAAAGCGGCGAGTGTCTGTAAAAAACATGGTATCAATACAATTATACATCTTGCGGCTATTTTATCGGCTGTTGCAGAAGCTAAAACCGACTTAGCTTATAATATAAACATGAATGGTTTATATAATATGTTGGAACTGGCAAGAGAAGAAAATTTTCAGCTTTTTGTACCAAGCTCTATAGCCGCTTTTGGGCCGTCTACTCCAAAAGACAAAACACCGCAAGATACAATTCAGCGCCCTACATCAATGTACGGTGTTACAAAAGTAGCCGGAGAGCTTTTATGTGATTATTATTTTAATCGCTACGGTGTTGACACACGCGGAGTACGCTTTCCGGGTTTAATATCCTATGAAACTTTACCGGGTGGTGGAACTACCGACTATGCCGTGGACATATATTATGAAGCATTAAAAAATAAATCCTACGAATGTTTCTTAAAAGAAGATACATTGATGGATATGATGTATATGCCTGATGCACTCAAGGCAATTCATAATCTTTTGGAAGCACCTGCCGAAAAACTGCAACATAGAAATGCTTTTAATATTACGGCAATGAGCTTTGACCCAAAAACGATTGCCGCTGAAATTAAAAAACATATACCCGAATTCAAAATGACATACAATGTTGATTCAATACGACAAGGCATTGCAGACTCCTGGCCTAATTCATTGGACGACTCCGTAGCCAGAAAAGAGTGGGGTTGGGATCCAAAACATGATTTGGCTTCCATGACAAAAGACATGCTTCAACGATTATCCGAAAAACTTAACATTGAATATAAGTCAGCTCTTTCGTAGAGCACAAAATTACTCTTAATTTTATCGTATTAGAAAAAAAGCCCTAACAACTATTGTTGTTAGGGCTTTTGAGTTTTTATACTGTTAATTAGCAATAAACTTCTTTCATAAAGTCTAAATCCAGATTAGGATACAAAACAAATTTGGCAAGTATTTCATTTACTTCTTTAATTGCTTCTTCCTTTACTTTAGGATCAACAATCACCTGTGCTTTGCTTGGCTTACCGCTTTTTGTAAAGCCCGGCTTTGTTGCACTTAAAACCTTATGTAAAATATGTGCAATCTGTCGTGCTTCTTTTTCACCCAAACCTAAACTCGTAATTGCCGGAGTACCAATTCTCAAGCCACTTGTCCACCAAGGACCGTTAGGATCAAACGGAAGGCTGTTTCTGTTAAGAGTTACACCACATTCCGACATAGCTGTTTCTGCTTGTCTTCCGTTAATACCGTATCCTGTAACATTGATTAAAATCAGATGGTTATCTGTGCCGTTTGTTTGAAGTTTCATTCCGAGTTTAGTACATTCATCTGCCATAGCGGCAGCATTATCTCTTACTCTCTTTGCATAATCCTGAAAGTCTTTTGAAGCCGCTTCTTTAAATGCCACAGCCTTTGCAGCCATAACATGAGGGAGCGGTCCACCAAGTACTAAAGGACAGCCTTTATCAACAGCTTCGGCAAATTCTTTTTTACATAAAACCATCGCACCACGAGGCCCTCTAAGAGTTTTATGCGTTGTTGTCGTTACAACATCTGCCCAAAGAACAGGATTATACTCACCCTCAAAAACCTTACCGGCAACCAAACCTGCAAAATGTGCCATATCAACCATAAATACTGCACCGCATTTATCTGCAATTTCACGGAAGCGCTTAAAATTAATTTTGCGTGGATATGCACTGTAGCCTGCTAAAAGAATAAGAGGCTTTTCTTCAAGAGCCTGCTTTTCAATCGCATCATAATCCAGCACACCTGTTTCTTTATCTACAGTATAAGAGCAAGTTCTAAACATTTTTGATGAAACATTTTGAACATAACCGTGTGTCAAATGCCCGCCTGAATAATAATCAAGCCCCATCAATTTTTGGTCTCCCAAAATATGGCGCAGTTCTTCCCAATCTTCTTTTGAAAGAGATTCAAGACTTCCTTTTTTGACCTTTCCGTCAACAACAGTCTCAAATTTCTTCATAAACTTCTCTTCAACCTTTGCATTCAAAATAGCCCAATAAGCCACCATGTTTGCATCGGCTCCTGAGTGTGGCTGAACATATGCATGGTCTGCTCCAAAAATTTCACAAGCCAACTTACAAGCGGCACTTTCAACGGCATCAACATTTTCACAACCGCCATAATATCTATGCTCAGGATAGCCTTCTGCATATTTATCCGTAAGCAAGTTACCCATCGTTGCCTGTGTGCTTAATGAAGAAAAATTTTCACTGGCGATCAGCTTCAAATGCACTCTTTGATTTTCAAGCTCTTTAACAATACTTGCGGCAATTTCTGGATAGACATCTGAAACCAGATCCAAATTTGAAAGATAGGCGGCAAATCCTACATCTACATTTCCACCTGCCTTTTCAAGGTATTTTTTTAAACCGTTTTTCACTTATTACCTCCTAAAAAACGACAAACTCTATTCTGGCATAAGTATAACAATTTTTTGAAATATAATAAAGAGGTTGACCTATAAAAAAAAATTAAATTTTTATGGCACATTTTTAAGACTGATTTTTCTATTTTAAATATTATTGTTAAACCGGACAGTCTTAAAAACCGCTCAATTACATGGCTCCGCTATCGCTGCGACTAATTCGCCACGTAAAATAATCGTGGCGAATGGATTTGTGTGCAGGTTTTGAAAAACCCGCACACACCATTTCAATCGCTTGTGCAGCAATATTTTTTCTAAAGTTAAAAACTAGACAAAAAAAAATATATATGCCATACTGTTCTTATGAATAATACAGTAAACTTTTCAAAAGAAAAATTTAACACTGACTCTAAAATTGAGTTGGCTCTTTACAAATGGGAACCAAAAAAAATTGATAAAATTGTAATTTTGGTTCATGGCATGGCAGAGCACTCCGAAAGATACAATCGCTTTGCAAGTTTTTTAGCTGATAAAAATATCGCCGTGTTTGCTTTGGATTTAAGAGGACACGGAAAATCTGTTTTAACTGAAGAGTATCTGGGTTTTTTCGGAAAAGGAATTACATTCCGCAATATTATCGATGATATTTGTGAATTTATTACTTTTGTCCAAAGCAAATACCCTGATAAACAAACAATTCTATTAGGTCATTCAATGGGCTCGTTTATCTCACAGGGTGTATTACAGCAAAATAAAAACAATCTAACCGGCTGTATATTATCCGGTACAGGAATGCCGAATTTATTGCTTGCAAAAACGGGAAAAACCCTTGCATGGATAATAAAAAAGATTAAAGGCGAAAATCATAAATCTAAATTTTTAGATAACATGGCTTTTGCAAATGCTCAGAAAAAAATAGAAAACCCGCAAACAAAATTTGATTGGCTTTCGCGAGATAAAAATGAAGTTCAAAAATACATCGATGATCCCCTATGCGGATTTTTATGCAGTGCAAGTTTTTTTCACGAGTTGACCTCATTAAATTGTTATATACAGGAGCGGAAAAACATAAACAGTATACCAAAACAAACCCCGATATTATTTATTGCAGGTACTGACGATCCTGTAGGAAACTACACGGTGGATATAGACAGGTTAATTAAAGCATATCAAAATGCAGGTATAAATAATATCGTAAAAAAATATTATCAAGGCGGTCGTCATGAAATGTTAAATGAAATAAATTATCAAGAAGTTCAAAACGATATATTGCAATGGGTAATAAATTTTAAATAGACTGAATAAATTGCAAAAGTCAGACGAGTTTTGCAATTTATTCTTAAAATATACCAAAAAGCGCAATGAAATGAGCTTATTTTTAAGCTGCTTGCTAAAGTTACTCCACTTTTGCAAGTGGCTCGACTTTCATTAATTTGAGGTAATGATATGAAGACTCTGGAATTCCTTTATCAACTTTCGGAAGAAAACCTCAAAGAAGAGCTTGAAAAAGTTTTCTTTGAGCGTTTTGGCAAATCGGAACAAAATATTGTTTTTGCAGTTTCCCCTGCACGGGTGAACTTAATAGGTGAGCATATTGATTATAACGGTGGTATGGTTTTTCCAACGGCAATCAATATTTATATGTATATTTTATTGCGTCCAAGAAAAGATGAAAAAATAATTTATGATGCCTTACTTTTTGATAAACAGTATGAATTTTCCGTTAACGACAAATTTGTTTTTAACTCCAAAAACAGTTATGCAAACTATCTTAACGGAATGTTAAAATTTTTAAAGGAAGCAGGCTTAAAATTAAACACCGGTTTTGAAGTTTTGATTTTCAGCAAAATCCCGCAAGCAAGCGGGGTATCTTCTTCGGCAGCTTTAGAAATTGGATTTGGAGTTGCTGTCTCTGAAGCTTTTAATTTTAAAATTGACGGTATAACTCTTGCAAAAATTGGACAAAAAGTTGAAAACGAATTTTTAAACTTAAAATCAGGTATAATGGATCAATTTATAATTGCAATGTCAAAAGCCGATACTGCCATGCTTTTAAATACTGCAAACCTCGAACATGAATATATACCATTTTCATTTTCGGATTATAAACTGATTGTAATGAATTCATGTAAACCCAGAGAATTAGTTGCATCAAAATACAACGAGCGTAAAACGGAATGTGAGCAAGGTTTATCGACATTACAGAAAAAAATTAAAATCAACCATCTTTGCGATTTAGAAATTAAAGATTACAAAAAATATGAAAATTATATAATTTCAGAATGCGGTGAAATTATTCATAAGCGAATTACACATTGTATTACAGAAAACAATAGGGTAAAAATGTCGGTAAAAGCATTAAAAGAAAACGACTTAAAAACATTCTGCGAATTGATGAAACAGTCGCATTTATCATTGAAAGATAACTATGAAGTTACGGGATTGGAATTGGACACGCTTTATTTTGCAGCATTAAAACAAACCGGCTGTCTCGGTGCAAGAATGACAGGAGCCGGATTTGGAGGTTGTGCAATTGCAATTGTCCAAGCCGACAGCTACAAGCAATTTTGTAAAAATGTCAACGAAGAATATAAAAACAAAACAGGTTTGAGCGCAGGTTTTTATGATTGCATGCCTTCAGACGGGGCAAGAGTTATCTAAAAAACATAAAGTATAATATCTAAATGCCAATCATCATTGCAAACAAACCTGCAACAATAGGAATTAAAATATTATCAAAATCTTTTAACGGAATAACTTCCACAATTGTTGTAATTAGAGCAATTAAAAAACTTTGAAAAACGGAGCGGGTTATAAAAAGCAAACTCAAAAACACACCGAAAAAACAGGCAAGACTGCCGGCAACGGTTTTTTTCTTTAGTTTTGAAAAATGTTTTTGCCCGTAAATCTTCCCGATTAAACTTGCAAGCCCGTCCCCGAATGCAAGCGAAAAAACAGCAACTGTCGCAACTTTTGGCGAAAAAATCAAAAGAGAAATTAGCACTCCGATTGAAAGCGTAACCGGTCCAAGCACAAACTTCCCCTCATCTCGCTTGCGTGAAGCAATTTGCGTGAGCTTAGAAATCACAGGCACAGTTAACCCCTTAAGACGCATCAACTCAAAAATGCAGTATAAGACAGTAATATTTGCCAGTGCAATTACAGTAAACCAAAACTGCCACATCGCAAAAAAAGGCACAAAAGCGGCACAAATATGTATGGATTTCCGCACCAGCTCTTTAACTAAATCTTCAACCGTAGCCGAATGCGAAACCCGCTTATATCTAAAATCTAAAAATCTTCCCACGTTCACATTATTATAACCGCATACAAATAAAAAAGCAACACTTTGTCTTTAACCTGTGATAATTTCACCCCTAAGATTAACCAATGAAAATTTCACCCCCAAAGTGAAAAATATATTATTATAGGAGAATGAATTATATC
>PDOP01000058.1 GCA_002749205.1 Treponema sp. | reverse complement strand
AACAACAAAGATTTTGGTAAACAGCTCCGCTGCTCATAAGGTTGAGGAAGAAAACCTAAGGGGTTTCCTTGAGTATATGAATGGCAGGGAAACGGAGAACGATTTTTTAAAAAGCTTAAAAGAGCAGATTGAGACCTTTAAGCACAATAACAGAATGCGGGAGGAATATATGTATCGAATGACCGTGGAAGATGAAATTAGACATGATGCCCTGCAACAGGGTATGCAACAGGGGGAAAAGAAAAGGAATACTGACATTGTATTGCGAATGTTCTCCAAGGGGTTTGACATGGAAACTATTTCAGAGTGTACTGAATTAACACTGGAGGAAATCAAAAAAATCACAGACAGACTTCAGTAAACTCTAAAATTTTAAATCTTTTGTTATGTTCCATGGGTAATTCACCTGAAGTGGAGTCTGAGTTTAGTTCAATTATGAATGCTTAATTATAGAAACTTGTATAATAAAAGTAGACAGTTAAAAATAGTAATGGTAATGAGTAATCAGAAGGAACCATGGGAGGAGTTTACAGACATTATACAAGAGAATTGAAAGAAGAGGCATGTCGCCTAGTGCTTGAAGATGGCATGCCGGTATGAGTTGTTGCAGAGAGTTTCGTTTTTCGAGTACAGCTTCTATACGGTTAGTTAGAAAACTATGAGACCTATGGACAAGAAACTTTTTTGTTGAATTCAGGGAACTGATCGTGTCCCTTAATTCCCCGAATATTCTAGAAAAAACTTCCGCTAATATTGAAAATACCTTGAAAATTTCAGCTAATTATGGTGATATTTAAACTCGAAACATTTGACGCGGTGATTGGAAGAATCTAATGAAGCCGTTGAAACTGATGAAGTTAAATTAAAAAATGGGGGAGTTTATAATGAAACGACTGGCTTTGATAATAATTGGTTTTTTACTTTTAGCATCACCTATTTGGGGGAATGACTGGCCCATATACAAGGGGAACATATACTTCACCGGAAACAACGATGAGATTACCGTGAAAAATGGAAATCTGAAATGGCTCTACCAGGCTTCCAATAGAGTTGTAAACCCCATTGTGTCAGATGGTAAAATATACTTCCTTGACCTTGCCAAAAGGGTTTACTGTCTGGAACAGGAAAGGGGAAAGGTGCTCTGGATTAAGGATTTGAGAAAAATCTCCTCACAATTTAGAAAATCCTCGGTCTCCTTTGGCAAGAGCAAGTATCCCCTCATAAAGGGAGATAGACTTTTTATAACCGACAATATCGCTGTTTACTGCATGAACAAATATACGGGAGAAATTATCTGGGCGAGAACGGGAATGCGACAGTCAGACCCCAATCTTAAAATTCCAACATATAACAAACAGAGCACCGCTTACCGGGACCCGGTGAGATATTCGGGAAACTGGAGACCGAAGAAATCGACCTATGCCATCGTTGACAGCATCTACTCCGACCCCGTTATAATTGACAACACAATATACTATGGGACAAGAGAGGAACTCCTGTCCCGAAACATTAAAGACGGGAAACTTCTTTGGAATAATGACAGCATTAAAAGTTGGAGTAAATTCCCATCGTACTATGACGGACTTCTCTTCACCCAGTCCATGGATTACCGAAGCAATACCTACACCCTCCTGTGCATGGATGCAAATTCCGGAGAAATCAAGTGGAAAAAGAAATTACAAAATCCCCACAGAATCTTCCCTCCGGTAGTCTACCGCAACCGTGTCTATATTGGCACCGGACAGTCCATCTTTTCCCTGAAACTGAAAGACGGAGCCACCCTGTGGCACAGAAATTATGAGAGACTCATAACCTCCAACCCCTCCTTCACAGATAGAGCCATACTCTTCACATTGGGCAACAACTCTGTTGTCATGATAAACCCCGATACCGGAGACATCCTCCGCAGAGTTGACTTTAAAGGTCAGGCTACACCCTTCTTTGTGACAGTGAGAGACCAAATATATGTCGCATCATCCTTCTTGAAAAATATTGGAGGGAGAAGCCTTTCCTGGGCAAAGCTGGAATCCTTTGACATGACTTCCGGAAAAAAAGGATGGGGCTATAGCCCCCAGTTCCCCGGAGCCTCCTCCCAACCCGTTGCTGCGGGAGGCATCATTTTTCTACCGGCAGGTAACTATATCTACGCCATTGGAACAGACTACTATCCCCGGGTAGTAAAAGGAGGGAGCGGATACTACGACCCCTACAATCGCATTCAGGAGAACGAGAAGCCCGAAGCCAAGACTTTGGAAAAGCTGAAAAAATCCACAGCAGCCAAAAGAGTAACCCGAAACAAAATGCCCATGCGCGATATTAAAATCTCCGTGAAAAATAACAGGGGAAATCCCATACCCGCTGTTCTTGAAGTGAAAAAATGGAATCGTGGCAAGGTGATTTATTCCCAAAAGCACAAGGTGACTGGCCCGGGAATTATAAAGATTCCCAATATGGACGATGTGGAAATTACCGCCTCATCCTCAGACCACCTTCCCCAAAAGGTAATTGCCGGCAAGGAAGATAAAGAAAAAACAATCTCTCTCAATGAAATTGAAAAGGGCAGGGGCATTGTGGTGAACAATATTCACTTCGAAATAAACAAGGCCCATCTTCGCAAGGAGTCCCTCAACATCCTCGATGCCATACTCCTGCAGCTCAAAAAGCAGCCTTCCGTTAAGCTGGAGATTAGGGGACATACCGACTCCTCGGGCACCAAGGCCTACAATCAAAAGCTATCAGAGAGGCGAGCCGATGCCGTCATGGAATATCTCATCAAAGGTGGCATCAGCCCATCGCGTCTGACCTCCCAAGGCTATGGCGAAACCAAGCCCATTGCCTCCAACAAAACAAGGGCGGGGAGAAAGAAAAACAGGCGCACGGAATTTTTCGTACTTGCGAAGTAGGGCGAGCCGAACAGAGAGTTCTTTGCTTTAACTGCCCTGCAACATTCCGGATTTGATTGTGAGGGGGAAGGGCAAATTTTTGCCTCGCAAAAACCGGGCTTTCCGCTTGTATCTTTTTGAAACAAAGTGAGAAGATGTTTCTCTTGGGGAAATCTCAAGGTCAAGCTTTCCCAAACTCTGGCTCATTTCAAAAAGTATATCGCTTCAATCCCTTTTGCATTTAACTTAAAGTGTGCAATTCAAATTTTTCATTTCCGTGCCAGGCACCTCAGCATCTCGAAAAATATGAAAAATTTTTCAAAATCCCAAATTTTTTTTCGAACATTTTCTTTTCTCAGTCGTTTATATTATAGACGCATAAATTAATTGGAGGGAAGCCTATGACCAAAGGGAAAAGAAAGAGAAAACCCAGGGTAAATCGGAAACACAAGGATACGGTCTTTGTTGACCTATTCTCCAAAGATAGGAATGCAGAGAACAATTTTCGCTCTCTGTACAATGCCCTATTTGGGAAAAAATTGGATTCAGATACTCAAATTGAGTCAATTCACATCGAAAATGTTCTTTACACTAACTTGGTCACCGATGTATCATATCTCGTGGACAATAAGATAATTTTCATCGCAGAGCATCAGTCCACCATAAATGAAAATATGCCCCTGCGATGTCTGTCAT
>PDOP01000021.1 GCA_002749205.1 Treponema sp. | reverse complement strand
CACAAGTCGAAAAATAAAAATCCCGTTCTATTTGAGCGGGATTTTTAGTCGGAGCTTTTGATACGCCGGCGGGCTTTGCCCGCAACGCCCAAATTTAAAATGTCTTGACTTATTATGTAACCCTTAGTATACTTATACCGAAAGATTTTATTTTCTTTATAAATATAATTTGGAGATTTTTATGATTGATTCAAAAATGCTGGAAAGGTTTAAAAATGATTTTTCGTCATCTGATGCAAATAAGGCCGTTGCATCAGCAATTGCGAAGGTCGGAATTAAGGACGCTTCTTTTAATAATGAAGCTTTAAAAAGGCATAAGCATATTTTCAGTAATACAACCGAGCGCGGAAAAATTACCGAGCAAAAAAAATCAGGCAGGTGCTGGATGTTTGCGGCTCTTAACACGGCGAGGGTTGAAACTATGCGAAAGTATAATATGAAGACATTTGAGTTTTCGCAAAATTATACTTTATTCTGGGATAAGTTGGAGCGCACAAATTATGTACTTGATGCGATAATAGAAACCGCCGATGAAAAGCCAAGCTCAAGGGTTGTTTCTCATTTGTTGCAGATGCCCTTGAATGACGGCGGACAATGGGATATGTTCAAAGCTATTTTGGATAAATACGGTGTGGTTCCAAAAGACCTGATGCCCGAAACATTTCATTCTTCAAACACTTCGGCACTTAACTCTGTGTTGACGAGTATGATTAGATATTTTGCTGTTGAGCTTCGCGAAGAATATGCAAAAACTAAAAGCAAAGAAGCCGCGAAGGCATTAAAGCCTCAGATGTTAAGTAAGGTTTATAATATTTTGGTTAAGGCGTTAGGTGAAGTTCCCGAGCAGGTAACTTTTGAGTATATGGATAAAGATGATGTGTACCACAGGCTCGAGCCGACGAGTCCGCAAGATTTTTTTAAGAAAGTTGTTGGCTGGAAGCTAGATGATAAAATATCGATTATCAATGCGCCTACAAAAGATAAGCCTTACGGTAAGGTATATACGGTCAAGCATTTAGGAAATATTGTTGAAGCCGAGCCGATACGCTATCTTAATGCACCGATTGAAGTTTTAAAAAATGCGGCTATAAAATCTATCAAAAACGGTAATCCTGTTTGGTTCGGTTGTGATGTCGGTAAACACAGCGACAGAGATTCAGGCATTATGGATACAGAGCTTTATAATTACACCGAAACACTCGGGTATATGCCTGCTTGGACAAAAGAGCAACGCTTGGATTACGGTGAGAGTTTGCTTACACATGCAATGGTACTTACCGGTGTGAATTTGGACAATGACGGAAAACCTGCAACATGGCAAGTTGAAAACTCGTGGGGAGAAGATGCCGGCAAAAAAGGTATGTTTTCCATGAGTGATGATTGGTTCGATGTGTTTGTTTATCAAATTATGATTGACAAAAAATATGTTCAAGCCGAGTGGGCGGAAAAATACGCAGGCGAGTTAATTGAGCTTGCCCCGTGGGATCCAATGGGTGCTCTTGCAAGAATGCAGTAGTTTTAAGAATTTTTGCAAAACCTTCCCTCGGCAGGCGGTTACTGTCTCTCGGCTAAGCACGGGAACCGCTTGTCGAAGCACAGATTCAACGGATTATTTTTTGTTTAAGGGCTTTCCGCTTTGGTGAAGCCCTGAGCCGTCCAAGCAGACAACACCGCTTTTTATTTGTACACGCCCCAATACTTCGATAGGTCGCTCCATATCAATTTCCGTAACAAAGTCGCAAAATACAGGAACAATACCTTCAAGTTTATGCTTTGTATCGTAGCCGACCATTAAGTCGAATGCAGTGTTATAACTACCGATTGAAATATTGGTAGGCATTCCCCTCCAAACAACCCAACAGTCCAGATATAAATCCGGCGATGCGATGACTTCCGAGTATTCATATATGTCTTTTATTGTATCAAATGTCGGCTCTTCAAAAAGGTTCATAAGGAGGCGGGCTTTTTGCTTTACCGCAACAGATGCGTTGGAAAACAATATTTTGTTTATTTCATATTGAGCCGCGTTATCTCTGAACTCTTGAAAATATTTTTGCGCCTTTTCATAACTTTTTATTATCTCATCGTTTGTAAAAACATATTTATAATTTCCTTCTAAGTCCACAGCCGCAGAGCGGTCAGACGATACCAGATTTAATTCGGAAATATCTTTTCGTTTAGAGTTTTCAAAACTTCTTGTTTTTAACATATATGGAATAATTATAGTTGCTACTAAAATGCTTATTCCGGCTATCATGGCAACAATGAGTTTTTTTCCTCGTTTTTCGCTTTTAAGCGGGTCAGGGTAGAGCTTTTTGATTTTCCCTGATTGTACAAAGTCGCCTATGGATTCCGGCGTGTTATTCTTTCGCACAAAGTCCAAGCCCTTTTTTGCAAGACTGTAGTTGGGGTTGCTGTCCAATGCTTGAAGATAATATTCAATCGCCTTTGTTGTATCTGCTCGCCTTAAAAAAAGGGCGGCTTGTGCAGCCAGTAAATCAGGATCGGTAATTTTAATTTCACGAGCCCGTGCCAAATAGTCTAAAGCTACACCTATCTCTCCGATGTGCATAAAGGCGAGTGCCAGATATAGATGGAAAGCAAAAGAATCCCTGTAATCGATTACATGAGGTTGCAGTATTGAAATGACCGAATGATATTTCTTTTTTGCGAATTCTTTTTTTGCCTGATCTAAAACTGAAAGTGCCATTTATTCTTGCAGTTCCTTCATAGCTGCTTCTATCCGCTCAATCAGATCGAGCAAGTTTTCGTCTGTGTAATCTTCACTATTTTCTTGTACTTTGTTTAACTCTTCGATAAGCTCTAAAACATGGTCATAGTTTTTTCTTTCTTCCACCGTTAAAGTTTCAAGATGTTGTTCGACCACTTCTTGTGAAAGCTCTTCATTTACCTGTAAAAAATCATTGACTCCTATAACATTGGTAACAGTATATGATTCTTCCGGATTGATTTCCTTTTCGCTCCACAGCATCGTAATTGCAGAATCGTTTGTATAATTCTTTGTCGAAAATGAGCGTCCAACTATATATCTCGGTACCCAGCGGTCGGTTTGAAGGTATTCTCTGTTTTCGATATAAATATCTTCAGGAGTTGTCTGCTCGGCGTTTTTGATAAAAAACAAACAGGCAACACTTGGGTTTGCAGAAACAATGTATGTGTCTTTTGCTTGTACCGGATTAATTCTTGTTTCACTGAAAATTGCATTCTGTGTATCGGTGTATAAAGAAACGCGCCTTTGCTCACCGAGTATAGTATCAAACAGTGCTTTCAACGCCACCGGTACAGGCTCTTCGGTATTATTGGTTATTGTTGTTGTAATTTTTAAAAGAGGGGCACTTGTATCATAGTAATTTTCGGTAAATGATAAAATTTGCCGTACCGTAAAATTCTCGCTAATATCAAACCTAATCGAAACAGCATCACCTAAATTTTCTACGGTTACGGTTTTTCCAAAGCCCTTTCTTAATTTGTATGCTCTGTCGTTAAAGCGCATCGTATAATAATTTGTACTGCCCATAGCTCTGTCGTCATAAAGTGCTATACTTTTGTATTTGCTTTCGGGTTTTTTATCCGCAATTTTATTATCGAGTATCTTGTATAAACAAAAGCTACCTGTACTTTCGTACACTTCAAGTTTTAAGTTGTTAGAAGTAAGCACAACAGCCTCTTCTTTAATACCGCCGGCAAAGGCATTAAGACTTAAACAAATAAATAAAACCGGAGCATAAAATAACTTCTTAGAATTTAGCATTATTCTTTACCTTCCTTCAATTTTTCTTGTTCCAATAAACTTTCATACAGAGCTTTTAAATTATTGGCCTTTCTAAGCAACTCTTCCAAAATCTCTCTTCTGGTTTTTTTTGAAGAAGCATCCCCTTCATTGTCTTCAATTGAAGATGATGTGTCGCTATTATTGGAATTGCCCGAAGCATTTTCCGCATCGGCAATTTCATTCAACTCCACATTTAGAGCCGTCAACATGGCGCTTAACTCATCGTTTTTTATTTGCAGCAATGTAAGTTTATCGTAAAGCTCTGCGTTTTTTCGTCTTTCGTCAAGTATCTTTTGGTTTAACTCAACAATCTTTTCATCTTGACCGGAATTTGCCAGCTGTTTTTGATATGCCTCTATAACATGCTCATAAGTTTTTTGTTGTTTTTGATACTCTTCAGCCAATCTAAGAGACTCTTCATGGCTTAACTTCAAAAGGCGTAAAAGTTCTTCTTGTGTTGCCGCTTGATCGATTAAAGCAATTCTGTAGCGAGCCGCTTCACCCTTAGCCGAGCTTGAATAATCAATCAAGACAATCGAAAAAACCGTTCTGGCATCATCTAACCTTCCCGTAAGATAAAGATTTTCGCCAATCCAAAAATAAGCTGAGGGAATAAGATTATTGTCGGGATAACTTGAAATAAAACCATACAGTGTCTCTATTGATTCATCATGGAGCGTCAACATACACTCGACTCGACCTTTTTGATAAATAACATCAGGCATTTTTTTGCTGCCGGGATATAAAGCAATAAAACGCTTAACTTCTTTTAAAGCTTCAGGATAGCTCCTTGCAGATGTCTTTGCCATAATCAACCAATACTGAGCATTCTCATTTCTACCGCCTGAAGCATCTAAAGCCTTTTGAAACGACAAAATGGCAGAAGACCAATCTTCACGACTATACGAATCAAGCCCTGCATCAAGAAAACCGTCTGAAACGGCATGCCCAAAGCAGGCTACAGCGAAAACCAACAGTAAAACAAATCTTTTCATACTTTTAACTCTCCCGAGAAAAAAACGGAACCCGATACAACAACATCTGTGCCGGCTTCAACAGCCTTTGAAATATTGTCGGAATTGATTCCACCGTCAACGGAAATTAAATAATTATACCCGTTTTTCTCTCTAAGCTCCTTTAACTGCGAAATTTTATCCATACAATACGGAATAAACCTCTGACCGCTAAAACCCGGATTTACCGACATAACCAACACCAAATCCACAAGCGGTAAAATTTGCGAAATTACCTGCACAGGTGTTGAAGGAACCAAACTAACACCCGCCTTCATTCCCGACTCTTTAATCTTGGAAATCAGCCTGTCAGAATGAACTGCGGCTTCTATATGAAATGTAAACCAATCAGCACCTACTGCCTTGAAGTTATCGACATAATCTTCAGGATTCTTTACCATAAGGTGCACATCAAACGGCATATCCGTCAGCTTTCTGAGAGACTTCACAACAGGTGCACCAAAAGTCAAATTCGGCACAAAATGTCCGTCCATAACATCTAAATGAAGCCACTTACCGCCGTTATCCTCAACAAACTTTAACTCATCGTCTAACTTAGAAAAATCCGCACTCAAAAGAGACGGGCTTAAAATAAAAGAACCCATAAGTCATTTTATCAAACAATTAAAAAACTGTAAAGTAGGCGATTAAGGAAAATGTAAAGTTAAGATGAGTTTTATAATTTTCATTTTGAAGGGGGGGGGGATCCCCCTCGCTTCAAAAAATTGCCTTTTTTCTTCTTTTAAATTATATCGAGTCTTCGTCCCTAAAGCCTCGATTTCTTAAAAATTTAAACAAGGCAATTGTTTTTCCGCTACCCCCCAAAGTAATTCATCGCGGAACATAAGTAAAACGAACATTCCACTAAGTTTCATTTTAAAGTCTGTAGTTTAAACCTTAAATTTTATTGACTTAATCTTAAATTTACACAGCAAAACAGAAATAACTTGGCATATAAATTGAATATAACACTTCTATCTTAATCGATTGAAACAATGAAGGAGTTTAAATTTTGTGAAAAAAATCAATTTAGAAAAAATTTACGAACAATTTACAAACGGGAACGAAGAGGTAAAGAAAAAATGTATTGAAGAAATTTCGGTTTTCATTTATTTTAATTATTATATTTTTTTTAATGGTGATAGAGAATCTGTAGGCGACTTTCTTACAACTTTTTTTCCGAATTTAAGAAACATTATCGAAAAATACGACCCTGAGCGCTCACATATTTTTGTATACTTAAAGAATGCGTTAAAATCAGCTTTTTCAATTTTTTTGCGAAAGCAGATTTATCAAAAAAGCATTTCATCGAAAATTCACTCCGATTATTACGGAGAAGGATTTTCAGAAGCCCAAGAACCTGTGCCAAGTTATTCTGCGGAAAACTTAACTAAAATGAAAAAAGTTTTGAAGCACGCCTACAGAAAAGACCCGATAAGAAATAAAGCACGCAAAAATCTGGAATCAATATTGATATGTAAATGTGCCCTTAAGTTTGACGACAAACAAATTGAAACTCTCTGTACGCTTTTTGAGCTAAACGCTGAAGATATGATAAAAAAGGTTGCGTACATACGGAGTAAAATGCAACACATTCAAAAATATGAATCAAAATACGAAGAAATCTGCTTTCACAATTTTTATAAAAAACTTGTGGCAGAAGAGCTTTTGGGAAAACTTGAAAAAGATACATACTATTACAGAAAATACTTCGTAAGAAGAGAGGCTGCACAAAGATTTTGGAAAAATAACATTCGTAAAATACAAAACATTAAAAGAGTTCCGAGTAACAGGTTGGTTGCCGAAGCGCTAAATATAAGCAGAGCAACTGTTTCAAGGAATATTGAAAAATTTCGCAAAAGTTATTATAATGAAAACCTATGAAAGAAAGCATAATAGAAAAGCCCAAAACTATTTTTTTGGCAACAGGTAATTCTCATAAAAAGGCAGAGTTTCAAACAATTTTTAATGATGTAAATATCATTATCCCGAAAGAGCAGGGTATTGAATTTAACCCTGATGAAACAGGCTCTACATTTTTTGAAAATGCAATGATAAAAGCAAGAGCCTTATATGAAATAACAAAGCAGCCTGTAATGGCAGACGATTCCGGCTTATGCGTTGATGCTCTTAACGGCGAGCCGGGTATCTTTTCCGCAAGATACGGCTTCGTAAACGGCAAAACTTCAGATGAAATGAATATAGTCAAATTACTGTCCAATATGGAAAATGCAGAAAACCGAAGGGCTCATTTTGTTTGTTGTTTGGTTGTTTATTTCGGGAATGATAAGTTTTTTTCCGTTCAGCAAACATGCCATGGCGAAATCTTGCAGGAAAAACGAGGAGAACACGGCTTTGGATATGATCCTGTCTTTTTTATTGCGGAATTAAACAAGACAATGGCAGAGCTTTCCGATGCCAAAAAAAATGAAATATCGCATCGAGGCAGGGCATGCAGGGATATGAAGTTGTTGCTGAATAAATAGCCTGATTTTAAGCTCGCCGTTATCCTTTTGCTCGATTTTATTACACAGAAAAGACCTTCGACCGAAAGGAAGAAGGGGCGCTTGTATTTTATAAGCAAAGAGCAAAAGATTTAAGGCGAGCGCCTGTTGCAAAGAAAGTGGTACACTTTCTTAAAATTTAATTTATAAAAGTAAAGTTGCATTAATATGAATAAAATTTGGTAAATTTTTGTTTACTGTCTTGATTATTATAGAAAATAGTATATAATATTAGGTATGAGTGATTATCTTGATATTAACAATGAAGAGCTTTTAAAAGATTTTTTCAGTGAAGCCGAGCAACAGGTGGAAACTCTGGAGAGCAATATTTTGGTTATTGAGCAAGATCCGGAAAACCATGATGCTGTTGACGAGATTTTTCGTGCGGCTCATACTTTAAAAGGCGGCTCTGCGACTGTTGAAATGAATGAGTTGGCAACTTTTACGCACGCAATGGAAGATTTGCTTGATGAAATCAGGAACGGTAAAGTAAAGGTTACCGAATCGGTTGTGGATATGCTTCTTTCTGCAATTGATATTATAAAAGCCATGCTTGAAGCAAGGCAGGACGGAGAAGTTTATTCAGAAGATGTTTCCGGTATAACCGACAAATTAAGATCGCATATAGGCGATACCGGTAAAAAGGCGGTTAAGGCGCCTGCAACTAAGCCTAAAAAGCAGGTAAAGAAAAAGCCTGAAGCTTCCGGCGCAGACTCAAGTATGAGCTTGAGTGAGTACGAGCGACTTGAAATTACTTCTACTGTTCCTCAAGGTCATTCGACTTTTGAAGTTAATGTAAAATTCGATGAAGATAATCAGATGAATTCGGTTGGAGGAATACAGGTTTTTGCATCGCTTAAAAGATGTGCAAGCGTGTTGAAGACAATGCCTGATTTCGATGAACTCTATGAGGACATTTTTCATGAAAATGTTGTATATTTAGTGTCTTCAGATGCCGATATTGATACAATAGAAAATGCGGCGTTTATATCCGATGTTACTTTGAGTGTAGACGCAAAGAAAGTCTGCCTTTCGCAAGAATGTGCAGTAAATAATGCGGAACCAATTATGGAAGATGTTAAAACAAAAAAAGAGCCTGTAACGGTTGCAAAACCTGAGGCTAAAATCGAAACTGAAAAAAATGACACTCCTGTTAAAAAGCAGAAGAAGCCGGCTACGACTACGGGGGCTTCTACGCATTCGACCGGCTCATCGATATTGCGTGTTGATTCAAAGAGGATTGACTATCTGTTGAATCTTGTAAGCGAGATTGTAATTACTAAAGCCTCTTTTAACCAGAGTGCTACGGAATTTTCTGATTTGTATTCACTGTTTCAGTCAAAGTCGTCTTCATATAAGGAGCAGTTAAGAAAGTTGCTTGAAAAAATACCTGCTTACCTTGAAAAGATGGAAAAAGGATATGACATCAACGCAATAAAAAAAGACTTGTCAGATGAGTATCTTGGTATGTTTGACTTATTCACCGACTTTGAAGGCTCGTTAAAACGCTCTGTTACAAAATTTCGCTCTTCATCACAAAACTTAGGCAGAATTTCAGGTGAGCTTCAAGAAGGTGTTATGAAAATTCGAATGGTTCCAATCAGCCAAATTTTCAGCAGATTTCCACGGGTTGTAAGAGATTTGTCAAAAGACCTGAATAAAAATGTTAATCTCATAATTGAAGGTGAAGATACTGAATTGGATAAGTCGGTAGTTGAGGATTTGCTCGACCCGATTATGCACTGTGTAAGAAACTCTCTTGACCACGGTATCGAATCCCCTCAAGACAGGAAAAAACTTGGTAAACCGGAGCAGGGCAGTTTATTACTTAGAGCCACCAATGAAGGCAACATGATTGTTATTGAAATAGCCGATGACGGTCATGGTATTGATGTGGAAGCCGTAAAAAGAAAAGCAATACAGCGAGGTGTTATACACCCCAATAAGAATTTAAGCGATGTTGAAGCTTATCAGTTGATTTTCGCGCCGGGCTTTTCAACAAACACGGAAATTACAAATGTATCCGGTCGTGGAGTCGGTTTAGATGTTGTTAAAACATATATCGAAAAATTGAACGGCTCTGTAACGGTTGAAAGTGAGCTTAATCATGGAACGAGGTTTGTAATCAAATTGCCTCTAACTCTTGCTATTATTCAGGCTCTTTTAATTAGAGTTGGCGATGAAGTATACTCTGTTCCTATTGCATCCGTTATTGAAAGTTTAAGAGTAACAAATGACGAAATCAATCGTATTGACAACTATGAGGTGTTTAACTGCCGTGAAGAAGTTATCAGTTTGTTGAGACTGAACCGATTGTTCGGTATTCGAAAAGCTCAAGAAGCTCACGAAGACGGTCATAATTATATAGTTATTGTTGGTACCGAAGAGAAGAAAGTAGGCTTAATGGTAGACAGCCTAATTGGTGAAGAATCTATTGTTATTAAACCTCTTACCGACCACTTCACTAATTCACCGGGTATAGCCGGTGCTTCTATCTTGGGAGACGGCTCTGTGTCGCTTATTATAGATGTCGCACAGTTGCTTGGTCTTGGAATGAAACAAGAGCTTATGGCGCGAGAAAGACGCGATGCATCTGTTTGGTAAAGCATTGGAGGAAATGAGTAGTATGTCTGATATAAAAGATCTGGCAGCGATGATTGCTGAAAACGATGAGGAAATGCTAAGAGAGCAACTTGCAATTATTGATTTTAAAATGGTAACCTTTTCTCTTGCAGGAAAAGATTATGCGATTGATATTATGCGGGTTAAAGAAATAGCCAAAGCGGGTGATTTTACTTATGTGCCTAATACATCGCCGTTTGTTTTAGGTGTGTATAATTTGCGTGGTGAAATTATACCCATTATTGATCTTAGAATTTTCTTTAACATTCCTGTTCCCAAAAGAGAGAAAAATCAAGTTGAAAGTATGGTAATAATCAATGCCAACGACCAAAAATTCGGTGTTGTTGTAGATATAATTGATAAGGTTGTTGGTGTATCAAAACAAACCATACAGGCTCCTCACCCTATTTTTGGCGATATAAATATTAAGTATATTCAAGGCGTTGTTGAAAATGCAGGGAATCTTTATGTTCTTTTAGATGTTGATATGATTTTTGCACAAAAATCAAAGAGCAGTGAATCTATTGAGGCTGTTAGAACCGAAACAGTACAAGATTTACCGGTACAAAGAAGTGCCGGTGGTTTGACACAAAAAGCTAACGAAATTCTTGATATGACTTTCATTGCCGATACATTAACTGCAATGAATAAATTCTATCCCAGTGCTGTTAATGAAGACTGGATGGAGAGAAGGTATCAAAGATGGGGTGATATTAGAAAGGCAGGTAATCTTCAAATTAGCAATGTTAATGATGCAGATGAGTTCTTGGAAGGGTTTCATTCGCCGTTTACTTCTCAATTTTGGAGTGATGCGTATATAAATGAGTTTTTTAAAGCACTGCCTGATATTACTTCGCCTGTAATAAATGTTTGGAATGTCGGTTGTGGTCGAGGTCATGAAACATATAGTTTTGCAGTGTTAATGAAACTTAAATATCCTAATTCAAGAGTTAAGATTTTTGCAAATGATTCAGACCTTTTGGGCATTTCAAATGCAACAATGTTAAAGTTTCCTTCCGAAAATGTAAGCTCGCTGTATCAACCGTACATTGTTGAAGGAGTTGATGGAACATACTCTTTTAATGAAAAAATAAAAGATATGATCCTTTTTGAATACCACGATTGTACTAACCAAAATGCTATTCCTGATGTAGATATAATTCTTGCACGCGATGTGCTTTCTTTTTTACCGGTTGAAATGCAACAGCATTTATTGGCTGAGTTTGAAGAAAAGTTAAAAACATCGGGAGTAATATTTCTTGGAAAAAATGAAACCATGCCTAAACAACAGGGCTGGTCAAGATTTATAGAAAATGATATAATATTCTTCAGCAAAGAATAAACCAATTAAGGAGGAATAAATGCGTGTAGAGTATATCAACCCATTTACGGAAGCCGCCTACAATGTCCTGTCTCAGGTGTTGGGTGGAGAAATTGAGCGTGGAGACTTGTACTTAAAGTCCAGTTGTATGCCTGTGATGGGTGTTGCAGCGATTGTAGGATTGGCAGGAGATGTTGAAGGTCGTGTTATCTTTGATATGACTTTGGAGACTGCTTTGAAAATTGCTTCTGCCATGAATAACGAGGAGCTGGAAAAATTTGATGAGCTTGCAAGAGCAACAATTACGGAGCTTGCAAATCTTATTACTGCTCAAGCTGTAACTAAGCTGCATGATTTAGGTTTCAAGTTTGACTTGACTCCACCGGCACTTTTTACCGGAGAGAATATGGAGATTTCAAACACAGATATGGAAGCCTTGATTGTACCGATGGGAACCGAACAAGGTCGAATTGAAATTAATGTTGCCGTTCGTGATAGAGCATAGATTAAAGGAGAAATATTTATGATTTCAAAACAGGATGTACCTACTGAGGGAGTAGTACCCGGTGGCACAAAAAAAGACGGAACGCCTTATAAAGTTTTAGTTGTAGATGATTCTATTTTTGTTACAAAACAATTGAATCAAATATTAACAAGTGAAGGCTACGAGGTTGTTGAGATTGCACTTGATGGGCTTGCAGGCGTTGAAAATTATAAGGCACTTTGTCCGAATGTAGATCTTGTAACTATGGATATTACAATGCCAAAAATGGACGGCATAACAGCACTTGAAAAAATCATGGAATTTGACAAGAATGCAAAAGTTGTTATGATTAGTGCATTGGGAAAAGAAGAACTTGTAAAAAAAGCATTGTTGTTGGGTGCAAAAAACTACATCGTAAAACCGCTTGACCGCAAAAAAGTTCTTGAGCGCATTAGCTCGGTTTTAAACTCTTAAATAATGCGTAAATAGGGAGTTTGAAAAAAATGCGAGGCTTTTTGCGAATGTTTGATGGTAAAAAGCCTTGTGTTTTAGTACGGCTCCTTTATGCAAGGACTAGTCTGTATTTTCTCTTTTTTTTAATGATACTGTACTTGCCTTTGAAAAATATCTTTATTTGCTTTCGTAAATACGAAATGTGAACATAGATAGAATTTAGCTTTTTAATTGAACAGCTCCCCCAAATTCGGTTTGCAATTTCCGCCGGTGCTATGCCCTCATTTTTTGCTTCATTTAAAATGCATAAAATACGATATGCCATTTTTGTAAGTGGCTTTGTAAATTCGCTTGGAAATTCATTGGCTATATTCTTGAGATTTTGTAAACTGCTTTTTTGAGCGTTTTTTAAAAATGTATAGTAACCACTTTGTAAAAAACACAGTTGTATCAAAAGTGAAACCATTTTTGAAGCCTTTTTAAATCTGCGACTTCGCCTGAAATCTGCACGCCATTTGTAAACATATGCAATTTTATTTTCCGGCCTCGCATTAAGTAAATATGAAATTAAAAAGCACCGCACTCTCTTGATGCGATTTAGAACTTCTCTTCTTTCATTTTGAAAAACAACCTCGTTGAAAATTATAAAAGTCGGCTTACTGCGTTCAAAAATCTTAAAAAAATCCTCGTGAGAATAAACCAAAATTGTTTCAAACCCAAAATTGCATAATTTTTTCTTGATAATTGTCAAAAAACTAACATTTTTATCAAAAATTAAAACCTTCATATCAATAAATACTTCGGTCGAATTCCATTTATAGTTAAAATTGTATTTATTAAAACCATAAATTTTTCGACTAAAAATTGGGCGAATTTTTGCATTGCGAATTTAAATATAAATAACAAAAAAATGAGCAAAATTAACGCAATGCAAAAAACGGGCTATCCGCTTTAATTTTAACGCCTCTTCTTTTTGAAACAAATAGCGTTTTCCGTTGCACTTCAACCGCTATTACTGAAATCAAATAATCGGCATTAAAATTCCGCTACTATCCTTTTCGCGGCTTAAGCTTGGCTGTTTTAAATAATCAAAACACTGTGAGCACTTGAGAGTTTTCACTCAATTTCAGGCAAATGTTTTTATGAGCGGCTTTCAAAAGGAACTCACCTTTTGTAAGTGGCTTTTATACCGTAAAAAACCGATTGAATGAATATAAAAAAAACAGTATAATCAAGTATGACATATTATGAATATTACTTGGTGTTTCCGAACGGTGAAAAACAGGAAATTGAAAGGCCTGTGCAAATTTCAAGTTTGTTGGATATGAACGGACAGCCTTTATCGATACCGCTTCCAACAAACAGAATGCTTGCATATCAAGTTGGAGGCAAACGCACCTTTGAAGAGCGGGGCAGGGTAGTTGTCTTCTATGTTTTAGAACAGCTAAGCGCAAATGAGCTTTTGGATTATTGTGATTGAAACTTACAACGAAAGCAGTTTGCATAAAGCTCTAAAAGATTATTTTACGCCTAAAGATGCAAAGCAGGAAGTTTTACTTAAAGGCTCCGTGTGTGATATTTTATGTGAGAATACTAAAATTTATGAAATTCAAACTGCAAATATAAGCCGGCTAAGAACAAAGCTTGAAAAATTTTTACCGGAATATAAAATTGAAGTCGTTTATCCGATTATAGAAAACAATTTTATAAGAATGCTCAATTCTGACACTTCTGAGCGTAGCTATAGAAAAAGCCCCAAACACGGAGAGTTTTTTCAAATTTTTCGGGAAATAACGGGTATTTACTATCTAATCGGACATAAAAACCTCACACTGAATTTGCTTTATATAGATGCCGAAACAATAAAAATTGATGACGGATTGGGTAGAAGCAGGCGAAAAAGACCTCGTATAATTGACAAAAAATTGATAAAAATTAACCGAAGTCAAAAAATCAAAAATATTGAAGAGCTTATTATGCCGGTAAAGGTTAGGCTTCGCCCCTCTTTTTTGATGAAAGATGTAAGAGTATCTTGTTCAAAAAAATACGCAAACTACATTGTTTGGTTTTTACGCAAACTTGAAATAATCAAACTTACGGAAAAAAGAGGAAATGCACATGTTTATGAGTTTTGTTAAACTCATAAACATGTGCATTAAGTACATCAATCGGTTTCGGTTTGTCCTGAAGATTTTGCTTGACAGTCGGCACATATACCTAAAAAACTGAACGACCTGTTGGTAATTTTATATCCGGATGCGTCTTCAGCGGCCGAAATAATATTGCCGTCTACGGAAGGAAGCTTGTCGGTATCTAAATCCTCTATCTTTTTGCATTTTTGGCAAATAATATGATAATGCGGCATTACATTTGCTTCGTAATGGTCAAAGTCATCACAAGTGTGTAAGACGGTTATCCGTTTTTGGTCAATCAAAATGTTTAGGTTTCTGTAAACTGTTCCTAAGCTGATATTAGGCAATTCCTTTTTTGTTTGCTCGTAAATCCACTGTGCGGTGGGGTGTATTTTTGTAGATTTAAGTATTTTATAAATTTCTTCTCTTTGCCTTGAGTATTTGTATTTAACCGCCATTTTATTCCTCCCAATAATAATTAAGTTTACTGTTTTTTTACTTGAAATTCAAGGATATTAATAATTTTTTTTAAACAATTTAAAAAAACGCCTTGACTTTCATCTAGGCTAATTTGAACTTCTTTCAAAACAAATATCTTCTTCAAGAAAGCTGTAATATTCGCCAAGTGCATTAAGTATTATATGGTCTAAAACCCGAATACCTAGAATTTTTCCCGCATCGACGAGCCTTTTTGTTAATGCAATGTCTTCTTGTGACGGCTGTAGGGTTCCTGAAGGGTGGTTGTGTGCTACAATTACTGCAGCGGCTCTGTCCGTAAGCGGGTCAGCAAAGACTTCACGCGGGTGAACAAGAGTCTTGGTTAGAATTCCAATAGAAACAACCCTTGTGGCAATTATTTCGTTTGCACCACTTAAAGATACACAGATAAAATTTTCTTGTTTTCGGTTTGCGTAATGTCGCAATAAGGGGACAATATCTGACGGATGAGAGATTTTTTGCCCGGCTATTCCGAAAAAGCGTCTGCCTAATTCAAGAGCCGCAAGTATTGTGCATATTTTACTTTCCCCCATACCGAAAACTTTGTGCAGTTGAGATTCTGCATCCGTTATTTTGCTGTTTTCGAGTGTTATTAGAATCTCTTTGGAAAGTTGTATTACATTTTTTTTAGTATTCCCTGTCCTCAATAGAAGAGCAATGAGTTCTTGGTCTGTAAGGTTGTTTGCCCCTAAATTTAGCAGTTTTTCTCTAAAATTGGGTTTTGTTTGTATTTTAAGTTTTTGTGTATACATCATATCATAGTATGTATTTTCTTTACGAATGTTGCATACATAAGATAATTTTTGTTGTTTTTATTAAAAGAACCTCATAACATTGTAATTTATTCGCTTGATTATTGTTTTTTGTTTGTATATACAGGAGTTGCTACTATGAACATAATAAAAATTAAACAGGCTGATTTTCGAGCGGAAAAATGGACAGGCGGGGTAACCGAAGAGATTTTTATTTTACCAGAAGGTGCGTCGTACAAAAATAGAGAATTTGTTGCAAGAGTCAGCAGTGCAACGATTGAAAAAAACGAATCGACATTTTCGGTTTTACCTGATGTTTACAGATTTATTTGTCCGCTTGACAAAAAGCTCACACTTATTGTTAATGACGAAAACTATGTTGAACTTGAGCCGTTTGAAGTCTTTGAATTTAACGGGGACACTCCTATTGTAGGTAAGGGCAAGTGTCGTGATTTTAATTTTATGTTGAAAGGAAATGCAGGCGGTTATATGAAGGTATGGAATACCGAAAAAGCGGTAATGAAAAAAATTCAATTGAAGAAGTCTTCCATACTTTGGGTGTTTTCGTATTCTAAAAAATGTGCGGTTAAGGTTAATGATGAGGAAGTCGAAATTGGAAAAATGCAGTTTATCAAAATAGACGGAATGAAAAAATCCGTAACATTAAAAACCGACTGTAAAACAAATTTAATTTACGGTGTTATTTATTAGCCGTATTTTAGCGCTAAACACTAAATAAAAAAAAGCTCTGCAGTTAAAACCGCAGAGCTTTTTGCGTAATAATTTTTTTAAAAATTAGTACATTCCGCCCATATCAGGTGCGGCAGGCATTGCAGGAGGATTTTTTTCGGGAATGTTTGTAATAGCACATTCTGTTGTTAAAAGCAATCCTGCAACAGATGAAGCATTTTGTAATGCAGAGCGGGTAACTTTTGCAGGGTCAATAATACCTGATTTAATCATATCTACCCATTCCATGCTTGAAGCGTCAAATCCAATACCTTTCTTTTCTTTTGCTTTTTCTGCGATTACGGCACCATCAAGACCGGCATTTTCGGAAATCTGTCGAATTGGCTCTTCAAGTGCCCGTTTAACGATTTTAAAGCCAACTTTTTCGTCTTCTGTAAGCTCTGAATGGTCTGCTTTGTCTAAAGCAATTGCCGCTTGGATTAAGGCTAAACCGCCGCCTGCGACAATTCCTTCTTCAATTGCGGCTCTGGTTGCAGAAAGAGCATCTTCAACACGATGTTTCTTTTCTTTCATTTCAACTTCAGTTACAGCCCCAATTTTGATAACGGCAACACCGCCTGAAAGTTTTGCCTGTCTTTCTCTCAGTTTTTCGGCATCGTATTCTGAGTCGGTTGATGCAAGCTGAGCTTTAATTTGAGAAATTCTTTCTTTTATGTCTTTTTGTTTGCCGCCACCGTCAATAATCATTGTGTTTTCTTTGTCGATTTTAACGGTTTTTGCTTCACCGAGCATATCAATTGTTGCGTTTTCAAGTTTTAAGCCGAGTGTTTCGGAAATAACCTGTCCGCCTGTTAAAACCGCAATGTCTTCAAGCATTTCCTTTCGTCTGTCGCCAAAGCCCGGTGCTTTGATTGCACATGTTTTCAGGGCACCACGAAGATTGTTGACAATCAATGTTGCAAGAGCTTCACCGTCAACATCTTCTGCAATGATTAAAAGCTGGCGACCTGATTGTGCAACTTTTTCAAGTAATGGCAGTAAGTCTTTCATTGTAGAAATTGTTTTGTCGTAAATCAATATATGGGCATTTTCAAAAACAGTTTCCATTCTGTCTCGGTCTGTTACAAAATAAGGTGAAATATATCCTCTGTCGAATTGCATACCTTCAACAAATTCGGTTGTAGTGTCCATTGTTTTGGCTTCCTGAACATCGATAACACCGTCTTTTCCGACTTTTTCGATTGCATCAGCCAAAATTTTACCTATTTCCACATCGTTGTTTGCCGAAACGGAAGCAACATGAGCTACTTCGCCAGAGCCTTTGATTTCTTTTGAATTCTTTTTGATTTCTTCAACAGCAATGCGAACGGCTTTGTCCATACCTCTTTTTAACTCAAGTGGGGTCATACCGGCTGCAACGGCTTTTAAGCCTTCTTTTACCATTGAATAAGCCAAAACAGTTGCGGTAGTTGTTCCGTCACCTGCAACATCGTTGGTTTTTGAAGCAACCTCTCTGAGAAGCTGTGCTCCCATATTTTCGAACGGGTCTTCTAATTCGACCTCGCGAGCAACCGAAACACCGTCTTTTGTAACTGTTGGCGCTCCATAGCTCTTTTCAATCAAAACATTTCTGCCCTTAGGTCCCAATGTAACCTTGACGGCACTCGAAATTTGATCAACACCGGAAAGCAATTTTTTTCTTGCTTCTTCATTAAACAATAACTGTTTAGCCATTTTAAAAACTCCTTAATTATCTAATTAGTTGTTGCGGAAATTGCAAAAGTCAGACGAGTTTTGCAATTTCTTCCAAAATATACCAAAAAGCGCAATGAAATGAGCTTATTTAAAAGCTACTTGCTAAAGTAACCGACTTTTGCAAGTGGCTCTGTTATATTTGAAAGTAGGTATATAATACAAAAAAAAATGAAAATAGGCAAGCAAATTTAAAAAAAATCAAAAATTTATTAAGGAAATCCAACCCGCTAGTACCGCATAATCTTTTTTTTGCTTTTTAATAAATTTCAGCAATGCTTCTCCTTCCTCTCGAAGATTGCTTCTTAAATCAGGGGCAAAAAAAAGTATAGAC